>NZ_JACJPF010000055.1 GCF_014695915.1 Trichocoleus sp. FACHB-40
TCTCGGATATGTCCATTATCCTCTTCCTTTAATGCTTTTTGTAGTTTCTCTACTTGCTCTTGATTGAGATAATTTTTCGCTGGCATCTTTCACTTGTTAGACTAAATTTACTTCCGGATTATACTTTATTTAAATGCTGAACAGCTTAGAGGTTCACCAATTCCTGCCCCTGCCAAAACTGGGATAATGTACTCAACTTCATCTATTACAACTCTTCCCTCATATATATCAAAAACTCCTCTCCTCGTGCCAGTTGCATAGCTCGTTCACTTTCAACCTTAAACTATCCTAGACTTTGGACATCTTGAGTATCAAGTGCTAACCAGCCCGTTGTAAATCCTATATCCAATAACACTTCAATGGGTAATCTTTCTCCATCATCTGCAATTAAATCAATTTCAAAAATTAGTTCGCCAATCTCACTGAAATTGCCTGGAATCATATCTTGCCACAAGTTCCGGTTTCACTAAGGCGCATGATTCCAATCATGCCAGTAGGGTATTTATGACGAGCTTTTTGAACAGCTATTTCTTCATCGATATCAACGAAATAATCGCCACTGTTCGGCTCAATAACAATGAACCAGTTGTAATGTTCGTTGATCAATTGAGGACTGACTTGTGCAAAAATCTCTCGATAACGCTGAGAAGAGCGTTTTTTCAGCTTCGTGTTTGGCCAATTCTTCTGGCGGTATTGTGTATTTTGGGAATAATCTGTCTCTACCACGAGAACGAGTTGGTTTTGTTTGAGTCATAGCTTAGCTTCCTTATTAAAAGATAAGTGTGGTTTTTGTTATTTACTAATTATACGTTACATATTCTTGGCAATTCCATAACCTCCTCCTCCGGGGGTTTCAATTACAAATACGTCCCCAGCTTGCATTTCCACAACAGATGTACTTCCTAACTTTTCTACAGTTCCATCACCGCGTTCAACGCTATTTTTGCCTACTTCTCCCGCTTCACCACCGTGCAAGCCAAAGGGTGAAATAAGGCGATGATTTGAGAGAATTCCTGCTGTCATTGGTTCGAGAAAACGCAGACGACGAATAACACCATTACCACCGCGATGATGTCCATTACCACCACTATCAGAACGAATAGTAAAACTTTCTAGGAGAACGGGAAAGCGCCATTCTAAAACTTCTGGATCGGTGAGGCGGGAATTTGTCATGTGAGTTTGTACAGCATCAGTACCATTGAAATCTGCGCCAGCACCAGAACCGCCGCAGATTGTTTCATAATATTGATAGCGATCGCTTCCAAAGGTGAAGTTATTCATCGTCCCTTGGGAAGCTGCCAGCACGCCCAGCGCACCGTACAGCGCATCGGTTATAGATTGCGACGTTTCCACATTCCCGGCAACTACAGCAGCAGGATAACGCGGATTCAGCATACAACCTTCGGGAATGATGATTTCTAAAGGTTTGAGACAACCAGCATTTAGAGGAATATCGTCATTTACCAAAGTACGGAAAACGTATAAAACTGCTGCTTTGCACACTGCTGCTGGAGCATTAAAATTGGTATTTTGCTGTTGAGAAGTGCCAGTAAAATCAATCTTAGCGCTGCGAGTATATTTGTCGATGGTAATGGCAACTTGAATCGCACTACCATTATCCAGAGGATAGGTAAAACTGCCATCATTTAGAACCTCAATAACACGACGCACTGATTCTTCAGCATTATCTTGCACAAAGCCCATGTAAGCTTGTACAGTTTCTAAGCTGTAGTGTTCTACCATTTTTTGCAGTTCCTGCACGCCGCGTTTATTTGCCGCAATTTGTGCTTGCAAATCTGCAATATTCTGAGTTATATTCCTTGCTGGATAAGACGTTTGCGAAAGCGCTTCGATTAGTTCTTTTTCCCGAAATATTTCTTCAGCAACTAGCTGGAAGTTATCTAGTAAAATTCCTTCTTCTTCTACACTTGTACTGTTGGGAGGCATGGAACCGGGAGTGATACCGCCGATGTCTGCATGGTGTCCCCGCGAGGCGACGTAGAAGAGGGGGAGAGTGGCATCAGCAAAAACTGGTGTAATAACTGTTACATCCGGCAGATGAGTACCGCCGTTGTAGGGATTGTTGGATGCAAACACATCGCCGGGTTTGAGAGTGATGCCACGCGCTGCAATAAGGCTTGTAACACTTTCACTCATTGAACCCAGATGCACGGGAATATGTGGGGCGTTGGCGACTAGCTGCCCGTATTGGTCAAAAATAGCACAAGAAAAATCTAAGCGTTCCTTGATGTTAACTGAGGAACTCGTGTTTTGTAGAGTGATGCCCATTTGTTCAGCGATCGCGCGAAACAAATTATTGAAAATCTCCAGCATCACCGGATCTTGCGATTTTAGATTTTGGATCTTCGATTTTGGATTGATATCGGCACAACGCTGCAAAATGAGATGATTGCGATCGCTTAATTCTACTTGCCAACCAGGTTCAATCACATTCGTCCCCGTTGCTTCCATAATGATCGCAGGGCCAGAAATACAGTCTCCCGGTTGTAAATCTTCTCGCTGATACACCGGAGTCGAGTGCCACGCATCAGCAGCATATATTTGCACAGTATCAAGCGGCACAGGTGCATCCTCTGAAGTACGCGAAATAACGGACTCCTCCAGAACTTGACTCTTACCCACTACCTCAACTGAAACCGACTGAACAATCAACGCCTTCTCTGGGACAACAAAACCATAACGCTGACGGTGCGCCCTCTCAAACTGCCCCCGCATGGCCCCAACATCCCCAAAATCGACCACCAGAGACGAATCACTTCCCTCATACCGCAAATGCACCCTCCAAAAAACCTCCTCCTTCTCTTCCTCAGCGTCCTCAGCGCCTCTGCGGTTCGTTTCCTCCCTCCCCTGCGCCTCCAACTGAGTTAAAACCTGACTTAACGCCAACTCCTCACTCAGTTTCGCCTCCACCGCCCGTTCCCGAATAGTTCGCACATCAGCCAAACCGATACCATAAGCAGACAAAACCCCAGCATAAGGATGAATAAACACCTGCTTCATCCCCAACGCATCAGCAATCAAACAAGCGTGTTGCCCACCAGCACCGCCAAAACAACACAAAGTATATTCCGACACATCGTAACCACGTTGAAGAGAGATTTTTTTAATCGCAGTTGCCATCTTTTCGACTGCGATCGCTAAAAATCCAGCCGCAACCGCCTCCGGTGTCCGGTTGTCCCCAATAGACACCGCTAGTTGAGTAAACTTTTGCCGCACCACTTCTGCATCCAGTGGCAAATCCCCATTTGGCCCAAACAACTTCGGGAACAATGCAGATTGCAACTTACCCACCATCACATTGCAATCCGTCACCGTTAACGGGCCACTTTTGCAATAACACGCAGGGCCAGGATTCGCGCCAGCTGACTCTGGCCCCACCCGATATCGCGATCCATCGAATTGCAGAATCGAACCACCACCAGCAGCAACCGTGTGAATTGCCATCATCGGCGTTCGCAGACGCACACCAGCAACTTCCGTCTCAAAGGTGCGTTCATATTCGCCTGCGTAGTGGGCGACATCGGTGGAAGTACCACCCATGTCAAAGCTGATAATTTTGTTAAATCCCGCCATCCGGCTTGTTTGCACCGCCCCAACAATTCCCCCAGCAGGGCCAGAGAGAATGCTATCTTTACCTTGAAAAGCTTTAGCCTCCGCAAGCCCGCCGTTGGATTGCATAAATTGTAAGGACGGGGAAAGCCGACTACTGTTTGGATTGGGCAAACCTAACCCCTCTCCCCCTTCCCTACTAGGAAAGGAGGAGTGGCCCCTCTCCTCATAGGAGGGTTGGGGAGAGGTTAACCCAGATATATTGTTTCCGCCCGTACTACCCAACTGACTTGCAACTCGA
This sequence comes from Trichocoleus sp. FACHB-40, assembly GCF_014695915.1. Classification (GTDB taxonomy): domain Bacteria; phylum Cyanobacteriota; class Cyanobacteriia; order Cyanobacteriales; family FACHB-T130; genus Funiculus; species Funiculus sociatus. The sequence goes on from NZ_JACJPF010000055.1 coordinate 3,872, forward strand.
TCCACATATCGCCGCAGAATGGGCGACAAATAAGCATCAACAACAGTGGTATCGCCGCGACTCACCAACTTCATCAACGGGCTGACTTCGTGAGATACCGAGACTTGAGTAAACCCAATTTTTCGCGCCAATGCTGCAACTTGTTTCTCGTGTTCCGGGTAGCGATAACCGTGCATGAATGCGATCGCGCAAGACCGAATGCCGTCATCGTATGCTTGTTGAAGAGACGTTGCATACGTCTCTACCAGCGGAATTAGCTCTTCCCCTTGGGCGCTGTAGCGTTCCTCCACCTCGATCGTTCGCTCATACAACATCTCTGGCAGTACAATGTCACGGGCGAAAATATCGGGACGGTTTTGATAACCAATGCGGAGGGCATCGCCAAAACCTTTGGTGATAATTAGGAGAGTGCGATCGCCTTTGCGTTCCAGCAGCGCATTCGTTGCCACCGTCGTTCCCATCTTCACCACCGCAATCTGTTGGGAGGGAATCGGTGCATCAGCAGCAATACCCAAAATATCCCTAATTCCCTGCACAGGCGCATCAGCGTAGCGTTCCGGATTCTCCGACAGCAGCTTATGAATTACCAACTGCCCATCGGGACGACGCGCCACAATATCAGTAAACGTACCACCCCGATCGATCCAGAATTGCCAGCGGTTATCAAAGGTGGTATTCATCGCTATTGCTCCTCAAAATAAAAGGATTTCTATAGCAATCCTAAGCGATTTGTAAAATGCTGCTCAGAGGTCATTGATCAAGAAAATTTTATCGTCCCAACCCTCCATCAATGGCGAGGCTTTTAATAGTATCCAGTTCCGCCTTGTTAAACAGGGAACAGGATGGATATTCTGGACTGGAGTTTCCTGAAACGCTCACATCAGGTTTCCGTCAAGGGTTCACTGATCATGTACGGCGTGTTACTTCTAACTGTGTTTGTTGACTTGATTGTGGCAGTCGGCGTTGCCATGTTCATTGCCAATATCTTGACAATCGAACGTTTGTCGAGTGTGCAATCTCAAGATGTGAAGACGATTACCGATGCAGACGATGCGATTTTGCTTCATCCCACGAGATCATCTGGTGCGGAATCGTGTTGACGCATTACGCCAAGCGGTGGCGTTAGTAAATGGACAACCAGCGATGGCGAGAAATACAGCCCAGGGTGACATTGGTGATATTGGATACCAGCCTGCATAAAGCGGAATCCGCCTGTTAAACTGAAGTTTGCTTTTAAAAAATCGCCCTACCTCATAGACGCTGTGAGGTAGGGCGATTTTTTAGGGCGGAGTTAGTGGGTTTATTAAGCTGAATGCGCTTTAAATTCAGCCTCTTTCTGGCGCTAAGGTTAAATTGCTGGCTGTTCTAACACTAAATTAGGAGTAGAACAGCCAAACTGCGATTAAGATACATATATTTCCCGATTGAATAAATAAGCAATCTGCGTCATTAGACTAGGATTTTGCTTTCATTGGTTTAATCTGACATTTAATATCCACTCCTTCCGGCAATGCCATATATCACCAACCCTAACGATATCAGTTCACAGATTGCAGCATATACTCAGGCGAAAACTCTCTGGGTTGATACAGAAGTTGCTGACTACAAGACCAAAAAACCGAGATTATCTCTGATTCAGGTATTAGATGAATCCACAGATTTGAGTGGCGATCGCGTCTTTATCTTAGATATCTTAGAATACCCGGATATTGCCGATATATTTATAGAAAAAATCATGTTAAATCCGGCGATTGAAAAGGTGTTTCACAATTCCAGCTTTGACCTAAAGTTTTTGGGTAAAACTAAAGCTAAAAATGTAATCTGCACTTTAGAAATAGCCAAAACAATTCCCTACTATCTGCTACCAGCCCCGAATCTGCAACTGAAAACCTTGGCAGAAAACCTATGTTATTTTCCTAATGTGGACAAAACCCAAAGCCAAAGCGATTGGGGACAGCGACCTTTGACAAAAAGCCAGTTACACTATGCAAAAATGGATCCAGTTTATCTGGCTCACGTACATCATCGGCTGTTGCAATTAACTCAGCTAATTAATCCAAATCCATCAGATGAAGATTTAACAGCACTCGGTCAACGCTATCGAGAAATTGAGCATGATTGGAAATCGCTGGATACAGAAATTAACCATATTAAAGACCGAATTAAAGCAGCAATGCAGGCACAGAATTTAGCAGAAAGCGATTATTTTAAACTCTCCAGCTATGAGAAAACTACTAAAAAAGTATCTTTTGACGAGTTGGCAAAATTTGCACAACAGCGAGGTATCAACTTAGATTTTCCGATAACGCTGACGCAAAATTTACAAAAACAATTAGGCTTAACAGATGGATTGCCGATACAAGAGGAGAAAAGCATTACCTCACGGCTGAATTTCAGAGAAAAAGAACAAGATGAGGCGGATGATGATATTTTGTTTTAGGAGTCGTTTTGCTTGCAATAGCCATAAATAGTAGCTTGGGTTAAGCGATCGCGCAACCCAACTCACACCTTAATGAAACTTACGCGAGGTTCCTCCAATCACTCTACAGAGATTATGGGTTGAAGATCGGGCTTGATATGATGGGTAACACCCACCATACTAACTTTTATCCGGAATAGCATAATACTCTCTTGTAAGCAACCTCCGTAACTCACCAAATTCTTAAAGAGGTGTATATTATGCTTCCAGATTTATTGAACCGCAAACAGACTCACTTTGTATTGTTGCGACCAGGAAAAATTGACCCACCACCAACGCTTTACATCGGCAATTTTCAAAAAAATAGTTCAGATGAATTTGCAAATTTTCAAGAATTCGACCTCATTCAATCGAAAGAATTTCCCGAAGTGTGGGAAATACCAGCCGCAGATTGCAATTTAAAAAAAGGACAAGTGTACTTTTACTGGTTCAAAGTACGCGATACCGATGCTTATCATGGTAAAAATGAAATTTATTATTGCACCGATCCCACAGCTTACACAGTTGATCGGCGTTTTATTGCTCCGAAGGGATTATCAGGAGAAGGTAGTAAAGACCCAGCCAGTGTAATACTTTATCAGGATGGAATGCTGATTCCGTGCGATCCAGAGGGGCAAACTGCGAATTGGCAAGGAGATACTACAGAAAAGCTGCAACCGAATAATCGGCTAGTTATTTACGAGTTGCCCACACGCTGGACTAAAATTAATTCGGATGGGGAAATTCCCGAAGGAAATGGCACTTTTCGCGATGTACTGGCGCTAGTAGAAAAACAAGCGATCGCGCCTAGTTTTCTTGGAGTTGAAGAACTTCAGCAAGGTCATGCCCATTTAGTTGAATTGGGTGTCAATGCTTTAGAACTTTTGCCACCGCAAGATAGCGATGATAAAACAAATTGGGGCTATGGTACAGCTAACTATTTCACCGCAGATTTTGATTTAGGTCGCCCGGATAGTCAGAATGCACCCACCGCTTCTATCGATTTAGCGGATTTAATCAGAGTTTGTCATCAGTATGGAGTGCGGTTTTTCCTTGATGTTGTGATGGCTTTTTCGCGCAACAATCCTTACCACAACGTCAATTTTCTGGATTTTTACATCAAGTTTGGTAGCGGCGATCCCGAACAAGGAAACCGGGATGGATTTGGCGGGGATTTGTTTAAATACAATTATTGGGTAGAAGGTTATCACCCACTTACAGGCAAATTTTCCCGATTTGTTCCGGCGCGTGAATACATGAAAGCCCACATTGCCCACTGGATAGATTATTACCGTGTGGATGGTTTACGGCTGGATAGTGTTAATAATGTTGCCAATTATGACTTTTTACAAGAATTCAAAGACTATGCGCGATCGCTTTGGCAAGAACGAGGCGGAAAGGGCGATAAATTTACTGTAATTGGTGAAGAACTAAGCGTACCTCTGGATTTAGTTTATCAAAATCGTCTCGATGGGCTGTGGAACGAAAAGTTTAAGCAGATTATCCGCCGGGTAATTTTAGGAAATAGTGCTTTTGATGAACCCAGCTTTGAATGGAGTGTCCGGAAACTCATTGATTGTAGAAACTTAGGTTTTACAGATGGTTCGCAAGCTGTTAACTATCTAACTTCTCATGATGTGGGAGGATTTGGAAACGAGCGAATTTACAGCTACTTGACTAACAATGGAGTTTTTGACACAGAAAATCGTATTAAATTAGCTTTTGTTTGTCTTCTCACTGCTGTAGGAATTCCGATGATTTTAGCAGGAGATGAATTTGCCGATCAAAATGACTTGTCTACTTCAGATGACCATAAAAAACAAGTTGATCCAGTTAACTACAGCCGCATGGATGATGATTGGCGAAAGCGTATTTTCGGCTACGTTTCCAGATTAGTAAAGTTCCGCACTACTTCTGACGCATTAGCAATAAACGACACTAACTTTATTCATGTCGATTTCAATGAAGGTAAGCGCGTTATTGTTTGGCAGCGAGGTAAAGACGATAACGTAGTAGTCGTGGTAGCGAATTTTTCTGAATATGGCACGCCCGATCCTAATAATCCTAACGCTAAGTATGTTGTACCAAATTGGCCGGCAACACCCCCTGGCAAGCAGTGGAAAGAAATAACGCAAGAACGCATGGTTTCCGGAGAATGGGCTGGGAAAGAGCCAATTTTCCCGTGGGAAGCTAAAGTTTACGCGCTAGTTTAATAAAACGCAAAGGGACGCAAAGTAGAATTTTTCTGTGCGTCCCTTTGCGATTACCTTTGCGTTAAAAATTATTCCCCCTTTACAGACGGCGAATACCCTCGCTTAAACCGCGACAAACTCCGGTGAGGAAGTCTAAATCGAGGGTGTCGATGCGATCGCTTGTCTGATGGTAGTGCGGATTTCGCATAAAAGCCGTATCCGTCACCATCATCGCCCGATAACCATTGTCCCAAAAAGGAGCATGATCACTTAGTCGCGTCTGACGGACAATTAAACCTCTATTCGGAACAGGCAACCACTCAGCTGGCGTGCCAACTTTACGAATGTTACTGCTAAGACGAATCAAGTCAGGAATTGCCGTTAAATTGCCAATTAAAGCAATGAAATCACCCCGATTCGGGTAAAAGCGTTCTAAACCAGCCGGATAGCGTTGCGAACCAGGCGTAGAATCGCAATATCCCAGCATTTCTAAAGACAGCATCAATCGTATTGGTTGCCCTTGTTTCTTCAAATCAGCGGCATATTGCTGACTACCCAATAAGCCGTATTCTTCCATATCAAATGCCACAAATTGCATTGGATATTTTATTGGTTCTGCCGCGAAAATTCTCGCCAATTCCAACAGTGCGGCGACACCAGTAGCATTATCATCTGCACCAGGAGTTCCAGGTACAGCATCATAATGAGCGCCGATTAAAATCGGTGGTTTTTGATTCTTGGCACTAGCTGGTAAGTTCAGGATTAAATTTTGATGGGTTTTACCCCTTATCTGGAATTCATAAGTTTCTACTGTTCCCCACTGTGCCAAATGTTCGCGGATGTATTGCTGGACATAAAAATGTCCTGAACTTGCCAGATAAGGATCGCGATCGCGTACTATCTGCTTAAGATGTGTATGTAGCTGCTCTTTTAAATCCAATTTCCTATCCCTCCTGATTTTCCCACTAAGTGACAAAAATAGTCTCCCCTGTGAGTGCTTATGAGGAATGAACCTCTAGCCAATTAATTAAATCGGTTACATTGGAAAATTCTAAAAATGCTTCTGCCAAATCTTCCAATTGGGAGATAGATAGAGTACGAATCTGTTCTTGCAATTGAGGGGTAATAGTACCAAACCGACGAGTAAGCTGACGCAGTAGCAACGCCACCTCTCCCTCTTGGATTCCCTCTTGGCGTCCCTCTTGGTGGATATATTGATAGAACGTAGATTCTCGCATAATGTCCTCCCTCAATAATTGACGAATTAAATTATCGTTAAACCGCAAGCCCGCGAGAACCCCAGCACAAGCTGACAGATTCGCTCGTTCTTCGCGTGACTCAATCCTAGCGACTTGTGCGGCGACTTGCTCTAGTAAAGTGTTAGGTGAGTCACTTTGAGCTAAAGTGGCGAAAGGTAAAAGCGCAGGGTTTGCCAGGAGTGGCGCGGGGTCTTGCTCCCACAGACGAATTACTCGGTAGCGATGTCTGGTATTGACAGCTTCAAACTGCTCGGTAAAAGCAACTTCTGAGGTAGTACGCTTTAAAAATAGGACAACCTGCTCAATGTGACAACCGTACTGGCGATGAAGTCTCATCCAGTAGTCAAGCATCCGCAGTGGTAATGGCGGATTAGATACTGGTAGGGTTTGAAATTCTACGTGCAGGATTTGGTTGCTGGTTTGCAGAAATGTTAGAGAATCAGCGCGAATTGGTTCTAGACTCAGTTCAGTTTTAAGTACCTGGATATCGTCCGTGTCAACTGAGAGTAACCAACGGGCAAATTGGCGCGGATACTGTTGGGCAAGATATTTACAAGCGTTGTCGTAGTTCAAGAAAGACTCGGTGTAGATAGAAGATTCAAAATATTATTCTCTCACCGAGAGTAACTGATGAAAGTACACAATATAAAGTAGTAGGAGTAGCGTAGGTTGGTTGGGACTGAGGATGGGAAACCCAACTATGCCAGTCAAATTCATGTTGGGTTTCTTTCGGACTTAAGACAACCTACAAACTTATTAATCCTACTCAATTTCTGCTGGCAATGTAAACAAGCCATCTTCGCCAGGCTCAAAATCCAAGACTCGCACCACAGCACTGATATTCAAAGCACCGTAAATGTGAGGAAACTGCTCTCCTGCATCTAATCCTTCATATCGGATTTCTGGCTCTACCTTTTCAGATTCAATACACAGGATAACCAAACCAGTCTGGTAGCGAAAAAAGTTATTAGCTACTTTAATAACTTGCTGTGGTGTTGAGCAATGAATAAAACCCTCAGAGTATAAAGTATCGCCGCGATATATTTTTGTTGACTGTGCTTCTTTCCATTGTTCGCGCTTCGTGATATGCAATATGATATTCATACAAATCTCAAATTTTAGGTACGTAGTTATCAGGAGTCTCGGCCTCCCTATTCATTCCCAAGCCGCAGCCTAGGAACGATATTTTGAAAGCTTGGGTAGGTAGGCTTTGTTTATTTAGCTAGGATTCCCCTTTGTCGGGGCTATTATTAAACAAATTCTCCTTTCGCTACCATAATCACCTTTCCCCCTACAAATACGTCAATTGAATCAGCATTCTTTTCAGCTTTTAACAACAGCAAGGAAGGTCTGCCAATTTCATATCCCTGTTCCACTCGGATATTAATCGGTTTTTCTCCAAAATAGGAATGCTGCGCCAAATATCCAGCCAAACAACCATTCGCACTTCCTGTGGCTGGATCTTCTGGAACCCCAAGATAATCAGCGAATACGCGCACGCTTAGGTCATTCTCTGCATAGTAGGTTTCCGGACAAAAAACCAGTATGGATTTTGCCTGAGTGGTATCTACAAGCTCAAAGTATTTATCTTTGTTGATTTTGATCCGCTTTAGGGAGGAGTGAGTTTTCAATGGAACGATGATAAACGGAACTCCAGTGGAAACTTCTTGAATTGGAAATCGGTTATCTATCTCGCTTGAGTCGAGATTTAAAACTTTTGCAAGTGTATCTATTTCCAAGTTTTGGTTAAAAGCAGGCGCTTTTTGCTGCATCCATAACCATTCAACTGCTTGCTCAGCATAATGCAGGGTTACAGGGATTTGTCCAACTTTCAAGTTTAGATTCAGGGATTCAACTGGTTTATTAATAATTTTCTGCTGCAAGATATAGGCAGTACCTAGTGTAGGATGACCTGCGAAAGGTAGTTCTTGCTCCGGCGTAAAGATTCGGACGTCATAACCACCTTCGCGAATATTTGGAGATATCACAAAGGTGGTTTCTGAATAATTCATTTCTTTAGCGATTCGTTGCATTTCACCATCAGAAAGTTCACCGATATTGGTAAAAACTGCTAACTGGTTTCCGGTGTATTTTTCTAGAGCAAATACATCCACAATGTAGAAGGTGAGGTTGTCCATATTTGGTAAAAATTGTTGCGTTGTTGCGATCGCTATTACGTTACCCAGAGGCTGGGATCGCGCTAGACTGTACAATTAAGGACTGAGCAGATATACTCTTATTGGAGTTATGTATACTGGGTAACGATTAGCTACCCAGAGTGCATTGTAACCAAATATTTAATTGCTCATGCCATTCTTCGGACTTTTTTGGGTGACATCCTGGTTCAGCTACTTTTTATCGTCTAACCAGGCGTTGTTGAGGGTACCAGATTATTTGTCGGCTGCTCTTCCGTCCAAGGTTTTGTCGGCTGTGGGTAATCCCCTGGAAACTTATAATCCCGTAGTTTTTCCGGCACAATTCAACTTAGGGGGCTTGCATTCTCAGAAATTTAGTGCAGTTTTGCCTACCTTGGGTTTTCAGGCTGGATCGGGAATAGGAGAGCCTCTACCAAACAAAGACAAAGTAAAATCGGCTCTTCAATCTATCCGCTGGATAGATGCGTTAGACAATGATCTCTGTGTTCCAGCGTCAGAGCAAAGCAATGAATCTGCGCCTTTTACACCAACAATCATTTCCAAATCTGCCTCATGGATTGAAGTACCAGGCAGTAGAGTATCAAAGATTAGTTTTTCTCAAAGAATAATGCAGGTCGTGCAGAATTTGTTAAACTGGCCTGCTCGTTTTGAGCCTAATGAAAAACCAAAGCCTGCGCCTGTTGCCGTGGTTCGGACTCGCTACAAAAGTGAAGCCGGGGAGAATTTAAACAGCTCTAAACTCAGTCAGCGGCGAGGATTTTGGCCGTCATTGGCGAAGGGAAAAAAGAATTCTTCTGGCAAAAAAGCCACAGAACACGAGCAGTTTCAAGTTTGGGTGAAGGGAAATTTGATTGCCGAAATTCCCGACAAAGTTGAAGCTGAAGCTTTTGCCAAGCGTGTAGCGAAACTTCTGCAAAACCCCAATTTGGATGGTTCACAAGTACAACCAATGCTGTTTTATGGGATGCCTGGGGGGAGGTTAGGCAATAACCAGTTGTTTGCCATTGATGAAGCGATCGCATCCAATCTCGGTCGCAATGGAGAAATATTGGCAATCGAATGGGTGAATAATCTCCGCGTCGCTTTGGGCGCTGCACCTTTAACCTTGGTGAAAGCACAGGCGCAACTTCACGGATTAGTCTCCACAGATGACAAATTTGAAGGTTTTGCCTCCTGGTATGGAGACTATTTCCACGGGCGCTTAACAGCAAACGGCGAGAAGTATAACCAGTACGCATTAACGGCAGCGCATCCCTCTCTACCGTTTAATACCTTTCTCAAGGTGACAAATACGAAAAATGGGGATGCTACCATCGTCCGAATCAACGATCGCGGCCCCTACATTGCCCCCAGGACGCTTGATTTATCGCGGACTGCGGCACGCTGTCTTAAAAGTGAAAAAGCTGGTGTCGTGCCGTATGAAGCGGTGGTTATGAAGCAACTGTAGCCTAAGCCAAATCCAGTTGATTACCAGCCATGAAGAGTCACCCCAACCCCTCCCCGGTTATTCTCTCTAGGGGTTGGGGGTAGGGTTCTTTGATTATGGACAGACGGATTTGGCATTATTAGCCAGTAGCAACGGACTGACTAATAGCTAAACAGCGAATCGCCTCTAAAAGCCCTCTGGCTTTATTGAGAGTTTCTTCATATTCTTTTTCCGGGTCAGAATCCGCCACCAAACCAGCACCAGCTTGAACTGAAACGGTATGTTTACCGCCATCTTGGGGACGCACAACCATCGTGCGGATAGCGATCGCAGTATTCAATTGTCCTTCAAAGTCATACCAGCCATAAGCCCCAGAATATGGCCCGCGCCGACAAGGTTCTAATTCGTTAATAATCTCCATCGCCCGAATCTTGGGCGCGCCGCTGACTGTCCCAGCGGGGAAGCAAGCCTTAAGTAAATCCCAAGCAGTTTTATCGGGGGCCAGGAGTCCCACAACGTTGCTGACAATGTGCATCACATGAGAGTAACGCTCAATTACCATCAGTTGATCGACTCTCACTGTACCACTGGTGCAAACGCGCCCCATGTCATTGCGTCCCAAGTCAACTAGCATGACGTGTTCGGCAATTTCCTTGGGGTCTTGAAGTAAGTTTTCGGCAAGGCTGTCATCCTCCTTTGGTGTTTTACCTCGCGGGCGGGTTCCAGCAATTGGTCTGACGGTAGCGATCGCTTTCCCTTCTGGAGAAAGATCCGCTTTCACCATCACCTCTGGAGAAGAACCAATAATTTGCCAGTCGCCAAAGTTGAAATAAGCCATGTAAGGCGACGGGTTAATTAAGCGCAGAGAACGATATAAGGCGAAGGGGTCGCCGCTATACTCAGCCGAGAGTCGCTGGGAAAGTACAACTTGGAAAATATCCCCAGCGCGAATGTAATCTTTTGCCTTTTGGACGTTGGCGCAGTATTGTTCGCGGGAAGTGTTGCTGGTATATTCACTCCCCTCTCCGGTTGGGGGAGTCCATTCCAAAACTGTGTCTTTCCCGGATAAGGGTAGCTGGAGTTTGCTTACCAGTTGCTTAACGCGATCGCCGGCTAACTTGTACGCAGTAGCCAAATCCACATCAGGATCGCGCAAATCTGCATAAGCGATCGCCCAAATTTTCCGCTTTACCTGATCGAAAATAATCAGATTGTCCACCTGCATCCACAACCCATCCGGCAAATCATCTTCAGTAGCTGGATAAATCGGTACGCGAGGTTCAATCCAGTTAATTAATTCATATCCCCAGAAGCCAAACAATCCCCCAATTCCCGGCGGTAATTGAGGTAACTTCACTGGGTGAAAGGGTTTTAGGCAATATGCCAATGCCTTAAACGGGTCGCCTTCAAATGCGATCGCATTCCCGTCCCGATGAATTTGCCTAGTCTTCTCTCCCCTCGCCTCCAACACCCACAACGGATCGCATCCCAAAAAACTGTAGCGTCCGATATTCTCCCCACCTTCCACTGATTCCAGCAAAAAGCTATAAGGCTGTCCCGCGCAGACTTTGTACCAAGCAGACACAGGGGTTTCTAAATCCGCTACCCATTCCTGGTAGACAGGTACAAAGTTGCCTTCTTTAGCTAAATCGGAAAATTGAGTAAAGTCAGGAAAAATCATAAATTTATCGGGTATTGTTCCTCAAGTGTAAAAAACACAATAAGCCTTTCAAACAAATAGGGTGGGCATTAAAAAGGAAAAAGCAATAGGAAAAAGGGAAAAATGAATAATTTTGCCTTTTTACCTTTGCCGTTTGCCTTTTTCTTGCCCACCCTACTATTTCTGGACTTACGCAGTGAATTAGTGAATCCCTAATTCTGTTGTAGGGGCATGGCATTGCCATGCTCCTACAGCGTGTTGACGTGCGTAAGCCCTACTATTTTTTATTTATTTTTTAGGGCAATTGGAGCTATGTGCCTAAAGTTATGCACAACGGCGTACCGCGCCACAAAACTATCGACATTTACCCCAAAAACGGACGCTACACCTCGAAAGTTTTACGACCGCTAAACTTGACTTTTGGAGGTTCTACATTCTCTCCTAGCCGGCGTTCTTGCTTACCTACATAGGGACGACCGGGGTTCACCTTCTCAGGGAACACGCCATCCTTCGGATGCAGATACTCCATTTCACCGTTAGGGAAGACACGGTAAATCTTGTAGTTGTTTATTTTGAACTTGGCGCGTAGTTGCTGTCCGCCCAACATAATGCAATATTCTTTGCGGGCGAGGAACAGCAAGTTTTCGCCTTGCCGCATGATGGCAGAACCACCAGTCGGCATTTCAAACACTTGCTCTTTGGGGCTTGTCCAGGTGATAGCGTACTTTTCTTCGGTTTGGGCTTTTGTTAGCAAGCCTCCGGTACTGCCACCAAATATCGGGGTTTGTCCAGTTAGAGTCTCTACCGTTTCTGGCATAGATTTTTCTCCCAACGTTTTAGGGCATCCTATCACCCAGCAAACGTCTCTATTGCCACTCTGTCAAGAACTGTAACAGTTCGTCATTAGTCCAGGGGTTGGAAGGTTGCAGGTTGCAAGTGTAAATTCCAACCTTCCAACGGTTACTGACTACTAACCATTGACTGCTTTGCCACGATGGGAACGGTGAAGTGAAACTTACTGCCTTTGTCCTTACCAGCAGATTCAGCCCAAATTTCACCACCCCAACCGCTGACAATCTGGCGACAAATTGCCAGTCCCAAACCAGTACCGGTAGTAGTTCGCCGCAAAGCGCCTTCTTCCTGATAGAACCGATCAAAAACAGCCTCAAGTCGATTGGGTTCAATACCGCGTCCCGTATCAGCAACAGTGACTTCCAGCATAGAGCCACCGTTACTGCGAGCCTTAATGGTAATTTTTCCTTTAGACGTGGTAAATTTACAAGCGTTATCTAGCAGCTTGGCAAGAACCTCAACCAGCCACTCGCCATCAGCTCTTACCAAAGGCAGGGAATCGGGGACTTTTGTGAGAATATCTGGCAATTGACCATCAGAACGACGGGCGCGGATACTGCTGAGGGCGAGGTCAATGCACTCTTGCAACTCCAGCGATTCTGGATGCCATTGTACGCGACCGCTTTCTAACCGCGAAAGGGTGAGGAAATCCTGCACGAGTTTACGCATCCGTTCCGCGTCGGAGAGAGCAGTGTTAAGCATCACCTGGCGCATTTCTGGAGACATATCCGGTTCGGTTGCCAGACTTTCCAAACAGACTTGGATGGTAGACAGAGGGGTGCGTAGTTCGTGACCAGTAATGGCGACCAAATTGCTGCGGGTGCGGTCGAGAGCTTCTAGCTGCTGGTTGAGGTCTTCCAGGTTAGCGTAGGCCTCAGCTTGAATTAAAGCACCGCCAATTTGAGCAGCGATCGCTTCCACCAATTCCAGTTCATCTTCCTCACACTCATACGGTGTCCCGCCGCAATAATGCAACTCCACCATCCCCAGCAACCGATCCTGATACAGCACTGGTACCATTAGCCACGAAGAAATAGAAAAATTGCTCACAATAGCTTGCAGCTGGCTATTAGAGCCTGATTTCAACCCATCCCCGACAATCCGAGAATCTGTATGAGTATCAGTTACATACACTTGTTCTCGCTTCTGTACAACTTCCTGAAACAGAGGATTATTCTCCAAAGGCCAAGTCTGACCTAGCGTAGAGACAAGTCGAGAATCCCCGCTACCACTCACACCCAAAAATTCATGATTAATTGTCGTAGCTGTATCCGTTGAGACACGATATATTAGACACCGACAAGCAGACAAAGCCTGACCCAATTCCTGCACCGCTACTTCTAGAATTTCATCCGGATGTAGCGGCTGTCCTGTATTGCTACCCCTGCGAATGGCAGCGGTAATCGAGTTTACTAAACGCTCTTTGCGTTCCTGAGCAGAAATAGAACGATAAGCTTTTAGCAGTTTATACTGCCCAGCTTGTAAGTAAGTCAGCAGGCACTCAACAAACGGATCGGGGTTGGTGGCTGTTGCATTTTGAGTTAATATCTCTCCAACCTCTACAACTTGTGCCACCGAAGCAATACCGTAAGCGTTTTGCGCTTGAGCGATTTTCTCTTCCAACTCCGGGCGATACTGTAAAATCCGATTCAGTAATAATCCAGCAACAGTACAGCTTACTTGCCGATCAAAAGTCCAAATTCCCTCAAATCGCCGGGCTGTGTCCATCTCCAAAGGAGCCGACAGGCGGGACTTTTCTCCTCTTGCTTCTTCCTTCTTGACTTTCGTTTCTTCAGCTGTTCTTTCCCGACAAACTAGGCAGGTGGCATAGTGCTGTCCTATCACCACTAAGTGCCATTCTTTACTCAAGCCGTCCTCAGGCTCAAAAGCCACAGTTTCGTAATAGCCCGATCCGTTGGTAAAGGATGCTTCCGGTGCCGCCATCACATATACCTGATCCGTTCGTTCGGCAATCCGTCGATACCGATGAGCCTCCTGACGATAGAAACGCTCTCGCTGGAAGCTGGCAATCACCAGATGCTTGTCTGAAGATGCCAGAATTTGGTCTTCCATAGCATGAGAGAGTGCCGTTAAGGAAGACTTGAAATACATTTGGGTTCGCAGCTGAGGCAGGGCCCAGAGCAGCTCTGTCAGCACAGAAGTCGGTATGATCATTAATTTTGCCGAGTTTTGTACCCGTTCTAATGCTTATCGTACAAAACAGCGCTGCATTCTAACTTTTAAATAGGGTTTCTGTATTTATTTGCTACACATTAGGTAGTAAAAAGAAAGTTATTATTTATCAGTTATTAATTAAAAAATCTTATATCTTCTCTTTCCTCACTCTCCATCCCCTAATTCCTAGTCTTTATAACCATAATCAGCCCTATTTATCAATCTTTCTTAAGTAGGAGCTGATGTCAAATTAGCATAACAATTATGCAGAAACTTCATTTACATTAATATTTTGTAACTTTGTATACGAATTTCCTCACTCAGTCCGCATAACTTATCATCAACGAGCGATTGACGAAACACCTGAAATCGGTTTGGGGGCAGTTGAGCGCTAAGTAATGAGGACACACCCATGACAAGCACAGCCACGCCAACAGCAAGTCTGAACAAGTTTGAAAAATTTAAAGCCGAAAAAGATGGTCTGGCAGTAAAGTCAGAACTGGAACACTTCGCCCGCATTGGCTGGGAGGCGATGGACGAAACAGACCGTGACCACCGTCTGAAGTGGGTGGGTGTGTTCTTTCGACCAGTCACTCCCGGAAAGTTTATGATGCGGCTGCGGATGCCAAGCGGCATTCTCACAGCTAGTCAAATGCGGGTGTTAGCTGAAGTCGTGCAACAGTATGGCGAAGATGGCAATGCTGATATTACCACTCGGCAAAACATCCAACTGCGGGGAATCCGGATTGAGGATCTGCCAGAGATTTTCAATCGGTTTAACCAAGTTGGTTTAACTAGCGTCCAGTCTGGGATGGACAACGTTCGCAACATCACTGGTTCGCCAGTAGCGGGAATTGATGCGGATGAATTGTTCGATACCAGAGAACTTGTGCAGCAAGTTCAGGACATGATTACCAGTAAGGGGGAAGGCAACAAAGCCTTCTCGAATCTGCCAAGAAAATTTAATATAGCGATCGCAGGTTGTCGCGACAACTCGGTTCACGCGGAAATCAACGACCTCGCCTTTGTCCCCGCATTCAAAAACGGCACCTTCGGGTTTAACATCCTCGTCGGTGGCTTCTTCTCCGCAAAACGCTGCGATGCAGCAATTCCCCTAAATGCCTGGGTTCCTCCCGAAGATGTTGTGGATGTATCCAGAGCAGTTCTCGAAGTTTTTCGCGACCAAGGCCCCAGATCCAATCGGCAAAAAGCCCGGTTGATGTGGCTTATCGATGAACTTGGACTCGAAAATTTCCGGGCATTAGTAGAAAAATATCTCGGTAAACCACTGCAACCAGCAGTCGAAAAAGACGAAATCGACTGGGAAAAACGCGACCACCTCGGCGTATATCCTCAAAAGCAACCCGGCTTAAACTACGTCGGTTTGCACGTTCCCGTCGGGCGTTTGTTTGCCCAAGATATGTTTGACCTCGCCCGAATAGCCGAAGTCTACGGCAGCAGCGAAATTCGCCTCACCGTTGAACAAAACGTCATCATCCCCAACATCCCAAGCTCAAGGATGGAGGCATTCCTAGCCGAACCCCTCTTAGAAAAATTCTCTACCAGTCCCCAACCTTTGACAAAAGCGCTTGTTTCATGCACAGGGTCACAGTTCTGCAACTTTGCCCTGATTGAAACCAAAAACCGTGCCGTGGCAATGATTCAGGAGCTAGAAGCAGAACTTTCTCTAACCCAACCCGTGCGAATTCACTGGACAGGTTGCCCCAACTCCTGCGCTCAGCCGCAAGTCGCTGACATCGGTTTAATGGGGACAAAGGTACGCAAAAACGGCAAAACCGTTGAAGGTGTCGATCTTTACATGGGCGGCAAAGTGGGTAAAGAAGCCGAACTCGGCACCTGCGTCCAGAAAAGCATTCCCTGCGAAGACCTCAAACCAGTATTGCGCGATTTACTCATCCAGCAATTCAAAGCCGAAATCAAAAATTAGTCAGCAATTAGCAACAACCAACAAACAAAATGACTAGACTTTCCAGAAGGCAATTCATCATCACCGCAGGAGCAGCTACAGCTGCATCTTTACTCACTCATGGCTGTAGCTCTGGCCCTACCAACACCTCCACAAACGCCAATAGCTCCACAGGTGGTTCAGGTTCCTCACCCGCCACCACCCTAGCTGCTAACGCACCAAAAGTAGAAACACCCAACGCCAAGTTAGGATTTATCGCTCTTACCGACTCCGCACCCCTGATTATTGCTAAAGAAAAGGGTTTATTCGATAAGTACGGCATGACAGGTGTCGAAATCCTCAAGCAAGCTTCTTGGCCCGTAACTCGCGACAACTTGGAAATAGGCTCTCAAGGTGGTGGTATTGATGGGGCGCATATCTTAAGCCCCATGCCTTACTTCATGACCTTGGGTCAGACCAAGAACAAGCAACCCGTACCGATGTACATTTTGGCGCGGTTGAATACCAACGGTCAGGCGATTTCCATTGCCAATACTTACAAAGAGGCAAAAGTTGGTTTAGAAAGCAAGGGGCTGAAAGAAGCCTTTGCTAAAGCCAAAGCAGGTGGTAAAAATGACCTCAAAGCTGCGATTACGTTTCCTGGCGGCACCCACGACCTATGGATGCGCTACTGGTTAGCTGCTGGCGGTATTGATCCTAACCAGGATATTTCCGTTGTTCCTATCCCACCGCCACAGATGGTGGCAAATATGAAAACGGGCAACATGGAAACCTTCTGCGTAGGCGAACCTTGGAACGCCCAGCTGGTTAACCAAGGACAGGGTTACACCGCATTGCTGACAGGTGAACTGTGGAAAGACCACCCAGAGAAAGCTTTTGCCATGCGACAAGATTGGGTGGATAAAAATCCCAACTCTGCCAAAGCGTTACTTATGGCGGTACAAGAAGCCCAGCAATGGTGCGACAAAGCAGAAAACAAAGAGGAGATGTGCCAAATTGTCTCCCAGGCGAAGTGGTTCAAGGTGCCAGCTAAAGATATTATCGAGCGTTCTAAAGGCAATATTGACTACGGCGATGGTCGTCCAGCGGTTACGGGTAGCCCTCTACAGATGAAGTTCTGGGCAGATAATGCTTCGTATCCTTACAAGAGTCACGACACCTGGTTCTTAACTGAAAACATTCGCTGGGGCAATATTCCCGCTGACACAAATCTTAAGGAACTCGTGGACAAAGTAAACCGCGAAGATTTGTGGAAAGAAGCGGCTAAAGCGATTGGTGTTCCCAGTGCAGAAATTCCTACTAGCACTTCTCGTGGTATTGAAACGTTCTTCGATGGTGTCAAGTTTGACCCCGAAAAGCCAGAAGAATACTTGAAGAGTCTCAAGATTAAAAAGGCATAAATGGCTGATTGAAGGATAGCTAATTGCTAATTGCTTTTAAACAATTAGCAATTAGCTGATGACTAATAACCAACAATTAGGAAGAAGAATGACTGCTAAAGCTGACCGCCGCCTGCAAACTAACAATCCTCAACAGTTAGTGACAAGCTTTTTTCAGAAGCAAGCTAAATATATTGTGCCGCCCCTGGTTGCTTTAGCCTTGTTTCTGCTAGTATGGCAACTCCTCTGCCCTCCCGGTTCTAAAGGTTTGCCAGGGCCAATACAAGTGATTGGTGATACTTGGAACCCTTACATTATTAATCCGTTTTTTGATAACGGAGGTACAGATAAAGGTTTGGCATTGCAAATTTTAGCTAGCTTAGGAAGGGTAGCAATTGGCTTTTCTTTATCTGCGATAGTTGGCATAACTGTAGGTATTGTAGTTGGGGCTAATGATTTTGCTTATCGGGCTGTAGACCCAATTTTCCAAGTGTTACGTACTATTCCCCCGTTGGCGTGGTTGCCTATATCTCTGGCAGCACTACAACAAAGCAACCCTTCAGCTATCTTCGTGATTTTTATTACCTCAGTATGGCCTATTATTATTAACACAACTGTAGGCGTACAGCAGCTACCCCAAGACTATAGAAATGTCGCCAGAGTATTGCGGCTATCTAAACAAAAGTATTTCTTGAAAATTCTACTTCCCGCAGCAGTTCCTTACATTTTTACGGGATTAAGAATTGGAATTGGTTTGTCTTGGTTGGCGATTGTTGCGGCTGAAATGTTGGTAGGCGGTGTGGGTATCGGCTTCTTTATCTGGGATGCCTACAACAATTCTTTGATGAGTCAAATTATCATCGCGCTTGTGTATGTCGGTATTGTTGGTCTGCTGCTAGATAGAATGGTGGCTTTTATCGCTTCAATGGTAGTTCCAGAAGAACAAAAATAGGGGTTGGGGACTGGGGACTGGGGAATAGGGACTAGGTAAGAATTATCCCCAATCTCCAATCCCCAATCTCCAATCCCCAATCTCCAACCCCCAATCCCCAATCCCCCAATCCCCAATTCCTATGTCTTTTGTAGAAATCGACCACGTAGACAGAATTTACCCACTTGCCAACGGTGGCACTTATGTAGCACTTAGGAATGTTGATTTAAAAATTAAACAGGGTGAATTTATATCTTTAATTGGACACTCTGGCTGTGGCAAATCCACCTTATTAAATATGGTGGCTGGTTTAGATAAACCAACCAGAGGAGGTGTGATTTTAGAGGGGAAACAAATCACTTCGCCGGGGCCAGACCGGATGGTGGTGTTCCAAAATTATTCGTTGCTACCTTGGCTTTCTGTTCGGGAAAATATCTCTCTGGCGGTAGATGAAGTATTTCACGATAAGCCGAGAGGGGAGCGTAAAGGCATTGTAGAGCATCACATTGATATGGTGGGGCTGCGGCAAGCGGCTGATAAACGACCGGGGCAGCTGTCGGGAGGGATGAAGCAGCGGGTCGCGATCGCCCGCGCCCTCGCCCTGCGTCCGAAAGTGTTGTTGTTAGATGAACCTTTCGGGGCGCTGGATGCACTGACACGCGGCGGTTTGCAAGAAAAATTGATGCAAATTTGCGAGGAAAGCCACGTTACCTCAATTATGGTGACGCACGACGTGGACGAGGCGCTGTTGCTATCAGACCGAATCGTGATGCTGACCAATGGCCCGGAAGCGCATATCGGGCAAATTCTGGATGTGTCGATTCCCCGCCCCCGCAGGCGCATGGACGTGGTGAATCATCCCAGCTACTACGTGTTGCGGAACGAGATGATTTACTTCCTCAACCAGCAGAAAAAAGCCAAGAAGCGCCAGATACAGGCACCTATGGCAATCTCCCGCAACGGGTTGGAGAAAGTAAATCTGGAAATTGGCTTTATTCCTTTAACTGACTGCGCCCCCTTGGTGGTGGCGAAGGAAAAAGGATTTTTTGCCAAACACGGGTTAGAGGAAGTCACCTTAAACCGCGAACCCAGCTGGAAAGCGATCGCAGAAGGTGTGGGGACGGGGCGGCTGGATGCTGCCCAAATGGTCGCCGGAATGCCGATGTCAATGACTTTGGGTGGTGGGGGAAAGCCGCCAGTAACAATTTGTACAGCATTGACTTTATCCCGCAACGGCAACGCAATTACTTTAAGTAAAGAATTATACAATCAAGGCGTTCGTACTCTGGCAGACTTAAAAGGAGCGATCGCCCAAAATCCTGACAAAGTTTACAATTTCGGGGTAGTGCATCCAGCTTCAATGCACAATCTGATGTTGCGTTCTTGGCTGGCTTCCGCTGGAATAGATCCAGATCGAGATGTCAACCTCACAGTGGTTCCGCCCCCGCAAATGGTAGCCAACCTAAAAGCTGGAAATATTGATGGTTACTGCGTCGGCGAACCCTGGAACTCTCGCGCCGTTCAGGAAGGCTTAGGGTTTGTCGTCACTACAGATATGCAACTGTGGGCTGGACATCCGGAGAAGGTATTGGGATGCAAGGAAGAATGGGCAAATAAATACCCCCAAACCCACGTAGCCTTAATTAAAGCGCTGCTGGAAGCTTGTGAATACTGCGATGACCACCGGCATCGGGAAGAAATTCTGGAATTACTTTGTCAGCCTCATTATGTAGGTGCTGCCGCAGAACATATTCGTCCCGGCTTTATCGACCCCTACGATCGCGGGACAGGCGAAGAACCTGAGATGATGTTGCGTTACAACCAATTCTTTGTTGACAAGGCAAACTTCCCAGAACGGGAGGAAGGACTATGGGTGATGACTCAGCTGGCACGATGGGGGATTATTCCGTTCCCGAAAAACTGGTTAGACGTTACAGAACGGGTGCGGCGCGTGGACGTTTATGGACAAGCGGCACGGGAATTAGGGCTGACGGATATTGGACGCGATCGCGAACCGATCAAAATGTTCGACGGAACGACATTCAACCCCGACGACCCCCTGCAATACCTCAACAGCGTCAAAATTAAACGCCCAACCACCATCGAAGAAATCAACATCGACCAATTAGTTATTAGTAAATAGCTAATGGCTGATGGCAAAAACAATTAGTAATCCTTCATCCCCCATCCTTCTCATGCAAACTGTAAACAACAGCAACACCTCATCAGTTAGTCCTCAGCCGTCAGCCTTCAGTCCGGTAATCAACCGCGACCCGTATTTGGTAATTGAGAATGTCTCCAAAGTCTATCCTTCTGCCCAAGGGCCATGCACCGTTCTAGATGGGGTAAACCTCACCGTTTACGAAGGCGAATTTATCTGCCTGATTGGTCACTCTGGTTGTGGCAAATCCACACTGTTAAACATGGTGTCAGGTTTCAACAAGCCGACTCATGGAGAAGTGCGCCTGCAAACTGCGACAATTCGCGAACCAGGCCCAGATCGGATGATGGTGTTTCAAAATTATTGTCTCCTCCCCTGGATGACTGCCTTTGATAACGTATATTTGGCAGTAGATTCCGTCTTTCCAGACAAACCTCATAAAGAAAAAGTCGCCATCGTTAAAGAACATTTGGCGATGGTGGGACTCACCGAAGCCGCTGACAAAAAGCCAACCCAACTATCTGGCGGGATGAAACAGCGGGTAGCGATCGCCCGCGCCCTTTCCATACGCCCTAAAGTTCTGATTTTAGATGAGCCTTTCGGCGCATTAGATGCCATCACCAAAGAAGAATTACAAGAAGAACTCCTGACAATTTGGCGGGAACATCGGGTAACAGTCTTAATGATTACCCACGACATCGACGAAGCGCTGTTTTTAGCAGATCGGTTAGTAATGATGACCAACGGACCAAAAGCGAAAATCGGCGAAGTCTTGAATATTCCCTTCTCTCGTCCCCGCAACCGCGCCCAGATCATGGAAAATCCCGAATACTACAACTTGCGTAACTACGCCCTAGACTTCCTGTATAACCGATTTGCTCATGACGATGAATAGTCATTGGCTAATTGAAGGATGGCTAATAGCTAATAGCTTCTCTAACTCTGCGCCCTCTGCGCCTCTGCGGTTCATTTTCTTCATCAAATAGGACTGCTAAATTAGCAATAAACTATAGACTAATGACAACTGACACTACAAAAACCCTTTGCCCTTACTGCGGTGTTGGTTGCGGACTGGAGGTGTCACCTCCAGCACAACCAGGTAAAGCAGTAAATAGGGATAGTCAAGGAACTCCCATCTGGAAAGTGCAGGGCGATCGCACTCACCCTTCCAGTCAGGGTATGGTGTGTGTCAAGGGTGCAACCGTTGCCGAGTCTCTGTCCAAAGACCGACTTCTGTATCCAATGGTGCGCGACTCCCTAGACGAACCCTTCCGCCGCGCCTCCTGGGAAGAAGCTTTAGATCGTGTGGCGAGTCGGATTAAAACCGTTCTCTCGACTCAAGGGCCAGAAGCCGTCTGTATGTATGGCTCTGGACAACTGCAAACAGAAGATTACTATGTTGCTCAGAAACTCCTTAAAGGGTGTCTGGGTACCAATAATTTTGACTCCAATTCTCGCCTGTGTATGTCCTCCGCCGTGGCGGGTTATTCTCAGAGCTTTGGAAGCGATGGCCCTCCCTGCTGCTACGAAGATTTAGATGTAACCGATTGTGCCTTTATCATTGGTAGCAACACGGCAGAATGTCACCCAATTATTTTTAACCGCCTGCGGAAACACCACAAGAAAAATCCCAAGGTGAAAATGATTGTGGTCGATCCCAGAAAAACTACCACAGCGGAAGCAGCAGATTTACACTTAGCGATAAAACCAGGGACTGATATCGATTTACTCAACGGTATCGCCCACCTGTTGATGCGTTGGGGCAGAATTGATACTTTTTTCATTGACGAATGCACCTCCAATTTTCCGGCTTATGCTGAGGTGATTCAACACTATCCGCCGGAAGTTGTCGCCAAACGGTGCGGCATATCCGTAAAGGAACTGGAAACAGCTGCTCGCTACTGGGCTGATTCTGAGCGGGTGCTGTCTATGTGGTCGATGGGCGTGAATCAGTCTTCGGAAGGGACTGCCAAGGTACGGACTATTATTAATCTGCACCTGATGACTGCTCAGATTGGTAAACCGGGGAGCGGCCCTTTTTCCCTGACAGGTCAGCCAAACGCGATGGGCGGACGGGAAACTGGGGGACTTTCCCACATCCTACCAGGGTATAGAGTGGTAAAAAATCCCCAACATCGCGCCGAATTAGAAGAATTTTGGCAACTTCCCGCCGGACAGATTTCGCCTGTTCCAGGTTTGGCGGCGTGGGACATCATCACGGGTCTGGAAACTGGCGATGTCGGAATGCTCTGGATTGCAGCAACTAACCCGGCTGTGAGTTTACCCGATTTGGAACGTTCTAAGGCAGCGTTAATGCGATCGCCTTTTACGGTATACCAAGACGCATATTACCCCACGGAAACTGCCGAATTTGCTCATGTCCTGCTTCCTGCCGCGCAGTGGAGCGAAAAAACTGGGACAATGACTAACTCTGAGCGAGTTGTCACTTTATGTAAAGCGTTTCGTACTCCTCCCGGTGAAGCGAAAGCCGATTGGAAAATCTTTGTGGAAGTAGCACTGCGACTGGGCTTTGGCGACAAATTTCCCTACTCTACCTCAGCTGAAGTTTACGACGAATATGCTCAGGTGACACGCGATCGCGTCTGCGATATGAGTGGCATCAGTCACGCACGACTAGCAGCACAAGGCCCGCTACAATGGCCCTTCCCAAAGGAAAAGCAATCTACACTCCCGGCTGTGAAGCGGTTATATACAGATGGGCGCTTTCCTTCGCCTGATGGACGGGCGCGTTTTGGGGCATACCATTCATGCGGTTTGGCAGAACCACCAGATCCAGACTATCCCTTTGTCCTAACTACAGGCAGACTTTACGGCCATTGGCACACCCAAACCCGCACGGGACGGATTGATAAAATCAAGCAGATGCACCCGAATCCATTTATTGAGATTCATCCCCGCGATGCTGCCAATTTAGATGTTCAGGAGAATGATTTGGTGGAAGTGCAAACTCGTCGCGGCACATCTCGTTTTCCAGCTAAAGTAACAAAAGCAATCTCCCCCGGAACTGTCTTTGTCCCGATGCACTGGGGCGCACTTTGGGCAGACAAGGCAGAAGCTAATGCCCTGACTCATCACATATCCTGTCCCGACTCGCTGCAACCAGAATTAAAGGCTTGTGCGGTGAAACTTGTACCTGTTGCTGCCCAAAAATCTGAGGGAGGTTATTTGCGTTGTGACACTAAATCCCCGGCTTTTTCTTCACGAGTTTAGCTTGGTAGAAATTTGTGAAAAATTAGTCCTTTTTGGCGGAACGAACCGCCGAGGCGCTGAGGGCGCTGAGGGAGAGAAGCAGACATCCAATGAGAGTTTTAGCAATCTTCCAAAAGAAAGAGTTAAAAAATTATAAATATTTCAAAAGGTGGGTTCTAAGGAAATAGGCATCTTCTGTAGCAAAGTCTACCGATTCCTGGCATAAGAGGGCATAAGGTTAGATAAAAATCTGGCTAGATTGTCCGATAAATAGCTGTTGAGGCGAGTCGCGCACTCGCTACATACATAATATGCAACGAGGCTAAAACTTATGACGGAAGCAACCGAAGTACCAGGAAAGGTAGGTAAAGCTCAGGTGGAAGCGAACGGCTCCCCAGCAACCGTCGAATCATCTGAAAATTTGACAAATGCAGGCGAAGCAACACCAACCCAAAACAAATTTGAAAGGATTAAATCCGAAAAAGATGGTCTGGTATTAAAGCAAGAACTAGACTATTTAGCAAAGATTGGCTGGGAAGCGATGGAAGAAGCCGATAGAGACTATCGGTTGCGAGTTTTGGGTTTATTTTACCGCACGGTGACACCAGGCAAATTTATGCTGCGGATGCGGCTGGCGAATGGAATTTTAAGTGCTTACCAAATGCGGGTTTTGGCTGAAATTGTGCAGCATTACGGAGATGAGGGAAACGCCGATATCACCACACGGCAAAATATTCAACTGCGACAGATACGCCTTGAAGATGTACCAGACATCTACCGAAAATTAGAACAAGCTGGATTAACATCGGTTCAGTCTGGTGTGGACAATGTTCGTAATATTACGGGTTCACCTTTAGCAGGAATCGATCCAGATGAATTGATCGATACGCGGGGATTGTGTCGCATGGTGCAGGACATGATCACTAATATGGGCAAAGGGAATCCAGAGTTTACGAATTTGCCAAGAAAATTTAATATTGCGATCGCAGGTTGTCGTGACAATTCAGTTCACGCCGAACTTAACGATATTGGTTTCATCCCGGCTTACAAAAACGACACCATCGGCTTTAATGTCATCGTCGGCGGGATGTTCTCACCCAAACGTTACGAAGCTTCAGTTCCCATGAATGCTTGGGTTCCACCAGAAGACGTGGTGGCTTTGAGTCGAGCAATTTTAGAAGTTTACCGCGACCACGGACTTCGGGCAAATCGGCAAAAGTCGCGGCTGATGTATCTGATTGATAAATGGGGAATTGAGAAGTTTAGAGAAGAGATAGAAAAACGCTTTGGTGAAATTGCCGGAATACCTTTACAATCGGCTGCTGAAAAAGATGAATTCCTGTGGGAAAAGAAAGATTACATCGGAGTTTATAAACAGAAGCAACCTGGATTAAACTTTGTGGGGTTACATATTCCCGTCGGTCGGATGTATGCCCAAGATATGTTTGACTTAGCCAGAATTGCCGAAGTGTATGGTAGTGGGGAAATTCGCTTTACAGTCGAGCAAAATTTGATTATTCCCAATATCCCCGATACTCGTATGGAAGCGTTTTTAAAAGAACCACTTTTAGAACGTTTTCCAGTTGATCCAGAAAACTTGATGCGCGGGTTAGTTTCCTGCACGGGAAGTCAATTCTGCGGTTTTGCACTAATAGAAACCAAGAACCGCGCTTTGGCTTTTGTAAAAGCATTGGAAGCCGAATTAACTTTACCTCAACCAATACGAATTCACTGGACGGGATGCCCCAATTCCTGCGGTCAACCGCAAGTGGCAGATATTGGGTTGATGGGAACAAAGGGACGCAAAAATGGCAAAGTAGTCGAAGCCGTGGATATCTGGATGGGCGGAAAAGTGGGCTATGAAGCTGAACTTGGTAGCCGGGTGATGAAATCGATTCCCTGCGACGATCTTAAGCCAGTGCTGCGAGATTTGTTGGTTGAACACTTTGGGGCAAAACCTAAGCAGTCATTAGTTCTTAGTCGTTAGTTTGTTGCTAATGGGTAATAGGTAATTCTTAACTGCCATTAGCCATTAGCAAATGACTAATTACCAATAACAAATAACTAATAATATGAGTGATTTAATCAAAACGCTCTGCCCTTACTGTGGTGTTGGGTGTGGTTTAGAAGTTTCGCCGCCAGCCCAAGCTAACCGGGAAACGAATCGAGATAGTAAAGGCAATCCTGTCTGGAAAGTTCGGGGTGATCGCGCTCATCCTTCGAGTCAGGGTATGGTATGTGTCAAAGGAGCCACAGTTACAGAGTCTATCAGTAAAGACCGACTGATGTATCCAATGATGCGCGATTCCCTGGATGAACCTTTCCGTCGCGCTTCTTGGGACGAAGCCTTAAATGCGATCGCAAGTCGCATTAAAACTGTGCGCGATACTTCTGGTGCAGATGCAATCTGCCTCTATGGTTCCGGTCAATTCCTCACGGAAGACTATTATCTTGCCCAAAAACTTTTTAAAGGTATTTTGGGTACTAATAACTTTGATACCAACTCGCGTCTGTGTATGTCTTCCGCCACAGCCGGGTATTATTACAGCTTAGGTTCAGACGGCCCCCCCTGTTGCTACGAAGACCTGGAATTAACAGATTGTGCCTTTATCATCGGTTCCAATACGGCAGAATGTCACCCGATTATCTTCAACCGACTGCGGAAACACCACAAGCAAAACAAGAATGTCAAAATGATTGTGGTCGATCCGCGCCGCACCACCACAGCTGAAGCCGCAGATTTGCATCTGGCAATTCGACCAGGTACAGACATCGATCTACTCAATGGTATTGCTTATCTGCTGCTGCGTTGGAACCGTCTCAACATCGAATTTGTAGACGAATGCACTACAGGTTTTCCATCCTACACTGAGGTAATTCAGCAGTATCCGCCGGAAGTTGTCTCTGAACGATGCGGTATTTCCATCCATGACTTGATAACAGCCGCAAAAGCTTGGGCTGAATCGAAGCGTGTGCTGTCTATGTGGACAATGGGTTTAAACCAGTCTTCAGAAGGTACCGCCAAAGTGTGCAGTCTGATCAATTTGCACCTCATGACTGGTCAAATTGGCTTTCCCGGAAGCGGCCCTTTTTCGCTGACAGGTCAGCCGAACGCGATGGGAGGAAGGGAAGTTGGCGGTTTGGCGCATCTTTTACCTGGGTATCGTTTGGTAAAAAATGAGCAGCACCGAACTGAAGTTGAGCAGTTTTGGGGATTACAACCTGGGAAAATTTCGCCCGTTCCCGGCCGCAGCGCTTGGGAAATTATTACTGGACTAGAGACGGGAGAAGTACAATTTTTGTGGATTGCGGCGACTAACCCAGCCGTGAGTATGCCGGATCTGGAACGGACAAAAGCCGCCCTCAAGATTTCGCCTTTTACTGTCTATCAAGACGCTTACTATCCTACAGAAACTGCCGAATTTGCTCACGTTTTGTTACCAGCAGCGCAGTGGGGCGAAAAAACTGGCACGATGACCAATTCTGAGCGAGTAGTAACGCTTTGTCCAGCTTTCCGTCCGCCAGTAGGACAGGCGAGAGCAGATTGGGAAATCTTTGCAGAAGTCGGTCGTCGCTTGGGATTTGCTGAACACTTTGCTTTTACTTCTTCAGCGGAAGTTTATGCGGAATTTGTGCAGTTGACACGCGATCGCGTCTGCGAACAAACTGGCATCAGTCATGCACGGTTAGCAGCACAAGGCCCTATACAATGGCCCGAACCGGACAAAAAAGAACTGCAATCTTTACCCAAGGCGGTGAAAAGGCTGTATACAAATTCCCGTTTTTCCACGCCTGATGGAAGGGCGCGTTTTGTTGCCCATCATTCACGGGGTTTAGCAGAACCACCAGATCCAGACTATCCCTTTGTCCTCACTACTGGCAGACTTTACGGACATTGGCACACTCAAACCCGTACTGGACGCATTGAGAAAATTCGGCAGATGCACCCGAATCCGTTTATTGAGATTCATCCCCGCGATGCTACAAAGCTGGGTATTCAGGAGAACGATTTGCTGGAAGTCCGAAGTCGTCGTGGTACATCCAGATTTCCAGCTAAAGTCACAAAGACAATTTCCCCTGGAACTGTCTTTGTCCCCATACACTGGGGCTTTCTTTGGGCAGACAAGGCAGAAGCCAACGCCCTTACCCATCCAGTCTCTTGTCCTCAATCCCTGCAACCAGAGTTAAAAGCCTGTGCGGTGCAACTTGTACCCGTTGCAACCCAGATGGATTCATCTGAGTATCTGCCGTCAAACGCTTATTCTGAGACTTTTTCTCCACCAATTTCGGTTTGAGGAAAAGTCTTTTACCTCCTCAGCCCCTCCGCAACGGGGGGAAGGATGGCATCAAAATAAAAACGCTAGGGCAGGTGGAAGATATGAGTTAACAAAAACATCAAAATAGTGGCAACTTTTCTATTATCTCAAGATTAATTGTAAGTTAAGCCCTTGGAATGGATGCTGTTGGTATCCTATAACCCTTATTAGTTTGTGGGGAATGGTTGGGTGATCAGGAAACCCAAGGAATTCATGAGTGCTGTTGGGTTTCACGTTGTTCAACCATTCTCTAGGTAGGGTTTGGATTTTTAGCTTTCAGTAAACTGTATTGGATTATAAATTAGCAGATGTTTAGAGGACGCGATCGCTTCGGACGCGCCAACTTGTTGTGATAACACAAATTGGGCTTTTTGGGGTTGTATAGCACAACGCATTAGGCACTTTTTGCATCCTATGGTTGCGTAAATTGCAATACTGGATTAGCTAATAATTATAAAAATAGATTCAATTATCAAAATAAAAGAGATTTAAAAATAATTTGAACTTTGGTAACAAAGTATACGAAAATCCTACACAAACCTAATTAATCTAACAGGAAAGCCTTCTCTAGAACAAAATGAAATCAATTACCTGCATTTCAACTCAAATCCCTAAAAAAAAATTGATATTGAACAATTAAAGAACGCCTAAGTATTCAAAATTAGTTTTTGGGTAAACAAAAGTTTTGTTTTTACTAAGTTTATGCCCAATCTAGTTGTGAGAGGAAGACTGTTGTACTTTGTTTTAAAAAAGGAGATTTTTAAATGTCTGGAGTATGGTCATTTAGCGGTCGATACCGCATCTTACACTTAACCTGGTTTGCTTTCTTTCTGACATTTGTGGTTTGGTTTAACTTTGCCCCATTTGCCACAGCAGTGAAAGACGATTTGGGTTTAACGGAACCACAACTTAGAACTTTGGCTATTTGTAATGTCGCTCTCACAGTTCCAGCCAGAATTATTGTGGGGATGATATTAGATCGCTTTGGCCCTCGGATTACCTATTCATGTCTGCTAGTTTATGCTGCCATACCTTGTTTAGCGTTTGCCTTGGCACAGAACTTTGAACAATTAGTTTATAGCCGCTTGGCATTGAGTATTGTTGGCTGTGGCTTTGTGATTGGTATCCGAATGGTGGCGGAGTGGTTTCCTGCCAAAGAAATTGGCTTAGCGGAAGGCATCTATGGCGGCTGGGGTAACTTTGGGTCGGCGGGTGCTGCGTTCACTTTACCGACTATTGCCGCCGCCGTCGCCTTTTTAAGTGCGGGTCAAGTTAACTGGCGGTTTGCGATCGCACTCACCGGAATTGTTTCCGCTATTTACGGGGTAATTTATTACTTCAACGTCCAAAATACGCCCCCCGGCAAAGTTTACGAGCGCCCAGAAAGCAGCGCGGGGATGGAAGTCACAACTCAGAAAGATTTCTGGTTTATGATGCTGATGAACATTCCCTTAGTTGGGGTTTTGGGCTTAATTGCTTGGCGTTTAAATCGAGTTAACTTCATCAACACTACGCAACTGTATACCGCTTGGTTTCTGCTGGTCTGCTTATATGCGTTCCAGTCCTACAATTGCTGGAAAGCCAATAAGAAATTGATGAATGGTACAAAAAGATATCCTGCTGAAGAACGCTACAAATTTTCGCAAGTAGCTAATTTAGAATTGGCTTACCTCGCTTGTTTTGGTTCTGAGCTGGCAGTTGTTTCCATGCTGCCTACATTTTTTCAAAGAAGCTTTGGCTTAACGGCGGCGATCGCTGGGGCAGTTGCTGGAACTTACGCATTTATGAACTTAGTAGCTCGTCCAGGTGGTGGTTTGATTTCTGACAAAATCGGAAGCCGAAAATGGACGCTGGCGGCGACGCTGGCAGGCACCGGAATGGGGTATTTAATATTTAGCAGTTTGGGTGGTAATATACCGCTTTTGGTTGTAGTAATTATGACCATGATTGCTTCCTTCTTTGTGATGGCAGCAGAAGGAGCAACTTACGCGATTGTGCCGCTGATTAAGCGGCGAGTGACGGGACAAATTGCTGGTAACGTCGGTGCTTACGGCAATGTGGGGGCGGTAATTTTCCTCACTGTATATAGCTTGTTACCTCAAGGTGCTGCGGGCGATCGCATCTTTTTCCAGATGCTAGGCTTAGTTGGCTTAATTGCAGCTAGTTTTTGTGCATTCTTCCTCAAAGAACCGGAAGACTCTCATGAAGGTGAAGAAGCAGAAGTTTTATCTCCAAAAACTGAAGTTTTTTCCCACGAACAGGAACGACATTAATTTCAACTACTACCAAATACAGCCACACCCTACAAGGGTGTGGCTACACAAACAAAGCCCGCGAAAGCGGGCTTTATACGCGAGAGGCACGATTAACTGAAGAGAGCGCAAGCTCTCGTGTACAGTCATCGGGCTTCAGTCTTATTTTTCTAAAAGTGGAAGGCTACCAAGGGATTAGTTTTGGGTAGTTTGCTTCCACAACTTCTCCAAAACCTCTATTTTCTGATTGAGAGCCGTAGTGCGATGAAGGCAATACTTGTCATACAACAATATTCCTACACAAGCGCCACTAGGAATAAGATAGGTAAGCCAGAGAAGGATATTTGCAAGTGACTCTTGCTCTTGGGGAGTAAGCATTTGCAAATTAATAGTGACAGTAGATGATTTTAGGCTTTCAGGTGCTTGGTTAGGAGCCGAAGCGCGATCGCTAGTCTTTTCCACCTCGCACAGCAAACGCTCTCCCTGTTTTACACAGGATAAATGCTGTACCTGTTCTGCATCTAAAACCGGCTCCACGCTAGCCGCAGATGCGCTCGCACAAGCAAGCAATCCCCAAGCCGCTAAACACGCAGCTAGAAAATTAAGTTTGAATTTCATAGCTGATTGAACGCCTGTTGGGCTGTTCGACAAGCTGAAAGCGTTAAACCGTGCCTGTGTTATACCTAAAACCATTTTCCCTGCCTTCCCTGCTGCACAAATTTTAAAAGTATTTTGTAGTCATTGATACTATTGTACATTTCTGGGACTAGACATTCATCACCAGATCGGGGCAATTTTGGAATTGCCTCGATCAGGAAGGCTTGCTAACAATACATCTCAGTTAGTGATGAAAAGGCTAGGCAGGAGCGAGTCTTAACCCAGTATTGGGTTTGGGAAGCGATCGCGTCTGTGGAAAATGCGGTTTGAGCTAACCCGGATGCAAGTTTGGCGTCCGGGTTATGTCATCTATTTTTAACTTCAGCCCTAAAAGCTACTTTCAATACATTTTCACTTTTACTGCTTGGGTAGGTTTAATTGTCTAGAGATTTGAAAAAGGCCATTCATTATTTCAGAGGATGTCTGAAAAGTCATAATCGAGACGCTTAGACGGTGGAGATCCCCCTTGCATCCCCCTGAAAAAGGGGGACTAAGACTTGATTCTCCCCCCTATGAATTGGGGGGTTGGGGGGCTCAAGCTAACTTTTGACACTTCTGGGACATCCTCTCAACTATCTGGGGAAAAACAGCGGATTTCTTCTCAAAGAACCCCAGACAGTTAATTAGGAAAATTTCCTAGACGATGCAGCAATAATCGGGCATTAGCAATTTTTCCCCTCGTTCTTTGTCTCCAACTACAAACGAGAAACTCTTCTGATTCGATGGCTACTAAAATTGAGGATATTTCATGTCATCAAATGCTCAATCTCAAACAACGGCGGCCGATACACTACAAAGTAGCGATCGCGAACTTACCTACCAGCAAACAATCCTTTGTGCCGCAGTAATTGGCATTGCTGGAGGATTAGTTGCAACAGCTTACTACTACGTGCTGGAAGGAAGTTTACATTTTGTCTGGCACACACTTCCTGATGTTCTCAACCCCTACTTCCCCAGCAACTTCCCCGCATGGAATTACGTGTGGATAGCCACTACCATTGGCGGATTTCTGGTTGGTGTTACGCTGCACTTAATGGGACTTCCTGGTGAAGTTTCTTTTGTCGTCGATAAAGTACACGATCCAGGGCGAATTTCTGTGCGCCAAACTCCAGCGATGATTCTAGCATCCTTATTTTCGATTACCGCAGGCGGTAGCGCTGGCCCAGAAGCCCCACTTGTACAGATTAATGGCAGTTTTGGCGGCTGGCTTGGTCAAAAGCTCCATCTAACCCTGACAGCGACCCGCGTGCTGACCTTTTGCGGGATGAGTGCTGCCCTTGGAGCCTTCTTCGGTGCGCCTCTTGGCGGCGCACTCTTCGCCTTGGAACTTCCCCATCGTCGAGGCTTGGAATACTACGAAGCCCTAATCCCAGCCGTACTTTCAGCGATTTTGAGCTTTGTTGTGTTTCGGTTTAACACCGGGTTAACGATTGGTGGGATGTACCACTTTGCTGCTATTCCGAAACTGTCGCTAACTAATTTAGCTCAGGGTGCAATGCTAGGAATATTAGGGGCGCTAATTGCTGTCATCTTTATTTATCTATTCCGGATGATCGGACATCTGAGTGAGTACCTGCGACACCAGACAATTCTACTGGCCACGCTGGGAGGATTATCAATTGGTTTGATTGCTTTGGTTTTCCCCCAAACGCTGTTTTTTGGCGAGAAAGAAATTCAAACCGTCGTTGAAACAGGTTCTACTTTTGGGATGACGATGTTGCTTGCGATCGCTTTTGCGAAAATGTTAGCGGTATGTTGCACCCTGCACTCTGGTTTCCGGGGTGGATTCATCTTTCCGCTGTTTTACATTGGTGCGGCGGTGGGTTTAGCTATTTCACTGGCTTTCCCCGCAATCCATCCGACAATTGGGATGATTTGCATGATGGCGGCGGTGAATGTGGCGGTGACAAAAACGCCCATCAGTACCACTGTAATTTTGGGCGTCCTCTCCGATACAGCGATGGTTCCGGTGCTGGTAATTGCCAGTTTTGTCAGTTTCCTGTTGACCACTCAAGTATCATTGATTAAAACGCAGCGATCGCGTACTGTCTTTGGCGGAAAATCCCCGGAAGTAAGATTACCTGCTGGTGTTGCAAATACTTAAGAATGTAGCATTTCTCAGTCAGGTGGAAGATATCGCGGTTCTTTTGTTTTTGTCACCTTGGTAGGGACATGGCAATGCCATGTCCCTACAGATGTATCCCACCCAACCGTGGAATTGTTATAGTAGGTTGTTGCTTTTAGTCCAAAAACCCAACGTAATATCAGTATTTTTTGGGTAACACTACATCTAATCCCTCAATCTCCTTAAAAAACCGCCCCAAATTTGAGTGTAGGCACTTACCCAAATCTTCGGGCAAGACAAGGGACTAAGAAAAGCCATTAGCTTAGCGGTAAAAAAGTGAATTGCTATTAGTTTCTCAACCAGGGAAACCCGCGCATGGGGGTGGCTCCCTAACCTACAATTATTCTTAACTTCAGTTTTGGAATCAATCGTCGGAGTAACGAACAAATTCGATGTTGGCAAAATCACGCGCGCGATGTTTTGGGAAGAATTAATCTCCTCAAAAATGGCTCCAAAATCCAAAATCCAAAATCTAAAATCAAATGGCTGATTTCTTTCAATTTGAAGCAGACTTCGTAGATTCGCTACGCTGCATTCCCATGCAAGTGCGGATGAAACTAGACACTTGCGGCGTAAAATTAAAATTACCCCACTGGTATCAATTTAGCCAAGCTGAGCGTCAATCTGTGGTAGATATGCCCTGCACCACACCAGACGAAATTCAAGCATATCGCCAATTTCTCCACCAGCGCGTTATCGAACACACAGGCATTCCCCCAACTGACTTGCCAGTAGAACCTCACCCCCCCTGGATGGATGCAATCAACGTGCCAGATAGTATTCAGGAAAAAGCAGCTGAATTAGGGGTAACGGTGACTCGCCAACAGTGGGCAGCCTTGACTCCCGCCCAACGCTTTGCCCTAATTAAACTCAGTCGCCCCAGTCACGAAAACATGAACTTTTTACCAGCACTCAAGGAATTTCACCTAATGTAAGGCATCAAGAAATGTAAAAAATCTTCCTCCAACCTTGCTACAGCATAATTATTTGGTTAAAAATGAGGCGCTTAGAGTGCATTTACGCTCTTATTCTGGCGTTGCACCTTCAAATAATGTTCTTGTAGGGTGGGCTTTTGCCTGCCCTACTACTCGTAATTCATCTGCCAGTAAGCATTAGAGGAAGTATCAAAATGCCTTTCACCGCTAGCGTCATTTCAGCCCAAGAATGGGGAGCCAGACCTCCTAAAAAGTGGCCTGCCGAAACAGTGCCTAAATACGTCATTATTCACCACACCGATACGCCAAATTCCCCAACTGATATCTCGAAAGCAACTGTGGATGGAGCTAAAAGATTTGCCAAAAGTGTCCAGAATACACATATGGATGTTTTTGGATGGGATGATTCCGGTCACAACTTCTTAAACACAACTGGGGGCATTCTTTTAGAAGGAAGACAGGGTTCTTTAGCAAAAGTCAAGCGGGGTTTATGCGTTAAATCAGCTCATTCTGGCAACCCGGTTGGTAACGAATCACCGGGAATAGAAAATGAAGGCAGGTTCATGACCTACCAAATGGGCGAAAAACAATGGAATAGCTTAGTGGAATTATGTGTTTCGATTTGCGATTCCTGCAAAATTTCTCCTGACAATATCAAAGGACATCGAGACTTTTCTGCTACTGATTGTCCTGGTGATTGGTTATATGCTCAACTGCCACGTTTACGTCAAGCTGTGCGCCAAAAGTTGTCTACAGGAGGTGTGCCGCTAACTGATGACTCTTTAAGGGTAGGAGCTAGTGGTGCAAAAGTAAAAGAGTTGCAGCAGTTGTTGAAAGACAGAGGCTTTAATCCTGGGCCAATTGACGGGAGTTTTGGTAGCGGTACAGAAACCGCTGTAATTGCTTTTCAAAAGTCGCAAGGGCTAAAGGCTGATGGAATTGTTGGTACTACTACCTGGAATGCGTTAACAAA
Organism: Trichocoleus sp. FACHB-40; assembly: GCF_014695915.1. Taxonomy (GTDB): domain Bacteria; phylum Cyanobacteriota; class Cyanobacteriia; order Cyanobacteriales; family FACHB-T130; genus Funiculus; species Funiculus sociatus. The sequence continues at coordinate 38,916 of NZ_JACJPF010000055.1, forward strand.
ACCTGCTACACCGCCTCCAATTAATCTGGTTAATATGTGTAAATATTACCAGGGATTGCCTCACCAAGATGATGCGATGGAGTGGCTGCAAACGCAAGTTCCTAAAGCAACTCTGGAAGAGTTTGCCAAAAGATGGCGTAACCAAAAGTAATAATTGAGTAGGGTGGGCAATGCTCACCCTACGGAATCTTAATTAAGGAAAATTTACACATAGTAGGGGCAATAAGAAGAATACAAAGCCTCCTAATCTTCGTTACTAAGGTAAGTATAGGAACGAGGAATAAATCTAAATATCACAGTTTTATTTAAAATTTAGGTGCGATGTTACGTTGCGACTACCGCACCCTATACCTAAAAGTGGATGCCATTTAGAGGCAGCATTTTTTAAAATTTTCATCATGTACAAACACACTCGAAAACGTAAAGCCGAAAATATATGGTCGAAGGAATGCAACGACCTAATTCGGGGCGCAGCGGGTGGGTTTTTATTTGGAATTCCGCTGCTGTATACGATGGAAGTTTGGTGGATAGGATCGTTTACCAAACCGCCCGTACTTTTGGGGGCGATCGCATCCAGTTTTGTTGGAGTTTTTCTGCTAAATCGTACCGAAGGATTCCGCAAAACCAAGGGAATTAAAGCAAGTGATGCACTGATGGATAGCGTGGAAGCGATCGCTATCGGCATCGTCTGCGCTACTATTATCCTGATTTTGTTGCGCGAAATCACCCAGGATACCTCGTTGAGTGAGGCTGTGGGAAAAGCGATTTTCGAGGGTATCCCATTTTCGCTAGGTGTGGCGCTTTCTCGTGCCTTGTTGAGTGGCGATCGCTATCAGGCTTCAGATGGTCAGGATACGCCTCCACCCGCAAACCAAACCAGCATCAATGCCACGCTTGCAGACATCGGTGCCACTTTAATCGGTGCCACCATCGTTGGTTTTAATATTGCGCCGACTGACGAAGTACCAATGCTTGCCGCCGCCTCCTCACCCCCTTGGCAGCTGGCTATTATCGCTGCATCGCTGTTGATTTCTTATGGCATCGTGTTTCAGGCTGGCTTTACTGGTGAAGGCAAGCGCATCAAGCAGCGAGGTCTTTTTCAGCGTCCCCTGAGTGAAACTGTTATGTCCTATTTAGTGTCGCTTTTTGCCGCAACATTGATGTTGTGGTTCTTCCACAAGTTAAGCTTTGACGATCCGTGGCAAACTTGGTTGAGCTACATATTATTACTAGGACTACCAGCAACAATTGGCGGTGCTGCCGGAAGGTTAGCCGTATGACTCAGACAAATCAAGACAGCAATTCATCAGAAAAAGAGGAAAAGCAACCGCAGCGATCGCCTGCGGAATGGACTAGCTTTGGTATAGCTACATCTATTTTGGCGGCGCTCGTCGGGCTGCTGCTTTATAACTGGGTTAACGATAAAGATCGTCCACCAGTTCTATCAGTCACGCCCAACGCTGAAATTAGGCAGGAACAAGGGCAATTTTACGTCCCATTTGAAATTACCAACTCTGGCGGAGAAACAGCAGAATCAGTGCAGATTATCGCCGAATTGCGCGTCAATGGGGAAGTGGAGGAAACTGGGGAACAGAATATCGACTTTCTCTCCGGCGGTGAAAAACAAGAAGGCGCATTTATCTTTAGCCGCAACCCCCAAGAAGGCGAATTAATCTTGCGAGTGGCTAGCTACAAATTACCCTAAAAATTTAATTATTGACAGCTTTAAATCGCCTTGTTATGAGTAGGGAAAGTTAGCTGAATGAAAAATAAAGTTGTTGCTGCTAACACTAAATTTGCCTTTAAGCTTTTTGGGAAACTTACAAAACAGGAACCTGACAAAAACATCTTTATCTCGCCAGCAAGTGTAGGTATCGCTCTGGCGATGACCTATAACGGTGCTGTGGGACAGACACAAGCGGCAATGGCGATCGCTTTGGAATTGCAAGAAATGAGCTTGCTACAAGTCAACGAAGCTAATGCACAGCTATTGAAGACGCTAGAAAACTTGGACGGTCAGGTGGAGTTAGCGATCGCTAATTCACTTTGGGCGCAGCAGGAATTCCCGTTTAAGCGAGATTTTTTACAACGAACTCAGGATTTCTACAAAGCCAAAGTTACCAATCTCGACTTAAGTGCTGCCGATTCGCTGGCAACTATTAACAACTGGGTGAGCAAAAATACCAACGGCAAAATCAAGACAATACTCAACAAACTCAACTCCCAAACGATTTTAATCCTGATCAACGCCATCTATTTCAAAGGTATTTGGACAAACCCTTTCGACAAAGAAAATACGCACAATAGAGTTTTTACCCTGCTTGATGGCACGCCCACACAGCACCCGATGATGTCTCTGGACGAAACCGACCACCGCTACTATCGAGGTGATAACTTTCAGGCGGTCAGCTTGCCTTATGGTACTGGACGGGTGAGTATGTATATCTTCCTCCCAGATCAAGATTCAAACCTGGAAGCATTCCACACCAATCTGAACGCTGAGAACTGGGAGAAATGGATGAACCAGTTCGACAAGATGAAAGGAAAGGTCATTTTACCTCGCTTTCAATTGGAGTATGAAGTAGAACTCAAAGATGCCCTGATTGCCTTGGGCATGGGAGCAGCTTTTGAGGAGGGAAATTTTGACCAGATGTGTGGGGAACCCGTTTGTGTGGGAAAGGTTATCCACAAAACCTTTTTAGAAGTCAACGAAGAAGGCACCGAAGCCGCCGCCGTCACTGCTGTGGAGATGGAAAGAGGACTTTCAGCACCAACTTTTACCATGATTGTTGATCGCCCATTCTTCTGCTGCATCCGGGACAATCAAACTGGAACTGTGCTATTTATGGGTTCAATCGTGGAGCCAAAATCTCCAACATCCGATTAATAAAGCAGGAGTACAGAAAATGGCTGCAAAGAAAATATTAATGATTGTGGGCGACTTTGTGGAAGACTACGAAGTGATGGTTCCCTTTCAAGCATTGCAAATGGTTGGTTACACCGTCCATGCTATCTGCCCCAACAAGAAATCTGGGGAAAAAGTGCGGACAGCGATTCACGACTTTGAAGGCGACCAAACTTATAGCGAGAAACCCGGTCACAACTTCATCTTAAACGCTACTTTTGATGAAGTAGAAGCGACAGAATATGACGCTTTGGTAATTCCTGGTGGACGTGCGCCAGAATATATTCGTCTTAACGAGAAAGTGTTAGAAATAACCCTCCACTTTTCCGAAACAAATAAACCTATTGCTGCAATTTGTCACGGGTTACAAGTTTTGGCGGCTGCTGGGGTTTTAGAAGGCAAAAGTTGTACGGCTTATCCCGCCTGCGGGCCAGATGTAACCCGCGCTGGGGGTCTTTATGTGCATATTCCCCCAGATGAGGCAATGGTTGATGGTAATTTGGTGACAGCACCAGCATGGCCTGCACATCCCCGCTGGTTGGCGGAATTTCTGAAACTGTTGGGAACGAAGATCGAGCATCCAGAGATGGCGATCGCGTGACATATTCTCGCGTTTTGATGCAACAAATTTGATACCCCCAAGCCCCCTTTTTTAGAAGGTAAAGTTCTTATTAGCCCCCCTTTTTAAGGGGGCTTGGGGGTATTGCCTTTTTATTACGCTGGATGGAAGTAAAAAGCTGCTCCTAGAATTGTGTAAGTAGCCAAAAGTAGCACCCCTTCTAACCAATTAGAACGTCCGTCTAGACTGATAAGATTGGCAACTATTACTGCGATCGCTACCGCCACAACCTCAAAAGGATTGAAATTCAAATCCATTGGTTGACCAATTACAACGCCTACCAAAACTAAAATCGGCGCTACAAGTAAGGCAACTAGCAAGCTGGAACCCATCGCTACAGAAACCGATAGATCCATGTTATTTTTCAGTGCTACACTAACCGCCGTTACATATTCTGCTGCACCGCCAACTAAAGGCAAAAGAATAACACCTGTAAAAAGTGGAGTTAAGCCCAGTTGTTTTGTTGTTTCCTCTACAACTCCGACAAAAATCTCCGACTCAAAAGCAACCCCAATAGTAGCGGCAACTAAAACACCCATCCACAGCCATAAATTCGGCTTGTGTTCAGTCGCCTCACCTCCAGAACCGGGTGGCGTTTCTGCCTCTAAATCTAGTAATCCCACATCGTAAAGATAGCTGTGAGTTTTCAAGGAAAACAGCAGCGTTAAAGCATAAACTACGATTAAAACTGTAGCTACTGTGAGGGAGAGATTGCGAATCGCTGTAGGCTCTACCCCATTTGAGGTGTAGATTACTGTTGTAGGTAAGATGATAGCGATCGCTGCCAGCGTCATCGAGGAACCATTCACCCGCGCCACAATTGGTTTAAAATCCTGTTCCTTGTAGCGTAGACCGCCTAAAAGCATGGAAAGTCCCATTACTAGCAGTAAGTTACTGATAATCGTGCCAGTAATACTTGCTTTCACAATATCAACCAATCCTGCATTTAGGGCAACTAAAGCAATAATTAACTCAGTCGCATTCCCAAAAACTGCATTTAACAAAGCGCCAATAGAAGGGCCAGTAACGACAGCTACTTCTTCAGTGGCAGTGCTTAACCAAATCGCTAAGGGTACAATCGCTATAGCTGATGTGATGAATACACTTAGCGTACCCCATTTAAAAAATTCCGCTGCAATTGAGATGGGGATAAAGATTAACAGTCCCAAAGAAATTAATTTCTTTATTTTCATAGAGTTCTGGCGGTAATTTAAGGGCATTGCCACTTTAACCGAGATCCTGCACAAAGTGACAAGTAGTAGGGTGTGCTACCCATCGAAAAAAATTTAACCCCAGAGGCGCGCCAGAAGGCACAGGGAAGAGAAATAAAAGCGAAGTTGCCTAAAACTTGCTAAAAATCATCTAGCTGTTTACAGAGTTCCTCTGGAACACTACCAGTGTGGAATTACTTCTAGTAGCCGATCCCTAAGTAGTACCTACAACGTTATCCCATAAAAAGGTATCAAATTATCCTTTGCAAGGAGAACACTTAATGACTTTATCTGGGACATCTGTATCTGTTTGGCTGGACACTACTACAGGCACTTCTTTTCCTCAATTAGCAGATGATATTTATGTAGATGTTGCCATTGTTGGCGGCGGTATCACTGGCTTGACTGCTGCCTTGCTGCTGAAACGCGCTGGGTTAACGGTTGCTGTTATTGAAGCATCGCAAATTGGTAGCGGTGTCACAGGATACACTACTGCACACATCACCGAAGCTGCTGACGAACGTTACAAGGATTTGATTTCTTCGCTGGGGGAAGAAAATGCCAAGCTGGTAGCAGAATCTAGTCGGGCAGCAATTGAACGTATTGCTCAATTTGTGAGTGAGGAGCAAATTGATTGTGATTTTGAGCGAGTGCCGGGATATCTTTACACCCAGAAATCTGACGATGTTTCTGAAATTGAATCAGAGGCGGAAGCAGCAAGTAAGTTGGGAATTCCTAGTGCTTTGACCAAAGATGTGCCGCTGCCATTCGGAGTAGAATCTGCGGTGTTGTTCCCAAATCAAGGGCAGTTCAATTCTCTTAGTTACCTGCAAGGGCTTGCTAAGGCTATTACCAAAGACGGTGAAAGCTTCATTTTTGAAAATTCGTTTGTTGTCGATATTACTGGCGACAAACCGAGTCGGGTTTCTACCGAACAAGGTACTGTGACGGCTCAAAATGTCATTATTGCCACTCATACGCCAATTCATGACTTATCGAGTCTCCCAGACTTGTATGTAATGACTACAAAAATTGCCCCGTATCGTTCTTACGTGCTGGGCGTGCGGTTGAATTCAGCCTTACCCTCCGGTTTATTTTGGGATACAGATGAGCCTTATCATTACACCCGCAGCTACAAAGATTTGCTGATTGTCGGCGGTGAAGACCATAAGACAGGGGAGGATGTGGATACCGAGGATCGTTTTCGGGATTTGGAAGCGTATGCGCGATCGCATTTTGATGTCGCATCCATCGATTATCACTGGTCAGCCCAACTTTACGAACCAGTCGATGGTATACCCTACATCGGCAAAACCGCAGCCCACTCTCACATTTACATTGCTACAGGTTATTCTGGCAACGGCATGACTTTCGGCACCGTTGGCGGAATGCTCGTCAGCGACCTCATCTTGGGGCGCGAAAACCCCTGGAGGGAAGTTTTTGACCCTAACCGCGCCAACCTCCTCGCCAGCGCCCAAAAGTTTGTCACAGAAAATTTGGGAGTTGCCAAACACTTTATCGCTGACAGGTTATTCAAGTCGGATGGAGAGGAACCGTCTGAAGTTCAAGTAGGCGAAGGCAAAATTCTTGACATCGACGGGAAAAAATATGCCGTTTACCGTGATGAAACTGGTCATCTCTGCTCTCTGTCTCCAGTGTGTACCCATGCTGGGTGCATTGTTAACTGGAACAACGCCGAAAATACTTGGGATTGTCCTTGCCACGGGGGACGTTTCAGCCCTACGGGTGACGTATTAAATGGGCCGCCAATTAAGGATTTGGATCAAAAACAACTTCCTAATAGTTATACATCCAAAGGTTGAGTAAATAGTTTTTCGGTTTCAACCCACAGGTTGATAAACTCACTTTGAGTGGTTGCTACTGTTTAACAGTGACAACCACAAACAACCGTGCATTAGATGAGGATAATCTAGCTGTAGCTCAGCATCGTATGTAGAAAGAAGTTTAATCCATAGGATAAATGCTTTCTTGATGCAAAAGTAGCAATAAGTTGTACGTTTTTGTCGCTTTCTGTACTTTATTACTACCAATACGGGATACAACTTTAGGGCTGAGCGCTTTGAAGTATAGATTTCTATTGTGACAAGGTTATCCCAAATCAAGCATAGATATAGATGCCTATATCTATGTAAACTTTAAATCTTGAATTGAGTGTAATTCAAGGGAACGGTTTTTTTCAATTTAAAAGTTCACTCACGCGCAAGGAGAATTGTATGTCACCAGAGCAAACCTTACAGCCACCCCAGCATCAAGATAATCGACCGGGTAGTGAGTCAGAAATGACACCAAAACCCAAGTCCGACGATCCTAAATATCGCGGTAGTGATAAGTTACGCGACAAAGTAGCGCTAATTACTGGTGGTGATAGCGGTATTGGTCGTGCGACTGCCATCTTTTTTGCTAAAGAAGGAGCCAATGTTGCGATCTCGTACTTAAATGAACACGATGATGCCCAAGAAACCAAGCGGCTAATCGAACAAGAAGGGCGTAAATGTATCGCAATTCCTGGCGATATTGGCGACGAAAAAGTTTGTCAGCAAGCTGTACAGCAGACAGTTGACGAATTTGGAAAACTTGATATTCTCGTCAACAATGCCGCCGAACAGCATCCTCAACAAAGCATTGAAGATATCACCGCCGAACAGTTGGAGCGCACTTTCCGCACCAACATCTTCTCAATGTTTTTCATGACCAAAGCTGCACTCAAGCACCTTAAAGAAGGCAGCGCGATTATCAACACGACTTCGGTAACGGCTTATAAAGGAAATCAGCAGTTGCTCGACTATTCCTCCACTAAAGGGGCAATTGTTGCCTTTACGCGATCGCTCTCTCAATCCTTAATTGAAAAAGGAATTCGCGTTAATGGCGTGGCACCAGGCCCCATCTGGACACCGCTAATTACCTCAACTTTCCCAGAAGAAAAAGTTGCAAACTTTGGTGAACAAGTGCCAATGAAGCGGGCTGGACAACCTGAAGAACTTGCACCAAGCTATGTCTTTTTGGCATCGGATGACTCTTCTTATATGTCAGGTCAGATTCTGCATCCCAACGGCGGCGAAGTCGTCAACGGCTAACAATTCAAGACAGTCTCGTTACTCGTTCAAAGTAAGGCAAGATGCTTGCCTGCTTTACTGAAAAAAAAACTCAAAAGATTACCATGAATACCCGAAATCAGAAAAATTCTATCAAAACGCTTTTTAGCTTGCTCGGAGTTGCCAGCGCTAGTGTTTTACTCAGTTTCCCAGCATTGGCATCTCTGAATGAAGTCAGTAGCAGTGCTAATTCTACTGGCAAAAGCAGACAATTATTAGCTCAGACTACTCCCGGTGGAACAACTACAACTCCCGGTAGCACCACTACTCCGGGAAGGACAACTCCCAGTGGCACGACTACAACTCCCGGTGGCACGACTACAACTCCCGGTGGTGCAGGTACGACAACTCCCGGTGGCACAACAACTCCCGGTGGCACAATAACTCCCGGTGGTACAGGTACAATAACTCCCGGTGGTGCAGGTACGACAACTCCCGGTGGCACAGGTACAACAACTCCCGGTGGCACAATAACTCCTGGTGGCACAGGTACAACAACTCCCGGTGGCACAATAACTCCCGGTGGTGCAGGTACAACAACTCCCGGTGTAATAACTCCCGGTGGCACAATAACTCCTGGTGGTACAACAACTCCTGGTGGTACAACAACTCCCGGTGGTGCAGGTACGACAACTCCCGGTGGCACAACAACTCCCGGTGGTGCAGGCACAACAACTCCCGGTGGTGCAGGTACAACAACTCCTGGTGGCGCAGGTACAACAACTCCTGGTACAACAACTCCCGGTGGTACAACAACTCCCGGTGGTACAACAACTCCCGGTGGCACAACAACTCCCGGTGGTACAACAACTCCCGGTGGTGCAGGTACAACAACTCCCGGTGGCACAACAACTCCCGGTGGTGCAGATACAACTCCCGGTGCCTCTACTCCGAGCAATGGGCGATCCAATAGGGCGCAGAATTATACTCAAGCCATGAGAATTGGGTATGCTGCAACCCAAAGAGGAGACTACCAAACTGCTTTGATTAACTTTAGAAGAGCGCTTCAGGCACGTCCTAACGATTCTTATGCTACACAAGCGATTCGCAATGTAGAAACTTACATTCAACGCGCTCAGTAGTCAAAACCAGGCTGTCCATTAGAAAAAGAGGGGGATGCGATCGCATCCCCCTCTTTCCTTAAACTAACTACTTATAGTAGTTAGACTTCACCTTTTTCTATCCTGCGCTAACCCCTTTTCTTAGCCCCCCTTTTTAAAGGGGGTTCAGGGATCAGATGTGTAGCCTCACAAAAGTAAAATGGTATTACTTCATAGAAGCTGCCATTTCTTCCTGAATTTTAGCCTTAGCTGCTTTAAATTCAGTAGCCATTTGTTCTTTTTGCTCGTCGGTGCAATTTTTGTCAATTGCGGCGAACATGGTGCTTTCTTCTTGACGAATGTGATCGCCAACTGCATCCATCAACTGTTTAATTTTCGAGCGGAACGCATCAGCATCAGCAGGACTCATAGACTTGATTTCATCCAGCATCTGCTTCATTTCAGCTTGCTCATCGAACAGCTCTTGAGTATCGCCTTCACCGTAGAAGGGGCGAACTTTCGGATACACGACTTGCTCTTCTGCTATAGCATGAGCGGACAAATCTTTGTAAATCTGTCCAAAATACTCTTGGAGTTTTTGAGGATCTTTAGTAGCACCAACTTCGGTAAACAGGGTATTAACCTTGTTGTGATCCAGCCGGATTAGGGTCTGGATGTTCATATCCTGTTTGTCAGTGTTTTGGGTGAGGACGCTACCAGCTACGCCTGATAGTGCTGCCACAGCGTCCTGAACCCGCGCCCACAGTCCCTGATCTGCATCTTTGCCAGTCAGTTCGCGGACACCTACAAGTTCCAGCAAACCTTTAAGCTGTTCCTGATGAGCGCGGTTTTCAAAGTTAACTGTGTTCAAAGGCCCGATTGCCACTTCAATATCAGCGCCAACAACTTGAGCCGCTTTATGAACAACAATTCCGCTCATTACCTGACCGTGCTTAAGCAGTTCGTGTTGAACTAATTTCTGGTAAAAAGACAGTTCCGAGCCTGACATCATTTGCTCAGCCTGTTCCACAAATTTTTTCATTGTGTCGTGGGGTTCAGACTGAATTCCGTACTGAACAAGAACTGTTTCCAGAACGCCCAAGTTTTTCTGGTCGTCACTGAGCATATTTTGCAAGCGTTCCCGAACATCTTGAGCGGGAGCCGCACTTATCAGTTTTTGCTCAGTGGAAATTAATAAATTTTGGATCGCTCTCATATCGGCCAATTTTTGTGCGATCGCCATGCGCTTTGTATCATCAAGCGTCGTTACCATTCGTATTTCTCCTGTTAAATTGTCATTAAAGATATATTACAATCATGTCACAGGAATTTTACTAATAACATCCTTCTCTCGACCGATCAAAAATGCTAATTTTTGATTAAACATGGCAATACTTTTGACGGCAGGCAGGATGAATATTGTACAGTTTTACAAATGAAATAGCATCCCTATATGCACCTTGATAGAGAGGCTAATAAAAAAACTTCCACCACTAACTATGTGGTGGAAGTAAAGAACTCTAGCCTTTAAAGGCGATTATTAAATTGCCCCTATTATGATTTTGCTTCAGCTTACTTACTGGAAGCAGCAAACTGATCTTGTACCTTGCTCTTAGCAGTTTTGAACTCGGTAGCCATTTGCTTCTCTTGCTCGTCGCTGAAGTTGTCGCGAATTTTCGCAAACATTTCGTTTTCTTCTTGCTGTACGTGATGCATAACAGTTTGCATCAACTGAGAAAGCTGTTGTTTGAAATTGGAGGCAGAGGGGTTGAGAGACTTAATTTGCTCCAACATCTGCTTCATTTCAGCTTGCTCATTGTACAGATCCTGAGTGTTTTGGTAGTAAGAACGAACTGCGGGATAAACAATTTGTTCTTCAGCTTCAGAGTGTGCAGTTAGGTCTTTGTAGATTTGACCGAAATATTCTTGCAGCTTTTGAGGATCGTCAGTAGCTTGAGCTTGCGCGAACAGGGTATTTACTTTAACGTGATCCATTCTGATAAGATCGCGGATCTTCATCTCATCATCAATGCGAGTAACCACACTACCCGCCACACCAGTTAATGCAGCAACAGCATCTTGTACGCGACCCCACAGCCCTTGATCTGGCTGTTTCCCAGTCAGTTCGCGAACGCCTAGGATTTCTAGAATACCTTTTAGTTGCTCTTGGTGAGCGCGGTTCTCAAAGTTAAGGGTATTTAAAGGAGTGATGGCAGCTTCAATATCAGCACCAACAACTTGTGCAGCTTTATGAATGAGCAGTCCAGTCATAGTTTGCTTATGCTTAAGCAATTCATGCTGAGCTACTTTTTCAAAAATAGTAAGTTCAGAACTTTCCATTAGTTTCTGAGCTTCTTCAATCACTTTTGTGCTTCCTTGTGAGGGTTCGGATTTGATACCGTATTGCACAATTACAGTGTCTAGAACGCCAAGGTTTTTCTGATCGTCGTTGAGCATATCTTGTATGCGGTGACGAATATCATCATCGGGAACCGCAGAGATAAATTTTTGCTCGTTGGCAATAAGAAGATTTTGCAGAGCTTTCATGTCTGCCAACTTCATGCCAATTGCCATGCGCTTTGCATCATCAATTGTCGTTACCATTCGTTGTTCTCCACTGATAAACATAGGATCGGAATCTATACATACGATCACATTCGTTTTCAGTATATTCATCTCTCTTTTGACTGATACCCCTGGTTATCTAGGAAAACTCTAGAAACGGTAACTACCTTATACAAAAATCTAAAAACAGAATTTTATACAAAATGCTTATTTTATCTATGGTTGTATTGAGTGTAGTGATGTTTATATTAAAAAAAATATCATCTATCTAAAATAGGATTTTGAACCATAACAATCAACTATTTAGTTATAGGTACTTATATTTACCTCTAGAGGAATAGCTCTTTGCTTGTTTATTGAGAATAAAAGCCTAACCTTCCTTCCCCCGCCAGACAGATACACTTCTTAATACAGATCGCCTAGATTGACTCAATAACAGGACACCAGGAATTCGCTCTTGTGACGACTAATAACGATTCTTCTTTAGGGCAACAGGCGCTTAATAAAGCAGCAGAAATTGGGTTATCCAGCCAATTGGATCAAGCGGACAAATTGGAGGTGGACGTTGCAGCCGATCCACTTTCCCTGGTGCAGGGAAAGGTGGAGTCAGTCACCATTGAAGGGGAAGGTTTGGTGATGCAGGGTGACCTCCGCATGGAGGAACTAGAGATGGAAATGACGAACATAGACATCAATCCTCTCAGCGCTGCTTTCGGCAAAATTGAACTGAACAAACCCACCCAGGCAAGTACCCGCGTGGTGCTGACGGAAGCGGACATCAACCGTGCCTTCAACTCGGAATATGTTGGCAGTATGCTACAAAACCAGCAGGTGCAGGTCAATGGGCAACCAATGACAATTGACACCAAAAAGGTAGATTTCCAGCTACCGGGTGAGGGCAAAGTAGCATTGAATACCACCGTATTCCTACGCGAAACTGGAGAAACTAAGCAAGTTTCCTTCACAGCAGTACCCAGAGTTAGTGCCAATGGGCAGAACGTTTCTCTGGAAGACGTTCAGTATACCGAAGGCGAGGAACTATCGGCAGAACTAACAAAAGCGTTGTTAGATAAGGCAAGCGAGCTTTTAAATCTCAGCAATTTCGACTTGGAGGGAATGTCGCTGCGGATCAAACAGCTGAATGCGGAAGCAGGCAAATTAACAGTGCTTGCGGAAGCACACGTCGAGAAAATCCCTTCAAGTTAACTATTTGTTATTTGTCAGTTATCGGTTGTCCTTGAAAAATGGCCATTAGCAATACACAATTAGCTATTAGCCAATTACCAATTACTAATCACCATGACGCAGACTCCAAATGTCCCTCCGCTTATTGAAAGTGATGAGTCAGATTATCGTGACAGTGGCGTGACCAGTACGGTTGCGATCGCAGCCCATCCACTGCATCCTTTAATCGTTACCTTCCCCATTGCCTTTCTCTCCTTAGCACCCGCAGCTGATCTCGCCTACTGGTGGACTAAAGATGTCTTTTGGGCGCAAGGGGCTTTCTGGATGTTAATCGTTGGCTTGGCAACTTCTGTAGTAGCAGCCATCACAGGTATGATGGACTTCCTGAAAATTGAACGAGTCCGCAAGCGTAGCGCTGGCTGGGCGCACATGGTACTTAATGTCACCGCTATGGTGCTGACCATTGTCAACCTAATATTCCGTTGGGGCAACACTTCTGGGGCAATATTACCTTTAGGACTCACTCTCTCAATAATTGTAGCGGCGCTTCTTGGTCTTTCCGGTTGGTACGGAGCCGAGCTAGTTTATCGGCATAAAGTGGCTGTGATTGGCTACGGCGATCCGAACAGATAATTAAAGATTGGGGAAAATCCCCAATCTTTTTTATAGTTTTAGTATTACGGGCATAGCGAAGGAAAAAGGTAAAAGGAAAAGAGAAAGCTGAATAATTTTTTCTTGGTCTTTTGCCTTTCCCTTTGTTGCCAAGGTTAGATAAATCCTTGCCCTTTCGGACGCTTATCGCCATCATCTGTTAGGTTTCCTTCCTCATCGTGCTGCAAATTGGCTAGTTCCTCAGCGCGTTGGGCAGTTTCAGCTTGCTCTTGTTCCCTTAAGTCTCCGGGTTCGTTGACATACATTTCGGGTTCAATAGCATAGTTATTTAGTAGACCTTCTTTGTCTACCGTGTAACCATCTGTGGTATTGATGCTTCCACCATCTGTTTGATCGTTAGTTGGAGACTTTTCCTCATCTCTTTGTGATGGAGTAGTTTTAAAAGCATTACCTTCTCTTTCCTTACGTGCTGCCGTCTCAGCGGGTACAATACCTCTGTCATAGGTATCGACATCTACACTAACTTCTGAATTCGTATTGGTTTCATTATTCATGACTATTTCCTCCTAACAAAGCAGCTTTATTACATCAGATTGTAATTTTTTTGTATAATTATATACTCTATCTTTAGAGTTAAACTTTTCATATATAAAATAACTAGCCCATCTAGGGTATAGATTGATACCAGAAAAAACAAGGGAAATATATACGGATATCGTGCATAACTTCACGCTGGAAATAGCTAATGCTTCGAGACGGAATCCAAAGCTGGCGTATACTCATCACCATGCTCGTCATTGTGCCATTAGGGTTATTGTCAAAAAGATACGACGGTTTTGCTTCCAAGTGGATAAATGATTCCTCAGGAGATATTTTATACGAAATATTCTGGTGTTTATTAGTATTTTTGCTGATTCCAACTCGCCAAGCTGCAAACCAAATTCCATTGTGGGTATTTAGTGTCATCTGCGCGATAGAATTTTTGCAACTATGGCACCAACCTGTTTTGGATTCGTTTCGCTCAACCGTGTTGGGAAAATTGCTGCTGGGAACTACCTTTAGCTGGTGGGATTTCCCTCATTACGCTGTGGGCTGCATCATCGGCTGGTTATTTTTGCGGAAAATTGGAAAATTTGGCTAGAGGAAAATCACAACTCGAAAATAAGTAATAGGGGTATCATTGCCCACCCGACAGAAATATTTTAAAGAAACCATGAAGAAACAAGTAAAGGTTAAACCAAATTCCAAAAATCAAAACATTGAGGAAGCTGCGGATGGTAGCCTTATAATAAATCTGAAATCACCGCCTGTGGATGGTAAGGCAAATGAGGAGTCAATTCAAATTTTGGCGAAAAAATTTGAGGTGTCAAAATCGAGAATTAGCATTAAGTTTGGTTTATCGTCTAGGAATAAGGTGGTTGAAATAGATATTGATTCATGATGTTTTCTGGTTTAAGTCAGCATTCCCAATTCAGAAACATTTTCCTTAAAGTGCTAACTACCGAAACCTAGCCCAAATAAATACACTTTAAGCAAGAGGTATCAACATGACACACGTCTTACTGGTAGATGACGAAGAGGCATTACGAGCTAGCCTCAGCTATGCTTTAATCAAAGAAGGTTATCAGGTGACAACTGCGGCAGATGGACAGACGGCGCTGAAATTGTTTCATAAACAGGTGCCGGATGTGATGATTTTAGATTTGATGTTACCTGGGATAGATGGGATGGAATTGTGTTGGCGCATCCGAGCTTTTTCTAATATTCCTATTTTGATGCTGACGGCTAAAGACCAGGACATTGATAAAGTTTGGGGTTTAGAAGCGGGTGCAGATGACTACATTACCAAGCCTTTCAATACTCGCGAACTTTTGGCACGGATAAAAGCTGTTTTACGCGGTCGTGCTGCTGGTAATGTCAATCAATAATAGGGATTTACCTGTGTTTAGCCCGCCCATATCTACCTTCAGGCAATTTGTCAGAAGTCTATCAAAAGCACATTTTGAAAATCTGAGGAGTTGATAGCCATTCGCATCCGCTGGAATTCAATTTACCGAAAACTTTTTCTTACTTACCTGGCGCTCACTGCACTGGGGACATCAATTTTGGCAAGCTATATCCTGTTTTCTTTCCATGCCTATTTTATGAGGACGAGACAGGGTGATTTAGATGTCTGGACTACTGCTTTGGGCGAAAGTGTAGCTGATGCGTTGGAGGAAAACGATCTCCGGCGGGTGGAATTGCTAGTACAACGCTACGGTTCACCGGAATCAGTAACTCTGCGGATTTTTGGGACAGATGGTCGCCTGCTGTTCACTTCCGCTCCCCAGCTAGATCGGCAGATAACCAATTGGTTAAGCGTTCCGGGAGTGAGGGAAGCGCTGCAAAATCAGCCGATGCAAGGGGTGGCGAAAGGTGTTCTGTCAAATGATGACAGGTTGTATGCAGCGAAGCCGATATCCCGCAATGGTCGCTTGCTTGGTGTTGTGCGGATGTCGATAACGCTTAATCAGTTTCAGCGTCAATTCCGGATAATTATTTTCACTGTTCTGGGAACTCTCTTCTTGACTGTTTTGTTGTGTGCGCTTATTAGCGAACGACTTGCACGCAATATTGCAAGACCAATCCAGGCGATGTGCAACTTTGCTATTCAAGTTGGTGCTGGTCATTTAGGCGAGAAGCTGAATATCCGTCAAAACGATGAGCTAGGTCAGTTAGCGATTGAGTTAAACCGGATGAGCGAACGGCTGGCTTCGCTGGATAAGGAGAGGCGAGCATTCTTGGCGAATGTGTCTCACGAGTTGCGGACTCCAGTTAGTAACGTCCATGTGACTTTGGAGGCGCTTTCGAGTGGCGCTGATGAGGAACCGGAATTACGCGATCGCTTCATGCAAACTGCACAGGAAGAGACTATGCGCCTGTCCCGGCTAATTAAGGATTTGCTAGATTTGGGACGACTGGAAGCAGGTGTAACTGTACTTGAGAAGCAACCCGTCAATCTGCGAGACTTGATTAATCGTGCTTCGCGAGCAATGGAGTCTCGGATGCGCTCTAAGGGTGTAGACATCAGCATCAATGTTCCCGATGTTGCGCTACAAGGCGATCCAGAAAGGTTGTTGCAAGCTTTTCTGAATATACTTGATAATGCGATTAAGTTCTCGGTAGCGGATTCTCAGGTTTATATTTCTGGAAGTGTAGAAGGTTCTCAGGTTTCTGTGCAAATTTGCGACCAAGGAGCGGGAATTAGCGATCGCGATCTTCCCCACATTTTTGAACAATTTTATACCGCAGATCGTTCCCGCAAAGGCACTGGTACTGGTTTAGGGTTAGCGATCGCGCGGCGAATTGTCGAAGCACACGGCGGAATTATTACCGCTAGTAGCGCCCCTGTTCAAGGTACAACTTTCACTTTTCGCCTTCCCCTTAATTCATCCTCTGAGAAACGGAAGAATTAATATTATGTCCGGCTTATTGCTTTGTTTATAGTCGGTTGGGAATTGGGAATTGGGAATTGGGAATAATCTTACCCAGTCACTTGTCCCCAGCCCCCAGTCCCCAGCTCCCCTTACCAATAAAAACCTGACTGGTTGAAGTTTTTATAATCAGTGACAGTATGAATTGCCATTCTATCTGCGATCGCGATCGCGCACGGCGAGTAAATTAAGGATAGTACGCCTTGAGGATATACGCGATCGCATCGCAAAATTCTTCGTATTGGCCATTAGCATCAGGTTGCTCGAAGCCTAGAAGCAGCTTCTGTTTTTCCTCATCTGTCAGGGAGTCAATGACTTCCAAGATATCTTCAATTGCCGCACGACGCATGGCATTCAGCTTATCAATATTAAGTCCGAGTTTATCAATTGTTGTGTGGGCAGCAGATTTTTTCGCTGTAACCTCTGTTGCTAGAATCTGTCCATCATCGGTATATCTGAAGAACTCCGCACAGTTCGCATCTAGAGGCGAAACCATAAGATGCTCGTCGTACCAATCATCTTTCTTACTTCCACAATGCAGGGGTTCCCTACGTTCTCTTTCTCTTTGGCATGAAGCCAATAAATTTGTGTACTCCAGTGCTAAGGTTGGATAAATTTTCCTGGGCTTTAGATGTTCGATATGGCTGGTGTCTCTGGTAATTCTCCTCCCGCAGTAGCAACAGATATAACCCTGCTCCCGCAACAAAGCATCATGCACCATTGGTTTCTGTGGTGTGCGTAGGTCATCCCAAGCAGGTGTCCAATCTTCGTTTTTCCGACCTTTCCATTTTGAGAAGTCTGTCGGTTCCTTACCCTTGTGGATGTATCTCACCGACTCAGAATCTCCTTGCGCCGGATGGACACACTTGCTTTGACTAACTCAGGCTCATCAGCTCCAATTTCATCAGCAATTTGTTGACGTAATTGCCTAGCACCATCAAGATCACCTTTGTCGATGAGTCGAAACAATTCAAGAAGATCGTCCTTAAATTCTTGGGGACGGGCTGGAACACCCATGAGGTCTTCTAAAATACGATTGCTGTCTCTCCCATAAGAACTTTCTGGACGTTTGGCAACAACTCCTTCAGATGTTGCTTCTAAAATGTATATTCCATTAGGTTTGACTTCGCTGATTACCTGTGGCGAATGGGTTGTGACAATGAACTGACAATTAGGAAATGTTCTTGTTAGTGCGGGAATAATTTCGCGTTGCCATTTCGGGTGAAGATGTAGTTCAATTTCGTCAATGAGAACAACGCCTTCGCCTTGGAGCGGATTTGGTAGACCAGGGTTTGCGATCGCTAACCGTCTTGCCAAATCTCCCACCATTGCCAGCAAGCCTTTTTCACCATCTGATAGCTGATTGACGATGAGTTCCTGACCTTGTTTCTTTGCAGTCATTCGCAAGGGCGATCGCCTAACCCGTAAGTTGGAGAAACCAGGCATTAATGAAGATATGGCTTGTCTTACTGCTTCTAACTGGCGATCGCGATAATCGGGATTGTCCCGCCGCTCTTCGTTCTCCACATCTTCCAAAGTTCTAAACCATTGGAAGAACCTTACATAGCCGATTTGTTTTTCCGTAAGTGCCTGAGCATACGCATCTATCTGATCAATAACATCAACCGGATAGATTACCCTCTTGGCACTGAGACTAGGAAATTGAGGTTGTAAATCCCCCTCATCATCAGTTTCTTCGTCTAAAATTCCTGTTAACGGATGTTGATTAGGAAGTTCTAAGCGAATATCAAGAACTGCACGATTGACCGGATAGTAAACTACAAGAGGTACTGTAGCGTTCGGGTTTATTTTTAACTGATTGTGAATATTTTCACTAAAGGCTTTTAACTGGATAATGTCAACGTTTGTCTCTATGTGCCGTTCTTGGTAAGTTGTAATTATAGACCAACTCACCTCTGGGAATCCGTCCCCTGAAATCGTTATTTCGGTGCGTATATTATTACACCCATTTTTGATATCTAGCCAAGTAAATGAAGGTACGATACTCTTTCTCTCCAGAAATTTGTAGTAGTCCGGGTTGAGTCGAATTAGCTCTATGAGAGGACAGAAGACAATAGCGAGACAGTCAAGGATACTTGATTTTCCCACTCCGTTAATACCGATGAGTACATTTGGCTCCTCTGTTT
This sequence comes from Trichocoleus sp. FACHB-40, assembly GCF_014695915.1. GTDB lineage: Bacteria > Cyanobacteriota > Cyanobacteriia > Cyanobacteriales > FACHB-T130 > Funiculus > Funiculus sociatus. The sequence continues at coordinate 57,786 of NZ_JACJPF010000055.1, forward strand.
GGAAATCTAGCGTCAAATCGCTGATTCCCCGGAACGAAGTCATTTTTAGACGCTTGACTTTCATAAGTTTGAATTAAGCTGATTGAAGTGGAATAACACCTTTGTCGAAAACGCGGTTATTCGTGCCGATGCCGCTAATTACTATTTTGTCTGCAAACACATCCAATGCAGCAAAACTCAACTCACTGACAGAATGCGCCGTCCATTCTGAACGTCCAACTTTACGAACTCCTGCGCCAGCACCACAAGTTAGATAGGTAGTACCGTTAATAGACTTTGTGCGCTCATAGTTGTGGTCGTGACCGTTGATGTAAAGTTGCACGCGGTATTTTTGGAAAAGCGGAGTTAGTGTTTCAATAAAAGGTTCATTTACTCCGTATTCACCAGATGAGTAAATCTGATGATGACCAACAACGATTTTCCAAGGCGCATCGCTGCTGCTGAGTTCTTGTTCTAACCAAGTTAGTTGAGCCTTCCAGTCAGCATTATTATTGGTATCTAGAGCAAAAAAATGTACTGAGTTGCGCCGAAATGTGTAGTAACGTCGCCCCTGCATATTAAAGCCTGGATAATTAACTTGGGGGTCGCCGTTATCTGTGCGGATGTCGTGGTTGCCTAGAACAGCTTGAAATTTGACACCCTGTTGCAATAAAACTTGATAAGGGCGCTCAAAAACATCAACAATTTTCTCAATTTCACCATTGTTGTAGATGTTGTCACCAGCCAGGATTGCCAAATCAAAGGGCTTTAGCTGCTGATAACGAGTCATGGCTGCTGCTACAGCATATTGACCTTTTGCACCAGTTCCCGTGTCTGCCACGGACACAAAGCGCAGTCGCGGGGTTCCTAGCGTTGACTCAGGCGTTGCTGGTTCGGCGGCAAGATTGAAAGAGACAGCACTCGTAGCCCTTTGACTGCGGAATGCCTTTGCCAGAAAAGCTAGACCGAAACCACTGAGGGTACTTAAAACTAGAAAGTGACGGCGTTTAAGGGGCATAGATTAAAAGTTAAGTCAGTTGATGGCAAGTCAGATAAAAGCAGAATAGCAAAGTGGTAGATTAGGGCTGTGAAGGCAGCATCCGGTAAGAATCTACCGCGAGTAGCGCATACGCGCCTACGCCGGAGGCGATCGCAATTATTTTTGCTGCTTTTAAGGGAGATTTCATGTCAGAAGATCAAACAAATCAGCCAAATATACCACCAGCGCCGAAAAAGGTGACACCACCGCCTATCCGCCAATCGTTTCTGAAAGCTCAAAGCATTAAGATTCTGCGGGGGACAATTAGACTGCTTGAAGGGACAGTGGAGAAATTGGAGGAGCCACCAACGGCTACCTCCCAACTTACAACTGCCAAGCCAAGCCTTCTGGAACGTTTTTTAAGTTTGTGGAATGGCATTATAGGGATAATCCGCTCTTTGCTGCCAACATCGCTGAATCAAAAGCTTTCTGATACAGCTTTGAGTGGCGCGATCGCAGTCGTTCTCGTTCTACTACTCTGGACAACAACTACCCTTATACCTGGGACGACTGAAGTAGCTGAGGTTCCTCCCGCAGCAACACCTGTTCCCGAACAGATATCTTCTCCTGCACCAACGCCTGTTCCCGTTGCGCCTGTTCCGGAACCAACACCGCCTCCCGCCAACATCGACACACCTCCAGAATTAAAAGCGCCAGAAGCACCCCAAGCCGTGGAAATTGCCCCACCGCCTCCCCCGGTGCTAACCCCAGAACAAAAATTGATTGCTTCTATTCAAGATCAAGTTGCCCAAACTACTACCCAATATGCAAATGGGCTAATTGGGTCTATTCAAGCTAACTTTCCCGCTAGTCTTCTAGTCGTCCAAGTCAGTAATGCTTGGTACGACCTCAATTTATCCAAACAGGACAAGTTAGCAGGCGAAATGTTGCAACGCGCTAAAGAACTCGACTTTAGCAAGTTGGAAATCTCTGATTCTCAAGGTGCGCTTTTAGCTCGTTCTCCTGTGGTGGGAGACAAAATGGTAATTCTCAAGCGCCGCGTACTCGCCGCAGGTTAGGAACGTGGATTTAATAACTTACAGAATTTGCGATTGGTAAGGGCATGGCATTGTCATGCGCCTACCAAACCAGAGACGTGAAATTTCGCGTCTCTCTTTTTATATTTATCTACCTTCGACTGCGCGCACAGATTGGGGTGGTGTTCTAAAATCTAAACTCTGTTCTGGCAGCATCCAGGTAATCAGCAATCCCTGAATAGCACCTACTGCAACCAACGCCCATATAAAACCTGTCTTTTTTATGGCTCGTGGCAACGTGTTCATAAAATTACCCTAAGTAGTGCCTTCCGGCAATTCCGAATACTTTTTTTGACCACCAACTTAACTACGGTCATCTTCTGGTGGCATCTACCTATAGTAGTATATCCAGGAAATTACCTAGGTACTTAAGAAAATGTTGTGGAATTTGGTGAACTACTTAGGCTCAAATTATTAAAGTTCGATTTTATACATTGCCAATATGGCTAAGAACTATTTTTGGTGGCTATTAGGAAAAACAGCTCCGTAGGCTTTTACGTTAATATCGATACCTGTAATTGCCGTACCAACAACGACGGCATAGGCTCCCAGTTCCAGCGCTTGCTTTGCCATCTGGGGTGAGGCAATGCCACCCTCACAAATAGCTGGAACGTTTAGCTGTTCTACCATCTGGGTTAGTAAGTCAAAGCCTGGGGGAATTAGATGTTGTGTAGCAGGGGTGTAGCCGTAAAGGGTGGTGCCTACGATGTCTGCACCTGCGGCGGCGGCGGCTAGAGCATTCTCTATCGTATCCACATCTGCCATCACTGGCTTACCCAATTCATCGTGAATTCGGCTAATCAGTGTTTGTAGTGTCTCGCCATCCGGGCGATCGCGTAATGTGGCATCAATAGCGATAATGTCTGCACCAGCGATCGCGATCGCTTCCGCGTGATGAAACTGCGGAGTGATGTATACTTCGTAACCCGGTATTTGTTGTTTCCACAGACCAATTATCGGTAGTTTAACCTTTTCGCGCACTGCCTTTATATGAGCTGGCGTATCAATACGCACACCAACAGCGCCATTGAGAACAGAAGCGTGCGCGATCGCGGCAATAACTGACGGCTCGTGCAGCGGCGACTCAACCGGAGCCTGACAAGATACAATCAAGCCTTGACTCAAAGCGTTTAATATCTCGCTGCTACGGGGGAAAACAAAATCGTGCATCGTCTAGCCGCTACTCCTGGGGGATGGAATCCTCAAGCTGAGGGTGTCATTTTTATTGAGCAAACACCTGCTCCCATCGTCTTGCTCACCGCAGCGGATACCGATATTCAAACCCTCGCCGCCGCAGTATCCAAATTGCCAGACTCATTTCCGGCGCTACGAGTCGTTAATCTCTTGCAGTTGCAGCAACAACTCAGTATTGATACTTACGCTGAAGAAGTGCTAGAGCAGGCACAGGTAATTATTTTAAGGCTACTGGGAGGACGTTCCTACTGGTCTTATGGATTAGAAGTGGTGCGCCAGACAGTGGAAAGTACCCAGAAGTCGCTGTTTGTCTTACCTGGAGACGATCGTCCAGACCCAGATTTAATCAGCCACTCCACCGTAACTCTGGCATCTAGTAACCAGCTGTGGCTCTACTTTACCGAAGGGGGCGTAGAAAATTTCGTTAATGCCTTAAAATTTGTCGCTGATATTTGTCTGGGAAATACCTACAATCCTCCGCCACCGCAAGAAGTTCCCCGCGTCGGGGTTTATTGGGGGCTGGGGACTGGGGACTGGGGACTAGGTACTGGGGGCTGGGGACTAGGTACTAGGGACAAGGGACTGGGTAAGAGTTCTTCCAATCCCCAATTCCCAATCCCCAATCCCCAATCCCCAATCCCCAATCCCCAATCCCCAATCCCCAATCCCCAATCCCCAATCCCCAATCCCCAATCCCCAATCCCCAAAATTGGTATTTTGTTCTATCGCGCTCATTATCTAGCGGGAAATACAGCGCCAATTGATGCAATATGTCAAGCTTTAGCTGAGCGAAATTTAGAACCAATTCCCGTTTTTGTCTCTTCTCTGCGCGATCGCGATGTACAAGAAGAATTATTGCAATACTTCCAACCGAAAGACGGCGAGGAAATCCAGCTTTTACTCAACACCACCAGCTTTTCTATCTCTCCCCTGAACCCCAACGATGGGGCGGCTTCAATTGTCGATTCTTCCGACCTATCGGGAAAACCTACTCCTACCATTCCTTTATCCCTAGATATCCCTACTTTGCAGGTAATCTTCAGCGGCGGTACCGTGGAACAGTGGAAGAGTGGATTTCAAGGGCTTTCGCCGCGGGATATGGCGATGAATGTGGCTTTACCAGAGGTGGACGGGAGAATTATTAGTCGTGCAGTTTCTTTTAAAGCTGTGCAAACCCGAAATCCTCTGCTGCAAACGGATGTTGTGGTTTATGAACCTGTGCGTGATCGCATTCAATTTGTCGCTGATTTAGCATCTAACTGGGTACGTCTGCGCCAAACTCCACCACAACAGCGAAAAATTGCTTTAATTTTGGCAAATTACCCTAATCGCGATGGGCGTTTAGCTAACGGTGTCGGGTTGGATACTCCAGCAAGTTGTGTAGAAATACTTAAGGCTTTGCAACAGGCTGGGTATTGTGTGGAAAATATTCCCGCTACTGGGGATGAGTTAATTTCGCGTTTGACTGCTGGGGTGACTAACGATCCGGAGGGGCGAGAATTGCGTTCGGTGCAGCAGAGTTTGGCTTTTCAGGAGTATCAAGAGTATTTTTCTAGTTTGCCAGAAGCGGTGCAGCAGGGAGTATGCGATCGCTGGGGTTCGGTTTTGGAAATGCACCGCCCAGGCGCAGAGGACGCAGAGGAAGAGAAATTTTTTGCTGTTGCTGGTTTACAGTTGGGTAATGTTTTTGTAGGGATTCAACCTGCGCGTGGTTATGATATCGACCCTAGTTTAAATTATCATGCTCCAGATTTGGAGCCGCCTCATAGTTATCTCGCTTTTTATTATTGGGTGCGGCAAGTTTTTGGGGCTGATGCGTTTGTTCATGTGGGGAAGCACGGGAATCTAGAATGGCTTCCGGGTAAAAGTGTGGGTCTTTCAAGTAATTGTTATCCGGAAGCAGTGTTTGGGACTTTGCCTCACTTGTATCCTTTTATTGTTAACGATCCGGGGGAAGGTTCTCAAGCTAAACGTCGCGCTCAAGCTGTAATTATAGACCACTTAACTCCGCCGATGACCAGGGCTGAACTTTATGGCCCTTTGCAACAGTTGGAAGGTTTAATTGATGAATATTATCAGGCTGAAAGTTTAGATCCTTCAAGATTACCAGCGATCAGCTCTCGCATTGCCGATCTAGTTTTTCAGGAAAATTTACACCAAGATTTGAAAATCAAAAAAGAAGATAATTTTGAGTTGTCAATTTTAAATTATCTGGATGGTTATTTATGCGAATTGAAAGAGGCTCAAATACGGGATGGATTGCACATTTTTGGGCAATGTCCGCAAGGGCGACAACTGCGAGATTTGATAGTGGCGATCGCACGTCATCCCGGAAGCGATCGCAAAGGCTTAACGAGAGCGATCGCTCTTGATTCTAATCTAGATTTCGACCCTCTCACAGCAGATCCTTCTCAACCTTTTGTAGGACAGCCCTGTCCTACAAGATATCAGATTGTTGGCGATGTCATTGAGGCATTGGAAGAACAAGCCAGTGTGTTAGTAGAACAGCTGATGATGGGAAACCTCCCTAACCTCCCCGTCAACGAGGGAACCGTAAAAAGAGAATTAGACTGGATACGTCGCTACCTGCTCCCTTCCCTCCAACAAACCAACCAAGAAATCTCCAACTTGTTACGCGGGTTAGATGGGCGATATGTCCCCAGTGGCGCATCTGGCGCACCAACGCGAGGACGACCTGATGTTTTGCCTACTGGTCGCAATTTTTACTCAGTTGATATCCGGTCAATTCCCACAGAAACAGCCTGGAGTGTCGGACGCAAAGCGGCTGAAGCTTTAATTGAACAATACACGCAGGAACACGGCGAGTATCCAAAAACCCTCGGATTGTCAGTATGGGGAACGAGTACCATGCGGACTGGTGGCGATGACTTGGCGCAAGCAATGGCATTGATTGGAGTGCAACCAGTCTGGGATGGTGCCTCGCGACGAGTGGTAGACTTTGAGATATTGCCAGTCTCAGTTTTAGGTCGTCCCCGCGTAGATGTGACGCTGAGAATTTCTGGCTTTTTCCGCGATGCTTTCCCTAATTTAATCGATTTATTCGATCAAGCTGTAGCAGCAGTGGCGGCGTTAAAGGAACCAGCAGAACAAAACCCATTAGCAGCGCAAGTATCCCAAGAAACCGAGTTTTGGCAAAATTCCGGGTTGAGTCAAGAACAAGCCCAAATGCGATCGCGTTATCGCATCTTTGGTTCTAAACCTGGTGCTTATGGTGCTGGATTGCAAGGTTTAATTGAAGCACAAAATTGGACAGATGACCAAGATTTAGCTCGTGCTTACATCAACTGGAGCAGTTACGCTTACACTAGCACCCCTCTCCAACCTTTGACAGGGGAGCTTGGGGGGGTTAGCGCCCCAGAAGCCTTCCAGAAGCGTCTACAGCAAATGCAAATAGTATTGCACAATCAAGATAACCGCGAACACGATTTACTAGATTCTGATGATTACTATCAATTTCAAGGCGGTTTAACAGCAGCGGTTCGGGCTTTAACTGGCAAGAATCCGCAAACATATTTTGGCGATAATTCTCTTCCGGAAAATCCCAAAGTTCGGCAACTGGGCGAAGAAATTGCACGAGTTTATCGTTCCCGCGTCGTGAATCCTAAATGGATTGCTGGTGCTATGCGTCACGGTTACAAAGGCGCATTTGAAATGTCAGCAACAGTAGATTATTTATTCGCCTACGATGCGACAGCTAACTGCGTAGAAGATTTCATGTATCAAGGAGTAGCAGAGGCGTATTTGTTTGACTCCGCTGTACAAGATTTTATCCAGCAGAAGAACCCTTGGGCGTTACGAGACATGGCAGAAAGATTGTTAGAAGCCAATCAACGCGGTTTGTGGCAAAACGTTGATAAAGAAATACTGGAAAAACTGCGAAGCTTAGTTCACCAATCCGAAGCCGTCATTGAAGGTATGACAGCAATCGTTACAACTGATGAGTTAGGGTAGTTAACCTAGAATTAAAACAAATTAGGTGAATTTCAATGTCAACACAAATGGCTTTGACAGAGTTAGCCGAATATGGGATAACTACTTGCGAGTATGGCTCCCGAAGTTAACCAGCAGACATTCCTAAATGCTGTCGCACCGGAATCTTAATCCAGAACTCCGTACCTTTCCCAGGTGACGACACGCACCGCAGTATCCCTTTATGCTTCTGCACAATATGATAACTAATTGATAATCCTAATCCCGTCCTCTTACCTCCTGACTTCGTAGTAAAGAAGGGGTTAAATATTCGTTTTTTCATCTCTTCAATCATCCCTAGCCCATTGTCAGCAATCCGCACCATGACATAATATGGGTGCGCTGCCTCTGTGCGAATAGTTATCCGAGGAGCGTCAATTATTTTTCCACTGGCTGCTGACTCCTTAAAAGCATCAATCGCATTAGCAATAAGATTTATAAAAACCTGATTTAGCTGTCCTGCATCACACTCAACAGGTGGTAGTACGCCAAATTCTTTGACAATTTCAATGTCGGGATGCTCCTTTTTAGATTTCAGCCGATGCTGCAAAATTAGTAGGGCGCTATTAATTCCTTCGTGAATATTTACCCGCTTCATTCCCGACTCGTCAAGTCGGGCGAAATTTCGTAAAGATAGGACAATTTGACGAATTCTGTCCGCCCCATTGTTCATTGATTCCAGCACTTTTGGCATATCCTCAATGATAAAATTTAGGTCAATGTCTTCGCTATGCTTTTGAATTTCCTCAGCAGGCTTGGGATAAAATTTCTGATATAGGCGGATGAGTTCTAGCAAGTATTGTGTATATTCTTTGGCAGGATTGAGGTTGCTGTAAATAAAGCTGACGGGATTATTTATCTCATGCGCTACGCCAGCTACCAATTGTCCCAAACTAGACATTTTTTCAGCTTGAATTAGCTGAATTTGAGCTTCTCGTAGTTTTAGTAGAGTTCGTTCCAATTTCAAGCTTTGTGCCTGAGCAGTTGCGGCGAGTTCTTCTTTGACTTTTAGCGCTTCTTGAAGTTCTGACTGTTGCTGAGTTAATTGGTTTGCCAACTTCTTAGCATCGGACACCACGGTGTTTTGTGCCTGTAATAAGAAGAGAAAATCCCCAATCGGATCGTGAATTGCAAAGTCTTTGAGCTTAATTTTAAGTGGTTTTAAATCTGCTATATCTGTTACCCAGAGAGAGCCAAGGAAGAAGATGACATCTGACTCTTCTACGTACACTACCTGTCCTTTAAGTTGCATTCCATTATGCACAGATTCCAGAAGGAAGAGGGCGTGAGACTGTTTTCGGATGGCATCAAATTCAACTGCAACGGTGGGACGATTGAACCGAAAATGCTCTTCTATCTGGCTACCTACAGATAATCCGGGACAGGAACGCTGCAAAACGTCCCCAATCTGCACAATTTCTTTATGGCGATTGAAAACTAAATGGAAGGGGAAAATTTCTGCTAGCTGCTCCGGTGGTAAACTGAAACTTGGTGGAACCATAACAGGTTGCAATTCTAAAAAGTCTGGCTAAGTTTTTAAACATTCACAGACGCTGCTACTAACGTACAGTTCCACAGTTTTTGCCTTTAGTAGCTTACGTTTAGATGGAGAGCAGCCGGGAACGCTTGCCCTCAAGAATATTAAGTGAATTATTACTTAGCTGCCATTTTAAACGGATCTGCTATTTGGCTGCTTTTATATATAAGCTTTTATGGTATTATAAAATGGGTTTTGGTCTGCTTTCTCGAAAGTTCCCCTGACCACTTTAAACTATTCGTTTTCTTTGTAATCAATCGAGAACTCGTCCCGATCGCTTCCTTGTTCCCGGCTACTCGTCTGTTTAATATCCACCTCTGTATTAAATCGCGCTCCCAACCCCTTCACCAGCCCGATTACCATCGGAGCAAGTCCCTCTCTAGTAGATTGATAGTGTAAATTCAGAGAATCGTCTTCAATTTCTGTGCAGTCAAAAGAGGGTGGTTGAAGTTGAGGAAAGGTCAAACCAAGGCGAGCGTGCAAACTGTCTAGGTTCTGGAGAAATTCTGGTAGGTTGTCTCCCGCCATGTCCATCATTTCGCCATAGCCTTCTTTGGCTGTGTACAGCACCCAGTATTCTCCAAAAGCTTGCAGAATTTCTGAGGACGATATTGCCAGAATTTCGCTTGCTGCTTTAACTAAGCGATGGGTGACATCATCCGGATACCCATCCATGCTTATAAAAACATCGACGTCTAGCTGTGCCTTTTTTTTGATTTCCTCCCAGGTTTCTTCCCCGAAGCGATCGCACACCATATCTTGAATGGCTTTGTTCACCAATCCATACATAAAACTCTCCACGGTGAGCGAATCATTACTTCAATTCTAGTAAACATCTTAGGTGCTACAGATGTTTGGTAGGGCGATCTATATTACATAACACTACGCGCCATCACAGCGATCGCTTAAATGCTTGCCTTTTTTGCCCTTCCTCTTGTAGATGCTAAATGTCTAATAACATGATTTTTCATAACCAATTAGGCTCTTAACATTTATTATTACTAATAAATGTTAAGAGCCTAACGTTAAAAAAATGCAAGATTATTTCATATTTTTCTTCAAGCCTATTGGTTAAGCTAAAAGAAGACGCCAAAGGTGAGGAAATTCTATGACCGCTTTTTCTGGTGCTAACTTAAAGCGCTCGGCATGGCAAAGAACAGTCATGTTTACGCTGGCCTTCTGGCTAAGTGGCAGTCTGATTTTGGACTGGGTAATTATGCCCAGTATGTTTGCTACAGGGATGATGACTGAACCTGGATTCGCCACAGCAGCTTATTCAATCTTCTGGATTTTTAATCGTATCGAGTTGTTGTGCGCCGCTTTAGTATTAACAGGAATTTTGGTTCTAAACCGCACTCATATTGCATCTTATCTGGCAGGACGCAAAGTTATTTTCCTATCTTTGCTGTTGCTAACAATCGCCATTATTGATACATATTTCTTAACACCGCATATGAGTGCTTTGGGAATACAACTCAATCTTTTTGATGCTGTTGCCGAGACTCCGGCGGGTATGAATCAGCTACACGCAGGTTATTGGGTATTAGAAGCAGTGAAACTTATTGCCAGCGGTACGCTGTTAGGTTTGTGCGATCGCGATCGCTAATATAGGAATTCTAAACAAGTTGTAAAATATTTTACTCGTTCCTAGTCTCAGACTAGGAACGAGTATTTGTATGCTCTGCATCCATTAAACAGGAAGATCCAAACGAGGTTTAAAGGTTTCGATTTGGCGCAGCTTTTCGTAAAGTTCCCGTTCCTGGGGGCTGACAGATGGGGGAACCGCAATTTGAATCTCGACTAACTGATCGCCGCGATTACCATTACCAGTAGGGTAGCCTTTACCAGCCAGACGCAGACGCTTCCCGTGTCCGACACCGCTTGGAACCTTCATTTTCACCATACCATCGAGAGTCGGAACTTCCACAGCTCCTCCCAACACCGCTTCACTCGGCGTAACTGGTAATTGGCAGAAAATATCTGACCCTTCTAGTTTAAAGAAAGGGTGGGAGGATACGGTAATTTTCAGATACAAATCGCCACCACCAATGCCTTGATTTTTTAACCGGATGCGTTGCTGATTTAACATTCCCGGTGGCATATCAACTTCCAGACTTCGCCCATCTTCCAGACGAATTCGTTCTCGCCCTCCCTGATAAGCTTTTTCTAGTGGCATCGTTAATCTAGCTTCCACATCCCGACGAGTTTGGCGTGAAGGAATAGTGTAAGCGGTTCTGGTGTTGCCGGGGCGAAATTCGTCAGAGGCAGCAACTCTAGGGTTTGTACTGCTTGGAGGCGTTTGTGCCGTCTTTGTTTGGCGACGACCTAACAAAGTATCGACAAAGCTGGGAAAGTCCGGATACTCCTCATAATTTAATTCTTCAGTGGAACTGCGACCATTCCCACTGCGATCGCTCCAACTTTTCCCAGTTGTAGTTTTTCCCGTCCTTCTGGTGCCAAATCCTCTCTGGTTCCAGAAACGACTGAACTTATCGTACTCAGATCGCTTAGCCGTATCGGAGAGAATATCGTAGGCTTCACCGATTTCCTTGAACTTTTCTTCTGCTGTTTCATCTCCCGGATTAACATCGGGATGATACTGCCTCGCTAGCCGTCGATACGCCTTTTTAATTTCTTCACCGGTAGCATCTCGATTCACACCTAGAATCTGGTAGTAGTCCCGAAAATTTTGCATACGTCTATTTTTGATTTTAGAAATTAGTTTTTAGATTTTAGATTGTAGATGGCAACCCAAAATCTAAAATCCCAAATCCCAAATCCTTAGAGCCAATCATCATCATCATCATCATCCCAATCATCATTAGGTTGGACTTTTCTGGAAGTAGGGCGATAGGAACTGCCGCTATCACGACTATACCGCTCTCTACCTGCACCTCCGGAGTAGCGACGGTCATCATCGCGATCGCGATACCGTATGTTTTCATCCCGATCGCGATCACGCAATCCCTCACCAAACAGCGAATCACCCTCTCCAGAGAACGTGCGCCGGATCGATCCAAAAAAGTCATCCTCATCCTCAGTCGCTTCCAGCCGCACCTCTCGGTTAAGCTCATAAAGGGCATCCTGAAGATCGCCTTGCGCCCGATCTATCGCGCGATCGTCGTCACGCTTCATGCTCTCGCGCAGTTCCTGAACTAAAGATTCTATGCGCCGCCGCTGTCCGGCTGCAAACTGCATCCCATAAGTCAGCGCTACTTCCCTGAGTTGCCGTTCTGCCTTCAGAACTTCCGCTTCAGCACGGTTGCGCTTCTCCACCCGTTCCCGTCGTTGTCTGTCTTCTGCGGCATATTCTTCCGCATCCTGAATCATCCGGTTAACTTCACCCTCACTGAGAGTAGAAGCCCCTTGAATAGTAACGCTCTGTTCTCGCCCGGTAGTTCTATCTAAGGCAGTCACCTGTAGAATTCCGTTGGCATCAATATCAAAAGCCACCTGAACTTGGGGGACTCCTCGCGGGGAAGGAGGAATGCCAGTCAGCTTAAACCTTCCCAGAGATTTATTATCAGATGACATTTCTCGTTCGCCCTGGAGAACGTGAATTTCCACCACCGTTTGGTTATTTTCCGATGTCGAGAAGATATCCGAACGTCGCACGGGTATAGTCGTGTTACGCGGAATAAGTTTCTTCGTCACGCCGCCGATGGTTTCTAAACCAAGGGATAGGGGAGTTACATCTAGCAGCAGTACATCCTTAACTTCACCAGCTAGAATTCCCGCTTGAACTGCCGCACCCACCGCTACCACTTCATCCGGGTTAACGTTCTCGTTTGGTTCTCTGTCAATTAAGCTGCGTACCAGCTGTCTTACCAGGGGAATCCGGGTACTCCCACCCACTAATACCACTTCGTCAATTCTGGATGGAGTGAGATTGGCATCAACTAAGGCGCGTTTTACAGGTGCCTTCAATCGACTCACCAAATCCCCACACAAACCTTCAAATTGGGAGCGAGTCAGCCTGGTTTCTACGTGTAAGGGGCCTTCCTCCGTGGCGGTGATAAAGGGGAGGTTAATATCGGTGACGCCGACCCCAGAAAGCTCAATTTTCGCTTTTTCCGCAGCTTCTGTGAGGCGCTGTAGGGCTTGGCGATCGCGTCTTAAATCTATCCCTTCTGTTTCTAAAAATTGTTGTGCCAGCCAGTCCACAATTTTTCTGTCAAAATCGTTACCGCCCAGCTGAGTATCACCGCTAGTTGCCTTAACTTCAAAAACTCCATCCCCTACTTCTAGAATGGAGACATCAAAGGTACCGCCGCCCAAGTCAAACACCAAAATAGTTTGACTATCTTTGCGATCTAACCCATAAGCCAAAGATGCAGCCGTTGGTTCATTCAGAATCCGTAATACATCCAGTCCGGCAATTCTCCCAGCATCTTTTGTTGCCTGTCGCTGAGAATCATTGAAATAAGCTGGAACTGTAATCACCGCCCCCGTCACCGGCTCTCCCAAGTAGCGACTCGCTTCCGCTGCCAACTTTTGCAGTACCATTGCCGCGATTTCCTCTGGGGCAAATTCCCGCTTGAGTCGAGGGCATTTTATTTTAACGTTGCCCTCCTCATCCTTGCGAATCGTGTATGGGACTTGCTTCGATGTCGGGGTGAGTTCGCTGTACTTGCGCCCGATGAAGCGCTTCACCGCATAAAATGTATTTTGCGGGTTGAGAACAGCTTGCCGTCGCGCCATTTGTCCGACGAGGCGTTCTCCTTCTTTACTGAAACCAACCACGGAGGGAGTAGTCCTCATGCCTTCTGCATTGGCAATGACAACGGGCTTGCCGCCTTCCATGACAGCTACTACTGAATTGGTTGTTCCCAGGTCAATGCCGACTACTTTACCCATGCCTAGTGTGTTCTCCTTGCCTTTCCTTGATATTTTGAGAACAAATGCTTGGATTTATTCTATCTTGCTGTCAGGGATTGCACGGTATTTGGCAACGCCAGAAAGTTAGTTGACTCCATGAAACTCTATGATTTTTGCCAACTTAAGCTTTTTTTACCGCTTTGCTGCCATAATGACAGGCTGCCTGTTATTTATTGGTTGTTCTCGCACTCACCTAATCCAAGCTACCCCTTCAAATGCGGTTGTCCAGCCTTTGGCGGCCACGACAGCGGCCAACATGAGCGATCGCTTGACGGAAGGAATAAATCAAGCTATGAGTGCTGCTCTCAAGGCTCAATCGGCTAAATCTGCCCAAGACTGGGATGAAGTTGCCGAAGGATGGTTAAGTGCGATCGCATCTTTGCAATCAATTTCACCAGATAGCCCCGAACGAGTCTACGCCCAAAAAAAAGTCACCGAGTACATGCGGTCTTTGGAGGTAGCCCAACAAAGAGCAGCGGCAACCAGCTATCAATCACAATACCCTACTTTTAATAACCAGTTGCTTGACAATCAGCTGGTACTTTATTTATCCTACGTGGCTGCTGTTGGCCCACCTGATATTTTAATTGTCGGCAGTTCCCGATCTTTGCAGGGTGTTGACCCCAGACAAATGCAGCAAGCTTTGGCAGCAAGAGGGATTTCGGGAAAGAAAATCTTTAATTTTGGGGTAAATGGCGCAACGGCCCAAGTAATTGATTTTTTAGTGCGGCGACTCTTGACACAAGACCAGTTGCCTAAATTAATTGTGTGGGCGGATGGAGTCAGAGCCTTTAACAGTGGACGAACCGATCGAACTTATAACCTTATTTTGGCATCTCCTGGTTATCAGCGCTTAATAAGTGGCGATCGCCCCCAGAGTAGTTCTCCACCAGATGACCCAAATACCATCCACGCTAAGAGTTTGAACAACTTAGTTGCACAGAATCAGATAAACAATGTTACTTCTAACAGTGTTAGTTCTTTCAACCTTTTGCCATCCAACAGTGAAAGAATAATAGCTCAGAACAATGTAGAAGGTCTGACTACTGACTATTCCATAGCTGCTGTTGACGCTAATGGATTTCTCCCGGTAAATATCCGTTTCAATCCGGTAATTTACTATCGCCAAAAGCCGCGAGTTGCCGGACTCTACGATGCTGATTATGCTGCATTCCAATTAGGAGGTAAGCAAGAAGTAGCTTTAAATAACATGATGATATTCGCCAAACAGCGGCGAATTCCTGTAGTTTTCGTCAACCTACCTTTGAGTCAGGATTACTTAGATCGAACCCGCCAAAGGTATGAGCAACAATTTCGGCGATATATGCAGCGACAAGCCACTGCTAAAGGATTTGTCTTTCTAGACTTATCTGGACAGTGGCGCAACCAAAATGGTTATTTTGCCGACCCCAGCCATCTAAATCGTTTTGGTGCTGCTGCTGTGGCAAATAGAATCGCCCGCGACCCCAGGATTCCTTGGCCTTGATAAGAATTTTTAACGCAAAGGTAAGCAATAATTTTCCCAGAATAATGCTGCTTCTTTGTTACGTAAAGCGATTTCTTTGGCGTTAAATTAAAGGTAAGCCGAAATGAGAGATACATGGGAATTATTAATTACTGGTAGTTTTCGATGAAGCTAAACGTCTAAAAAGTTATTTTAGTTGATAAAACAAGCGGACGAAATAACACTCTATGGGCAATTGCAACTGAGCGCATACTTAGCAAAAAGGCTCAGACAGGGAGCATCCCGTATTTGCACGCCCACAGACTGGAATCGCTAACTATTTTTGCAAAACATAAGATGCACCCGCTCAGGCATGGCGATATTAAACACCCAGCATTCCGCAATATAAGGGAATTTGCTAGTTTTTCGCGTCTAAAGAGCAGGTTTTTTATTTAAACCTAAAACTCCTGATCCTCATCATAAGAATTAGTATTTGACCACTGTTGAAAAGTGACTTCATGCTCATAATAAGCTTGAGGATTTGGCGGATAACAAAGAGTAAATTTAGTGTGCTTAATCCTCACTGTATCCTCCAAGCGGCTTTGAATCATAATCACTTTTTGTAATAGCCGCTTATAAACCACCATACTTGGACAAATTACCTCCAGTTCAGTCATCCCGTTGTCGTGACGAGTAATTCTCCATTCACAATGACTAAACAACGCTTTGAGCGAGCCATTAAGCTTTAAATACAGGCGGTGTCGTTGATCCCGTACTGCCGCCAGCTCTCTAGAGAGTGCTGTATCTTGCTCAGAGAGCGGTTGAGGTGCATCGGGGTTGTCTTGACTCATCTGTTGCTAGGGACTGGAGATTGGAGAGGTGACTGGGGAGGAGGGAAAAATATCTTCCCAATTAGCAATTTCTAATTAGCACTTATTTTCGGCCTCTAGGTTTTGTTACGAAATGCAAAGTATAATGAGAGCGAGAAAACACGCTTTTCACCTATAAGGGTAGACCATCAAATGCGCGTTGCGATCGCTGGGGCGGGGTTAGCAGGACTTTCCTGCGCTAAATATTTGACAGATGCCGGACACACTCCCATCGTCCTCGAACGGCAGGACGTACTGGGCGGTAAAGTTGCTGCTTGGAAAGATGCTGACGGCGACTGGTACGAAACTGGGCTGCACGTCTTTTTTGGGGCTTATCCCAATATGTTGCAGTTATTCAAGGAACTGGATATCGAAGATCGATTGCAGTGGAAAGAACACACTATGATCTTCAACCAGCCCGAAAAACCAGGTACTTATAGTAGGTTTGATTTTCCCGATTTGCCTGCGCCCTTGAATGGGATAGTAGCAATTTTGCGGAACAACGATATGCTGACCTGGGGTGAGAAAATCCAGTTAGCTAAAGGTTTGGTTCCAGCGATGCTGCGGGGGCAAAAGTATGTTGACGAAACGGATAATTATACCTTTTCTGAATGGCTGAAGCGGCAAGGTGTAAGTGAGGAAGTACAACAAGATATCTTTATCGCTGCATCTAAATCGCTAAACTTTATCAATCCAGATGAGATTTCGGCTGTAGTTCTGCTAACTGCCCTAAGAGCCTTCCTTCAGGAAAAGAATGGCTCGAAAATGGCTTTTCTGGATGGCTCCCCGACAGAGCGGTTGTGTCAGCCGATGGTGGATTATATCACCGAGCGTGGCGGTGAAGTGCGCTTGAATGCACCAATTAAAGAATTTTTACTAAATCCAGATGGCACGGTGCGAGGATTTCTGATTCGCGGGTTGAATGGTGCTGAGGATGAAATTCTCACGGCTGATATGTACGTCTCGGCGATGCCTGTAGACCCCCTGAAGGTGATGCTACCCCAGCCTTGGCAAAAGATGGAGTATTTTCAAAAGCTGGACGGTTTAGAGGGTGTCCCGGTCATTAACGTGCATCTGTGGTTTGATCGAAAGCTGACGCAAATCGACCAATTGCTGTTTTCGCGATCGCCTCTTTTGAACGTATATGCTGATATGAGCAACACTTGTCGCGGTTACGCTAACCCGGATAAATCCATGCTGGAATTAGTTCTAGCACCTGCAAAAGATTGGATTAGCAAATCCGACCAGGAAATTATCGATGCGACGATGGATGAGTTGAAAAAACTTTTCCCCGATCATTTCGGCTGCGATAACCCCACAAAATTGCTGAAATATCACGTTGTAAAAACGCCGCGCTCAGTCTACAAGGCAATTCCAGGCCGT
Source organism: Trichocoleus sp. FACHB-40 (assembly GCF_014695915.1). Taxonomy (GTDB): domain Bacteria; phylum Cyanobacteriota; class Cyanobacteriia; order Cyanobacteriales; family FACHB-T130; genus Funiculus; species Funiculus sociatus. The sequence continues at coordinate 75,136 of NZ_JACJPF010000055.1, forward strand.
CAACAGTATCGCCCGTCACAAAAAACACCGATTGCAAATTTCTATCTGACAGGCGATTATACAATGCAGCGTTTCCTGGCAAGTATGGAGGGTGCCGTACTTTCTGGTAAGCTGACAGCGCAGGCAATTGTAAGCGATCAGTCCTTAGTCGCCGAGCGTCAGTTGCCAAGCGTCAGCAGTCAGTCATCAGTCGTCGGTCGTCAGGGAACAGCTGTCAAGTTGCCAAGTTGAAAGTTTGGGTAGGGATTTTCGTTCTAACAACCTTCCAACCTGGCAACATTCAAATTTGACAACACAGAACCCACAACTGACAACAGAGGACAGACAACTGGCAACAAACAACGGACAATAGACAACTAACAACTGACCCACTTTTCAGCCTGCAATGAATGCTGCAACTGTCTAAACTCCCCCGCATGAGAACGCTGGCCTCAACAGAGGATGCCTACGAACTCTGCCGTCAGATTACGGCTAAGTACGCGAAAACGTTTTATCCGAGTACGCTGCTGATGTCAAAACCCAAGCGGCGAGCCATTTGGGCTATCTATGCTTGGTGTCGGCTAACGGATGAACTGGTAGACGGCTCCGAAGCCGGAATTACAACCCCTGAAACTTTGGATCGGTGGGAACAACAGCTGGAATCGGTCTTTGCTGGCGAGCCAGTAGATGACCCAGATGTGGCGTTGGTGGATGCGCTGCAACGCTTCTCAATAGATATTGAGCCGTTTCGGGATATGATCGCCGGACAACGGATGGATTTATACCGCAGTCGGTACAAGACTTTTGAGGAGCTACATCTGTACTGTTACCGGGTGGCTGGTACTGTAGGTTTGATGTCAACATCTGTGATGGGTGTCGATACCAAGCAGTACGTGACACCTTGGAATGAAGATGCTTATGTTCCCACACAGCAAGCGATCGCACTGGGAATTGCCAGCCAACTTACCAACATCCTACGAGATGTTGGGGAAGATTCCCGTCGGGGCCGGATCTACCTCCCTCTAGACGAATTAGCCCTCTTTAACTACACTGAACAGGATTTAATCAATGGTGTGGTTGACGAGCGCTGGCGCGAATTGATGCGATTCCAAATTCAACGAGCGCGTAAATTTTATAGGGAGGCAGAAAAAGGCATCAGCTATCTGAGTCCGGAGGTTCGCTGGCCTGTCTGGGCAGCTTTAATGTTGTACAGCCAGATTCTTGATGCGATTGAAAAAAATGATTACGACGTATTTACCAAAAGAGCCTATGTCCCTACTCCCCGAAAGTTGCTGAGTTTGCCCGTCGCTTGGTTGCGGGCGCAAGCACTGTAAGAGTTTTGAGTTTTGAATTCAAAACTCCGGAGCAATGGAAGTCTAGGGCTTTGTAAAACTCAACGTTGTTTAACCATCTAGTTCGTAAATGGCTACAGGTTCTTCTTTGCCCTTGACTCTGACAAACTTATCTACTAGGCGCAGGGGAAAGGTTTTCGGATGCCGTAGGGCGGTGACGACTGGCTGCGTTAATAAAATGCTGCTGTCGTAGTTTTTGGTCAGGCTCTCTACACGAGCGGCTACGTTGACTGTATCGCCTATGACTGTAGAATCGATGCGGGAGCTGAAACCGACTGTACCCATGACTACTTCGCCCCGGTGGATGCCAATGCCGATGTCGATGGTTGGCAAACCTCGATGACTTCGCTCCTCATTAAATACTTTTAGTTGCTGCCGCATAGCTAAAGCCGCTATGAGGGCGCTGTCGGTCGCTTCATCGTCAAATAGCGCCATAATTGCGTCGCCAATATACTTGTCAATGAAGCCGCCTGTGCTGTCAATTACCTGCCCCATACAGGCAAGGTAATCGTTTAAAAAATAAAATGTTTCCAACGGTGTCATTTGTTCCGACATTGCTGTATAGCCGCGAATATCGGCAAACAGAATGGTAATAATGCGTGTTGAGGCGAAACCTACATGGATATTTTCGATGCCTTCGGGTGCAATCACCAATAGAAATTTTTCTGGCACGAAGCGATAAAACGACTCGATGGTTTTCTGGAATCTGTTGAATAAAGTCTGTAGCGAGGCTGACATTTCGTTGAAGGCGATCGCTAGTGCGCCAATTTCATCTCGGCGGTGGATTTCCGCGCGATGTTCTAAATCGCCTGCGGCAATTTTGGCAGCACTTATTTGCAGTCGCTGCACCGGGTTACTCAATTGCTTTGCCAAAAGGTATGCCCCGAAAAGCCCGAAGGAAAGTCCGAAAACCCCAACTAAAAAGGCTTTTTCCACTGCGTTCGCTACCGCTTGATTTACCTGCCGCAAAGACATCCCAATCCGCAAAGTTCCGATTTTTTGCCCTGATGAGTCGCGGATAGCTGCGGCAGTTTCAATTATTTTTTCCCCTCGACGCGCCCTTGTCTTGCTGTTGAAGCTAATATCCCGTAAAAGCGATGTTTCTACAACCAGAGTTTGATCATATACTTCCAGGGCAGATTCGGTAATTTCTACAGGTATAATATCCGGAAAAAACTGTTCTTGAAAATCGCTATGGCTGGCGGCAACAATTTGATTTGATAACCGCACATCTGAGATTAAAATGTAAACAAAATCTTGGTTTCTTCTAGCAAGTGAATTCACACCCAGCCGGATCTGTCCCCAGTTTTGATCCTGTAATTCGTTCGTCCAGGCATTAGATAAAGCTACCGTAAGTTGCTGAACTTCGCGCCGCTTCTGGTAGCGGTAAAGACGGCTCTCGTTCTTAGCCCACAGCCACACCATAGAGGAGACAATCGCCACAATCAGAAGTGTTGTGGCGGTCATAATTTGGGTGTGAATAGAACGGAACGCGGGAACCTTCATAATTGCTAGTTGCTAATTGCTAATTGCTAATTGGGAAAAGTTTTACCTAATCCCCAGTCCCCAGTCCCCAGTTCCTAATCCCCAATCCCCAGTCCCCAGTCCCCAATCCCCAGTCCCCATTATTTGCTGACTTCTAGTTCCTCAACAAAAGTAAGCCAGCGCTGATGTTGAGGTGCGCGTTCTCGATTGCCACCTGATTGTTGACAAGTGCTGCTTGTCGCCAGCGTTACCGGGCCACCCATCTTGGCAGGAATAGGGTCGAGTTTGTCGCCCCAGCGTGTGACAAGTAGAATGTCACACTCACGTATATCTTTTGCCAAGATACTAATCGGATTCTTGGCATCGCGGGAGGCTGGCGCTTTCCCCCGAAATACAACCGCAGCAACTTCTGGCAGGGTCACACCAGCAGCCGCCAGAACGTCTCGCACTCGCACACCCTGAAGTTTCACTTTGCTGATCGGCCAGCCAATTGGGTAGCCGACGGCTTCTTCAATGGTGACTTGTTCTAGTTGGTCGAGGTCTTTGGCGTTAAGCTGGCTTTTTCCTACTCGCAACTGTATTGGCTCGGTGCCAACTATCATGTTGGTAACGTAAAATGCCCAAAAGCGGTCGGGATAATTTTGCTGGAGTTGCGGGTACTTAGTATAGGGGAAAACTAGGGAAAGCGGGCCACCGTCGCTGCGGGAAATCGGTTTACCATTGCTTTCTAAGGCGATGATGATTGGGTACTTAAGCAAATCTTCGCGGCTAACTGTGGCTCGGTAGGCATCAAAAGATACAAAGGTAATTTCAGTAGCGGGAGTGGTACCCAATTCCAGCAGCTTTGAGATGGCAACGCCTCGATAGTCGAGAATTTCATCAGCTTTGTTGGTGTTATGAGGCGATCGCGTCTTTATACGGGTAGTTGCTAGGGCATCTAATTGTTGCATAGATAATCTTACTTCCCTAGCGGTTTGCCCCTGAATCGTTAGTTCCCACTGTTGTTGCTGCCGATTTTTTTTATGGGCAGCAATCATCGTCGTGTTTCGCGCGATCGCTTGTTTTCGCCATTCCTCCAACTGGGCATCTGTTGGACTATCCCCACATCCCGCAAGTAAGGCAAGCAAGTAAAGGCAAACGGCAAGAGGCGCAGAGGGACAGAGGGCGAATTTTTTAGTCATCCTTCATCCCTCATCCCTCATGAAAAATAGGCTGGTGCATTTCCGGGTTTCCATTTGATGTTGCAGCCGATGCTGGGCTTCTGGACATCGGAGATTGGTTTACCTGCCAGGACTGCATCAATCGCATTTCGTAAATCTTGACCAGTTACAGGCTTATCGTTACCAGGACGGCTATCATCCAATTGACCGCGATACACTAAACTTCTGTTTCCATCGAAAAGAAAAAAGTCCGGAGTACAAGCTGCTGTGTAAGCCTTGGCAGTTTCCTGAGTCTCGTCATAGCACAAGGGAAAAGTGAATCCCAACTCTTTAGCCATTGCCTGAAGTTGGTCGGGGGCATCATCCGGGTAGTTGCTGGCATCGTTGGCACTGATTGCCACAATTCCAAGATTTTTATCTTCGTAATCCTTACCAATTTGCGCTAATTGTGCCTCTAGGTGCTTGACAAATGGACAATGCTTGCAGATGAACATCACCAATAATCCTTGTTTCCCTTTCATGGTGGCGAGGGAAATTGTTTCACCAAAAACATCCGGTAGTTGGAAATCGGGGGCTAATGTGCCTAGCGGCAACATGGTTGAGGCAACTCTTGCCATTATATGCACTCCGTTTGTTAACTGCGTTCCCACCTATATTGCTTTACAGGAATGCAAATTGCTATAGCGGGTAGCGATCGCACTCGTTGTATAGTACATTTGTATTATTAAGCTAATCCGAGCCTCGACATGAGAAAAGGGCAAGCAAACCTCAAAGTAGTTCCACTCTTAAGCGGCAAATCAAAACGGCATCCCGCACAGTTGGATTCTCAGCAAAAATGCGTTTCATTGCAAACTATTACCACTACTAAAGCACTGCCACAACCGACAGCTAACTCATCGAGGTTTATTCCATCTTTGCCAGTAAAAAGCTACAAAGAACTGCTACAGCAAAGGCTGAATGACAGATTGAAAAGCTTGGAGGCACAAGCACAACGCATCAATCAACTTTCAAGTGAGTTAGATGCGGCAATCCTTGAACTCCAAGACATCTCCACTCAAATTAACGCTGAATTGAGAGCCATCAACAAGAAGGCTGAAATTTGCGAATACAAAACAAGGACTGTACCTTACATGAAACAAAAGCAAGATGGCTCATTAGTGTTAACCACGCGACCAATTGATTTATATAAAGCTGAACGAGAAGCAGCTTTGGTGGCACAGAAACTACGGAGACGAACCAGAAGAAAACGTAGCGATGCTCTAGGGGAATTTTAAGTAGGTTTTGTTTGGTGGGCATCTCCCACCAAACGCCATCTGAAATTAAAACCTTGTATTGAATGTTACTAAAAAGCGGCTGTTATAGGGCTATTATTAAAATAATAGAAGTCTGTCTTGAAGAATATTAAAGCCTAATTATTCCTAGTCAGAATTATTGTATCATAAACATCAAAGTAAAGTCTAGAGCTAGGAAAAAACCTTGCCAATTTTGATAATTTATATAGCAATTATCACTATAGCGCGATACATCTATTCTCTTATTATGGAGACACAACGTATAAGCCAATTTTAAACAACACACTTGCGTATTTTCTTGTTACTTCCTCTAGTCTTTTTGACTTGATATATAACAATCCTTGCAATAGTTGTAAAATTCTCCCCCGTCTCTTTCTCTGTGTTCTCTGCGTCTCAGCGGTTCGTTTTTTTTACAAATTAAATAGGGCTGCTATAGTGAAAAGTTGTTAGTTGGTGCTACTCGTGAACGAAACTAACTCAAAAGACACTCCCCTACACGCAATGAATCCCCTCTCGCGATTTTCTGACAGGGCGGCGGATTATGCGAAACATCGACCGAGTTATCCAACCCCTGCCATTGACGCTATTCTGGAAAGATTGGGAGAACCTTCGCAACTGGTAGCAGCAGATATTGGCGCGGGTACGGGTATATCTTCACGTCTTTTAGCTGAACGTGGGGTGCGGGTAATTGCTATCGAACCAAATGCAGCCATGAGAGAAGCTGCATTACCGCATCCGGTAGTGGAGTTTCGTGAAGGGACAGGGGAAGCAACTAATTTACCCGAAGCATCAGTTGACTTGGTAACTTGTTTCCAATCTTTCCATTGGTTTAATCCGGAACCAACTTTGCAAGAGTTTCGCCGCATTCTTAAATCCAATGGTAGATTAGCTGTAGTGTGGAATAATCGAGAGTGCAACGACGAATTCACAGCAAGTTACAGCCGCATAATTCAGGCTGCATCAAACAATCATCCAGCAGAAAAGCGGATGGTTTGTGCAGATCCGCTTTTGTCCAATTCCCATTTTCCTAATGTCCGCTGCCTAACTTTTGAGTATCAGCAAGAGTTAGATTTACAGGGATTAATTGGCAGAGTGCAAAGTGTATCCTACATTCCAAAAGAAGGACAAGCACAACAACAACTCATCTCTGATTTACAAGAACTATATGCAAGCGCTTGTAATGAGCGAGGCTTTGTCTATTTAGTCTATACCACCAATGTTTACGTTGCAGATAATCGGTAATCGGGGCTGATAATTGTAGAGATGTCATAAAAACGTCTCTACAATTATCAATTACCAATTCTTATCCTCTTGCCCAAGGCCCCCAAATAGCAAACGTGATGCCTGGGGTTTGAATATTAACAAACATGGTCTGTCCATCGGGTGAAAAACAGGCACCAGCGAACTCTCTATCATTGATCGCATTCCGAGCAAATTGATAGAGTTCGCCCTTTTGAGTCACGCCGACTACAAATTGCTCGTCGTCACCATCTTCACAGATGATCAAATCGCCAAAAGGAGCCACAACAATGTTATCCGGGCCCTCTAATACATTTTCATTGTTTGGTTCAACAAATAGTTCGAGAGTACCGCCTTCTTGTGCATTTGTACCAGGAACGTAGCGCCAAACTTGGCCCAATTCTTTTTCTCCACCATCCGTGCAGCAAAAGTAAAATTCCCCTTTGCCGTACCAGATTCCTTCCCCGCGTGTAAATTGGGCTGCTCCCTTGCTAAAACCTTGGGCGCGAGTGCTTTCTGGTGTAGCAAGACGATTGAAAGTATCCGTATCAGGATCAGGATTGTCGATGCGAACCCATTCAACTTCCATCGGCTTACGCACCGGGAAATTAGTTTTAGTAATTGCCTGGGGCATTCCTTTAATTTTCAAAGCTTCCAAAACACCGCCTTCCACAAGTTTGCCCGGTTGATTTGGAATGAAGCGATAGAAGAGACTATCTCCTCTATCTTCAGTTTCATAAACAATTCCAGTTTTGGGATCAACTGCAACTGCTTCGTGGTTAAAACGCCCCATTGCTCTTAGAGGCACAGGAACCACTGTTCTTTTTGCCTCCGCCGGAACTTCAAAGTTATAACCGTGACGTTTCTCGACATTACCCGTCGTATTAACTGGATCGTTTGTAGCGGGAGTCGAGGTATTTTCTTCACAGCTAATCCACGAACCCCAAGGAGTAGGGCCACCCGCACAGTTACGGTAGGTTCCCGCTAGGGAAGAAAAATGACTCTTTAATTGGCGATCCGGCCCTACAATCAGCGTTGTTGTGCCACCTTTACAGAGATTATCGTACTTGAGTCCGGCAACTTGCGTGGTGGAATTCGGGCTTAATTCGTGATTGCGAACTAAGATAGTTGTGTTATTGGGGCCGGGGAAAGCAGCCATGCCATCGTGACCACCGGGTACTGGGTTACGATCGTTCATCATGTCCCCGGTGCGAGAGAAGGCGCGATATTGAAATCCGCGAGGTAAATCTAATAAACCGTTAGGGTCTGGAATAAGCGGGCCATAACCTCCCCCACTCACTGATTGACCGTTGGCTACTCTGGTATAAAGAGCTTCTAGAGGGGACATTAAAACAACACCCGCAGCACTTGTGCCTGCTAAGGTGAAGAATTGCCGCCGTGATAAAGACATGGTGTTCTCCGGATTTATGCGTAGAACAGCTTAATTGGCGTTCATCAACCTTAGACAAAGCTTTGATTAACTTCTAGTTAATTCTTTGTTCAGAAATTATTATGGCGTGTACAGTTTATTTTTTCTAAGGGAATTTTTAACGCAGAGGGAGGCAAATAATCCTCTGCCTCCCTCTGCGTTTAATTATTCATTTTTTGGATTAATAGCAGAAAACAAGGCTGAATAATCGTCATCAGCCAAACCCATATTTTGTGCTAGTTCTAAAATTTCGCGAATGCCTTCCAAACTGCTGACATTCAAACTCTCTGACTTAGCTTCACTAAGAAATAAGTTAGTATCTTTCAGCAGATGTTTAGTCGGAAAGTTGGGATTTTCATAGTTTCTATCTAACATCCGCTGCAACTTTTTATCAAATGTTGGTGCGTAAAGGGCGCTTTGTCGCAGAATTTGCATGAATTTATCGACTTCGACACCTTGATTCTGAACAAATCCTAAACTTAGTGCAAAGGTACTTGTTAAAGAAGCTATCAGTTGATTGAGTGCTAATTTCACAGCAGCAGCAGCACCAATTTCACCAATATACAGGGGTTCTGAACCAAAGTTTTTTAGTAATGGCAACCACTTTTGAAATTGTTCGCCAGAAGCACCCACCATTACCATTAATTTACCTGCCTCGGCTTCCGGAATACTTCCCAGTACGGGTGCTTCAATATACTCGCCACCAGCAGCAACAACTTCAGATGCGATCGCTTTACTGTCGCTTGGCGAAATCGTCCCCATTTGAACGACTGTCCGACCTTTTAATTCTTGTCGAGAAGCTTCGGACAATAAAGTATCATAAATTGCTGTAGCATTTGTCAGCATCAAAATTACACACTCAGACTCGCGAATTGCTTCTTGCGGAGAGTCGGCAATTTTAGCACCCGCATCTCGCAAAGGTGTTAATTTCGACTGGGTGCGATTGTATGCAACCACCGAAATTTTAGCTTCTAACAGCCTTTTAACCATCGGCTGTCCCATTAACCCAGTTCCTAAAAATCCTACTTTCACAATTACCCTGACCTCTAAAAACTGGTGTTGGACTCTAAGGTTGGCAATGCCGACCCGACTAAATCTTAAGACTAAAAAAGCGAGAGGGCAGGCATCATGCCTACCCTGTCAATACCACTTATATTAAAGTATGAATTTCAAAAATTGTCAACGTTCTTTGGAACAAAGTTAATATTTTTAAGGAAGCTGTTTTAGAGGTAAAACAGCTTCCTATTGATGTTAGCAAAAGTCATAAATTAGGCATTCCAAAATCGTTCTGCTGTCCAATGGCGATCGCTTGATTGATAAACTGTAACATTGGACAATCCAGCCTGTTGCACCAACTCGTTCACCTCATCTAGAGTAAAGGCGGCGTGGAGAGAATCGCGAAATAACTTTTTCTGGTGTTCGTTGTACTCTTCTCCGATACTTTGAACCAGAGAATTGATAATTTCTTCACTAGGAGGATGAATTAAGTCTCGGAGGAGAATCGCACCATTAGGCTTTAGCACTCGCTGCAATTCTTGTAAAAAAGGCAGTGGATTTGGCAGGTGATGGATAAGGCTATTGGAAATAACCATATCAAATTTACCATCTTGATATGGTAAGTGCTTGGCATCAACTAATTCTAAGCTTATTTGTTGTTGTAAGCCTGCCTTCTCTACATTATTCCTGCCGATTTGTAGCATAGATTCTGCCATGTCAATGCCGATAATTTGCCATTGACTTCGCTGCTGTGCAATTAAAATAGGAATTCGCGCCGTACCAGTTCCAGCATCGAGAATGGTTGCAGTTGGGGAGTCTATTAACTCAATCGCACGTTGAGCAAAAGCCGCGTTTATCTGAGTGAAATCCATTGCGTCATATTCAGTTGCTTCTTCCCAACTGTCCATGACTTCGGGTTCTAATATTCTTTGCATGGCTGATTACTAATTACTAAGTAGATGGAGATCATTATTTGTAGTTACCCATCAAACCCATATCAATGTTGGGTGAGGTTTCTCAATCCAACCTACATCTAATTGCGATCGCGTTGTCGTTTGCGTTCTTTTTCCTTCTTCTTAGCCTCATCTAGGAGTTGTTTCACTTTAGCCTTGATTTCATTGTGTCGCGCTACTCCTTCATAAGCATAGCGGTTGTAACCGTTGCCTTCAATCAAACTTTCCAAATAACGAATCCGCTCATCGGTGACAGGATGAGTTGAGAGCCAAGTAAAAATTGGGCGATCGCTATCTTCCTCTTTCAGCGTTACCGTCAGATTACGCAACCCATCAGCAGCATATCCGGTAGCAGCAATTAGGCGAGTTCCGAGAATGTCCGCCTGACGTTCCATGTCGCGGCTGTAGTCGGAAACGATGAGATTGGTGACAGTACCTCCCGCATAGGGAATAAATCCTGTCACGCTGGAAGTAAGATTTCCTTGCGTTACCAGTTGAAACCCATGAGATAATACAGCATGAGATAATTCATGGGCCAATAAACCAGCTAATTCTGCTTCTGAATTAGTGCGAGTAATTGCACCTGCATTTACAAAAACTTTGCCGCCTGGGAGAGCAAAAGCATTTAGTTTGTCATCTAAGACAACGTAAAATTCATACTCAAAATCACTACGTCCCGCCACAGTTGCCAGTTTATTTCCTATGTCGCGAACGTATTTTAACACCTCTTCATCTTCAACCAGAGGCAATTGGCGTTTTGCCTGTTTTGTTACCGATTCACCAATAGCAGATTCGCCACGCAGCATTAATACAGAAGTTTCAACAGCAGTTAAAGGCCCATATAAACTGCCAGTAACTGCATAGCTTAAAGCGCCTGTAATCGCATTAGCGATCGCATTCCCCCTCAACTCGGCACGAAGATGCTTTCTGTAACGTTTCAAATTCTCATCCGCCAAAGTTGTAAATTCAGCCGCCTCCGGATGATTCGGGTTTAATAAAGCAAATTGACGCGCCGCCAGCGAAGCTTCTAACCACGCCTCCTGCTTTCTGTAAGCTTCAATTTTTGCTTTAAGTAAGGTTGGTTCGGCGGGATATAAAGTTGTTGCTTTCTCCAAAACTTGTATAGATTCTTTTGCCTTGTTATATTCTTGCAACGCTTTGGCGTACTGCACATGACCGGCGATAAATTCCGGATACTGTTCTACCAAAAATTGCAGCGGTACGAAAATTTTACTTTCCAGCTTTTGTTCTAAACCAGCTTGCGCCTCGCGCCAGTAAACTTTACCCGCAGGTGGTAATAGTTCCGCATCGGTAATTGGCTCTTTGCGTTCAGTCTTTTCTGTTGCGTTAGCAAATGGCGCTTTAACTTCCCGATACAGCTTTTCTGCTTCAGCAAATTGTCCCCCCAGATAAAGACTATCAGCTTCAATCAGTTTTTGCTGCTTGGCAATTTCTTCTGGAGTCGGTTCCGGTTCCTCCTCTGGTTTTTCCTCAGCGTCGGACTCTGGTTTGGTGTCCGGCTTTTGGGTAGCTTCCGAACCCGGTTGCGGTTCCGCCTCTTCCGCAGATGGTTTAACTTCGGGGGTGGTAGTTTCTTCTGGTTTGGTTTCAGTCTTTTTGGGAACTGGAGTAACTATTACCGTGGGAGGCGATGTCGGTTCAGCTAGCACCGTTGCGGGAGAAGATGACAACAAGACAAGAGCAAACAGGGAATTCCAGATAGGTTTCATAGCGGTGGATAGTATATCTATTTTTCTATTAGTGTATTCATATTTTGCCAAATGCTTGAAGCAATGCGCTAATCCCAACAGGTAATTTTAGAAATTGGAAGACGAAATATTTATCTCGATAATTCAACCCCTAATTGTGAGTTATCTTTGACTAATTATTCATAACAGCATCTAACAGCAACTCGGCACCAAAACGGACTGGATCTGTGCAAGGTAATTTAGTTTCTGTCTGTATCTGCGCGATAACTTGCTGTGCAGTTGCAGTGTCCAGATGAGCAGTGTTCAGAGCGATCGCAACCACCTTCACCGCCACAAAAGCACCACCAGCCGCCACTACTGTCTCGTAAAGCTTTATCACCTCTGGTAACGGCGGTATTACCACATGAGGATGATTGCGAATAGCTGCTTGTTGCGCTCGATGCACTAAAATTAACCCCGTTGGTTGCGTTCCGCGCAACAGTGGCAGCGTTGCTGTTGAACTGGGATGCAATAGGGAACCTTGTCCCTCAACAAACAAAATCTCATACTCTTGCCCAAAACGCATCACCAACTGCTCAACTGCACCAGCGGCAAAGTCCACGCGCACGGCATCTAACGGCACACCATCACCCGCTATCATTAAACCAGCTTGACCAGTAGCAAGAAACTTAGAACGTAAACCCCGCTTTGTTGCTGCTTTATTTAGTTCCAAACTGGTTGACATTTTGCCAACACTCATATCCGTGCCAACAGTGAGGACACGCTTACAAGAAAGCGATCGCGCCAAACCACTCCCTATTTTTAACTCTGTTGGCTCCTGGCGCACATCCCAAATCCACTGTCCCTCTTTCAACAATGCCTGAAGTTCCGGTGATGCCATCGGGGTATGCAGTCCATTCACCACCGACAAACCCCCAGCCACCGCCTGTTTCACCTCTTGCCACCATTCCTCCGGTAACGCACCCCCAGACGGCGCAATGCCAATTACAAGTACGTCGGGTGCGTAGGTTAGCGCCTCTGTAACTGAAGCCACAATCGGAGCATCACACTCAATACCAGTCAATTGTCGTAAAGATTCGCCCGCACACTGGCGATCGATTACCACCACTGTTGGCGATTCACTGTAACGTAATAGCGCCAATCCAGTTTTCCCATGAATGCCGCGAATCCCTTCATGCAGCAGAATTGCAACTCGATGTTTAGGATTTAGCATTTAATTTTTAATTTCTAATTTTTACTTATTCCCAACCCTGGCAAATCATTCGGTAACAGTCGCCCATCTTGCAAGGATGCACCTGTAAAAGGATCGTCTATTAAATTTAAGTGAGAATCTAAATCCAGATAATCAGCTAGTGGCGAAAGCTGCGCTGCTGCCGTATTAGAAATAACACTGTCAGAATAACAACCAAACATTACCTGCAACCCACAAGCTTTCGCTGTATGCACCATGCGAATCGCCTCAGTTAAACCTCCACATTTCATTAATTTGATATTAACGCCATGAACTTTATCTGCGAGTAGAGGTATATCCCTGCTGGTAAAACAACTTTCATCGACAAAAATTGGGAGAAGCGATCGCGCTTTTAGTTCCCGTAGCGGCGATTCTCCCATTACTCCTAAATTTTCTCCTCGCGGTAACGGCTGTTCGACATATTTAACGCCAAGACGCGACAGCCAAGCGCACATCGTCACAGCATCTTCCAAATTCCAACCACCGTTGGCATCTACACTCAAAATTGCCTCTGGCGCGTCTTCCCGAATTGCCATCAACATCGCCTGATCTGCTTCAATGCCCAGCGAACTACCCAATTTTACCTTTAAAACTTTTGCCCCAGTCAGTTGTCGCCAGTCGCGCGATCGCTCTACGGCTGCTGTCGGAGAATTAATCCCAATTGTGACAGAGGTCGGGACAATCCGCGAGCAATCCAACCCCCACAACCGCCACAGAGGTAATCCCAACCGCTTTCCCATCCAATCGTGCAATGCCACATCAATTGCTGCTTGCGCTGAGGAAGGAAGAAGTGCCTCTTGCAACACGCTTTCAATCTGCTGCTTCTCCCAGGTATGGAATTTCTCCAAACTTGGCGCGATTTGCTGCAATTGCTCCAAAATACTCTCTGTCGTTTGCCGCTGTTCGCCGATGGAAAAGGGCGTTCCTTCCCCCCATCCCTCAATCCCATCTTCAATTACACGTACCCACACATTAGTCGTCTGCGCTGTCGTACCGCGACTGATGGTTAGAGGAAATCGCTTGTTTACTGTGAAGGTTTCAATACTAATTCGCATATTATTTGTTGTATCCTTCTTTTCTCGTCCTCTGTCACCCAACCGAGTTGGAGAAGAGTTCCAAATTGATTGTTAACGCGATAGTACAGTAATTCAAGGGTTAGGTGGGATACATCTGTAGGGACATGGCAATGCCATGTCCCTAAAACCTTGATGGCATTCCCACTCTTTACCAACATTAGAACCGCAATATATTCTACCCAACTGAGAAACGCTATAAAACAGGTATGTTACCTGTTTTATAATGGCAGGCGAGACACCTGCCCCACAGTAAATTAAGGTGTATGCCGTTTTTTATCTATTCTCTTATATGAAACCTCTCAAAAAGTGGAAAATTCTTAAATCAAAATTGGTTGTCAACAACCAATGGTGTAAAATTCGGCAAGATGAAATAGAATTACCTACCGAACAAATAATAGACGACTACTTTGTAAATATTAGACCAGATATTGCTGTAATTTTACCAATAACCCCACAAAAAGAAATTGTTTTTGTGCGGCAATATCGCCATGCAGTCGAAGAAATATTATTAGAACTTCCGGCTGGGGCTTTTTCAGAATCAGAAGATAGTATTGTTGCCGCCGCTAGAGAATTAGAAGAAGAAACAGGCTATGTGGCTGACCAAATAATTAAACTAGCGACGTTATACGATAACCCGCCCAAAGACACTAATAAAATACATTTATGTTTAGCTAAAAATGTTCAGCAAAGAAGTAAACAAAATTTGGATATCACCGAAAACATTGAAGTTGTGTTAATTCCTATAACAGAAGTTATGGAATTAATAACAAAAGGAAAAATTTGTGTTTCTGGAACAATTGCGGCTATTTTCTTGGGTTTAAATTATCTTTCTGGGCGGATTGTTACCGAGTAAAATTAATTATATTCCCTTGATTGATAGTGGTAACAATCTTGGCAAGGGCCACTAGGATTAATAGCACAACGGATGTAAGGAGAGTGGGCATTAAATTGACAAGTTATATCGCCAATTAAATAACCAACTCCTTCAATATAATGCTGATCTATAGAAGTTGACATTCTCTGCAACTCTCTAGCAGATACCCTCCGCATAGCCGATCTCAACCGCGATCGCGTTCGTTCCTCTGCTTTACGCATCGCCCACATTGAAATCAACAGTGGCATCAACCCTAGAGAAAAAATAATGAGGATCGTTACCGACACGCTCCTTTACCTCTTCTTAATAATCACGGAATTTTACCCGATTCAGATAGTCGTGCATCAGGTCTGATTTCAGGTTAGCTAATTTCCCCGAAGATAATAAAAGCTTAAACTTAAATTTAATATAGCGTTTCTCAGTTGGGTAAAATATATTGCGGTTCTAACGTTGGTAGGGAATAGCATTGCCATGTCACTACAGAGGTATCGCATCCAACCCTTGAATTGCTATATATAAAAATTTATAGCCAAAACCGACCTATTCTAAGATATAGAGTAGAAAATTACATTTGCAGTAGCCCGATTCGGAGAGTATCTGTGTTGAACCTCGACTCCTTCGTCCCTAATGAGATGACGATCGCGCCGAAACATCCTCTGGCGGCAAATATGGATCTGCCGATTCCGGATGGTAGGAGTGCATCTAAGGAGGAAATACGCTTGATTCAGCGACGCGATCGCATCCCCGGAGTCATCAAGCGGACGCTACCATTAGATGCACAAATTTATTGGGAATACTGGTGGTGCATTCCGGATCGCGTCCTCCTAGAGGAAGATTTAGAACTTTTAAGAAGCGATCGCATCCGCCAAGAAACCATCTTATCAAAACTGGTTTGGCTGTTTGGAGGTTACTGCTTTGGCGACGATAGCAAACTTCATGGCGAGAAAGATCCAGTCTATGACTGGCAGAAAGTTGTAGAATTTGCCTGCCAGCATAACTATCAATCATATGTGCTAGATATCGATTTTCTGCCCACTGCAATTAAGCAGGTTCAACGGCAACATTCAAACGAGTGTGTTGCTGTTGAACCTGCTCACTGGCATATTGAGTTTTTCCGGTTGCAACAAACTGAGGGTGACTTTGAGATTCAGGAACCGAAAAATCTCTGTAGCTGCCAAATCTGGACTGGCAAGCCATTCATCAAAAACCTGCAAACTGGGGAAACACTAACCCGATACGACTTATGGATCTCTTCCCCAGGTAATATCATAAATCCTATTTGGTTGCGTTAAAGTGAAATACCGAAATTTGAGCAGGAATGTGCTAGTGTGAACATTCAGCTTAATTCCATCTTAAGGATTTATTAATTTTTTACACGGGTGAGGCAATATTGCCATGAAAAAGAGTGCATTAGAAAAAGCCCAGAATCTAGGAGATTGGGCTTACCTAGCGATTGAAAAACACTTTCACAAAACGCTTAAACACGAAAGCGACGTCATCAAAGACAAAGACCCAGAAGCCTTACACCAGATGCGCGTCGGGATGCGTCGCTTGCGTTCAGCAATAACAGGCTTTGCTCCAGCACTGGATCTTCCTAAGTCAGCCCAAGAAAACAAGATTGGGAAAATAGGTCATAGTCTTGGGGAGTTGCGAGATATAGACGTACTTCAGGAAGCGCTAAAAAATCGTTATTATCCTAATTTACCCTCAAAAGAGCAAAAAACCTTAGAGGAAGCGATCGCATCTTTAAATAAACAGCGTCACCACGCCCTAGAGCAAGTACGCCAAACTTTAGATCATCAGCGTTACCAGAAACTGAAGCAGTCGTTCCAAACATGGCTAAAGCATCCAAGTTATCAAGAAATTGCTCAGATGCCTTTACGTCAGGTTCTACCAGATTTACTTTTACCGGAAGTCAGTCGCTTTTTTCTCCACCCTGGTTGGTTGCTAGGAACTGATGTCAAAGCAGCAGAAATTAAAATTGCCAAAGATTTAGAACCAGAAGCTGTAACGCAACTTTTAGCAGATCAAGGGGAAGCTCTCCACAGTTTGCGTAAAGAAGCAAAGCGCGTCCGCTATCAGATGGAACTATTTACAGACCTCTATGGCCCCGCTTATGCAGGTTATCTGCAAGATGTGAAATCAATTCAGGAAATTTTGGGGCAAATTCAAGACAGTGTAGTGTTAGCCGAAGTGCTGACTGATGTCTTACACTCTAAGGTCAAAAACCAGCTTCCAACTCTTGCCGAACAGCTGCATCAAACTGCTTACCAAGCTTGGCAGGAATGGCAACCGTTACAAGAGAGATATCTGAATGCTCAAACTCGGCAAGCTTTTCATCTAGCTTTGTTGCAGCGACTTGATGAGAATGACTCCCCGGATGAAGAGGGCTAAAAAAGGGGGATTGAGGATTGGTAATTGGGAAAGATATCTTCCCAATTACCAATTCCTAGAAAAAGAATTGTCGAATTTCCCATCGCCAAAGCAAATTCATAGGGATGGACGGCAAACTCTTATGGGTGTAACCCCAACTGAGAAACGCTATTTATACCAGAAGAAAGCATAAGAGGCGGGACGGTATCAGTTAGCCTGGAAATGGAAAAGAAATATCTTGACTAAGCGATCGCATGCAACCGTTCAAAACTCAGCTGCGGGTACGATATCACGAGATGGACTCCCTCGGCCACGTCAACAACGCCGTTTATCAGCATTACCTAGAACAGGCGGCTGTTGAACACTCAGAACACCTCGGCTTTACCCAGCAACGCTGCGAAGAGTTGGGCGGTGTCTTCGTGATGCGGCGGATTGAGATAGAATATCTGCGCCCAGCCGTTGCAGGCGAGTGGCTGGAAGTCACCACCTGGCTTTCCGAGATGCGTGGCCCGCGTGCCATTCGCCGCTATGAAATTCGCAAACAGCCAGAGGAAAAGCTGTTGGTGACAGCCCAGGCACTGTGGGTGTGGGTGGATATAACAGCGATGCGCCCAAAAGCGATTCCGCAACTGCTCTTAGATGCTTTTGGGAAATTGCCTCAACCGAATCTTACTACCTGAAAAATTAAAAAAAGCTATGAGTTATTAAGTTATTAATTTAAAACTTTCCCATTCGTAATCGAGCGATAACAATCCTTAATTTTTCCCAGTGCTTGAATGTATCTTGCGGCAGAAGGGAGTGTTGTAGTTAAACCTTTAAAATCTCTCTGGTCAAGAGATTTTTCTGACGTTAAGAGATAGCCTTTGGTCAGTGTAGCGATGTCGCACCAGGCGACAAATGCGATCGCGCTTAGCGTCAGATTGTACCAAAAACGATTGGGAGGAGATTTATATGCAACGCATTTTAATAGCTTTACGTCAAGCATTTCGCCAGAGCATTTTGGTTGTAGGTTTGATAAGTTTGCTTACTCTGTCAAATATATTCATTTTTGCCAGTCAGCCAGCTTATGCAGCATCACAGTTGACTGCACAGGAAGTTGACAGTACCTCTGGAAACAGCGCAGCAATTGAGCTTCGGGAAGAATCTTATGAAGAAGCCGCAGAGCAGGCTCGCGATCCGCAAAAGCAGGATGAAATTTACCAAGAAAGTGTCAAAGCAACCAATCAATCCAATCCTGGGTTGATTGAAGGAGCAAAAGAACTGGTTGAGAAGGTAATAGGCAACGATGACAGCAAATAAGTAGCTTTAGGATGGGTTAAGGTTACGCCTAACCCTTTGGATGCAATACAATCTGACCTCTCCCAACCACCCCTACAAGGGCAGTGGCTAACTCCCCCTTCCCTACAAGGGAAGGGGGTTGGGGGGTTAGGTCTGTATTGGACTTCAATTGAGAAACACTATATTTACGGTGCTGGCGTGGCGACAGATTTATCCCCAGTTCTGCTGATCTTGCCAATCACCCACTTGGATGAGTAACTTAGGTGAAGAGAGGAAACAGAAGTCAACTGTACTGTGAATATACAACAAATATTCAGGGGATAAAACATATGAAGTTAACAACCCTCTTCACCGCAGCATTATTGATTACACCTATTTTTGTAGCCCCAGTCCGCGCACAGCAACGGTTATGTATCGTGGATAACTCCAACCAAGTAGTTTGCGGACGGCCAGCAACTCAGGATGAGATTTGGCGTTCCAACACTTCGCAGCAAGGTAATTCAACAAAGAATTATTACTCGGAGATAAATAAAATTTATCGAGAAGTCCTGGGACGGGATGGTGATTTCAGAGGCATCCAAGGTCACGTAAGAGCTATACAAGATGGTGAGTCACTTCAGGATATTCGTCGCTCGATTGTTCAAAGTCAAGAAGCCCGTGACAAAATTAACCAAATCTATCGGGAAGTGCTGGGACGCGATGCCGATAGCAATGGTATGCAAAGCCAATTGAGAGCGTTGCAAGAAGGGCGATCGCTTAATGATATCCGTCGCACGATTGAGAGAAGTCCAGAAGCTAGAACCAGAAGCGGTAAATAAGTTGTAGCTTGGGATGAGGGGTGGGAGCATCCCGTATTTGCAAATTGCCCACAGACTTCCTTTTCTCCTGGTATTTTGCTGGGATGCACTATCACCTTTACTCGCCGCTTAAGTTTGCACTCAAAACTTCACTGTTGCTTTTTGCAACCTTTTTGGCTGGTTGTTTCTTTTGCTTAGTTTTCTGAGGTTGATCCTCCAATTGTTCAACCTTCTTAAGAGAACGTTTCTTTTGCTTAGTTTTCTGGGGAGTTTCGTCTATTGGCTTGTCCTCTGCCGGTTTCGGTGCAGGTGCAGTACCAAAGACAGGAGGCCAAATTTCGCGCAGTTTAGCGATCGCATCTTCCTTCAGCTTAGCTTCCACCTCAATCCAAGGAGCATCTCGATAGGAACTCGGCATCACTGTAATAAAATCGCTGTGGTGCGGATCGCCAAACTCTTCCCGCCCGTTGGAAATATGCACCAGTTGCCATTCAGGTACAGGCCAAGTAGTACGCGCGGCTGCTAAAATCTCGGCAATGCTGGCATCTTCGTAAGTATCCAGCTTCTCGTGAATTACATGATGGTGTGCGTCGAAAACCATTGGTACGCCAGCTTCCCGACAAACAGCCAGAATTTCTGCTGCACTGTAAGCGTATTCATCGTTTTCTAGTGCTAATCTAGAGCGAATTTCATCAGGTAGATCGCGGATGACATTGATCAGACGTTCAGCGCGATCGCCTTTACCACCGTGTATCTCCATCATCGCCCAAGGCGATCGCGGCATCCCCAGTAAATCCATATTTCGGGCGTGCATCTGGAGAATCTTAATACTGTTCTCAATCACAGACGGCGTATCGGAACTGAGTACCACAAATTGATCTGGGTGTACCACCAATCGGATGCCAGAAAGACGAACGCGATCGCCTGTGGCTTTTATCTGTTCCTTAAACTCATCCTGTATTGCCTCCCCCTGTTCCGTATCAGCAAACGGAAACAACCCAGAGGGGATTCGATAAAGCCTAATATTATTCTCTTTACAGAAATCTATTGCCGCATTCAAGCGTTGCAAATTATCAGTATACAACTGCCGCAAAACTTGCTCTTGCTCCACAGTCGGCAGCTGTAATAGTCGCTTGCGCGTCAGGGCGCGATAACGCACTTTATCAGACGTGGTGATGCAAACTAAGCCTAATTCAGGTGGTGTGCTAGTGCTTTTTACGTAGTTGTTAGGTAACGAACCGCTCATCTGCATGAGATCCATGATTTTTATTTTTACTTTAAAAATTTATCTAAAATGGCAGACAAGATACCTGCCCCATAAGTAAGCAATTTTGTTTTAATTTTGTGAGATGGACTTCAAAAGCCCACCCTTATTTTCGGTTTTTAGTTTGAAATCGGCACGTTTTTAAACGGCTGCGTGTTGGGAACGTAAATATCTAGCGAATTGGTTCCCTGCGGTACTTGCAGCCAAACATAAGCATCAACTGAGGCATTTTGGCCAATACTATCCAGAGGAATAGACGGCGTGGCACGATTAGCCCAAACAGCTTTATAGCTGTCGTTTGTGATGGGATTACTAGCAGTTGTCGCTGCCGGAAATAAAGCTTCTGACCCCGCCACGTCCGGTGTCACACGTCGTAACCGAAATTGCACATTTACCACATTTCGCAATCCATTATCAGGGTGTGCAATTCGCCGCACTGAAAGCAACTCTACCTGCGCTTTACCATCCAAAGCAGGCTGAACAAACTGCCTTGGTTGAATCGTACTATTGGCTTCGGGAGTGGTTTGTGCATCAGGTGTTGGCACAGGTGTTTGATTATCAGTAGCCGTTGCATTGCTTTGTAAATTATCAGCAGTATCAACGTCCTTTCTCAGTTCCAAAACTTGATAGGCACTGTAACTGCTGGTAATCAACGCCAAAATAGAAAGTACAACAGCCACGCCAGATAAAAAATTGCTCATACGCTCTTAATAGTTAGGAGTTACGAGTTATGAATTTCAAACTCACAACTCATAACTATCTCATTACGCCTATCTAATTGGAAATAGGCACATTCTTAAATGCCTGCGTCTCAGGTATGTAAATGTCAAGGGTGTTGGTTCCCTCTGGTACCCTCAGCCAAACATACGCATCACCCGAAGCTTGGGGACGCAATAAATACAAAGAAACGTTTCCCGTGGAACGATTAAGCAAGTCAACTGCTTCGTAGGTTTCGCTGGTGACAGGATTTCTGGCTGTTGTCCCGCCTACAGAGATAATGTCACTCCCAACTATGTTATCCGTTGCCAGACGGCGGACGCGCATCTGCACGTTCACTACGTCGCGGGTTCTCAATTCTGGGTCTGCGACCCGCTTTACTGAAAGCAACTCTACTTGTGCCTTTGTACCCAAAGCAGGCTGCACAAATTGACCTGGTTGAATTCCAACGTTGCGGCGAGGCGTACTGGCTGTGCTATACGGGACTTGAGATTGGGGAACTGGGGCAATTGGCGCTGTGTTAATGGGTGCTGGAGGTGCGGGTGCCATTCTACTCACTGGATTAGCGGTGGCATCAGCAATTGGCACATTCCTAAATACTCCCGTGTTCTCAACAAAAATGTCAATAGTGTTAATGCCTGCTGGCACATTTAACACAACATAAGCTTCCTGTGGTTGACCTCGACTCAACTGATATAAAGAAGTTGATCCGGATGAACGATTAAGAACATCTACTGCATAGTAAGTTTCGTTGGTGATAGGATTACGGGCGGTTGTAGACCCAGGACTAATAATGTCACTACCCCCAACATCGTCTGAAAGACGATTAATTCGCATCTCAACGGTAACTTCATCGGGTGCGCCGAGAACTCTCCGGACTGCGGTTAATTCTACTTGCGCTTTGTTGCCTAAAGCAGGCTGGACAAATTGAGCGGGTTGAATGCCAACACTAGGCAGGGGAGATGCGGCGGGTGGTTCAACTGTCGGACTGATAGAAGGGCTGACGGTAGTAACGGGTGCGATCGCATCTCTTGATGCCAGCCGCTGATACAGCCAGAAGCCAGCTGCCACTAAACCCAAGGTCGAGAGTACACTCGCTAAGACGACCCAAAGATATTTTCTCCCGTTGTTGTCCCGGTATCGCTCTCTTGGAATATTATTTTTGTCAACATCTCGCTCTTGTATCGCCATGATTATAATTACCTAAATCTCTTTTGTTGAAAATATAAAAATTTGATTATTATGTATATTATTTATATTAACGAAGCCTACTAAGCTCTATCATTAGAAATATTTTCATAAATATATAACAGTCCTAAATGGTTTCTGAACCCCTGTAGGGACATGGCAATGCCATGTCCCTACACCAGGGTGAATACTCGTTCACAACTTAAATAGAATTGCTATAGCACTCCTAAATGATTTGTGAAGGCGAGATACCCGACTTCTCTAAGAAGTCGGGTATCTGAACTACTGGCAATTCATTTATAAACTTTCTGTTTTTTTCCTCTGTGTCCTCTCTTGCCTCTACGGTTCGTATAAAACTATAGACGTTGTATGCAACATCTCTATACATAAAATAGAATTGCTATAAACTATTCTTGATATTGCCACCTGTCTCCGGTAAGATTTATAAAATCCCAAGCATTTTTATTCAGAAAAAATCTTAATGATAAAAATATCATCAAAAATAAGTGAGATAGCAGCCCATCGGGAAAAATCAGATTTTAAGGATACAGGACATCCCAATTCTGGTTCTCAGCAAGGCAGGCAAGATGGCTGCGCTACGTCTATTAAGAAAGGAAAAGGTTACTCAAGATTAATTAAAATTAGTGAAATTAGTAGCCTGATACTAATACTAAACACTCCGTTGCTATCGTGGCACCAAGCAGCGCAAGCAAATAATCAATCGTCCCATCCAGATAAGCTGAATACAGCACAAGTTTCTCAAACCCAAAAGCCTCAAGCTGCTGCTTTATGTCCTTCCCAACTAACAACTGCAATTGATGCTATTACAAACCGTCCGCAGTGGAGTCGCGCTCGTTGGGGGATTTTGATTGAACCGTTAACTAAAAATAGCATCTTCTACAGCCGCGAACAAGGAAGTTACTTCATACCAGCATCTAATGTAAAGGTGCTAACAACAGCTGCTGCCTTACACAAATTGGGTTCTCAGTATCGGATTCGCACCTCTATTTATGGAACGGGTGATGGTTCTTTGCGCGTTGTGGGACGAGGAGATCCCAGTTTAACGGATACCCAATTGAGAGATTTGGCGCAACAGTTGAAGCGGCGGGGAATTACTCAGGTAAAACAGTTAATTGTAGAGGACGATTATTTTAAAGGACAGGCGGTAAATACCAGTTGGGAATGGGGAGATTTGCAGGCAAACTATGGCGCACCAGTTAATAGTTTGATTTTGAATCAAAATGCTGCGACGCTGACAATATCACCGCAAACCCCAGGAAAACCATTGCAAACATCGTGGGCAGATCCTCTGGCACTAACTCAATGGAGAATTGAAAATAATTCGGTAACAACAGAAGCAAAATCGCCAGCCTCCATAGAACTTAATGCTGTGTTAGGGAAACCAGTGTTACAGATTAAAGGACAATTGCCTGCTGATGCTAAACCTGTGTCTTTGAATATGGCAATTATTAATCCAGCAGATTACTTTTTGCGACACTTGCGACGCGCCTTGGCAATTGAGGGAATTACTGTTGCAGAGGCAATGGTTGGATCAAACTCTCAACTTCCAACTCAGGAACTAGCCGCTGTGGAATCACCGCCCTTGGGGACTTTGTTGGCTCAGACAAATCAGAATAGTAATAATTTATATGCGGAAGTGCTGTTGCGATCGCTTGGTGCCACAGCCACAGTCCAGAGTGATTCATCCCTACAACAGGGCTTAGCTGCCCTTAAACAGACATTAACAGAATTAGGAGTAGATCCTAGCAGCTACGTGCTAGATGATGGTTCTGGGCTGTCTCGCCATAACCTGGTGAGTCCAGCAGCACTGGTGCAAACTCTCAAAGCGATCGCAAAGACTCCAGAAGCAGCTATATATTTAGCATCATTACCTGTGGCTGGAAAAAGTGGCAGTCTTCTAAATCGCTTTCAAAATACGCCAGCTCAAGGTATTGTGCAAGCGAAGACAGGAACGATGAGCGGAGTAGTTTCTTTATCGGGGTATATGAGCCACCCAGAGTATGAAACTATCGTTTTTAGCATTATTGTGAATCAATCCGACCAATCGGCGGCGACGGTACGGCAGGCAATTGATGAAATTGTGCTGCTACTGACGCGCTTAAAAAAGTGCTGAGTTTTGAGTTAGCTTAGGTGCAAAATTCCCTCATTCCTTGGCTGCGGCCTGGGAACGAGGGAATTTTGCCTTTTGCCTTTTAATAAGCGCCGTCTTCGTATTCTGGCGCTTTGGTTTTTTCAGGGATGTTTATCCGAGGTGCTTTGTAAGGTGGCTCCTCAGCATCTTCCCAAACATCTTTCTCTTCGTATTCGTCTTCTTCGTACTCGTCCTCGTATAGTTCCGGTTCTACATAGGTTCGCTCTTCTTCATAGCGAACTACTCGCCGCGTCTCGGTTGTCGCTTCGCTCCAGTTATCCTCTTCTTCGTCTTCTTCGTAATAAATTGATTCCGCCCGCCGCGCCCGAATTGGCTGTGGTTCTGGTTCTTCCCAATACTCCTCGTCCTCGCTCCAGCGAGCTTCTTCAATTACAGGGGCAGAAGCGCGAATAGAGGTTGCTGGTTTCGCGTTGACGGGAATTCCAGTAGGCAGTTGATTTTCAGGACGGACTGTTGGTTGGAAGTAAGCTTCCTCTTCGTCGCGTTCCCAAGGGGCTTTGCCAATGCCAAGACGCTCTAAAAGACCCACAGTTAGCTGAACCAAGCGTGCTTCGGAACCTTCAAAAACAATCAGACGATTTGGGCCACTGCTGACAATTTCATCAATTGGCAGCTCATAGGTACTTACAACCTGATCGGGAATTTGCGGCAGCCCTAAAGAAGCAATAATCAGCGAGAAAACTCTGCCGTCTTCACCATCAAACTTGAAACCCCGCACTTTGCCTAAAAGTTCACCTGTTTCGGTAATTACTTCGCTGTTGATCAGGCTGCTGTAGGCTTCAACGTCGATATCTTCAATAACGTCATCATTATCAACTAGGATGACATCACCCATCTGACGAACGCTGCTGAGGAGCATATACCGTGGCATCCCCGCAATCGAGAGTAGGTTGTCTCGCAAACCCAGTGCTACAACTTTCCGCTGGTCGATGTCTACTAATAGCTCCTTAATAATCCCCAAGCGCTTACCAGTGTCGCGGGTAATGACTTGGGTATTTAAGATGTCAGAGCGTTGAAGGATTTGTTCAGATGTCATTGGAGGCCCAATCCCGATCTCGAATCTTATTAGTTATTTATAGTGACATACTCCTACAATAACCTGAGTACAGGTATTGTGTCGGTTTCTCAGCGAATCCGACTATTGCTTAGCAGGAGATTGCCAATCTCCGGGGTATTGAACTCCATCGATTGACCGCCTATCCATCCCAATACCAAACGAAATACCGCTATGGTGTCGGACTTTCGGCGAAGATTGCTAAATCAAATCATACAGACTCTTTTTAGGAATGCAATTTTAGCCCCAAAACTTGGGTGTAAGCTCCTCGCGCCTGAGTGACACCGATAGTGCGCTCAGATGATTCAATCATTGGGCGGCGGAGGCTTACAACAATAAACTGCGCCTGCATAGCTTGTTGTTTGATCATTTTAGCTAATCGCTCTACGTTTGCTCCATCTAAAAACATATCAACTTCATCAAAGGCGTAGAAAGGAGAGGGGCGATAGCGTTGCAGGGCGAAGATGAAACTAAGGGCGGTTAGAGATTTTTCGCCGCCAGACATGGAAGCAAGCCGCTGCACAGGTTTGCCTTTGGGATGGGCGACTAAGTTAAGTCCTCCGTTGAACGGATCTTCGGAATCATCAAGTTGTAAATAACCGTCTCCATCGGAGAGTTCGGCGAATATTGCCTGAAAGTTTTCGTTTACTGCGTCGAATGCTTCTTGGAAAGCGCGGCAGCGCAGGGTGGTGAAGTTTTCAATTCGTAATAATAATTCGGTGCGTTCGGCTTCTAATGTTGTTAATTTCTGAGTTAGTTCTTCAAGTCGGGTGGTGGTGCGGTTGTGTTCTTCCAATGCCAGCATATTTACAGGTTCCATTGCTTGCAGGCGTTTGGTAAGGTTACGCATCTCTTTGTGCATTTGTTCTAGTTGATCGCTTAACTTGTCAAATGCGATCGCATTTGACTCACTAGATTCTGGATTTACCAGCATTGGCACTTCTGGCAGAGGATCGGGTAATTCTGCTTGTTGCGTTTCCAGTTGAATTTTCACAGCAGTAAGTTCTTCCCGCCGCGATTGTTGCGTTTCTTGGAGTTTTTGCAGTTGCCATTCCAGCTGCTGTTGAGAAAGATGACGTTCTCGCAGTTGAGTTTCGCTGGCGTCGCGTTGTATTTTTGCTTCGCCCAACCTTTCCTCTTGTTGTTTCAAGCCTGTTTGAGTTTGGCTAATTTGTTCGCTGAGTGTTGACAACTGTAGAGATGCGAAATTTCGCGTCTCTACAACTCCTGATAGCTGGGTGCGATATTCCTGCAAACGATGGTGGGATTCTTGACTTTTTTCTTGCAGACGCTGCTGCTGATTTTCTAAATCTTTTAATCTTTGTTCGGCGGTGCGGAGAGCTTTTTCCCGTTCAGAGAGATGTTGCTCATCAGTTTTAATTGTTGCCTGAATTTGTTGCCATTCGCTATGCGTCTGAGATTGCTCTAATTCTGCCAAAGCTTGCCGCAATTGTTGCAATTGTGCTTCTTGTACGGGTAATTCAGCGTCTAGAGATTGTAAGCGAGATTCGGCAGTGTGGAATTCTTGGGTATTTTTTGAAAGAAGCGATCGCGTTGTTTCAGCTTGGGCAACTAAACTCTTAATTTCCTTCTGTAACTGTTCAAAATGTAACTCTTGCTCCCGCCGCTTAGCCTTCGCTTCTGTCAATTCTAAATTCAGTTGCTTTGTCTTTGCAGAAAGGGTATAAATCACCTCGCCACAACGTTCTAAAATTCGGTCAATTTCTTGTAGGCGATTTCTCAACGCGATCGCTTCCGCAGATTCTCCCGCGTCAGCAGTACCGAAATGCAGCCCAGAACGTTGACTGCTACTACCGCCAGTCATTGCGCCGCTACTTTCCAGCAGTTCCCCTTCTAAGGTTACGATGCGGTGTTGTCCCAAGTGACGACGAGCATCATGAATATTTTCAAAGACAACGGTACTCCCAAAGACGTAAGCGAAGATATTCCGATAACGGGAATCGCATTCAATCAAATTCACCGCATAATCGACAAATCCGTCGGCATAACGCAGCGCCACCATTGGCGCAAATCGCGGTGGCTGAATTTTATTTAAGGGTAAGAATGTAATCCGCCCTGCCCGTTTTTGCTTCAGCAGTTCAATTCCCGCCGCCGCCACGCCGTCATCTTCCACCACTAGATTTCCCAGTCTCCCACCAGCAGCAATTTCCAGCGCCAAGGCGTAGCGGGGTTCGACTCGCCCCAATTGGGCAACTAAGCCGCACACGCCGGGTAATCCTGATTGCTGTATAACTTTGGTGGCGAAGGTGCCTAAGCTTTCCTGTTCAGCTTGGGCTTGGGCTTCTAGTTTATCGAGTTGGCGTTGTTTATCCCGTTGCTCTTGTAAGAGGCGCTTTTGCGTGTCTTGCTGAATTTGCAGATCGCGATCGCCTGCTGCCAAACCTTGAGCTAAAGATTGAATTTCTTGGGCGTAATCAGATAATTGTATTTCAAAATCAGCCAAACGAGACTGTTTTGCGGCAATTTCCGGCTCAATTGTTTGTAAAAGTTGACTTTGCTCCTCGATTTGCCGCCCCAGATTGGTATAACGCTCTCTCAGTTGAGCTTGTTCGGTGCGCTGGGGTTCGACAGTTTGTAATAAAGTTTCGATTTGGCGACTTAGGGCAGTTTGTTGCTGCACCCAAGCTTCGGACGCAGATGCGATCGCTTCCGCATCTTCCCGATGCCGATATAGAGTTTGCTGCGCTTGGTTGCGTTGTTCCTCCAGAGGCGCGATCAGCATTTGTCCGCGCTGCTGTTCTTCAGTCAGTTGTTGTAGAGTTTGCTGGTGTTGTTGAATTAACTGCTGCTCTTGTTCTATATTGCCAGTGGTATGATGAGCTGCTGTTTCTAACTCTTGTTGCTGGCGTTGTAAATTACGCCGTTCGGCTTCCTGATTTGCCAGAAGTGATTGCAAAGCCAGGAGTT
Organism: Trichocoleus sp. FACHB-40; assembly: GCF_014695915.1. Taxonomy (GTDB): domain Bacteria; phylum Cyanobacteriota; class Cyanobacteriia; order Cyanobacteriales; family FACHB-T130; genus Funiculus; species Funiculus sociatus. Next base: position 103,683 of record NZ_JACJPF010000055.1, read on the forward strand.
CTTCTTCCCCCAAAGCTTTCACACGGGCATTAAGTTGATCGAGTTCTGCCGTTGCTTGCTGAATTTGCGCTTGTAATGCTTGAAGTTGGGCGGTTAATTCAGTTGAAGTGCGATCGCCTGCTTCAATTTGTTCGCGCAGTTTCGATTCTTGTTGCTGAAGATTTCGCCATTTGAGAACAGCTTCCCATTGTTCTTTCTGGTGAAGTTCGGCGCGGAGTTTTTGGTATTTTTCCGCTTTGATGCGATCTTGAGATAAGCGATCGCGTTGGGCAATTAATTCTGCCTCCACAATGCGACAGCTATCTTCCCGTTCCTTAACTGAGTCTAACGTCTCTTTCGCCTGGACAATCTTTCTGTCGAACGCCGCCACACCAGCCAACTCATCAATAATTTCCCGGCGTTCTCGCGGGTTCATAGAAATAATCCCGGTGACATCGCCTTGCAACACCACGTTGTAGCCTTCGGGATATATTCGCAGTTGATTAAGCTTTTCGTGGAGTTCCGTCAGGTTGCAGGATTCGCCGTTGATGTAGTAATTCGAGGTGTAAGTTCCCTGCTGGGTGACGCGCAGCTTCCGCGTCACACTCCACTCTTTCTCCGTCATATCTAGCCCCCCCTTTTCTAGGGTGGGTTGGGGGGAATCTCCCGCCGTTGTCCGATGTCCGTTGCTATTGCCAACAACCGTACCGCTAACATCTGACAAATCAAACGTAGCTGTGACGCTGGCTTCTACAGTCCCTCGATGGGGATGGTTGTGATTCACCAAGTCGGGCAAGCGTTCCGCCCGCATTCCCTTAGAACTGGCAAGTCCGAGGCAAAATAGCAGCGCATCAAGAATATTCGACTTACCCGATCCATTTGGGCCCGATACGACAGTAAACCCCGGCAGCAAGGGGATTTTCGTCGTGCCACCGAAGGATTTGAAGTTGGTGAGTTCCACGCGCTTGATATAGACCATAGGCGCTGGGCGTTGCCGGAAAGTACAGGTGTATCAGTGAAGGATTCTCAACAGGTTAGCACAGTGATAAGAATATCGAACCGCAGAGGCGCTGAGAACCCGGAGAAAGTGTAGCGGTGTTATGTCTTTGGTTATATTGCGAGAATGCTTCTGGTCAAGAACGCGATCGCTCCTTGGTCGCACGCTCCACAACTTACTACGCGAACATTTTCCCAAAATGTAAGATTATCTCATAAACCTATAACGAGGTGAGCCATGCAACTAGAAGATTATTTCGACTTTCAGCGCCCCGATGATATTCGGTTGAAAGGTACAAGAGTAGGAATTGAAACTATCCTCTATGATTTCATTCATCGGAGTCGGACTCCCGAAGAAATTGCCCAAAGTTATCCCACAATCAATTTAGAACAGGTCTATGCCACTATTCTCTATTATCTGCATAATAAAGAATCTGTCAGCGCTTACATAGCTGATTGGCTAGAACATGATCATAAAATGCGAGAAGAACAGCGACGCAATCCTTCACCCGTTGTTGTTAAACTTATGAAACTAAAAACTGAAAGAGAAGAAATTAAGAAAGTAAATGAGTCTGAAATATCTGCTAGATGAAAATGTTGATAAAGTCTATCAGCGTCAATTCCTCCGGCAAAATCCCAGCTTAATCATGTGGGTGGTTGGCGATCCTGGCGCTCCCACAAGAGGCACGCTAGACCCAGAAATTTTGTGCTGGTGCGAGGAGCATAACTTCGTATTGGTGACAAATAACCGCACATCTATGCCTATACATTTGACTGACCATATTGCACAAGGCCGTCACATACCGGGTATTTTAATTTTGAACGATAAGCTCAGTATTAGTCAGACTATCGATGAGTTAATTCTGATTGCTGAAGGGTCTTTTGATCAAGAGTATCAAGACCAAATTATTTACTTGCCACTGCCTGAATATGATTAATGCCTATGACTGGTTTAAGTAACGAGTCAGGAGAACGCGATCGCACCTTCGTTGCATCCTCCGCTTCGCATCCACACCTCTTTATCTCCAAATATGACAACTCCTGACTTGCTTCCGCTACTGCTTTTATTGCTGCTGGGATTGCTTGCCGTGATTGGGGGGCTTCTGCCTAGCGCATTTGATAAACAGAATTCCTTACGCGGCAAGTGCTTCATCTTTGGGATAGGAATGTCGTTTGGAGTGATAGGCATCGTTGGTGCCACGTTACTCGGTACACCACAGGCAGAGCAAAACGCTGACTGGATTCAGAACGTTTACTGGACTTTGGGCTTTGGCTACGTCTTTGCGGTGCCAACGACGCTGTATTTGCTCAGAAGTAGGCAAGGAAATAACGCTGAAACTTCCAGCAATATGCCAGAGGCAATTTCACAGCGATGGCGGCAGGAATTGTTGGCAATTATGCTAACTGATGTAACAGTGCGGATGGAAGACTCTCTGCATGATGATCAGTTGATTCCGCTGCTGATGGAAGACCAACGGGAAGAGGTAGGACGACCTCCAGAAGTAACGGTGAATGCTAAACCGTCTCCCGCTTGGTGGGAGAAGCTACCAAAATTTATACGAGTAACCGCTGAGTCTGAACCTGGCAAGAAAATTATAGATGTCTTTGAGCGAGATGATATTGCTGGCAGATTGCTAATTTTAGGTGCGCCCGGATCGGGCAAAACTACGATGCTGCTGGAACTAGCGCAAGACTTGATTACAGCTGCCCAACAGCAGCCAGAAAAGCCAATCCCGGTAATATTTGAACTTTCTAGCTGGAAAGATGATAAGCAAGCGATCGCTGACTGGCTGGTAGCTGACTTGAAGTTCCGCAATAATATCCCAGAAGCAATTACTCGCGAGTGGTTAGAGACAGGTAAATTATTGCCGTTGTTGGATGGTTTGGATGAATTGCAAAGCCGTCAGGGAAAAGGTATCGCCAGAATTAATAAATTTTTGCAAACTACTTCTCGCCTATCTCAAATTGTCGTCTGCTGTCGTGAGGAAGAGTACAAAGCAGGTGAGGAAATCTTAACGCTACGGGGAGCAGTTTGTCTGAAGCCACTGGAAGATAATCAGATCAAAGGCTATCTGCAACGGTTGAACTGCGGACATCTCTGGCAAGGTATTCAGCATGACCCAGATGGTTTGCTAGCGTTAGCAAAGATGCCGCTGTTTTTACATCTTATTCCGGTAGCTTATCCAAATGGTTTAGAAAGCAAAGCTAAACGCTTCAATTCTCCGGCTGAACTTGAAGTATATCAAGAAAAATGCCGTAAAGATTTGTTTGACGCATACATAAAACGCCGCTTAGAACTGCCTCACAACTATCAAGGATATAAACCAAAGGATAGTAAACGCTGGTTTATTTGGCTGGCTAAAACCCTGAAAAAGCAACAGCAGACAGAGTTTTTTATTGAAAAAATACAGCCAGAGTTTTTACTTCTAACTAAAAATCAATTAATGACCATACTTTTTATTGAAACAATTTATCGATTGATTAACGGAGTATTTTTCGGATTGAGTGGCGGATTAATTTATACAGTGCGTTCTGCATTAATTGATGGGTTGAATCAAGCTTTGATTGGTGGTATAGAAATATGGCTATTATTAGCGATAATTTATATAAGCATTGATTTTATTAGGATTACTGGGATATCTAGGGATAAAATAAAGCTTGCCGATGGCTTAGATATGACTTGGCAAAAAGCTGTAAGTTGGCTGATAGGGGGGATAATAATTGGGCTGTTTCTTGGACTGACTGATAAACAACTAATTAAGGGACTGATTATAGGACTAACTTTGGGGATGAGTTTGATGCTGATGTTTGGGGTGACAGGAGAAAAGATAAGAAGCAGAAGTAAACCCAATCAAGGGATTAAAGATTCAGCAAAAAATATTATAGTCATTAGTTTAGTTAGCTTGCCTGTAGCAATGCTATCTTACACAGTACCGCTAGTAGCTAATGGACAGTCTATTGAGCCTATTAATATTGTAATTAATGGGCTTAGTTGGGCAATATTTTTTGGCATCACTGCTGCTGGTGTACCTGTCATTCAACACTTCGCCTTGCGCCTAATATTGTGGAACAGTGGCGCGATTCCCTGGAACTATGCGCGTTTCCTCAGCTATGCAAATGAGCGTAGGTTGATTAAACAAGTCGGCGGACGCTATCGCTTCATTCACGACTTGCTAAGAGAACACTTTGCCAAAATGTAACTGCATATAGCAATTTTATTTGAGTGGTGAGATGCCAGCGGTTCAGATCCCCGACTTCTTAAAGAAGTCGGGGATCTTGCCTTCGCTATTATTTCGGGTTGCTATAAAATAATAGTTATAAGTTTTATTAGAAAATAGCAATAGAGCGATGACTGCTAATCTAGACGCAAAAAGCCTAACCTTGAGAGATGTTCATCGTCTTTTAAAAATTGAAGAGCATTTCAATGCTTCAATTCCATCATTACTAACGCTGGAACCTTTAACAGAATTTGAACAGCAAGAGATTATACAAATTCGCAATTTATTTCGCGATTACTACGCAGAGGGTAAAATTTCCGAAGGGCAAGTTAAATTCTTATTCGTCGCTCGGTTGATGTGGTTGGCTGGGTTCTATCAGCCTAGTATTAAGATAACCCTAGAAGAGGGGATTGCTGATATTTCCATCGAAGATGAAGAAACCATCATCAAAGGACGGATGGATATTTTGGCAATAAATAAAACTCAAACAACAACAGATACACTTTTCTGGATTTTGATGATTGAAGCTAAAAACAGTAGTGTTAACGCAATGGAGGGTTTACCTCAATTGCTCACTTATGCTTATAAAAGTCTAGAGTATCAAGAATCAGTTTGGGGATTGACAACGAACGGAATGGATTATCGTTTCGCGTATCTACAGCAAGGAATTTCCCCAAGCTATCAACTATTGCTAGCACTGAACTTGATTGACTCTGAACCTTCAATCCAATTGCTACAAGTTCTAAAAGCAATCTGTAAGTTACAAAACATTGCAACGCCTGTTGAAGTAGTATCTTGAACTACGTTAACTGCCTCGTGCATCCTTCACAACTAATCTGTAGTCCCACTCAGCTATGATTCTTGTATTAAGATAACGACCAGCAGCGTGAAACCAGATGACACCGACGCTATTGAACAATCGCTATCGCATCATCCAGGCGTTGGGAACAGGCGGTTTTGGCGAAACCTTTCTGGCGGAAGACACGCATATGCCTTCCCGTCGCACTTGTGTCATTAAGCAACTCAAACCCATCACCAACAACCCCCAAGTTTATCAACTCGTTCAAGAACGGTTTGATAGGGAAGCGGCAATTTTAGAAGAACTAGGTGAGTGTAACCAGCAAATTCCCCGGTTATATGCCTACTTTGCGGAAAACGAGCAATTTTATTTAGTTCAAGAATGGGTTGAAGGTGTCACCCTGAATCAAAAATTACAACAGCAGGGGGTTTTAAGTGAAAGTTTAGTTAAGGAAATGCTGGTAAATATTTTGCCAGTTTTAGACTATATCCATTCTAAAGGAATTATCCACAGAGATATTAAACCCAGCAATATTATTTGGCGAGAAAGGGATGGCAAACCCGTTTTAATTGATTTTGGCATCGCTAAAGAAATGATGAATACTGTCGTGGATGCCCAAGGAGAAATTACTAACTCAATTGCCGTCGGTACGTTGGGGTTTATGCCTTCAGAACAAGCGGCAGGTAAACCACTATATTCTAGTGATTTATATAGTTTAGGATTGACGGCGATTTATTTGCTTACTGGGAAACGTCCGCAAGATTTGCAGACAAACCCGGACACGGGGGAAATGAATTGGCGCACCGATGCTTTAGGGAGCCAAATTGCACCAATTTTAGATAAAGCGATTTGCTACCATCCACGCGATCGCTATCCGACTGCTAAAGCAATGTTAGCAGCTTTGCACACTCAAGATAGGGTTCTGCCAAAACTTCCAACAACCATCCCGCCTTCTGAGAAGGAAACCATTAACCCGGCAGATATAGAAACTTTACCCGTTTCTATTCCTACTATTAGTCAAAAAGCAGCAGCGCCTAAAATCACCTACAGCCAACAAGGATATCGCAACCGCCAGATATTACTTAACAAGGTAAAAAATTACTGGGTTAAAGGCGTTTTAGAAACTTCCTTACACGGTAAAGCATTAATTGAACTAGGTTTAGAAAAACGCCTAGATGCTTTAGATCGTCCTTGGGGTATGGTCTGGGAAACCCCCGATCAAGCCCGAGAAACTCTATCTAATAATATCAGGATTAGCGATTTATTCCAACAAATGGGAATCGGGCGATCGCTTTTAATTTTAGGCTCTCCAGGTTCAGGCAAAACAACAACGCTACTAGAACTCACCCGCGATTTAATTGCAAGTGCTGAACAAGACACCAATCAGCCAATTCCGGTAGTATTTAACCTCTCTGCTTGGACACAAGAGAAGATAAAGATTGCTGATTGGCTAGTTCGAGAACTCAACGTGAAATATCAAGTTTCCAAAGAGATTGGCAAAAATTGGATTAAAAATCAACAATTAATTTTGCTACTAGATGGGTTAGATGAAGTTAGCACTAAACTGCGAGAAAATTGCGTAGAGGCGATTAATAAATTTAGCCAAGAATACGGAGAAACCGAAATAGTAGTTTGTAGCCGAGTCAAAGATTACGAGCTATTATCAAATCGCCTGAGATTTCAAGGTGCAGTCTTCATTCAACCACTAACTCTAGAGCAAATTCATCAATATCTGAAGAATGCAGGTTCAGAACTTGACGCAGTGAACACAGCGCTGCAAGCAGATACCATACTGCAAGAATTAGCCAAGTCACCGCTGATGCTGAGTATTATGACTTTCGCTTATCAAGGAATGTCCATTACAGAATTGCCAGGAATGAACTTGGAAGAACGCCGCCAACATTTATTTGATAAGTATATTCAAAGGATGTTTGAGCGTCGAGGCATTAATAATAAATATTCAAAAGAGCAATCAATCCGCTGGCTGAGTTGGCTGGCGCAAAGACTCTCTCAGCAGTCGCAAACTGTATTTTTAATAGAACGACTACAACCAGATTGGCTAAAGAAAAAAAGACAAAAATTAATTTATGCGATTAGTATTTGGCTTACTTTCTTTATTTTGGCTGCAACAGTAGGCGAACTACTTCTACCCACCAGTAAAATGATTTTGTCGTTAATCTCTAGCAGTGTAATTTTTTGGCTAATTTTTGGTGTTTATCGTATTAAAACGGTTGAAAATCTCAAATGGTCTTGGAAAAAAGGTAGTAATAGTCTGATTCGGGGAATTATTTTTGGCTCGATTTCGGGATTAGTTATTAAAGTCACTTATGAAATAATTTTTAACCCGCTACACTGGAAGATAATCTATCCTCAGTTCTTACCCTTACAGCTTTATTCATTGACTCGCGGCATAGTTTTTGGGCTAAGTATGGGGCTAGTTTATGGTTTAATTAGTGGTTTAACTGCTCCTAGTATCCAAACAAGGACGGTTCCTAATCAAGGGATTCGGCAGTCTAGTAAAAATGCTCTTGTATTTGGTTTAATTGGCTTGTTTGTGTTAGGCACATCGGCTAATATATTAAATTGGGCTGCCTGGTTTTGGGGAATTTTCGGATTATCGTTTGGGGTAGCAGCAGGTGGCGGGGAAGCTTGCGTTAAACACTTTGTATTGAGAGTTATTCTATATTGTAGTGGTTCTATTCCTTGGAATTATGCCCGTTTTCTCGACTATGCTACTGAGCGCATTTTTTTACAAAAGGTTGGCGGCGGGTATATTTTTGTTCACCGATTGTTGTTAGAGTATTTCGCTCAGAAATAATTTTTTTATTTAGTAGAATAGGGTAGTTTATATTTTAAACTTTTAATTGCTTATAGCTTGGTTCGTAAATAGCGATCGCTTCCTCTTTCCCCTTCACCTTCACCGACTTATCTACCAGTCGCAACGAGAAGGTTTCTGGGTGGTACAAACTATTTACCACTGACTCTGTTACCAAAATCTGACAGTCATACTGCTTAGTTAAACCCTCAACCCGAGAGGCTAAATTCACCACATCGCCAATCACTGTAGAGTCAATGCGCGAGTTAAATCCTACAGTACCCATCACCACGTCACCGCGATGGATACCGATACCGACTGCGATCGCAGGCAAACCTTTTTCCACCCGCTCCTCATTAAAAAGAGAGAGTGTCCCCTGCATCAAAATTGCTGCACGCAGAGCGGAATCAGTTGCTTCATCATCGAACAATGCCATAATCGCATCGCCAATATATTTGTCAATAAAGCCGCCACTCTTCTCAATCGGCCATCCCATACATTCCAAGAAGTCATTCAAAAACGAAAACGTCTCGAATGGTGTCATTTGTTCCGCCATTGAACTGTAACCCCGGATATCGCAAAACAAAATCGTCATAGTTCGCGTCGCCGATACACCCACCTGAATATTTTCAATTCCCTCTGGTGCAATAACTGAAAGAAATTTATCCGGCACGAACCGCTCAAACGATTCCAAAGTCTTGTGCAACTTACTAAACGATGCTTGCAACGCTGCCGACATCTCGTTAAAAGACTTTGCTAAATCTCCGATTTCATCTGACAAGTTAATTTCTGCACGATGCTGTAAATCCCCAGCGGCGATTCTGGCAGCACTCACCTGCAAACGCTGCACCGGATCGCTCAACCGCTTTGCCAGAATATATGCACACACTAAACTAACGGCGAGTCCCACAACACCTACTAACACAGCCTGATTTATTGCATAGACAACAGCACGGTTAATTTGCTGTGACGACATTCCGATCCGCAACGTGCCAATTGTTTCACCCGATACCAGTTTGATGTCCGAACTTACTTCTATAAATCGTTCGCCACGCTTCGCCCGCACACGCCCCAAGAACTTGATATCTCGCAGAAGAAATGTTTCTACAGCATGAGACTGTCGGGATTTTAGCGCCGCATTTGTCACTTCTACTGGGACAATATCTGGAATATACTGGTTTTGGAAATCGCTGGGCGACGAGGCAAGAATCTGATTTTTTTTCCGGGCATCAGAAACAAGAATGTATAAAAAATCCTGGTTTTCCCTCATCAATAAATCCAGATCCACGCGGATTTGACCCCAATTTTCTTCAGAGAGTTCGTTACCCAAAGCATAAGCTGACAACTTAACTAAGGACTTTGCTTGACTCTGCTGCTGCTGACGGTAGAGGTTACTCTCAGTATTCGCCCAAACCCAGACTATGGAGCCAACCAGTCCGACGATCAACAACGTCGTAGCGGTCATAAATTGGGTGTGGATTGAGCGAAAAGCAAAAACTTTCATCCGGCTTTATTTATAACATTCTGTTTTGGTTTAAATACAACTAGCGTCATTTAGCAATTTAAGGAAGAGTTGGGGAATCTTGGTTTAGGTAATAGGTTGCTGCCAATTATCTATAGCAGTCTTTGCAGGAGTGGGAAATCTTTTTCCGGTTGTAGATAGGCTCTTTTGTCCTACGAGTTACAACCTATTACCTATGCTTCCTAAGCTATTCTTTATAGAAGAATGGGGCTTGCTACGCTTAGGCAAGTTAACTTGTTGAATCAGTTTCTTTCTTGGGTTTATTCAACTCTCTGCATTTAGCTTCAGCCTCTTTATAGGCTTCTGAATACTTTTTACTACCCATGATTAAATTTCCGTAATATTCATGTGGTAAAGCATCATAAACAGGCAGTGGCTCATCGTCTGGATAATCTTCTTTGGCTTCTTCTACTGCTGCAACAAGTTTCTTCACAGTTAAACTTTGTGCCGGAAAGTAGAAAAATTGTTCTGCATTTTTATTGAGGTGTGGCAGTGTGGGATCGATAATACAAGTCTCAAGCTCAATCCAACTATGCTCAATCGGTCTGTATGGCTTTCCATCCCCAACTAAAAATCCTTGTACATACATACATCCTTCAGTTAATAATGCCGCTTTGTAAGCATTGTCAAAGGGATTTTTTGCTTTGCTTTTAATGCGCTCGGAAAGTTCTTTTGAGAGAGTTTCATCTAATGGTTTGTTCATCGGGAATCCTTAAAAGAGATTGAAGTTTTTAATTCTTTTTTGTATAGTATAGCTCAGTCTTTTATTGTTTCTATCTCGAAGAGTCCTATGAGCAAAGTAAAAGTTAAAATTATACATTGAGAAGAAAGACTGTAACTTAGATTATATTTCAAAGCTTTTATTTGATTGATAGCATAATTTATATTCCCATAAACCTATTAGAGATGATGTATAGCAATTCAAGGGTTGGGTGCGATACATCTGTAAGGGCATGGCATTCCCATGCCCCTACCAAGGCAGCGTGAACATCAGAACCACAATATATTCCACCCAACTGAGAAACGCTGTACAAATACATCTAATGGTTGAGAAACTGTCGCAGTCCGATTGAATGGGTACAAGCTACCTTTTCTATAAAATAGTTTCCGCCAATTCAGGAGGCTCCATAAAGGGGAAAAAGAGAATTTCATAAATGAATTAGGATTACTATTTACTCGGTACAATCTAGTTAACATCTATCAGAGTTTTACCTTATGGGGTGGCAATAGTTCGGTATTAATTCCTATTAGGGATAAAAACCTTCTAAGAAAGTCACCCATCGCTGTCTATTCAAAGGGCGCGAAAACCCCGTCCCTGCTTGACACTCAGAACTAAAAGCCAGCGTCAATGGCCCCCCCATTTTTGCGGGAATAGGTTGTTTGTCATTGCCCCATCTGGTCGCCACCAGAATGTCACACTCCCGCAAATCGGTTGATCCCAAGCGGACTGGATTGGAGGGGTCATGGTAAATTGGTGCCTTCCCGCGAACTACAATTTCCCCATTGGCGGGCAGCTGGATACCTGCGAAGGCTAGAATATCGCGTACACGCACCCCGTGAAGTTTGACTTCGCCGCTGGGCCAACCCATTCTGTAGCCGACATTTTCCAAAATTGTAACTTGGGGAAGTTTATCAAGAGCGGCTAAGTCTAGTTCGCGCTTTCCTACACGTAATTTTACTGGTTCAGTACCAATTATCATGTGGGTAACGTAAAACGCCCAGGATAATTCGTTATACTTTTTTTTCAAATTAGGGTATTGTGTATGCGGAATGACTAAATAAATAGGGCCACCTTGATCGCGGGGAATTGGTTTGCCATTTCTAGCGATCGCTAAAGTAATCGGGTAGGCAAGCAAATCCTTCACGCTGATCGTCGCTTGGTAGCCGTCAAAGCAGACAAAAGTAATATTTGTAATATCCGACGCGATCGCTAACTTTTTCAATAGTGTAGATACACGGATGCCGCGAAAGTCGAAAATCTCCTCTTGGTTGAGTACGGCATTGGGATCTGTGGTTTTTACATGATTTGTTGCCAATGCCTGTAACTGTTGCCAGCTCAATGTCACGGCTTTGCCCTTGGTAACTTGCCCCTCAATAACCAGATTCCACTCCTCCGGTGATGTTTTGGTATTGGCTTTCACCATCTGGGCGTTGAGAGCGATCGCTTCAGTTCGCCATGCCTCCAGCTGCTTATCCGTTGGCTGATTTGTACAAGCTCCAAGGCAGACAATACTTGTCACTAGCGATACTAGAGGCAAATTTTTCCCTACTGGATTCACCCACATTTAAAGAATACTTCTTTAGGTAGTTTACCGAAAAGCGATCGCTACTGTACTGAGAGCGACTTAATTCTTTTTAACACAGTTATCGCAATTCATCCGGGAAAATACCAAGTCAGTAAGCTATTTAGAATATCCTCCTTCGGAGGAATAAAAAGGGGTAGGAGGTAGAGGTTAGAGGTAAGGGAAAAACTTTAGAACTATAAGTTTTATCCTTCTTACTACCTACCACCTACCACCAAATTTCTTAAAACTGACGCAAAAAGCGCAAATCGCTGCTGTACATTCGACGCACATCATCAATTTGATGCAGCACCATTGCAAAACGCTCAGCACCGAAACCCGCGGCAAACCCAGTATAAACTTCTGGATCGTAACCCACCTTCTTCAGCACATTGGGGTCAACCATACCGCAGCCCATCACTTCTAACCAGCGTCCCTGCCATTGCACATCGACTTCCGCAGAAGGTTCGGTGAATGGAAAATAACTGCCCCGGAAACGAATCGGTAACTCAGCACCGAACATCTCCTCTAAAAACACCTTAATAGTGCCTTTAAGGTCTGTAAAAGTTAGCCCCTGATCAACTGCCAAAATTTCTACTTGGTGGAAGACTGCCGAATGGGTAGCATCTACCGTGTCTCGTCGGTAACAGCGTCCTGGTGCCACAATCCTGATTGGCGGCTCATTTTCTTCCATGTAGCGAATCTGCACCGAAGAAGTATGCGTCCGCAGCAGATTGCCATCCGGCAGGTAGAAGGTATCCTGCATATCGCGGGCGGGGTGGTCTGCGGGGGTGTTCAGCGCCTCAAAATTGTAGTAGTCTGTCTCCATCTCCGGCCCTTGGGCAACGGTGTAGCCAAGACCAACGAAGATATCTACAATGCGGTCAATTGTGCTGTTGAGCGGGTGCTTGCGACCGAGGGGGCGGTAAACTCCTGGCATAGTGACATCCAGGGTTTCCGATTCCAATGCGGCTTGGATTTGGGCTTCCTGCAAGGTTGTCCGCTTGCGATCCAGGTCATTTTGCAGCGCTTCTTTGACTTCGTTTGCTAAAGCACCAATCCGGGGGCGATCGCTTGCGTCTAATTTACCCAAACCCCCTAATACTTTGGACAGCTGCCCTTTTTTACCCAGGTAGCCGACTCGAAGTTCCTCTAGTTGTGCAAGAGTAGAAGCAGCAGCGATCGCATTCGTCGCATCCTGTTTAAGCGCGGCTAGTTGAGCCTCAAGCTCCGAAAGCGTAGTGGTCATTTTCTACAGACAGTCTTCAGTTTGGCATCTTTAGCTTGAGTTTAACGCGATTTGACTCATTCATCTGCATTCATCTATTACAAGCTGCGGTGCAAAATAGAATTTGACTCCTCCTGTAGTAACTTAATGAAACTGTTAATCAGCAACGATGATGGCATCTTCGCCTTGGGCATTCGCAATCTCGCCAATACCCTCGCCGAAGCCGGACACAATGTCACCGTAGTATGCCCCGACCGGGAACGGTCTGCCACTGGTCACGGTCTTACCCTGCACGACCCCATCCGCGCTGAAGTCGTCGAGTCGATTTTTCACCCCACAGTCAAAGCCTGGTCTTGTTCGGGAACTCCCTCGGACTGCGTAAAACTGGCGCTAGGTGCTTTGCTTGATGCGCCCCCGGATTTTGTCTTATCTGGCATTAACCACGGTTCTAACCTTGGCACTGATGTCCTATACTCAGGCACAGTTTCAGCGGCAATGGAAGGCGTAATAGAGGGAATTCCCAGCATCGCTTTTAGTCTGACCAGTTACACCTCAAGGGAGTTTCAAACCGCTGCCAAATTTGCCAAAATCTTCATGGATAAGTTAAGCTTGCAGCCGCTACCAGAGGCGATGTTACTCAACGTCAATGTGCCGCCTGTGAAATGGGAAGATATTGCTGGTGTCGCCCTGACTCGTCAAGGGATTCGTCGCTATTTTGATATTTTTCAAAAGCGGGTAGATCCACGCGGAAAAACTTACTATTGGTTAGCTGGTGAAGCTTTGGAAGAAGTTGAACAACCTGAAAATCCGCTTTTACCCAGTCACATAGAAACCGATGTGCAGGCAATTCGGAAAAACTACATTACCGTAACGCCCTTGCAATATAACCTCACCTATGCTGCTGGAGTTCGCAGTTTGCAGGAATTCAAGATTTTTGAGCTTTGAGGAACTTTGTCCCTCGTCCGCGATTCCGACCTGCTCAAGCGGTCTCAGAGATTATCCTCGTTCCCAGTCAGAGGCTGGAAGGGGCAACCATTTTTTTCTCTTGCCTTTTTTGGTGCGGTTATCACGCTAAATTATTAGTACAAATGTACTAATATTAGTAGTACACTGTAGTCAAGGAGTTGCAGTCAAAGACACGTAAGTGTATCGCCTGTGGTGAGAGGAAGAAGGCAAAGGAAACCCTACTTCGACAAAAAGCGAGATATGGGTAAATGGGTACTCAGCTTATTTGATTTTACTCAGGCCTTATAGCAATTCAAGGGTTGGGTGCGCTACATCTGTAAGGGCATGGCATTGCCATGTCCCTACCAAGGTGGCGAAAACAAAACAACCGCGATATATTCCACCCAGCTGAGAAACGCTATATTTACTGACATAACGGCTGCAAACCCCTACAGCTTAACCGTTTGTCAGCCTTTTGAAAAAGCTTTCACGTACAAGCAAATAGCACTTGCTTTCATCGAGTGTAAACGATCCGAATCTCTTTAGAGCGATATTCCCGATTGCTTTATCAACTAGGAATTACTGCCTAGCTTTATTGCAAGTAATTGACAGGAACAGCGTAGTACGAAGTCCGAGGCGAAGCGATCGCATTCCAAATAAATATTCTTTCAAAAAACTAAATAAACCACCTCTTTCTAAGAGCAGCCAGCCTGCCAAAGTCCTGTATTACCTAACAATGAGCGATCAAGGAGATAAAGAAGATGATGAAGGAGTTTAAAGCCCCATCTCTGGTGCTGCAATATTTGCTGGCAGGTTGCTGTCTGTTAGCCAGTGGCTACCTGTTAGCCGCTCTCAACTTGCCTTCCAATCCGACCTCGGCACTTAAGGAACGGCAATCCGTAGAGCGTAGCACCACCGCCTGCACAGAAATTGTAAAGCCGAAGGCGACGCTATCGCGATCGCAATTAGCACGACTCTTAACAGTGCCTGAGCGCAGCTCTCGGCGCAACGTGCAACAAATCGTGAAAGAGCCTTATTGCCGCTTGCCGAATGTGAGCATTCGAGCAGGAGCGAAAACCGAGCGCGAAATTCACCCTTTGGCGTTCGATCCGCAAACATCGCTAGTCGTTTTTTATGAAGGAGAAACCTATGTGGGATATGGTTTTAAACGTCCTTAAAAGGGTACAGGTAACAGCGGACACAGCACTGGCCCTCATCTACATTTCCAGGTGCGTGCTGCTGAAACAAGCAAGAAAATTTCTGCATCCAAAAAACAAATTTCCTGGTTTTTAACCGGAAAGCAGCCTAAATTATCGGTAGATTAATACCATTCTCCTAGTTTCTAAGATCGTGAAGGCGGTCTTATTTTATGCGATTGCGACTGGGAGCATCCCGTATTTGCAAATCGCCCACAGACTGGAAGTCTGGGGCTACACAAACAAAGCCTGCCTCCGCAGGCTGAATGAGTCCGCGCAGGCGGACTTGGTGTGTGTAGCCGCGTCCAATCGCCTGGCGTTTTTACTAAATTGTTCACATCCTGAAATGATTGGTATGAATATCATAAAAAATTCAAAATTAATTCAAATAATAGGAATCTGCCTTGTCCTAGGACTTGCTAATAGTTGTTCTTCCGATAATCTCTCTAAAGCCCCAGTGGAATCCCAAGCTTCTGCGAATGTTGCCGAGCAACCTGTTGTGACGGAGAAAGAAAATACAGATAATAAAGGCGAAAGCAATAAACAAGAAGCTGCGCGTGATATAACTTACAACCCTACAACACCTGAAGATAATGATGCTGTTAAAGATCAGAAGTCATTTATTGAACATATTAGGTATGTAAATATTCCTTACTGGGTTAGGAAATCCTTTTTTGATAAAGGACTAAACAAAAGTTATAGTATTCATTTTAGAGATATCCGACAGTTATATTTACGGGGTGACTTTAATGGAGATAATAAAATAGATATTGCTCTAATGCTCGCAGAGAAAAAGCCTCAAGGTGAAACACAGGTTTTTAATCGCGCGATGGCAATTTTTCATGGTGGAACCCAAGAAGTTATTTTAATCGACAAAGAGCTTGGTGCTGATGATGTTTGGGAAGTTATTCCTAAAGCTGAGGCTGCTAAATATAATGCCTCGATTCCCTCGTCTTGGAAACAAGGAGAGGGGATTTCTCTCTCCAAAGCAGCATCATCCAGTAGATTATTCTATTGGGATGGTAAGCAATACACTTATTATGCAACCAGTGATTAAGGTTTAACTTAAGAGGGCGTTTAATCCCATTTTATTTTCTTAAGGCTAAGCATTTGATTCCCCCAACCCCCCTTTTTAAGGCAGGGCTGATTCATTGGTGAGAGAAAAAAGAGCATGAAGAAAATGGAGAGGTAGTCGTTGTCTACGTTAGTGTAATGAGCTTGATAGCGCATCTGCAACAAATTCGAGATTTCCGCACCCAACCCCGTTATCCGTTGTGGGTAGTA
>NZ_JACJPF010000056.1 GCF_014695915.1 Trichocoleus sp. FACHB-40
TGTAGAGTCGGCAGTAAAACAAATTGATAGAAGGTTGAAAATTTCAGGAGCGCAGTGGTTGATGAAAAATGTTAATCAAATGCTTAAGCTTCGGTGCGCCTACCTTAACGGATTAATATCCGTTTGATGCTCAAAAGCGCAAAACCGGGATGCTCCCCTGATATCTCACATATCCATGATTTGTCTTAATTACAATAGTTCTTATAACGCTCCAACTAATTTAACCTCTTTAAAACTATAAATTTATTTAAAATAATTGCCTGTTGCTGTCGAAAGGCGCAAATTTAGTATTAAGTTATTATTTATGCAGATACTTGAATATCAGGAAAAGTTTGTGCCAGTTTCAGCATTGACCTATGCGGGCAATATCAGGAAATTTAAAATAAAAAAAGTAGATAAGTCACGCGCCCTACCTACTTAAGTAATTTTATAAAGAAGGATAAATCAATTCATATCAAGCCCAATTGATTACCCGTGATAAAAGAACCCAGCCTTGCCATTCCCTGCCCGCTCTTTCTAGAGGGGTTCCGGGTTCCTCTTAGTTATAGGTAATTAACCGGAAATGATATCATCCCTGATTCTTCATCCTTCCGCTCCGGGTTGTAATTCCTCCAGAATTGTGAATATCACATGATTCAGAGCTAAATCCCCAATAGAAACTGCCTGCTTATTAACTCTCTCACCCCCACTCATCAAACTTTCAAACGTGATACCTTTGCCAATCTCAGCGTGATACCAAGAAAGACCCATAAAAAACCTTGATGGATAAGGGCCTTTATCGACAACATCATCAGGATTTGATTCCATCGGCAACCAACCAAAACCAGGCAAATAAAACTCCATCCAGACATGATTAAAGTCCGGTTGCAACGGCACATTCTTTAATTCAGGATGGGGAGGACATTTGTAGCGCCCAACAGTGCGACAAGCAATCCCATTGAGTCGTGACAGTGCCAGTAAAACACCTAGATATTCGCCGCAGGAACCAACACCCCTTTCTAAAGCAACATCTGGGGGATCAATGTGAGGTTTAATGCCGTAGGAGAGAGCATCGTAAGTAAAGTTGCGAATTTTGTAAATTTTCCGCAGTAGATTAGTTTCAGTGCCAATTGCCTCCTTAGCAGCACTGCGGATAATATCTGTGTCCATTGCCAAGTCGTCATCATCCACCAGATATTTATTCTGCAATGGCGACAGATCCGGGAGCTTTTCGGCATCTCTGGGTGTGAGGCGATATTTGATGCTCCAGACTTCTAGTAAAGCTTTCCAACCGAATATATGCCGATCGCCTGTTTTCAAACTGTCAAATTTGAACACAGCCACGCGCTGTCCGTCCTGAATTTCCTCAGTGAAAGGCAATCCCACCCATTCAATTGTCCTTACCTTCTGCCGATGAGTTTCCGAAGGCAAAGCAATTCGCCATTCGACATCTGTTAACTCCACATTGTCGAGGGGGGAAAGTTCCTCAACATAGGACATCTCAATCAAATAGCCATTAGAGAGGGCATAGCCTTCAGCTTCGTTGTAGTGAAAATACAGCGGGTGGATAAACGTGCGATCGCGATATGCTAATTCAAAATTGGGGTCAGCGTTCGGATTATCGCGGATATATGGTTCCTCACCCGCATAAGCAACATAAAGAATATCTTGCCCAGTTTCCGGTTCAGTGTGAAAAGCCAACCCCGTCGGACGCTCAAAAGGAGTCAGTACACTGAATTTAATTTGCCCCGTAGCCCGATCTAAGCAGTAAACCGTCTGTTCAATATCATCGGAAACCCAAAGTTCCTCATCCTTAACCGTAATGTTTTCTACCCCAACCCCAGGTGCCGGAAACCGGGCAATCTGTTTACCTGTCTCCCGGCTAAAAACTAGAATATAGCCAGACTTCCGAGAAGTAATGTAAACCGTCGATTCTGCAACAGCAATACCATTAGCAGGGTAGGACAACGTAACAAATTGTTCCGGTGTCAAATCAGTTGTTGCGATCGCATTAAGTGCATCTGTACAAAAGAAAACACTATCGTCCTGTGTACACCAAAGAGTGTCTTCCCAAAGGGCCAAGCCAGTCACACCCAGAAAATCTGGCAGATGATTAGCATTTAAGATAGTTGTGTTGTCGCTCTTGGGGTCAATTTGTAGAAGATATCCGCTAAAAGCGTCAATAGCGATCAGCGCATCTTTCCGAAAAGCCATGCCATGCAAAGCGGAGGCTCCAATCGGTCTAACTGTCCGCCGCCAAGGATTCTGTTTGACTTGTAACGCTGAATTAGGAATCATCTTAAATCTCAGTGAAGATAATGTAGGAGTGGACACCAAGCCGAGTCTGAGCGATTTTGCCTCATCGGAGTTTATTTACCTCCGATGATGGATTCAAGGCCAATCTAAAATTGGTTTGACCCTAAGAAAGCAGCCCAAGTTACCATAATTGCAACCAAGACAATTCCTCTGTGCGAACCTGAGTAATATCTTATTGGTCTGTGTCAATTGGGAACTCAGGCGACCCTCAGGGCATCATACATAAATGATGACCCAGCTAATTTTGAGATGGCTTAATTGCGCCTAAATCCCTCCTAATGGGGATTCTTGTAACAAGCGTAAAGATTACAAGTCGATGTTTGAAAAGAAAAAGATATTTTCTTTAGATGGTTTGATATAATTATGGACACGCAATCAGACCGCCTTGCTGCTCCAAAGCAACATCAATCTAGCGATAGATTGTTAAACAGACCTTTCCAACGTCAGGGAGTGCAGGTTCAGCAGCCAAAACTACCTGGAGTGCTAGACTCTTCAGGTATCAAAGTAGAGAGAGTTTTTGCATCGACACCGGACACTGCGCTAGAGAAAAAATTAGGGGATTATGACAATACGCCCCGACAGGGACATAAACCACGCAGGCAACTTGGAAACAGTTTCAATTTGTTAAACGGACTCGTTGAAGCGAACATCCCACGGCTAAAGCCTTGGAAAGTGTCAACAGAAAACAATTCTATTATGGCTCAGATTAAACGCTACTCAAGCATTACAACCTTAGTTGTTTCCTTCTCGCTGGGACTGGCTCTGAACGTTCCCGCACAGGCACAACTACAATCACAATCTTCCTCGCTCAGTCGCAGCCTTCCGGATAGTTGGGGATACACGCCGCCAGAGCGTGGCAACCCTGACGGCAGAGAACAGGGTGCAACACGCGGCAACGGAGGTTGCATGGTCAATAATAGTAATAATTTTGTCGGGAATAATAGTAAGCAACTCACCGCCTTGATCCCCAAAAGATCAGGTGATGGGTCAGTGGGCGTGGGTCTGACATCAGCCGACTATCCAAGTTTCTTTTGGTATATGCCACCAACAACCGCCAAAGAGGTGGAGTTTGTGCTGAAAGAAAAAGACGAAGACGGCAAAGAGGTTTACAAAAATAGATTTGCCATCAAAGGCACTCCTGGCATTTTGAGCTTGCAACTGCCTGCTTCCGCCGATGTTCCACCCTTACGGCAGGACGAGCAATATTACTGGGAAGTGAACGTAATTTGTAATGCTAAAGACCGCGAACAAGATATAGCGGTCTGGGGGTGGATAAAGCGCGTCGCCGTAGACCCAGAGCTTAGTAATAAACTCCAGCAGGCAAGTTTACAGGAGCGCGTTGCTCTGTATGCAAAAGCTAACTTTTGGTATGAGACGCTGGAAACATTGATGGATCTACGCCGCTTGCGTCCCAACGATCGTAATTTGGAGTATGCTTGGGAAAAATTGCTCAAATCAGCAGTCTTAGACCCGGTTGCTAAAGAGCCTCTGACTCAGGGCGCACCTAGTCCGAATTAACATAAAATCGCCTCTGTAAGAAAGTTATGAGTTATGGGTTACGAGGCCAAAGGAGCTTTTAACTCTTAACTCCTAACTTTTTCCCAACTCCCGAAAGCGATCGCTCTCAAACTGGAAAACTAAATACATAACAGCTTCAACTATTTCAGAGTGCTATACCCGCCCTTCCTAACACGCATCGGCTCTTCAATTGTCAAATAACTGCCTTTTACAGATAGTATTTTCTAGCCGCAAAAGACAGCGCCACAATGGAAAGCAATACCATATCGATTTGTTGAAGCTCCCTACAGGCTAGGGTTTCACGAGCCAAAATCTCAAATGGTATTAGGGGTTTACCCCTAAATATTCAAAACTCAAAATTATCACAGAACAATTCTGTTATGGCCTGGATGAAGTCCCCTCTTGTAAGAAAATCCATAGCCTTATCTATGGAACTGGTGCTACTGACGGGTTTCTCAACGTTGTTAGGCACACTGGAGCCAAAAAGCGCCCACGCAA
The DNA here is from genome assembly GCF_014695915.1 of Trichocoleus sp. FACHB-40. Classification (GTDB taxonomy): domain Bacteria; phylum Cyanobacteriota; class Cyanobacteriia; order Cyanobacteriales; family FACHB-T130; genus Funiculus; species Funiculus sociatus. The sequence goes on from NZ_JACJPF010000056.1 coordinate 4,312, forward strand.
TCCCACAGCGCTTGTTAGTTGCTGATTACGAACCTCCAGTCAACATTAGCGCACCAGGACGACGGGAAGGAGGAGGAACGCGTGGCGGGAACTGTCCCATAGCAAAAAAGCCACTAACTGCGCTTATCCCCGCTAACAACATTGGGTTTACAGTCGCTCAAAATCCAGTTTTATTATTTTATCTGCCGGCAATGCCTCCCCAAGCCAAGCCCCTGCCAGTGGAGTTTGTGCTAAGGGATGGAAACGAGAAAGAGATTTATGCAACAACTTTTATGATGCCTAGAAAGTCAGGTATTGTCAGCGTCAGCGTCCCAGTGTCAGCTGATGTACCACCCCTAGAAGTTGGAAAGAATTATCATTGGTTCTTATCGATACTGTGCAATCCGCTAGAGCGATCGCCTAATATTTTTGTAGAAGGGTGGATTCGGCGTGTGCCACTCAACGCCACGCTGAATAATAATTTAAAGCAAGCCACACTCAAGGATCGCCCGGATATTTATGCAGAATCGGGCATTTGGTTCGACGCTTTGAATACTCTAGCAGCTTTGCGCCAGTCAAACCCGAAAGATTCAGCCGTATCATCTGAATGGGCAAAACTCTTGAAGGCAGTTGGGCTGGAACACATGGCAACTGAGCCTCTAGTTCCCATTAGCCCGATACCGAGTAACAACGCGACGCTTTCCCAGCCATCGCCGAAAAATTAGTAGCCCAAGGCATTGCCACTGATGACACCACCCAGGATATTCTAAATAGCGGGGCTGAAAAGAAAATTCAATTTTTTGATTTAGAATTAAAAATCCCCCCAAACCCCTCTAAAAGTCAAAAGGTGCTCATGTAAAAGGCAAAATAATTCTTAACTTTTGCTTTTTCCCTTTTATGGAATTAGATCCCCCCAAACCCTTCGATGGAGAAGGGCAAGGGGGGATCTCTGCGTAACACATCAAAAGGAAAATAGTATTAGCTGAGTAAAACTGGGTGAAGTTGTGGAATAGATTTGTGCGTGAAGCGTTAGCGATCGCTACTACATAGTACCGTCAGTTATATCTAAACACTTAACTGGTGGCACAGGCATCCAGCCTGACACAACTTATGCCATAAAATCTCTCTGGCAAAGGTGCTAAATAATACAATTCATTTATTTTTTGCTTAAACTACCATTGCTACTGCCATAAAGCTATCAGTACATTTGAGCAACGGAGTAAGAAGCAATGAAAAGACAATTGAAATTTAGCGAGGAAAATCCAGTTGAGATGACAAAAACATGGTATTTGTACAAGTTTTTAGCGGATTAAACGTGTGGGGAAGATAGTTGCCATGCAATCAAGGTTTAAAGTGTTGTGGTGTGGAGTGTTAATTGAGGACGCGATCGCCCTTGGTGTATGCGTATCAACGCTGTTGGGGTGTGTTGCTACCAGCAGTGCGAATGCTGCGACCATAGAAGCACCAGTGCTAGATGGATTAAATTTACAAAGCGAATGGGAGACGATGCAGACGATCCCAAGCGCCGAGATGGACAAAGACCAAGATCCCGATTCATTGTTGATCCCTGATTCTTCTTTAGAGGGTTCTCAACAGAGGCTGGTGCAAGCGCCGCAGATACCACCATCTATTCAGCTTCCGCCCCAGCCCGATCCTAATCGCGATCGCTTCCCGCAACCTGTACCTACCCCAGAACCCCTGCCCCAAGAGTCACCGCCACCTGTACTGACGCCAACACCAACCCCGACACCCACTACAGCGCCCTCCTCAGACAGTCTTCAAGTTAACAAAATTCAAGTCATCGGCAGCACCATCTTTGATCAAGATGAACTGAACGCCATCACCCAAAAATTTGAGGGGCGCGTTGTCACCCTAGAAGAACTCAGAAACGTTGCCGATGCCATCACTCAGCTGTACCTAAACCAAGGCTACATTACCTCAAGAGCAATTCTTGTAGACCAAGCCGTTACCGATGGTGTCGTCCAAATTCGCGTCATCGAAGGCACCCTAGAAGAAATTAGGGTAGAAGGAACGCGCCGCTTGAATCCAAATTACATCCGTTCCAGGGTGCGCCTGGGGGCTGGTAGACCTCTCAATACAGGCAAGCTGGAAGACCAATTAAGGCTTTTGCGTATCGATCCCCTATTTAAAAACATAGAAGCCAGCCTCCGGGCTGGAAGTGGGGTTGGTCAAAGTATTCTCGTGGTGCGCGTCACCGAAGCCAACCCCTTAGAAGCCAGCTTAGGCGTTGACAACTACTCGCCTCCCAGTGTCGGTTCAGAAAGATTGGGAGTCAACCTGCGTTATCGCAACGTAACTGGGCTTGGGGATGAAATCGCTGGCTCTTATTACCATACGACGACTAGTGGCGCTGATATTTTCGACTTCAGCTATCGAATACCACTCAACGCTATGAACGGTACCCTGCAACTGAGAGCAGCACCTAATCGCAACAAAGTTACCCAACGTCCCTTTGATGTGTTTGACATTCGGGGGGAGACGGAAGTTTACGAAATTAGTTATCGACAGCCGTTAATCCGCTCACCGCGAGAAGAATTTGCCCTTTCTTTAGGCTTTACTTATCAGGATGGTCAGACGTTCACCTTTGCGGGGCCGACTCCTTTCGGATTTGGGCCAGACGAAAATGGTGTCAGCCGCACCAGCGTGGTTAAGTTTGGACAAGATTATCTACGTCGGGATGTCAGGGGTGCATGGGCGTTGCGATCGCTCTTTAGTCTGGGCACCGGATTATTCGATGCTACTGTGAATGAAGATCCGGTTCCCGATGGTCGTTTCTTGAGCTGGCTGGGCCAAATCCAGCGAGTACAAGTCCTGAATAACGATAACTTTTTAATTCTTCAGGCAGATGTCCAGCTATCGACCAGTGGTTTGTTACCCTCCCAACAATTTGTAATTGGCGGCGGTCAATCGCTGCGCGGCTACAGGCAAAATGTCCGTGCTGCTGACAATGGCGTGAGATTTTCTATTGAAGACCGGATTACCGTCCAGCGAGACGAAGCCGGAGCCGCTATCATGCAGGTTGCCCCTTTTATAGATTTGGGGTGGGTGTGGAATGTGGATGATAACCCCAACCCATTACCTGATGAAAGATTTTTAGCAGGTGTCGGCTTAGGGTTAATCTGGCAACCGATACCCAAGCTGAATATTAGGCTAGACTACGGCATTCCCTTAGTTAATATTGATGACCGAGGCGAAAATGCTCAAGATCAGGGTTTTTATTTCAGCGTTAACTATCAACTTTGATACACTTTCTCGTTCCCAGCGTCTAACTGGGAACGAGAAAGTCAATGTTTAACTCCTCGGTTGGCGTATCATAGCCATTGAGCGAATTCTTCGGTAAAGCGATCGCTTAAAATTGCTTCTCTTATTTTCTCGGTAAAGCGAATTAGTTCGGTGATGTTGTGAATTGAGAGTAAGGTGTAACCCAAGATTTCACGCGATCGCACTAAATGACACAAGTAAGCGCGGGTGAAGTTATGACAAGTGTAGCAGGGACAACTGGCATCAAGGGGTGTAAAATCTTCTCGGTACTGAGCGTTTTTCAAATTCCAACGTTCACCCCCTACCACAACAGTCCCGTGACGCGCCCAACGGGTGGGAATCACGCAGTCAAACAAATCTATACCGGATGCGATCGCTCTTGCCATTTCCCGATAAGTCCCCACACCCATCAGGTAACGCGGCTTTTCTGGTGGTAGCACTGGCGCAGTCACCTCTACAATCTGGTGGATCAGTTCCGCTGGTTCCCCCACACTCACGCCGCCAATCGCGTATCCCCGCAAATCTAACGCTGCTAACGACTCAGCCGCACGGACGCGCAAATCTAAATAGACACCACCCTGAACAATTCCAAACAAAGCTTGCTCATCTGGACGTTGGTGAGCCTTTATACAGCGCTCCAGCCAGCGGTAAGTCCGTTCTGTTGCTGCCTCCACATCTGAGCGTTCAGCTGGGTAAGGAGGACACTCATCAAATGCCATGATGACATCCGCTCCTAGAGTGTTCTGAATCTGGATTGAACGCTCCGGCGTTAGGTTAATCATCCGCCCATCGCGGGGCGACCGAAATATTACACCCTCTTCAGTAATTTTACGTAGCTGGCTTAAACTAAACACTTGGAAGCCGCCAGAATCTGTCAGCATTGGCTTCTTCCAGCCCATAAACCGATGCAGCCCCCCAGCACCCGCCACAATCCCTTCCCCTGGTTGCAGGTGGAGGTGATAGGTATTCGATAGCACCATCTGAGCGCCTGTTGCTTCTAACTGGGCGGCTGTTATACCTTTGACAGTCGCTAGAGTTCCCACAGGCATAAATTTAGGAGTTTCCACCAAACCATGAGGTGTGGAAAAAATTCCCGCCCGTGCTTTGGAATGGCTACAACGCGCCTGACATTTAAAAGAAAATCCCACTTACTTATACCAAATCGCGTTCTAACTTGTCACAATAATTTATCATTTGTCAGGCATTGGACAAATGACAAAAATGGTATCTCCGGAAAGCAAAATGGTATTAGCCAGTACCACTAGCAAAAGTTTTTAATCCTTAGTTTTTAGTTCATTGTTACGAACTAATGACTAACGACTGACAATCAAACTTATTAGTTATTAGATTGTTGCTAATAACTAATGACTAATCACTAATGGCTAACAACTACTTAGAATGAGCAATCATCGTCATCAAATTGGACATCCCACTTAGCAGACAGCACTTGCGTTACCATCGCTTCTAAGGCGGCGGCATTTATGCTAGGAGTGGCTTGCTCTAAGAGTGGGTTAGAAAGCGGTATCAAACGTAATTGACGATGGTCTTGAATCAAGTCAAAATAAGATTCCTGATCTGGGGACTGGTGCAGTTGCAGATAATCAAAACTGTAGACATTGAGATAAATTGCCTGGTTGGCAATCATCGTAGACCGTTGATCGTCAGCAAATACATCCAGCACATACCCTTCTCCCTGGCTCTGAACGTTGCCATCAAGACTATGAATGTAGCGGACGCGGCCTAAATCAGCCAGCAGTCGCCGCATATCTTGCTTATTAACGACAATGCCGAAGTCAATTATACAGGGAGCTGGTAGCTTGGGCGGAGATTGGTCGTGACTCATCATGGGAAACAGCCTTTAGTTCAAACCAGCCCGATCTTGTCTGGTCGTAGTAGATGCTTTCCTACTTGGGGAAGCAGGTAGCTAAATAATCTAACGCCATAGGCGCTATGCGCGAGATCGAACTGCTACGAGACAATCTTAGCCCAACATTTATCGTCTGCTCCTACGCTAATCTACTGAATTTGTATTCGGAAAGTAAGAAGTGTCTTTTGTATCTTTTGTGATTCAAGTTTCTTCGTTTTGGCGATCGCTACTGGGGGCGATCGCGTTCTATACTTGTATACCCCTTCCTGCGGGCTGGACATTGGAATTTCAGCGCATTGCCCGCCATGCTCCGCTAGTAGGCTTATTAATTGGGGCGCTTCTGTCGCTTTGCGATGTCTGTTGGCAACAGCTGGGCGTACCCGTACTGACTCGTTCAGCCTTAGTGGTAGTGATGGGGATTGCCATCACCGGAGGTTTACACTTAGATGGGGCAATGGATACCGCTGATGGGCTGGCAGTGCAAGATCCGTCACGGCGTTTAGAGGTGATGACGGATAGTGCGACTGGTGCCTTTGGCGCGATCGCAGCCATCGCACTGATACTTTTAAAAACAGCAGCCCTGACAGATATTGAATCTAACCGCTGGCTAGCGCTGATGGCAGTAGCGGGATGGGGTCGGTGGGGGCAAGTGGTAGCGATCGCTCGTTATCCCTATCTCAAACCTAGTGGCAAAGGTGCTTTTCATAAAGAGTTTATTCGCGCCCCCCAGGATATCTTGCTGGGATTGGTGTTACTAGTGCTTTTAAGCGGATTACAGCTAATTGTGTCACCCACTCGCCCTCTATTGGCGGTAATCATGGCAGTCGCAGGATGCCTTATCGCGCTTTTAACTGGTGCTTGGTTTCACCAGCAGCTGGGCGGACACACAGGAGATACCTACGGCGCAGTCGTAGAATGGACAGAAGCTTTGTTACTGTGCCTAATCACCACAATCTAACGATTTTAGATTTTAACCTGAAGGAGTTTGTAACTCATAAGCAACCCAAGCAATACAAAATCCTGGCATCCAAAATCGTTAGATAGGCTTCAGGCGCGTTATCTTCAGCTTAAAAGACCCGCCGCCCGTTTCTCCAAAAGCCCGAACCCGAATAATGTAGGAACCAGTCTCGCTAATTCGGGAAAACAGCACAGAATTTGTGCTGCCGTCTGGACCGTCATCGTTTTCCGCTACAGTGGAACCATCAGCAGCCATCAGCGTAACAATCGAGTCAAAGTTATCTGAGGTCAAGTCAATAGCCACCTGATCTCCAGCATTCAACTTCACCAAGTAGTCACGGGCAAAGCCTCCCTCACCAGTAGGAATATCCTTTTCTGTAAGCGTGTCGGCAACTTCGTTGTTTGTTAGTACAGGAATCGGATTATATACTTTATTTTGCGCTCTGGCTGATACAGCGCCAAGACACAGAACAAGCATTGCAGGAACAATTGGGGTGTGGTGCCATCTAATTGCTTTCATCGTTGGTCATAATGCTTCCCGCTAGACATCCATCCCTTTTCGGGGTTGGCAGGAAAGCGGGGCGGGGTGTACCGCTTCCCAAACAAAGAATGTTTTTACGTTTTAATTTATGCAGGACATCTGGACAAAAGCTCTGTCGCTTACTTTATAAGTAGTTTGGTTCGAGGGTCAGCAACCAGAAACACTTGCATAAGCTATTACTTTGTGGGTTTTACCACAAGGCTAGGGTTTTTTCCAGAGTGGTGAGGTTTGCCCAACGAGAGCTAGTTAACCAGCTTATACCTTAAAGGGGATGGGTTATTGACCAAACTCCTGTTGACTAGGGTTAAGCCCGTCCATTATAAGAGGCGGCGGTGAAACTTAGTCGTTTCCTATCCCCATTAATTTGCCTTTACGGGCAAAACGATACAGTAAACCGTTGCAGATTAAAAGTATCAATTTAGACTGGTAAACATTTTAAACGGCAGCTAGATAATATCTAAAACACTACTTATAGTGTAGTCATGGCACAATTGCATCAGGTGTGCAGATACTTCTTTGGAAGCTAGCGTAGAAAAATTAATAACTAGAGCAAGGGCGTGTTTCCTGTCAGAATCGGCACCATGAAATTAGCTAAAAAAAGAATTAAGTTGTGGCTGGTAGCACTAAAAGGAACTGGGGGCTGGGGGCTGAAAGAAAAGTCTCGCCCTACGCCTATACTCCAATCCCCAATTGGTGGTAAAAAAAGCTGGGAATTTCGGTTTTCCCTGTCTTCGCTAAATATTCAGGGAAGCAAAGCTAAAAGTTTGGCAGCTTTGTTTTTTGCCCTGATTCCCGCATCAGCAGCAGCACAGTCAATAGTTCCGGCAGTTGATGGTACCGGAACTATTGTGACACCTGAGGGGAACCGCTTCGATATCGATGGCGGCACTAGATCGAGCGATCGCGCCAATCTTTTCCACAGTTTTACCCAGTTTGGGCTTAGTCAAGACCAGATTGCCAACTTTCTCTCTAGCCCATCTATTGAGAATATTCTGGTGAGAGTAGTAGGAGGCGATCGCTCGGCAATCAACGGCTTAATTCAGGTTAGCGGCAATTCCAACCTCTTTTTAATGAACCCTGCTGGTATCATCTTTGGCGCAGGAGCCAGCTTGAATATACCAGGAAGCTTCACCGCTACCACTGCGAATGCGATTGGTTTTCCAGACGCGATGAATCCCGCCTCTATAAGATGGTTTAATGCCACCGGATCTAATAACTATGCCGCTTTGGTGGGGACTCCCCGCACCTTTGCCTTCACGACTCCTCAGACACCCGGAGCCATTGTCAATTTGGCGCAGCTAGCTGTTCAACAAAATCTTAGCCTGATTGGTGGCACCGTTGTCTCACTGGGTAGTCTGACGGCACCAGGCGATGATATCGCGATCGCATCTGTAGGAGGCGAGAGTATGGTTCGTATCTCTCAGCCGGGAAGTCCGCTAAGCTTGGAAGTTACTCCCCTCCCCGCCTCTGTTCCTCGCTCCCCCTCTGCTTCCCTCCCCCTTTTCCTACCCCAGTTGCTAACTGGTGGGGGCATCGGTAATGCTACCGAATTAACTGTTAACAGCGCTGGAGAGGTGAAACTTGTTGGTTCTGGCATCCGGGTGAATGCTGGTGATGTTGTGGTGCGGGATGTTGTGGGACAAGCAGTACAACCTGATTTTGTGCCGCCTTTAGTGAGTGGTTTTGTCAATTTGTCTGCAACTGGCAGCATTACAGTATTAGGAAAAATTGATACTTCTACCACTTTCGCTGATAATGCTGCTGGTTCGGTAACTATGTCCGCTTTTAGCGATATTAATATTCTGAATTCGCCTGGAGGCGGAATTTTTACTAATTCTGATTCGGGTGATGGTGGCGATGTTAATATTGTAAGTCAAACAGGTTCAATTAATATTGCAGGAACGATAAACTCGTCGTCAAATATTGCTGATGGCGGAGCAATTAGTCTGACGGCTCTTGACCAAAATAGTAACAATCTGCCTAATAGTATGGCAGGAAGAATTAATATTACCGGAGCGATAAACTCATCTGCAAATTTGGGCGATGGAGGCGCGATCGCGATAAAAGCTCGCAACCAAATCAATGCTGATGTTATCAACTCTAGTTCGGCTTTTGGTAATGGTGGATCGGTGTTCCTCGATCCGGTTGGGGATATCCAAGTTACCTCTATCAATGCCCAAGGCGGAACTAACGGCACGGGGGGAAATGTTGATATTACGACAGAGCAATTTTTCCGGGCTGGGGGTAGTTTTTTAGACCAAAATGGTGTGTTAGCAAGTATTTCTAATGCCGGAGGTGTTGGGGGAGGTGCGATCGCTATCCGGCACGGCGGCGGTTCCAGGTTAGTTCCCTTTTTAGTGGGAAATCCCGCCGCTAACGGCACATTGGGGGCAGTTACTAATGGGCAATCCCCAATTACTACCTTTCAATCTTTTCCAGGTAGGGGTGGGCAAGGAAATATTCAATTTGTTACCCCTACTCCAAATCAAACACTAAACCAAACAGAATTGGTTGGTGACAACGATGAAGAGGAAAAATTACAACTACCGCAGAATGTTCCAAACATTGAAATTGATGCCCTAGTCACTGAAAGAGAAGACAACTATACTCGCGAATTTGCCGAATATTTGGGAATAAAAGATGTTCCTACTCGTGTCAATTCTCTACTAGATACCCGTCAAACTCTAGAGAGAGTTGAAAGAGAAACAGGCGTAAGGGCAGCGATTATTTATATTTCTTTTGCTACCCCAGATATTCCACCCGAAGGGGAGATAGAGAAAGGGGAAGAAAAGGGGGATTTGCTTGTCATCAATTCCCAATCATCAACACAAAATTCGAGTGATGAGCTTGAAGTGGTGCTGGTAACAGCACAGGGAACACCAATTCGCAAGCAGCTTTCTGGAATTACGCGATCGCAAGTTATCAAAGCCGCCGATCAATTTCGCAGCGAAGTTATCAAAATCAAACGAACTCCCACCTACCTTTCCTCAGCCCAACAACTCTATAAATGGATCATCGCCCCCCTGCAAGCCGACTTGCAAGCTAGAGGCATTCAGAATATTGTCTTCGTGCCAGACACCGGGTTGCGATCTATTCCCTTGGCTGCCCTGCATGATGGTGAACAGTTTCTGGTGGAGCAATACAGCGTCAGCTTGATGCCCAGTCTCAGCCTCAGCAACACCGAACACCGCGACATAGCAAACGCGCAAGTCTTGGCAATGGGGGCATCAAAATTTACTGACCAAAAGCCACTTCCCGCTGTACCAGTAGAATTATTGGCCATTACGCCTCAGCTGTGGCCTGGTAAATCCTTCCTCAACACCGGCTTCACTCTGAAAAATCTCAACACCCAGCGCCGCCTACAACCTTATAGAATCGTTCACTTAGCAACCCATGCGGAATTTCAGCCAGGTAATCCTAGCAACTCATACATCCAATTGTGGGACAGTAAGCTGTCGTTGAACCAGCTGCCGCAGGTGGGCTGGAATGACCCTCCGGTAGATTTGCTGGTACTAAGTGCCTGCCGCACAGCGTTAGGTGATGAACAGGCAGAGATGGGCTTTGCTGGGTTGGCGGTGCAAGCTGGGGTGAAGTCGGCACTAGCAAGCTTGTGGTATGTGTCAGATCAGGGAAGCTTGGGACTAATGGCCCAGTTTTACGAAGAATTGAGAAAAGCTCCCGTGAAGGCGGAGGCGCTAAGACAGGCGCAAATAGCAATGATCAAGGGGCAAATACGCATCCAAAATGGTAAATTGCTTACTCCTGATGGTGAGATACCGTTAACGCCGGAACTAGCCAAGTTGGGAAATCAAAGTTTGTCTGATCCTTATTATTGGGCAGCTTTCACGATGATTGGAAATCCTTGGTAAACAAAAAGGCAAAAAAATAAAAAATCGAATAATTTTTTATTTTTTAACACAAGAAATTGTTCTCAACTTGTATTCCTCCAATCAATAAAAAGTTAGGCAGTATGCCACAGGTAATGGCAGCCAATTTTTTGGGAGAAGTTTATCAATTAAACCTTTAATAAAAGGTGAAATTACTTATTGTCAAAATTTTTAACAAATTATCTGCCACAGTTGCGGCATAAAAATATTAGCTTATATTGTGTATCCGACCATTTTTAACAGAATGTTAAACGCCATAATCGGGACAAGTTGGCATATAAATCCCAGAGATTTCAAAAGCTTAACCATATCTGGCTATCATTATATGTTTACCACTACCAGGATAAAGGCTTTCATCTCCGCAGATGGCAGGGTTGGGCAAGGCCTGTCCGGGTGAAGAACTAAAAGCAAAGGCAAGAGGCGATCGCTTCCGATAAAATTTGCTTCTAACCATCCAAAACCAGGAAGATGTAAGCTAGATCGTGTTAAGATCCATGTCAATTCTGAAAACTGTGTTGGAAAGGTAAATTTAAATATGGAAGCAGCACTGCTATTGGCAAAACTGCCTGAAGCTTACTCCTTCTTTGATCCGTTGGTAGACGTTCTCCCGATCATCCCCGTGTTCTTCTTATTGCTTGCTTTCGTTTGGCAAGCTGCTGTAGGGTTCCGTTAAACCCCAAATTCCCCTTTATAAAAATAAAGGATGTAGGGCGCAGCTCTACATCCTTTATTTTTGTTTAACCGCCCATCCCCATTGCCTTGCCAAAAGCGGGACGCTCTGAAAGACGCTTGATATAGTCCACAACGGCTGGATATTCGCTCAAGTCCAGCTTTAGCATTATTGGGATGTAAGCCAAAATTGACCCAACTGCTACATCGGCTACACTGAATTCGTCTCCCATTAAGAACGGTTGCCGCTCTAAGATGTCATTGAGCGGTTGCATCAACTTGGGCATCTCCTGTTCCCGGCTGGCTTCCACAAAAATTCCTGGCCCTAGTGTGGCATTGCTAAACATCGCCCACTGAGTAATTTTTGCTTTTTCTTCTAGGGAAGATGGCATCTTGCCGTACTTTTCGGCTAAATACAGCAGAATTGCCCCCGACTCCCAAAGCTGAAAATCCCCATCCACAATCGCCGGGACTTTCCCCATAGGATTAATCGCGAGATAATCTGGTTGTCGATGAGCGCCTGCTTGCATATCCAGCATGACAAATTCATAAGGAATGCCAAGTTCTTCCAGATACCACTTGACAATTGACGCGCGACTAAACGCTCCTCCGTAGAGCTTCAACATGATAGTTAAACCTTAAAGAACTTTGTGAGTATGGGAGTGTTGTTTTACGTTGTCTTCCTTGCGGACAACGCGCTGAGCATTCAGTACCCGCTTGCGTTCTATGGAATAGTTAAAGTCGGTGCGGGTTGTTCCTACAGGGATATGAGACTGGGCTTCTGGGTGGGTTTTATAAGTGCGGGCAGATGCGATCGCGCGAAAAGCAAACTCATCACTAAACTGCGCCTCTTCTGGAAAATCAGCGGGCTGGGTGAGTGTATTATCCTCTGTGAGGACAGCGCCCATCGTGGTAGCGATCGCCATCTGGTATGAGGTGGGAATTCCTTTGAGAATCGCTTCTAGGGCGGCTGAGGGGATGGGTTCAATTACTTTGACTTCACGAACTTCGCCATCTTCCTTGTAGAAGCAAGTGGCTAAGCCAAGCAGCAGGTAGTCATCTTCGCATAGATCCGGGGCGTTGGGATAGAAAGTTGCAGTTGTCATAAAGTTGTTTTCCTTAAAGATTCAAAACACCAACACAGCTTGATCATCGCTTGCATTCTACCAGATGGGGTTAGAGGGGAAGAGGATAGGCAAGGGATATATGTACCACAGAACCAATTCCCAGTCACCTCCTCCCCAATCCCTCTATATGCCAATCGCTTAAGCTTCACATAATAAACGGTTTCTCTGGACAGATAAAAAGCGATCGCTTTGTTTGTCTGTAGAGGTTTCAGTAATGCTGTGGATTGGGGCTGTAGGTATTTAAAGGACATCCAAGCCTAATTGGATTGTCTGGGTGTCAATCGACCGCTTGCCAGACGCTTTACTTAAGTGACACAGAAGCAAGGCAGCGACTTAAAGCAAGGCGATAAAGTGATTCCAGATAAGTCCAAGATACCTTTGAAAATGATATGAACGTTCGCGCAATCCACTGTCAAGACCAAGCAAGACACCAACACAGTTATCCGATCTCATCGACTGGCGCAACTCCAAGACGTTTACTTCGAGTCAAATCTGTATCAGTCGGACACGCGATAGAGTCGGATGGTTCGCTGCGCTCTCAGGCAAAGGAAAAAGCACAACAAGGCGATTACGAGAGTGCGCTCGCTATCCTGACAACTTTAATTGAGCGCAACCCCATGAGTGCAGCCCAATACAATAACCGAGGGCTAATTTATTTTCAGAGCGGTCAAAAGGAAAAAGCGATCGCTGATTACAACAGAGCTTTGGAACTAGATCCCTACCTGGACAGCGCCTACAACAATCGCGCCAACTACTACGCTTCGGTGGGACAGATGGCAGAAGCGATCGCTGACTATGAGATGACCCTGGATCTCAACCCCGGCAATGTTCGCGCTTGGATTAACCAAGGTATCACCTTTCGGGATTTGGGATTGTACGACTTGGCGCTAGAGAATTTTGACCTAGTAATGGGACTAGGACAGCTGGAAGGTAACATTTATGCAGAACGCGGTCGCACCTACGAACTGAGGGGTGACTGGAACTGCGCGATCGCGGACTACCAGAAGGCTCTGGCGTTGCTTTCCCGATCCGGTGCAGCTGGACGCTTGCGCCTGGTCGTCGAAACTTGGATGATACAGTTGCTGAAACCTGCGATCGCCTGAAGAACAATTAAAAATTAAAAAATAAAAATTAAAAATTAGGCATTGCCCTTTTTTAATTTGCCATTTTCAATTCTTCTTCTTCAGTCGTGCTGCTATCCATCAAGACCACTTGACGCTGAGAGGGGTCTACACGATGGCTTTGCTCCTGCATAACGCTCTTGGCTTGCTGCGGGTCAAAATAACGCCTGAAGTTATCACTCAAGCGGTTGACACGTTTTTCTGTGCGTTTCACTTCCTCTTGAATGTCCGAGAGCTTTGCTTGCTGGGACATATGATAAGGCAACAGTTGCGCCAGCGCGGAGATCGCCGCCGATGAAAGCACTATATTTACAGTTAACTTAGCCGTGGTTTCCACGAGCGTCCCCCGATTGGGATGGCGTCGCTGTTGTCGCTGCGTCCGGGGAACCGCCCGTTGTGGTACCGATTGCAGAGGAGGTCTTGTGGGTTCAATTGCATTCATAAGCGACAGGGAATAGGGGCTGGGGAATAGGGGACTGGGGAATAGGGACTGGGGATTGGGGACTGGGGATTGGGGACTGGGGACAAAGAGGACAACGTTTTTCCCCACTGCTCCCAAGTCTTTCCCTGCTCCCCTATTCCCATCTGTTCCCAGTCCCTAGTACAACCAGTCCCTAATCGCTACTTGTACAGTTCCGTTGATAAGCGGATTGCCAGGATGCCGGGAATCAAGGCGGCAACTAAAGCAATAAAGACTTGGGTATCTGATATAGACATTGTTTACAAACTCCTTTTTCAGGTTTATAGTTCAACAATTTCGGCTAAATCATGCCTACTATAACTATCTTGTAACAAGATGCAACACACAAGCCTAAAAATTTTAACCCATATGTTTGCACAGCATCGTTGATTTCGTCTAAACTTTCCCGACAAAGGTTAAGCTTAATTAAGATAGCAATCATTTTGGCACGTTTTAGCCTTGAAATTATTGCTTTTAATTTGATATTTCCAGTTTAAACAGGCGTTAATGCTAGACCACATCCTGAACTCTCCGCTCAATGTAGGAATTGAAGCTCCCCTGGTACTGCTAGTTCTGGTGGCGTTAGAGGCGGTGCTGTCAGCAGACAATGCGATCGCTTTAGCAGCTATTGCACAAGGCTTAGAAGATAGCACTCTCCAACGTCGCGCTCTCAACTTCGGATTAGCAGTTGCCTACATCCTCAGAATCACCTTGATTCTGACAGCAACCTGGGTCGTTCAGTTCTGGCAGTTTGAGCTACTAGGTGCAATGTATCTGCTTTGGCTGGTGTTCCAATACTTTAGTTCCGATGAGGGGGAAGAAGGGGAAAATCATGGGCCTCGTTTTACTTCCCTTTGGCAGGCAATTCCGATAATAGCCTTTACGGATCTAGCTTTTTCCCTCGATAGCGTAACGACAGCGATCGCTGTTTCCAAAGATACCGTGCTTGTTATCGCCGGAGGTACGATTGGGGTGATTACGCTTCGGTTCATGGCGGGATTATTCATCCGCTGGCTAGATGAATTTGTGCATCTTGAGGATGCTGGCTACATTACAGTAGCGTTGGTGGGATTGCGACTGCTATTGAGAGCCTTTAACCTGGAGTCTTATGCACCAGACTGGTTAATGATCTCCTGTATTGCGATCATATTTACCTGGGGATTTTCCCAGCGAACTCCCACGGAAACTCAAAAATAAAAAGGAAAAAAATTATGGCTAATGGTTAATTACCATTAGCCATTAGTTATTTACTCGTACAGCCAAGATGTCAAACTTGGTTTCCAGCTGACGAGTTCTTCATCTTTAAACCAGAGGCTTATCTCCCGCTGTGCTGTCTCGATAGCATCAGAACCGTGGATGAGGTTGCGACCAATGCTAACTCCATAATCACCGCGAATCGTACCCAGTTCTGCTGTCAGCGGGTTGGTAGCACCGATAATTTTTCTTGCTGATGCTACAACTCCCTCACCTTCCCATACCGTCGCTACCACTGGACTAGAGGTGATAAACTCGACCAGACCAGCAAAAAAGGGTCTTTCCCGGTGAACGTCATAGTGCTGTTCTGCCAGTTCGCGGCTAACACTCATTAGCTTTAACCCAACGAGAGTGAAACCTTTGCTTTCAAAACGGCGGATGACCTCACCTACAAGGTTGCGCTGTACGCCATCCGGCTTAACCATGACAAATGTCCGTTCCAAGTTTATCTCCTTTGAATTTCACAAACTGATACAAAACTTAGATTAGACTAGAAGGCTTTTAAACGCAAAGGACAACCGAGGATAGCTTTTTCTTGGCGTACCTTGGCGAAAACCTTTTTCATTCCCAGTTAGAGACTGGGAATGAAGATTTTGTTAGCCAAGCACTGCTTCGCCTCACACAATTGTGAACTTTTTTTAATTTTTAGTAAGAGGCAGAGCTTCTTGTGTATCGTTCCCAGGCTCTAGCTTGCAAGGAGATTGGTTTAGGTATGTCGTTCTAGCGCCAGTTGAACTAACTGATCGACCAATTCCGGGAAAGAAATACCACTTGCTGCCCATAGTTGGGGATACATACTCGTCGCTGTGAAGCCTGGGAAGGTGTTGATTTCGTTAATTAGAATTTCGCCTGTGGCTTCGACATAGAAAAAGTCTACCCGTGCTAAACCAGCAGCATCAATGGCGGCAAAAGCTTTCAGAGCCAGGTCTTGAATTTGAGTAGCGATCGCATCTGGTAAGGGTGCGGGGATCAGCAAATCTGCTTCTCCCTGAGTATACTTAGTTTCGTAGTCGTAAAAATCACTTTGAAAGGTAATTTCTCCCACGACAGAAGCTTTGGGATTGTCGTTGCCTAAAACAGCACATTCTACTTCTCGCGCCACAACACCAGCTTCTACAATCAGGCGACGGTCGTAGCTGGCGGCGTTATCCAAGGCAGTTTCTAACTCAGTACGCGATCGCACTTTGCTAATTCCCACCGATGAGCCTAAATTTGCCGGCTTCACAAAACACGGATAGCCCAGAGTTCCTTCAATTTCTTCGCAGAGTTTCGGGAAAACACAAGGATTAGACCACACCTGCGACCGATTGACAGCAATATAATTCACCTGGGGTATTCCCGCATGGGCAAAAGCCATTTTCATAGCAATTTTGTCCATCCCGATCGCGGAACCTAAAACCCCACTTCCCACAAAGGGAACCTGCATTAATTTCAGCATTCCCTGAACCGTGCCATCTTCCCCATTAGGGCCGTGTAGGATGGGGAACCAGACATCTATCTCAGCAGCTTGGGAGGGAGATTGCCAACGGTTGAGTTGTTGCGTGTTGGCGGTTGATATTTCGCTACTGGCGATTGCAGATGGGGAATCAGGAGTTGAAGTTTCTAATTGTAGGGGTGTTCCTGATTCTAAAACTTGTTGCGCCAATTCCCCGGCTTGCCACTGTCCATCTTTGCGGATGTAGAAAGGCAAGATTTCGTACTTTCCGGTATTTTGGTCTGCACTTAGAGCTTGCGCGATCGCTCGTGCTGATGAGAGCGAAACCTCATGTTCTCCGGAACAACCGCCAAACAGCAACCCAACCCGCAATTTTTTCATTTTTTTCTCCTTGGCACTCCTCAGAGCCGATAGCCTATCATAGCTGGACGGCTACAACGACCTCCAGCTGTTTAAAACCTAATTAGCAAGATTCATAGCACCAATCGGGAAGAATGCGATCGCTAGTTGCCTTCAAGAACGCACTACCACTTTCCAAGGATGTTGGATACTTGCAGCTTCTTCTGGCTCCAGAACAGCAATCCGCCATCCTTTACCCCAAGGCCGCGCCAAGACAACTTTATCAGGATTTGCTGCTTTGACCTTTTGCGCCGCCGTCGTCGTCAGTTCGCCGACTGCGATCTGTTCAACTGCGGAAGGTACAGTTGTGACTGGAGCCTTAACTGGTTCTGCTGCGGGGACTGGTGGAGTGACAGCAGCTTGAAGGGTGGGTTTTGCAGCCGTGATTGGTGTCGTAGGGGTTAGAGTCTGAAGAGTGGTTTTTTTACTCTTTAGCTGAAGCGGTTCCTGTTTAGGAAGCAGGAATTGACGAGTGCTAACACCGAGTAAGTAAGTAAAGCGACAAGCTAACCAACCGACGCTACCAGCCGCAATTGCCGACCAATACACCAATATCAGGGTGTTGTATAAGGCGTAAGCTAAGCGAGGGGGAAGATAAACCGCTTCTTGTAAGTCCCGTCGCAGGAGTGGGAGGCGGGAGTTTACTTCGAGTTTCCACAATGTAACAAATGTTTTCATCTGATTAACTTTTTTCTTTGACCATATTGCCCTTTAGCTGGAAACCGTAATCCTGGCAAATTAGCCCTAAGTCTTCAAAACAGATGCAAAACTGCTTCCTGCTCTGACCCCGGACGTGGAAAATAGGCAAATGTCTTCCTCTGGTCAAGAGTAATATTTTCCGCCAGGTGAAGTGTATTTATACATTTATTGTAAGAATGCCCAACGACTAAAGTTGCGGCTCTACAAACTTAGCCCGACGCAACGCGAGTCTAATATTTATCCTCCCGTTGCGTGGGCTTGGCTCATAGAGCATTGAGGTTAAGGCGCTGTGGGAGTAAATTTTACTCTCTGGCTAGGATAGGCGGCTAACAGCAAGCGACTGATAGCGCCTCACCTGTCAAACTAAAAGGGCGAACTTGGGTAATTTTCACCGGCACTATTTTACCCTTGAGTTCGTTAATATCACCTGTGAAAAAGGTAAGGCGATTGCCGCGCGTGCGTCCCATTACCTGAGTTGGGTCTTTGGGATTTTGGTCTTCTACCAGCACTTCTTCGATGCGTCCAAAGTAGCGCTGCGACGCTTGAGCCGCTTTTACATTAACCAAGTGATTGAGACGTTGCAAGCGATCGCTCTTGACTTCCTCACTCAGCTGATTTTCCCACAACGCGGCGGGCGTACCCGGACGCGGGGAATAAGCAGCAGTATTCAGAAGGTCAAAGCGAATATCCTCAACTAGCCGCAACGTATTCTCAAACTGTTCCTCTGTTTCCCCAGGAAAACCGACAATCGCATCAGCGCTTATCGCCGCATCCGGCATATATCGCCGAATGGTATCAATAATACGGCGATATTTCTCCTGGGTGTAACCCCGCGACATTGCCTTGAGAATGTCGTTATCCCCAGACTGGAAGGGAATATGGAAAAGTTCGCACACCTTGGGCAATTCCGCACAAGCGCGAATCAAGCGTTCTGTGAAATAACGCGGATGGCTGGTAGCAAAACGGAGGCGTTCAATCCCCGGCACATCATGCACATAGTAAAGCAAATCTGTCAAGGTGTGCTGATGACGACCTTCGGCTGTCGCCCCAGGCAAATCCCGCCCATAAGCATCAATATTTTGACCCAGCAGGGTCACTTCCTTGTACCCCTGACGGCCTAATTCCTCCATTTCGGCGCGAATCGCCTCTGGAGTCCGAGATTGCTCAACCCCCCGGACATTAGGAACGACGCAGTAAGTACAGCGCTCATTGCAGCCATAAATAACATTCACCCAAGCCGTCACCTTGCTGTCGCGGCGCGGTTTGGTAATGTCTTCCATAATGTGGACTTCTTCTGTCGCCACCACCTGATTCCCGTCAAAGACTTGTTGAAGCAAATCTTCAAGGCGGTTGGCGTGTTGTGGCCCCATAACTAAGTCTAGTTCTGGCACCCGCCGCAGCAATTGCTCTCCCTCCTGCTGAGCAACACAACCAGCAACTATCAGGGTCAAATCAGGTTGCTCTTGCTTGCGCTTTGCCTGTCTACCCAGGTAGGAATAAACCTTTTGTTCGGCATTATCCCGAATCGTGCAGGTGTTGTAGAGGATCAGACTGGCATCGTTGGGGTCTTCTGACCACTCAAAGCCCATATTTTCCAATATGCCAGCCATGCGCTCTGAGTCGGCTTTGTTCATCTGGCAGCCGAAGGTGGTGATGTGATAGCGGCGGGGAGAAGTGGTCATGGATGGCTCAAACAAATCCGTGGAAATGGGAACTTTATATCTCTTTGTATATCTTACCTATCCAGAGAATCCAGGTTGGTCGCCCGCAGCCTATTTAAACACAAAACTTTAGCGAAGCCAATTTGTATATAGCAATCCAGGGGTTCAGATACCCGACTTATGTAAGTCGGGTATCTCGGCTTCACGAATCATTTAGGAATGCTATAGCTGGCAATGTCTACCCTACTTTAGCTGCCTGTGCTACTAGCGAAGATATTTAATGCTCTAGCTAAAGCATCGCGGCCTCAAAGCAAAAATATAGGATTTTTTATTCTGATAAAAAAATACGGTAAGCCGAACTGTCAAGTGTTTATTCTACGCATTAAAAAATAATTTTTGACATTTCGGAACCCCATCAGGCAAACGATTTCAGGATTTTATCCTGATAGTGCATCAAAGAGTCCGAATCAGGCAATAGAAGCTCTGACGAGACATCTACTATGCGCCTTTACAGTTCCATCTTATTCTCAAGTTTGTTAGTTACTGGCTTAGCGGTAAACTTACATGCAGTTGAAAAACACTCTGAAAATCTGCAACAAACGTCTTCGGTTCAACAACAGTTGTCCGCTCACGAGCCTAGCCAGGACAGCGCCCATCGAGGTAGCGGACGAAAAGGACTAGGTAGTGTCGCGATGGCTGAAAAGAGTTTTTAAACTCTTGGCTAGACATAGAAATAAGTCTCGAATAATTAGGCTCCAAGGGGTATTTATTTCTATTTTTAGAGAGCCGAAGTAGGGCGGTCGGATTTTTGATTTTGGATTTTAGATTTTGAAACTCTTGCCATCGGTTGTTTTAGGGAGCCATGCGTAGCCAATCTTTTTTGTAATGGTATCTGAAATATAAGTTGGTTTTGTTAACAAGAAGCTTATTTAATTAAATTAAATGAGCTTCTTATTTTATTCTTTTTGCTTTTGTATTAGCGTTTCTCAGTTGGGCGGAGTATATCGTAATTCTGACCTTCGCGCGACCTTGGTAGGGACATGGCAATGCCATGTCCCCTACAGATGATGTATTGCACTCAACCCTAGAATTGCTAAATAGCAGTTATGAATGATTCGTGAAGGCGAGATACCCGACTTCTGTAAGAAGTCGGGTATCTTAACCCCTGGCTCACAACTCAAATAGGATTGCTATAGGCGCTTTTTTTGTTCAGAACATAGGTAATGGGATTAGGAGTTATGAGTTTTAAATTAATAACTCGTTGGCTCCTAATTTAAGCGGGTTTCCAGGTACCGTGAAACCCCATAGGAACAACGCTGGGCAATGCTAAACGACAAACGGGTTGATCGTCTAAGCGATCGCTATCCATAACCCAGACTTCGCTAGTATCAGAATTGCCATCGTATACCACAGTTAACACCCAACCCTGTGCAGGATTCAAGGCATCAGTCACATAGATGGGTTCGGTGGGATAGCGATTTTCGCCCAAATCAGTTTCTGTGAGATTACCAGTTTGGTTGTCGAAACGTGCGATCGCGCCCAGAATTTCTTTACCAATATCCGCCCCTTCCCGAAATACTGATAGATAGGTATGAGGCGAAGCTTTCCCCACGTATTGCTGAGGAACTAGCGGAAATTCGCCGGGTCGGTTTAACAATTCTTGCACAGAAATTGCTTTGCCCGTTTGCGGATTTAATCGTACTTGGTGCAGCGTTGGTTTAGCAGGTGTGTAAGTTTCGCCACTCGCTATTTCCTTGAGATACTGATTCGTCTGAAAATCTTTATAGCGTGCAAAATCTACAACAACCATCCCATCAGCATCAACATAACCATTACTAAAATGCCACTGATACCAAGGATCGGTTTCGCTGCGACTCACCACAGATAAGGTGTCGCGATCAACGACTAAAATCTGAGTACCTACTTTAGGTTGCCACTCTAGCGAATCGCTATAGCTACTTATTCCCGCCAACACTGGGAGGGCTTTTAATCGCACTGGGGGAATAAAAAACACCAGATATTGCCCTGCCAAGACAAAATCATGCACTAAGGGGATACCATCAAGTTGAACTTCCCCTTTTTGCAGAATCTTGCCAGTAGAGTCGCTTTTATAGATATTCAGCTTGCCGTTCATTCCAGCGGCGATACCAAAGTTAAAAATTTCGCCTGTTTGAGGATCACGCTTGGGGTGAGCAGAATAAGGCGTGCCCGCATCCAATGCAGCTAAATCATCCAATCCCGAAGTTTCCAAAGTTTGTAGGTCGAGGGCATGAGGATGCCCACCTTCCCAAAGTGCTAACAGTTTATCAGGCAGTGCCAGGACTGAGGTATTGGCGGCGTTTTTGATGGGTTTGAGCCATTGATTCCAGACTGGTCCTGGTGCGGTCATGCCATAGTTGCCATAGAGGAATTTACCCGCCGCCGTTTCCTCTTTGTATCCTTTTGTTTGCACGTAGCGATAGAGTCCGGTAGCGCCGTCATCTGTGAAATGCACTCGCAAAATTGCCCCATCGCCATCAAACCAGTGTCCCACCCGACCCGAAGGTTGGCGTTCTAAGCGTCCGGGGCCATTGCGATATAGCGTACCCCGCAAACCTGCCGGTATTTTGCCCGAAAGCAGTGGTAAAGGGGTGAGGGGAAATTCAGCAGCGGGTTTGGCGATCGCTTTCGCCCAAGCTTTCTGTGTTGATGGTTTAGTGGCGGTTGTCATTGTTGAGCGATATTAAGCACGTTCTCTCTTTATTTTGAACAATTTTGTGGGAGTGCTGCTATCTGTAGAAAGTGCGATCGCTAATAAACTTTCTTGTAGGGTAGGCGGGACACCTACCAAAACAAAACTTTTTTATTGACAATTTGCCATCTGTGTGGATCTCAAAATTAAAGGCGTTGGCACTCTCGCTAAGTAGCAAAGCTCTAAAATTAGTTGGATTATTGTTGCAATTTCGTTACAATGCGTCTTCTGGAGATGCGATCGCGGTTTCCTATTATTAGAGGGAAATTGCGATCGCGATCGCAAAAAAAAATAGGTTTTATGAAAAAACTGATTAAAGGTCTGCGCCAGTTCCAAAGCGGCTACTTCAGCACGCACCATGAGTTGTTTGAGCAACTCGCTCACGGTCAGAAACCGAGAGCGCTATTTATCACCTGCTCAGATTCGCGTATCGACCCGAATTTGATTACTCAAGCTGGTGTCGGCGAACTATTTATTATTCGCAATGCTGGTAACATGATTCCGCCCTTTGGCGCAACCAATGGCGGCGAAGGCGCAGCGGTTGAATACGCCGTTCATGCTTTAGGTATCGAGCAAATTGTTGTCTGCGGTCATTCCCACTGCGGCGCAATGAAGGGACTGTTAAAATTGGACAAATTAGCTGAAGAAATGCCGCTAGTTTACGAATGGTTAAAGCACGCAGAAGCAACTCGGCGGCTGGTTAAAGATAACTACACAAACCTCGCTGGAGAAGAACTTCTGGACGCCACCATTGCTGAGAACGTGCTAACCCAAATCGAAAATCTGCGGACTTATCCAGTAATTCGCTCCAAACTTCACCGAAAACAGCTATCTCTCCACGCTTGGGTCTATCAGATTGAAACAGGGGAGGTTTTGGAGTACGATCCTGTTCTTCACGAGTTCGCGGCACCCTACAGTGAACTTCCCTCCTATGATGATCAGCCTGTAGCATCTAATACTGAACGAATTCCATCCATGCGGTTATCTTCTGAGCAAGCAGAAAGAATTTACAGAGGTTCTGCCGCGCGATGAAGGTGCGGGTTATAAACCTTTTATCTGCTGGTATCTGCAATTTCAATTATTAGGAACCAGCAGCATTCTTTCCTCTATCTCTTCCCACGTTTTGGGCGACACCCGCACCGCTGCTTGTTTGCACTGGATTATGAGGTAATTGGCATAGAAATAATTGTCGAATGCCTTTACTTCTTCCTCAGTTAAATTGACCATTTCTAAGTTGAGATTAAAAGCATTGATTAAGGTTTGCAAGAGACGCTGGGCAAATTCCTTACGCACTTCCAAGGGTTGTTTATCGTCAGGAATTTTAGCTTTTAGCGCTTCCAGTCGGGCAATCAGCACACTAAAGTTTACATCCTTAAAGATTTTTAGTTGCTCAAGTTTACGGGCATTGTCGATAGCTTGGACGATGGCCTTGGCGAAGGCGTTGGCGATGGCGAAGGCGATGGCGATGGCGTCGGCGTTGGCGATGGCGTAGGCGTTGGGATTGGCGTCGGCGAAGGCGATGGCGATGGCGATGGCGTTGGGATTGACGATGGCGAAGACTTTGACATTGGCGAAGGCGATGGCATTGGCATTGGCGTAGGCGAAGGCGATGGCGATGGCGTTGGCGATCGCCCTTTTACCCACTGGCTTAATATCACTTGCCGATCCCGCCGTTACCTGTTCTGCCCATTCTAATAAAGCTTTTAATTTAGGAGTGTTGATGTACTTTTGTGCCTCTTTTTCCATCAGTAACAGCAATTCATCTGCACCACCACGCATCAACCCAGCTACTAGTAAAAACACTTCTTTCCAGCGTTGATCTGTGAGGTGTTTGGTAACTAACTTCTCAATTTGCCGATGGTCGTCAATGTACTGTGCAGTTAGATATTCTTGTAGTGTCAGATGGGAGAAAGAAAATACATCCTCTGCGCGCTCTACCAAGATACCTTGTTGAATAGCAATCGCCTTCAGAACTGCTTCGCCGTCTAAATGTTGAGGTGCATTTAGATTACTTGCCAAAAATGTTTTGATTTGCTCAACAACCTCTCGCTGAGAGAAAAATAATCGATCTGCCTCAAAACCTTTGTAGGCAATCTCAGATAGAAGTATCTCTTCTAATTCTGTATGCAGTCCTTGATAGATTTCATCTCGCAGAATTCGCTTTTCTGAGGCCCATTCTTCTAATAATATCCGCAGTGCCTTCCGGTACAAAATACTGCGATTATCTGGAAAGCTTTGGGAACGATCATAGACCAGACAGAGAAATGTCAGCAATAACGGCGTATGGGCTAACTCTTTAGCCGCTTTATGTTCTGGTTTTTGCAGAATTTCCCAGCATTTATTAGCGGTTCCCGCCTGTTTATCTGCCTCTGATTGAAACCAGTTACAAATAAACTGCTCAATCTGGGTATCATCAAAATCTGCCATTGTTACATCGCTAAAGCGACGAAATCCACTGCGATAGGCAGCAGTGCGACAGGAGGCAATGAAGCGGTTTTTATCGTATTTGTCAACAAAGTTCTGGATTTGACCGATAGCCTGATTTAAGTTCTTTGTTGGCACTTCATCCAGCCCATCCAGCAAAATTAGTAATTTACCTTGTTCTAATAATTTCTCTGTGGATTTTTCAGGTGAAGGGAAACCACAAGTGTGAAACTCATCAGTGATGACTTTCTCAATATTGATGTCACCAGCGTTAAAGCTTTTGAGTTCGATGAAAACAGGGATACAGGAGTGCTTAAATTTTCCCTTGTTACTCTTGAGTGCTTCCAGCCCCATCCGCCGCAAAAATGTAGATTTTCCCGCTCCTGGCCCACCTAATACCATGAGATATTGCTTTTCGTTAGCAACTTTTAGTCCTTCTTGCTTTGGGCAATCTTTAGACTGATAACTGCGTCTTTGAGCTTGGCGGTAAGCTTCTTCTAAGTTGGCGATTGATTCAAATCGGCAAATATCTTGCTTATCCAAAAACTGAACGCCAGTATAGATTGACTCTAAGGCTACAGGCTCCCGCATTCCTAAAACTTTCAGGATGCCGTGACGCTCATTATAGTTCTTGACATATTGCCGTAATGCGTTAAAAACTAGCTGCTTTGTTCCCTCGCTCAGATTTCCGCCTATCAAGCCGAGAAATTTACCTCCATTTTCCCAAACTGTTTTAATCACAACGCCAGTTAGACCTTTAATTGCTGCATCTGCAACTGCGGGTTCAAATCCTGTCATAAGGGTAGGGATGAGTTGGTTTTATTTATTTCTACAACTTAGTCGCTGCTTTTTCCAGACGGCTAATCCTAATGCAATACGTTTTGATGCCACACATTTGCTCCCCTCTAACGCTCCTTCAAAAGGGCGGAACCGGAAACGCTTGTGATGAAAGGTGAAATCAATAAAGCAGAACTGAATAGCCTTCTTTTCCAAGCTACCGTGTACGCACAAGTCGGCAGACCTCTCCCCAAACCCCTCTCCGATGCGGAAAGGGACTTTGAAGGCTCCCCTTCCCTGCCAGGGAAGGTGCTGGGGGTTAGTCCTAGAACGCTTTGAGCAAAAGCCTTTCCTAAGAGGGGTTGGGACGAGCAAAAACCTACCGACAAAACTATAGCGTTTCTCAGTTGGGTGAAATATTTGGCGGTTATCAGGTTCCCTCCATACCTGCTTGGGTTCGGGCATGGCGTTGCCATACCCCTACAGATGGATCGCAATTTTCGATATTTTCTTCGATTGTATGAAAGTACCCTGCTCTAAATCTCCCTTGAAAAGGGGGACTTTGAGGCTGTTTCAACCCTTTTAAAGGGGGATTTAGGGGAGGGCTGAGTGAGAAGTATTACAAATAATACCTTTTCAAACACCCTCTAAGTAGCTCCTGAAAATCGGTTTTTCTGACCATCTAAAAGATTAATGTGTACTTTTGTAACGGGTTGCGTAATTTCCCGGAGCTGACCCTGATAAGTCATCAGAAGTCGGCAAATTTTATCTCGGCAATATAACCCAAATTTTATAGGGACACGCCAAGAGTATTCTTGTGGACTTCAAGATGAAACACTCCAATTTATGCCAAGAAAAGCTGCTGAAAGATGTGAAAACTAATTCCACACTTTCTGCAAGCACAAACATGATTTCTTTTAAAAATGAGGTGAACATAGATGGCTGTTATTTCTGGCGAACCTGGTAACAACGATCTTCTTATTGGTACTAATGAGAGCGATCAAATATTTGGGCTGGATGGCAATGATGGCATATTTGGCCTTAATGGAGATGACTTTGTATTTGGTGGTACTGGGGTTGACATTATTATTGGTGGGGGTGCTAACGACTTCCTGTTTGGAGAGGACGGCAACGACGTAATCTTTGGTGACTCTCAAGTTTTTGGTGAAGGTGGAAATGACTTCATCAATGGTGGTAATGGGTTCGATGTTCTATTTGGTGAAGGTGGAAATGACTCCCTTTTTGGGGAGAACGGGAATGACACTCTCAATGGTGGAGATGGCGATGACAACCTGAATGGTGGCAGGGGAGTTGACAATCTGAATGGGGGTGCTGGTAACGACCGACTATTTGGTGGCGATGGATTTGATGTTCTATTTGCTGGTGACGGGGATGACCAACTATCGGGGGATCTGGGGGATGACCGACTATTTGGTGAGGCTGGCAATGACATTCTGTTTGGTAACGATGGGGACGATATCATCAATGGCGGGGACGGCGATGACAGAGCCTTTGGAGGCATCGGGAACGATCGCTTCTTTGCTGATGCCGGAAATGACCAAATCTTCGGTAACGACGGTAATGACCTAGCTGATGGGGGAGCTGGGAACGATCTCCTCAATGGTGGGAATGGTGACGATATACTCTTCGGTAGCTTAGACAATGACACACTCATTGGTGAAGCGGGAGTAGACCTACTTGTTGGTGGAGTTGGTAGCGACTCTCTCTCTGGTGGCGCTGGGAATGATACCCTGATTGGCGTTGACCCGTTTGTTTCACAATTTGGATTTGGCGGAAACGGAAGCGCGATCGCTCCCTTCGAGATTGATACTTTAACTAGCGGTGAAGGTAGCGATACTTTCGTTCTCGGCGACAACGGAACGGTACTAGGGAACTCACGGGGAGGCTCTGAAGTTTATTATGTTGGTGGCGGTAATAGTGACTACGCCCTGATTACTGACTTCAATCTCACTGAAGATGTTATACAACTCCCTGAAAATCCCGACACTCCTCTTACTATTGCTGAAGCCGGGGACGCAGGACAGCTTCTTACTGAGGCTCAGGTTATTGCACCCGGATCGGGAACGTTAGACTCTATTACTGGGACAATATCCAGTGGTAACGATGTTGACTTGTTCCAAATCACTCTGAGTGGCGAGGAAGATTTTTTTGCCACCACAGTCGGCGGCGCTAATTTTGACACGCAGTTGTTCCTCTTCGACGAGGATGGCATCTTAGTTGCTCAAAATGACGACTCTAGCGGCACCTTTCAATCCACGCTTCCTGCTTCAACACTAGAATCCGGTACATACTTTCTAGCAATCTCCAGCTTCAATAACGATCCAGTTGGAACACCACCTGTTTTCCCTGGTAATGGTGGTGATACTGGCAACTACACGATAGATTTAGCTGGGGTTCAAGCTGCTACTTTTAGCTTAGGTGCATCTCCTGAAGGTCTTCCGTCGGGGACATCCATATCTTTTGGCAACGACCTAGTTGCTATTGTTCAAGGGGTTTCGCCTTTAGACCTGAATCTGAATAGTAGTAGCTTCAATTTCGTTTAGAAGTTCCAGGGCGTTGCACATTTAATAGCCTTCTTGCAAAAGGTGAAAACAACGAAACTCAGTTTCTTCGTAAACAGCGGGAAGTAATAATAATTTGTTCTTCTGCTGTTAACTAGGAAAGTTAGATAGGAGTTATTCAGGTACTTTTGCAAGAAGTCTAATAGTTTGATTTTATAGGTTGGGCAAAAGTCCAATCTATAAAATTTGAATAAATATTAAACAAATATTTTCTACTTAGGTTAGTCCAAAGGGCTGTTTAAATTTAAGGTATTTTATGTGTATGGGAGTCCTATTTCATTTGTAAATTGTAGGGCAGGCAGGATGGCTGTGGCAGGCGGTACAAACGAAAAAATAATTTATAAATCGTTTGGGAATTATATAGCTACTTACGCCGAAGCGGTAGCGCATCAGCACATCCCACTCTACAACTTCAGCACGAAATGCCGCAGATGGCTTCGCGGTGACAGGCGAAACCAGATAGCGATCGCAGGTTGCATCAATACCACCGGAGTTTCATCTTGTTGTACTGTTCGCGCTAACTTGTCGATGGCATAACGAAACCAGCATACAGTTAATCGGCTACTAGGTTCTGCGGCTTGTAACCAGGCTTTTTCGTAGCGCAACAAATCCACAACCCAAGGCGGATCGATGCTTTCTAGTTGAGTAACATTTTCGATGAAAGTGGAGAATGCGATCGCATCCTCCAGATGTTTTTTGATTCCCGTGGGTATATAAGTCTCAGCGTATCGCCAAAATAACTCAGCAAAGCCTTTACCCAAAACGGAGTGCGTCAAAGGTAGCAGTTCGCGCACTTCTCCCAGCCGCTTGCGTTTCAGCGAATTAGCGAAAAGGTTAACCTGTTGTGCAGATAATTTAGCCAGCTGCTGTGCTTCATCAGAATTAAGTCCCAACTCTTCACCGACTGCTTGCGGATTGGCAAAAAAACGCGATCGCAACACACTATTAGTGTAAAGCTGGGCTAAAATTTGCTGTGTTTGAGCTAATCCCATCGTCTATAACGCTTTCCAATTTTACGCGCCTCCTCCAATTCAGCGGAAAGTTCAGCAAAAGGTGGTAAGTTTTCATCCCGTTCTAGCACAATCCCTTTAACTGGAACTTTGGCGACAACTTCATCCATAAGTTGCCAAACTTCCTTCGGTGTCGAGTGCGAATGGCTATCAACTAACACGCCATTATGCCAATGTCCGCCCACAAAATGCAGCTGGACAATTCTTTCTAAAGGCAATTGTGATAAGAAATCGCGAACATCATAATTATGATTTACAGCATTGATATGCAAATTCGTAATATCCAGCAACAACCCACAATCAGAACGTTCTACTACTTCGGTTAAAAACTGGGCTTCCGTCATCTCTGCGCCGGGAAGTGTCACCATATAGGTGATATTCTCTAAAATTAATGGCACGTCAACATAGCGCCGCACTTGCTCAATGTTGCGGCAAAGAACTTCTACCGCTTCGTGTGTATAGGGTAGCGGTGATAAATGTCCTATATCTACTCCACCCGCTTTTGTAAAACAGATGTGTTCGCTCCACCAAGGCGGATTGAGTTGTTTAATTAGTGTTGCCAGTTTCCGTAAGTAATCGGTATCTAAACCTTCTGCACTACCTAGCGACAGATTAATCGCGTGGGGGATAAGCGGGAAGTGATCCGCCAACAGTTCTAATTCTTGCTGTTTTTGGGGTGGGGCATCCAGATAGTGTTCGGCAACAATTTCTAGAAAGTCAACTTGTTGTTGATGCAAAAACAAGTCGCTACGGAAGGGTTCTCGGAAGCCTAAGCCGATGCCTAGAGTGGGTAGATGGGACATAGAAAATTAACCGCAGAGACACAGAGAACGCAGAGAAAAGGCTGTAGAGACTCTACTGGTTTCCAGGCTCAACTTGGAAACGAGATAAAACTGGGTAGATGGGAGAGGATAAGAAATGGAACCGCAAAGATACAAAGGACGCGAAGACAAGTCAAAGAGAAGCTTCTGATGGCTTCTTATCCTCCTCCGCATCCACCACAACCACCACCACAACCACCACCGCAGCCAGCACCACAGCCGCCGCTATCTCCACCACAACCACCGCCACCACTAGCTGCTGACAGATGGAACATTTTCTCAAATTCAGCATAGGGGGTTGCTGATAGCATCCCTACACCGAAGATGGCTACAGGCAGTAACAGGCCGAAGTCTGTTCCGCTAGGGTGGAGGATGGAAGTTTGCCACTTCAGGCGCTCAAATGTTTGTTGTAGTCGCTTGAGGTAAGCTTGTCCTCGCTGACTCAAGCGGAGTGGTTTGCAGACAACGGCCAGGGTAATGAGCGAAACAATGCCCAGAACGATGAGAAACACAACATTGGTATATCCTTTTGCTAGAGCTACTACGAGCTTGTAGCTGCCTAAACCCAGGATAATTAGCACTCCTTTCCAACTAACGCGCTGTGCTATCTGTTTTGTTTCATCCGGACACAGCAGTTTCTCATTTTGCAGCCGCTGTTCGTAAACTGTACAGTGCTGCTTCACTGTGGCAGGTAGCGATGACTGGAAGATTTCCTGGGCTTTGTGAGAAGACACGAACCAGCGAAACACATCGCGTTCTATTACAGGCAGAATTAAAGGATCTGGATGATTGGGTGCTTTTTCTAAGCGATCGCCTGCAACCTGCAAGTAACCGCGCCCTGTTAAATTAAAAAGAGCCAATCTTGTAACTTCATTTTCTCCACCCCTCATATAGGCAATTTCGTAGGGGTTCGGGTCGGCAGGAACTAAGGGCAAAGGTAAGTTTGCGGTCTGGTCGGAACGATGAATGCTCAACCCGCAAATTACTATCGTCACTCCGCTAACAAAGGCATAAAGTAGCAGAAAGTACGGGCCATACATATTTGCAATTGGGTTGGCTAATGGGTTCGTGATTACCACAACCACTAATAAAGCCAAGATACTAATTAGTAGCTTATCCATTACTAACGATCCTTCTTGCATTTGGATAGTTATTCCCGCGCATTCCTACAGTGTTAGGTTGCGCTTTTACGGAAAAGCTAAGTTAATTAAATTTGTAAATTTTAGTGAAGCGGTAAAGTAGATAATTTGGTAAATTTTATTATAAATAACTAGAGTGTTTCTCAGTTAGGTGGAATATATCGCGGTTCTGACGTTCAGCCCACGTTGGTAGGGACATGGCAATGCCACGTCCCCACAGATGTATCGTACCCAACCATTGAATTGCTATATATGTATCTAATTATTCCAGGCTTTTGCCGCAATTTTTGCAGAATTTAGCATCTGCATCATGGGTTGATAAACCGCAATTAGTACACAGTGTTTCTACCTGACTTGTAGTTTTAACTAATCGCTTAATTAAATCTCCCAACTGCCAAGGGATTAGAGCAATACCGGTAAAAATCATTAATACTGTTAACAGGCGACCTGCTTCGGAAATTGGGGTAACGTCGCCAAATCCAACAGTGGTCATCGTCACCACAGAGAAATAATAAGCATCTAAAAACGTATTAAATACTTTGGGATTTACTGGATGCTCGACTTGATAAATTAAGCCAGAGTAAACAAAGACGATGGCAAATAAAGTAAATAGTATTTGGGCGAAAATTACGCTATCTTCAGAAGTGATGCTGCCAAATAAGGTTTTTCCTTTAATAAATCGGATCAGCCGTAAAATTCGGAACCAGCGAAAGATACGGATAAAACTGATATCTACTATCCCCAAGAAAAATGGTAATATGGCTAGTAAATCAATAATTGAATAAAAACTAATAAGAAACTTTTTCTTATCATTGGCATACCCCAAACGCAGCAAATACTCCCAGGCAAAAAGGAGTAAAATACAAAAATCTATAGTTTCAAGATTGAATCGGACATAATCTGGGATGGGATAAGTTTCTATAACAAAAATGGCTGAAGACAGTAGTACCAGTCCGGTAATGATGAGATTGAAAACTTTTCCGGCTGGGGTTTCAATGTCTTCTAGGTAAAATGCAATCCTTTTGGGCAGTAACATGTAATTAAGAAAGCTGATTTTTAAAGAGCAACGCAACACCTCTACAATAACGAGTGTGGTTTCAAGAGTAGAAAAGTCAAAATGAAACGCGATCGCATTCCCCCCGGCCCCGGTCAAGAATCAGTATGGGATTATCCGCGTCCGCCGCGTCTGGAAGAAACCCCCAAACACATCCAGATTGTCTTCAATGGCGTAGCGATCGCAGATACCCACAAGGCACAGCGGGTACTGGAAACCAGCCACCCGCCCGTTTACTACCTTCCTCCCGAAGATATCAAGATGGAATACCTGGTGGGGGCAACTAAGGGTTCATTTTGTGAGTGGAAAGGAAGTGCTATTTACTACACCGTCTCAGTTGGCGATAAACAAGCACCGAACGCAGCCTGGGGTTATCCCAATCCCACACCAACCTTTGCAGCTATTAAAGACTACATAGCCTTTTATGCCCAGATGATGGATGCTTGCTATGTCGATGGTGAAAAAGTGCAGCCGCAGCCTGGGGGTTTCTACGGCGGTTGGATTACCAGCGATATTGTAGGGCCATTCAAAGGCGAACCGGGAACCTGGGGTTGGTAGCGGCAAAATATAGTAGGGCGCTATCTGAAGTGAAAAGTGCCTAATTTCAATTACCTTGATACACTAATTCAAAACTAGCCCACAGCATTGCCCTTCTTGTTCTAAAATGCCCTTGTCAAGAAGGATATGCTTAAAGTATGACGAATCAACAATCTCCCATCCCCGTTGTTGTCAACGGTGCGGCTGGCAAAATGGGACGCGAAGTGGTCAAAGCCGTTGCACAAGCCAAAGATATGACCCTCTTGGGGGCAATAGACCGCACTCCGGAACATCAAGGGAAAGACGTTGGAGAAGTGGCAGGCTGCGGCCCTTTGGAAGTGCCGATTGTCAGCGACTTACAAGGGATGCTGGTGCTGGCGACACAGGAAAGAGAACAGGGAGTGATGGTAGATTTTACCCATCCAGACTCAGTTTATGAGAACGTGCGGAGTGCGATCGCTTACGGCATTCGTCCCGTAGTTGGCACCACAGGTCTGAGTCTAGAGCAAATTCAAGACCTTGCCGACTTTGCCGACAAAGCCAGCACAGGTGCCTTGATTATCCCTAACTTCTCTATCGGCATGGTGTTGCTACAGCAAGCCGCTATCCAGGCATCCAATTACTTTGACCATGTTGAAATTATCGAGTTACACCACAACCAAAAAGCCGATGCCCCTAGCGGTACGGCTCTTCAGACTGCCCAATTGTTAGCTGAACTCGGCAAAACCTTTAACCCACCATCGGTAGAAGAAACTGAAAAACTACCAGGTGCCAGAGGTTCTCAAGCAGAGGAAGGAATTCGCATCCACAGCGTTCGTCTACCTGGTTTGATTGCCCACCAAGAAGTTATCTTTGGAGCATCTGGTCAAATTTATACTCTGCGCCACGATACTACAGACAGGTCGTGCTATATGCCTGGTGTTCTACTAGCCATCCGCAAAGTCACTCAAATCAAATCTTTAGTTTATGGTTTAGAAAAGATATTGTAAGTAGCTAATCGCAATTAGCAATCCTTCAACTAGCAATTCTCCAATTAGCAATTAGCTTTCCTCATGTTAGTCCCATTAACACGCCAGAAATTTGAAGAGTTGATTCCCGTTATCGCCACAGGGCCGCAGTATGCCTACTACTGGGGTAAGTTTCAAGAATTTTTAAAGCGACTACTGATTTCAGTCCTCGTCGTTGTGGTGGTTTTACTCTTAGGTAATTTTGTTTTGGGCGAACAGTTGGGTGGGATAACCTTTTTCTTGGGAGTAATAGGTGGTCTTTACTGGCTGTGGGGGCCCATCTACTCGGCTAGTATGCGGAATGTTTCCTATCGTCGCTACCCTTACAGTGGATTCTGGCGGGGTGAGGTATTGGATGTTTTTGTTACAGAAGAATTGATTGGCGAGGAGCAAACTGTCAATAATCGCGGACAGCTGGTAATCATTGAAAATCGGGAACGACGGCTGAATATAGAAGTCGGAGACGAAACCGGATTTACTACTCAGATCCAAGCGCCCCTAAAGAAGACTCATAAAGCAATTAGACCGGGGCAAATTGCGGAAATGGTAGTGCTATCGAATCAAAAAGATTTGGGACGCATTGCCAAATTCACAGACGTTTATCTTCCGGATGAGAATCTGTGGGTAAGCGACTATCCTTACTTGCAACGAGGTTTCTTTGTCGATGTCAGCCGTCAGTTGCAGTACGCCGATGATGTTCCCTATCCTGAAGAGCCTAAAGAGCGTACTCAACGGCGTAAGCGATCGCGTCGTCCTTAGTTTCCCAAATAAATAATCAGGATAACGCTCGTCATCCCTTTTGACCTTATCCCGAATTATTCAAGGGAAGGTTTAAAAAAAAAATAGAGTTTCCCTTCGGAAATCGGAAAGTTGATACACAATTAAAGGAACCCCTAACGGAGAAAAGCAATGGCAAAGGAAAAGGGCGGTAGAGAAGCCAAAAAGCCTAAAAAGGAATCTGACGGGACTAAGAAGGAGAAGAAAGACCCGAACAGACATAACGGATTACCAGGTAAGTAATAAGGGCGAAGTTCCGCCTTCACGTTAGTCTACAGGCTTAGTCTTGGAAATACCTGTCCAGAGTGCGATCGCACTCTGGTTAGGTTTTGTTTGGGAGGCACTGCCTCCTAGCTCTTGTTACCCAGCTTGCACCCGGTAACAAGAATAACGAGTTTAGCCTACGCCATTAGGATCTTGCCCGTATGCCTGCCAAGCTAAGTCAACCAATCCATTGACAATCGCCGCAGCTACTACTGCACTGCCCTTACGACCTTCAATCCGAATGTGAGGAACCAGAGAATCTTTCAACCGATCTTTGGCGACATCCACATCTACAAATCCCGAAGGTGTACCAATTACTAACGCTGGTCTAATTTCCTCTGCCTCAATTAACTCTACAAGGGCAGTGAGAGCCGTCTGCGCCTGACCGACGACAAAAATTCCCTCAGGATAGCGTTTAGCTAGGGTTTCGATTCCCCAGGCAGCACGACTTTTTTCTTTTTGGGGGCGCGTCAGAGCTTCCATACTGCAATACACCGGATTAGCAAAAGTATTTTGGATAGTTGGTGTAATGCCGACTTGCACCATTGGCACATCTACGACAATGGTACTACGAGCCGCTAAAGCTGCTGCACCAGCTTGGAGCGCACGTTCAGAAAAACGTATTAAAGACATATATTCAAAGTCGGCGGTTGCGTAAATCACCCGGCGGACAATCTCATATTCTGCCGGAGAAAAGATGTGGTCGCCCATTTCCCGGTCGATAATTGCCAAACTTTGGGCATCTGTTACGTGCCATTCCATAGCCATCAGCAAGAAGGGGATGAAAAAGTTATGAGTTATAAGTTATGAGTTATGAGTTATGAGTTATGGGTTATAAATTAATAACTCAAAGACGCGATAAATCGCCGTCTCTACAACTCCTGACTCCTAACTCTTCACTTTTAACTCCTAAATATCACCTTCCACCTTACACCCTTTAGGTTTCGGAAGCCGTAGAGTTACTGATCATTGGCGACAGGTAAGCTACTAAGGCACCGATCATGAAACCTGCGAAGTTGCGAAACAGAGGCAACCACTCAGAGGTACGAGAGATAACTGGGCCGATGCCAAAGGCAATGAACAAAATTCCCCACAGTGGGGAGAAGATTAAAGCCCACTGCCATGCAAAAATCTGCCCTTCTTTGCGAGGGATAGCGGCAAAGCCACAGATAACTCCACCAACTATGGAGGTAATCAGGGTGAGAATCCACTGTTCTCTGGGCAGTCCGGGGACAACGCGGCAACCACCTTGAACCAGACAGCCTTTGATGGATTCTAAGGATTGAATGATTGACTGGTCTTCGCCGTTTTCGCGGACAAAGTACAGATTACCAAAGCGTGTCTGTAACTCGATCCAGAAGGTACGAGGCATGAGCTTATAAACTTCATCGCCTACATTAAAGTTGAGGATATTGCCGCCCCTTTGGTCAGCAACTAGCAGGATACTTTTATCATCCAGACCCCAAAAATCTTTTACGGCACGACCGGGGGTGCGGTCATACTGAGTTAAAACTCGCAGTTTCCAGCCAGTTTCAGCTTCAAATTCTTCTATATTTTTGACAAGTGCCTCTTCCTGAATGTTGGTGAGGGCTTTAGCTAAGTCTATTACTGGAGTGGGGGTTTCGGGCAGTAAGTCGGGGTTGTTATAGGCGTGGGCCACGGGAGCGATCGCCCATATGGACATTGCCAAAATAAAGGCGACCAGAGATGCCAGAAGTCGTTTTGGGGAAATATGCGGCATTGGCAATTTGATTTTTTTTATATACGGACTGGTTAGGTAAACTGATATTTCTTAACACTTGTTTACCTTCCTTTAATACTATGCCATCTAATTGAGTCTCCTCAAATAGCGATCGCCCTGAGATTACCCGCCTTTACCCAGGTGCTTTTTCTCCAGTCGCATCAACCCCATAATCAGCGCCACCCCCACAGCAGCACCACCGAGGTGAGCGAAATGGTCTACGCCGTCTCGCGCCCCCGTCTGTCCGAACTCGAAAAATACTCGTTCAACAACAAACTGCCCCAGAATCAGCACTTCCAGAATTTTTCGCCAATTCCAGCTCAACTTAATCAACACGCTGACGGCGAACAACCCAAAGACTGCTCCCGACGCTCCCAAAGAATAAATTCCCCCCGGTTGAAAAAGCCAGCTCATTAGGCTAGCTCCCAGTCCGCAGATTAAATAAGAGCCAATGACCCCTAAAAGGCCTTCCTCTTCCTCAACTAAGCGACCAAAGATGTAAAGAAAAAACAGATTTCCCGACAAGTGCGCCCAGCTTGCGTGAGAAAACATTGCCGTAAAAAATTGATACCACGCTGGGTTGGAATGGTTCAGAGCCAGGGTTCTAGTCAGAGCAATGCCGGGTATATTGCCAACAATAAATATCAGCAGGTTGATTGATAGCAGGGCAAAAACACCGTTGTATTGATAATTCCGCCGGGGGGAATGCCGATTATCATCTAACAGCCTGTCAGTGGCGGAATTGGCAGACTGTGAGTTTCTATCGTTTCTCATGATTAAAGAGTGTTGAGTTAGTTGCTAATTCACTTACAGAGCTGCTGATTCCATAGGCCTCTAATCTTCTGAGTCTGGCTGCTCCCGCTCCCATTCCTCATAATGTCCATTGGAAGGAGAGGCGTTGTTAGTAGGGTCTTGATAAGAAGCATCGCGGTAGCCACGCATCTCAACGGAATTTCTGTGGCTTGGTGGCAGACGATCCATCGACCGACGGGTCGAGGTGGGACGCTTGAAGGTTCTCCAAGCCGCTTTGACACCCGCAAAAACGCTCTTGGTGCCAACTTCAATATTTTGAGCCTGCTTTTTGGCACCGCTGATGCTTTGATCGACTTGTTTAACGACTTGACCAGCGCTTTTGACACCTTCGCCGACATCATCTGTCAAGTCAGTAATTTCCATACCTGTCAGACGAATTGCCTCCAGGGTTGGCGGTAATTCTCGGCGCAGAGTGTCAGCCAACTTTTCTAGACTTCTGGCTGCCCGCGCTAACTCCTGCACTGCTGGCAGTAGCGTGATTAGGACTGCGGTTAAGCTGACGGCAACCAGTAGAATTGAGAGTCCAAGCCAAAATAAGGGTTCAGTCACTTAACGTTCGCCTATCGTCTGTGGTTACAAGAGGACGGACATCAGGTTCTAATTCTGCCCCCGGTGTTTGCTTGAGCGCTTGTTGTTCGCGTTGAGTAGCTTCAATCCCCGCGGCGATCGCTTGCCGCAATCTGATCAGCGTCTCATCCCAGTTTTTCAGTGCTGATTCTGAGAGGCGATCGGCTTGCAATTGCACGCTGGTTGATAAATCTTCTGCTAACTCCGGTAAGGCATCGGCAGATTTTTTTAACAGCTGCCGCGTCTCTCGACCATTGCGGGGCGCAATCAGTAACCCAGTTATTGTTCCAATAGCGGTGCCTAGTAACACACCACCAATAAATGATCCAGATCCAGCACGGTTGTTTGACATCTTCTAGTCTCTATGTCTTACTCCAATTCTATTCAGTTTTCCCGTTAATACTGATATGTTGCCCACAGAACAAGGCAATCGTCCAATCTTTGTTTTGAAGAATTGCCCCAATCTTATACAGTAGTGGTTTCAACTTCTGCGCCAGAAGCGTACCCCTGTTGCTACCGATTTCGGCTTACCCCGCAGCCAGAACTTTCTGCCTAGGCTGAATAATCCTAAAACTTGTTGCACTCGTTGTAGTTGAGGATCGAGTTGCTGATATTGCTGTCCTAGCCGCAATGCCCCCGTTTGACCTTTAAAAATGGTTTTGGGGGCATTATGTAGCACTTTGTAGGTACTGCGTTCGGCGGCAATTATTTTATCTGCTATTTTTGCTAGACGCGATCGCAATTTAGTTATTACCCAGGCACTATACAACAGCACCAGCGAGATCAGCACGTTAAAACCCACAGCGATCGCGATCATCTTTCAATTTCCAGGTGACACACCCTTCTATTCTGGCGAATCTAGACCCAGTTTTGCCTCAATTTTTCCGACGAGCAAACCCTTGTCAGTGGAAATTACTTGGGCGTTGACAGAGAACGCTTCACTTGTGAAATTGCACTTAATGCACCAAATGTTAACAGTGCTAATGTCGAAGAACTTTCGGGAATCAAAGCTGTGTTATTCCTAGTTGCAATTGTAAACTTAGTTACTAACCCAGTTGTATCGGCACTACCAGTAGAAGCACTAGAATCGAAACTAAACACGCGAGATATAGAATCTCCAAAGGTATTTTCCGAATCAAATGCAGTTGTCCTCGTGAAAGAGAAGGTTGTCACATCAAGCAACAAGTTGCCTTGATTTGGGTCATAAAAAAATGGATTTTGTAAATCAATAACGATATCAAAATCTTTTGGTTGTTTTGGAGTGCCAATATTCGCACTAGAGAGTAAAAGCTCCCCGTTATAAACTATTGTTTCATCATCTCCAACATTTTCGGCAAAGGTTGTGCTTAAAGCATCTGGCAATAAACTGGTTGTGGAAAGATTAATTTGGATATTTGGGATAGTGGATGAAAAAGCATTACCCGCTCGTCCTGCATCGGGACGAAAAGCAATTTTAGTAATCAATCCTGGTTCTATACTTAAAAATTCAGGAGCTGCAAAAACTTGTTGATATCGTACTCCTACAGGAGAAACAAGGAAGTTATTAAAAGGGACATTATTATTTCCATTCCCCTCTATGTTAGTTTGCCTAGTTGGAGAGACAATTGTTGCCTCTGCTATATTTCTACTTTCTAAAAGCCCTACGCCAACCACTAAGCTGGCAATAATTGCTACTCTACCCGCGACCCCAGATAATTTGTGGTGACTAACCATTATAACTTCCTTTCCTTTGAGATAGTGTTACTAATCTTGAACTTGATACAGAAATAAGACACACCTCTGAAGAAAGACTTTCTGAATTGACAAATAACAGTTGTCAACCTTTTCTCAAGCTAATACAACCAATACGCTATCAAGTGCAGGGCCCCAAGAACCACCGGATGTATTCAGGCTAAAAAACTCAAGAGTTGTCTTGTTAGATTGCGCCATAAACATCCATCTTTTAGTTTGCCAGCCCATATTCGTTGGAGTGC
The DNA here is from genome assembly GCF_014695915.1 of Trichocoleus sp. FACHB-40. Taxonomy (GTDB): domain Bacteria; phylum Cyanobacteriota; class Cyanobacteriia; order Cyanobacteriales; family FACHB-T130; genus Funiculus; species Funiculus sociatus. The sequence goes on from NZ_JACJPF010000056.1 coordinate 43,867, forward strand.
GTCCAGAAATGTTAAATGCAAAATTAGTTGATTGCCCTGCTGCTGTTACACCCAACAGTTTAATTGGAGGCGCACCCAACGGGTTTCCAGCCAGACTAAAGGTAACAACGTAACTTTCACCAGGTACTGTGTCAAATGTTTGTGCAATTCCGCCAGCACCTGCACCGTCAAGATCCAGACTGCGATCGCCATTAGCAGCTTGCCATAGTGTGCCTACATAATCAATGGGCGCTCGTGTCACAACCCATCCTTGAATTACTGTTGACCCTGGATTGAGTTTTAAGGATTGTCCTGGGTTAGGGCCGTTTTGGAAGCTGCCGTTGATAATTAGGTTTCTACTCCGAGTGGCTCTATTTCGTCTTGTAGATTCTGTCGAAACAGTCATATCTAAAGCCCTCATTAAAAAAAAATAAAAACGGTTAAGTCAAAATGCTTATCACTACTAATATTCAATCTCACCTTAATATTCAGCTATCTATAGAAAGAACACTCGATTTTTATTAATCCACCTAAGGGCTGATATTTTAAGGGAACCTATAGCATAGCAATCCTATTTGAGTTCTGATGTCCCAGCACTTCAGATCCCCGACTTCCTAGAGAAGTCGGGGATCTGGTATTCCCGAATCATTTGGGACTGCTATATTAGTTTTTAGTTTAGTTTAATAAACCAAAGCCACCTAGACAGGGATAGATGGGCATTGCCTACACAATCCAGTAGAGGTATAGCTTTGGATTGGTTGGGTGCAATTGTATATTATTCCTCGCGGTACAAGACGAGCATCTATTTATGGTGCCAAAATCAAAAATATGAATACTGCTGAACGCATTGCTACCCTTAATCGCATCCGTAAGCTTAGCCGCCTGATGGATACAGCCATCGGTATTCCAGGCACACGTTTTCGGATTGGGTTAGATCCAATAATTGGTTTAGTCCCAGGCGCAGGAGATATTGTAAGTACAACATTTTCCGCTTATATTATCTTTTTAGCTGCGAAATTCCGGATACCGGGTGAAGATTTAAGACGAATGGTTTTCAATATTTCTTTGGAAGCTGTCGTTGGCACGGTGCCTTTGGTGGGTGACTTGTTCGATGCTTATTACAAGTCAAATATCCGTAATTTAGCAATTTTAGAAAAACATCTTGAGGCAGTTGAACCAGAAGTTGTTGAAATTGCATCTGAAATGAATCCATTAGACACTAACCCTCTGGGTAAAGTGCTATAGAAATCAGAGATGCTTATTAATAGTAGAGTTTAGATATTGTATTTTTTCCTTTGCCGTAGTTGCTATTGGCATTTTTAGGTTGATGCCGCGCTTAGGAAAAATATTAACTATAAAAGTGCAGTGCCCACGTTGATACTAAGGATTGGCTGGTTTTACTAGCATCTTTAAAGAATTATAAAATTAATTTTTGCTAATTTTAAACAAATTTATTTTCTAATCTCTCGTTTCCAGGTTCTAATCAGGAATGGTTTGAGAGAGGCGGTTGCGTTGGCTGACTTGGCTTGTAAACCATTGAAGTGACAAGTCCTGCGGGCTTATCGGAGAATTATTGGGATTGACAGGATAAATACCACCGCTTGGCAACATTTTCTGTTGCCAACGGAAGTGAGGAAACGAGAAAATAATCTGAAGACAGGCGCTGCGGTAGGTTAACTTGAGATGGAAATCGGGTTTTTTTGGCAATTTAGGCATTGCTACCCGGTAAACTTTTTAAGTAAGTGTGCTTGTTGAGGAGTATAAATTATGCGGCAAATTAATTTTTTGATAATCTTTGCGCTAATCCTTGCCTTGGTTTTATTCAGTTTAGAAAATACTGCACCCGCTGCTATTCAAATTGTCGAAGGTGTGCAGGTGCAAGCGCCCATCTGTATTGAACTGATTCTGGCGATGGGCGTGGGCGCGATTCTCGCTTGGCTGTTTAGCATCTGGACGCGGCTGTTACGCGGGATAGAATCTGGAAAACAAATGCGCCAGATGCGCTCTAAGGACGAGCGTATTCAGGAATTAGAGCAAAATATTGCCCAACGTCAAGCAGAACTGGAAGAAAAACAAAGTATGTCCCTTAGTGCTACTCTCCAAGAGCAAGACGCAGAGACAACAAAAGCCTTTGCACAGTCCATTTAACTTGTTTGGAAAAGGGTCTAGGGGCAAAAGGAGGGATTAGGATATTTCCCAATTCCCCATTCAAAATCCAAAATCCAAAATTCATATGACAGCCCAACCAGCCCAAGAAGCGATCGCTCTCCTCATCGATCTCGCCCAGCGAGGAGAAATTGACCCTTGGGATGTTCAGGTGATTGAGGTAATTGACAAATGCCTATTGGAACTAGAGAAATTAGGCGATAAGTATTCTGGCACCTGTGAAGTAGAACTGTCTCACTCCGGACAGGCTTTTTTGTATGCTTCCATGCTGGTGTTACTCAAGGCGGACACCCTGTTTTCCCAAGCATCAACAGCAGACGATCCCGAACTGGACGACACTGATGCACAAGAGGTTGCTGATGCTGCCAGAAGCTTACCAGTAAAGCTGGAGCGACATTTGCGCCGACGCGGGACTGCTATGCCTCCCTCTAGCCGTCGCGTGACGCTGCAAGAATTAATTGACCAAATACAGCAGATGGCAGATGCACTAGAAGAAAAACCTTCTCGCCGTGCTACGAAAGACCCAGTTTATCGGATTTCCCAGTCTCGCGCCCAAGCTGCCAAAGCGATCGCTGCTTTGGCTCACCAAGAAAATCTTACCGAGACGGCAGCCCAGTTAGACGTGTTTTTGAGCCGCCATCGTCCCCAAATGCCACTTGGTCAGGATTGGCTAGAGCTAGAGGAGCTGGTAGAGTTATGGGCAGGGGTGAAGCAACACTCAGAAAAGTTAAACGGTCAGGCATCGCCACCAGAGGCGTATGCTGTGCCAAAACTACATGATCGAGTGGGCGTTTTTTGGGCGCTGCTGTTACTATCAGCTCAGTCTAAAGTAGAGCTAGCCCAAGAAGAGTTCTACCAAGACCTGAAAATCCGTACTCTAGTGACTGGGGACTAGCGACTGGTTGTATTGGTTGTACTGGGAACTAAAAATTCTCTTTTAGCCAATGCCTATCGCCTACCAGGAAACTTGTAGAACATCTACAGAGTCGGTAGATTACAATGTTTGTCCGTCCGTCCCTTATTCTTTAAGGGATGGAGATTCGGCTAAATGCAATAAAACTAAAGTGGCATAGGATTGAGGAAAAATATTCATGAAAGCCATGATTCTGGCGGCTGGTAAGGGTACTCGCGTTCGTCCTATTACCTACACCATTCCCAAACCTTTGATTCCGATCCTGCAAAAACCAGTGATGGAGTTTTTAGTGGAACTGCTAAGGCAGCATGGGTTTGACGAGATCATGGTCAATGTCAGCCACCTTGCTAACGAGATTGAAAGTTATTTCCGCGATGGTCAGCGTTTTGGTGTACAGATTGGCTACTCTTTTGAAGGGAAGATTGAAGAAAACGGCGATCTGGTAGGAGAGGCTATAGGATCTGCTGGAGGAATGCGGCGTATTCAGGACTTTTCTCCTTTTTTTGACGATACTTTTGTAGTTTTGTGCGGAGATGCCCTAATTGATCTCGATCTGACAGCAGCAGTAAAGTGGCATCGAGAAAAGGGCGCGATCGCTACTATCGTCATGAAAACCGTCCCGCGAGAAGAAGTTTCTAGCTACGGTGTCGTTGTCACGGACGAGGACGGACGAGTTAAAGCTTTCCAAGAAAAGCCCTCGGTGGAAGAAGCTCTCAGCACCAACATCAACACTGGTATTTACATTTTTGAGCCAGAAGTGTTGAAGTACATCCCCTCTGGCGTTCAATATGACATTGGTAGCGACCTGTTTCCCCAGTTAGTAGCGATGAATGCCCCCTTCTACGCGATTCCAATGGATTTCGAGTGGGTGGATATTGGGAAAGTGCCGGACTACTGGCGGGCAATTCGCAGCGTACTACTGGGAGAAGTAAAAAATGTTGCCATTCCCGGACACGAAGTGGCTCCCGGTATCTACACTGGCTTGAATGTGGCCGTGAACTGGGACAAAGTTGATATTACAGGCCCCGTCTATATCGGCGCTATGACCCACATTGAAGATGGAGCCAAAATAGTAGGTCCCACCATGATTGGGCCAAATTGCTGGGTGTGTAGCGGCGCGAAAGTGGAAAACAGCGTAATTTTTGAATACTCCCGCTTGGGAGAAGATGTGCGCCTGGTAGATAAATTAGTGTTTGGACGCTACTGCGTGGATAAAACTGGTGCCACGATTGATGTCCAAGCAGCAGCGTTAGATTGGCTAATTACTGACGCTCGTCAGGTGCGGCCATCTGAACCCCCAGCAGAACGGCAAGCGATCGCTGAATTGCTAAAAAAAGAGGCCATTTAGTCATTAGTCATTAGTCATTAGTTCATAGCTTTTGACTAATGACTACCTGCTTGGCTAAAAACTTTGCTTCGTAGCAATTGAGACTTTCGGGCGGCCTTGATAGGGACATGGCATTGCCCTGTCCCTATAGATGTATCCCACCCAACCCTGGAATTGCTGTAGTGAATTACTTTAATGCGGGGAGTGTCAACCGTGATGATGGTGATAGCGACTGAAGGCAGGGCCATAGGTAGCTAAAAGGTTTTGTGGAGAAAGGGCAATATCGGGCGTGCCAGTGCAAACGACGGTTTGGTTGAGACAGAGAACGCGATCGCAATGTCGGCTCACCATATCAATATCGTGGGAAACCTGCAACACTGTCCAGTTTCGCTCCCGTTTAAGTTCATTTAGCAAATTATAAAAATCTGCTGCCCCCTGTACGTCTACACCAGCAAACGCTTCATCCAGCACCAGCAGTTGACGAGGCATCACCAAGCAATAAGCCAACAATACTCGCTTTAGTTGTCCGCCGCTGAGAGTGCCGATGGCTTGATGGCGAAGGTGGTAGGCATCCACACGTTTAAGCGCGGACGCGATCGCATCTATCTTTTCTCCATCTTCCCACCACAGCCTTCGCCAAAAGGGTGTATTCCCTTTGTTACTGGGGAGATTCCCATGAAGGCTTTTGCTTTCCTTAACCCATCCCAACCCCACCAATTCCTCAACAGATATGGGAAAACTGCGGTCAAAAATAAAATTTTGCGGCATATAGCCCAGCAAATGACACAGATGCCCCAATCTTTCCGCGGGACGATCAAAAATCTCAATCTTTCCAGCACTTCTGTCAATCAATCCTAGAATCGCCTGCACCAGCGTACTTTTACCCGCACCATTCGGCCCCACTACCGCTGTGTCAGTTCCAGGCTGCAATTCAAAAGAGACATCCCGCAACGCCAAATAGTTACCTTGATAAACAGTCAAGCCATCCACCTTCAAAATCGGGTGTTGGCAATTTAGATTTTTTAAATTCACAACTCAACACTCAATACTCAAAACTTCCAACTTCCAACTTCCAACTCCTAACTTTCCTTACACGCAGCTTCAATAGTTTGCAGATTGTTTCTCATCGCTCTAAAGTAATGATCCGAATCTTGCGGGCCATTTTCCAGAGGATCGATGGGACGCAGGGTTAAGTTTAAGTCTTGGGAAAGACTTTGCAGCAATTTGTTGTCAGTTCCCGGTTCCCCAAGCAAAGCTTTCACCTTATACTGTTTCACTGCTCCCACTGCCTTTTGTACATCAGCAGGCGAGAGACTATCTTCTGGAATCTGGACAACCGCAACCTGTTTAAGTTGGTAGCGTTTAGCTAAGTAAGGGTAGGCATCGTGGAAGGTGACATAAGTGCAACCGCGATAAGGTTGCAACCGTTGCTGAAATTCTTTGTCTAACGCTTCTAGCTGCTGAATGTAAGCAGTTGCGTTGGCTTGGTAAGTAGTTTGGTTTCCCGGATCGGCTGCGACTAAACCATCCCGAATATTCTCAACTTGCTGCTTTGCTAAGGATGGATCTAGCCAAACGTGGGGATTACCTCCGGCGTGTTCGCGATCGCCTTTTTCTTCGGCGTGGTCGTGGTCGGTTTCTTCTAGGGTTTTAATACCTTTACTTGCCTCGATCTCTTTTAGATTGGTATTTCCGGCGTTTTTGACTGTTTCTTTGAGAAATTCTTCCAAACCCAAACCGTTTTTCACCACCACATCCGCTTGCGCGATTGCTTGCACGGTTGCTGGTGTCGCTTGATACTCATGCACTTCTGAACCAGGTGGTACTAAAATATCTACCTGTGCCTTGTCACCAGCAACTGCCTTGGTAAACCAGTACATCGGCAAAAAGGTTGTTACTATTTTTACCGTCTCGCCACCTTTTGCTGCTGCTGGCGGCGAAGCTGTCTGATTTTGAGACTGTGCCGTAGATTCGGCTTGAGTGCATCCATTAGCAGCTAATATTGGCAGCAAAGCTCCCAATATTAGCCCAATTATGCCCGGATGATGTCGCATATGAGGGCGTGTCACAATTTTTCCCCTTAACTTGTAAATATCTTTTTTTTGAGAATGAGTCTTGTTCTACTATATGAGAATCAGTCTCATTTTAGTACGATGTTACTGTCGGTGATGAGATTTTGTGAAAGTAATGCCCTAGTGGAGGATTGCAAAATTCTCAAAAAATCAGAACAATTACATTGGTGTGAAAATAGGCATAATTTCTCAGTAGCAACTGATACTTTGCAGTTGAACAGGACAAGCTACGGGCAAAATCAAGAATTAATTTTGTCCATAAGCTGCCTCTAGGCACTAATGGGGTCAAAATCTGAGAATCTTAAACGGGTGTGAGGAGTTACAAAAGAATGTTAAAGAGCTTGTGGAATGCTCTGCTGGTAAGCCCAGCTGTTTTGGGTGCGATCTTGTTGATTGGTGCTGGTGCGATCGCCTCTGAAACCTCAGATGTTATCGAAGGTACAAGCTTAGAGGTTTCAGATGCTAACGCAGATTATAAGGTAGCTAATGTTACTAAAGATGATGTAATAGAGGCAGTAGAAACACCGAATTTAGTTGCTGACAATCAACCATCAACAATCAAAAAAGTGGTTCCAAGTTCAGAAATTGTGGCTGATAGCAATCAACCATCAACCACAAATGCTGATGTGTTAGAACAAATCGATGTTTATAGTGATCGCGCTAGTGAAGATTCCCTGGAACAGGTGACGAATGTTTCTCAGTTGCGGGACGTGCAACCGACAGACTGGGCGTATGAAGCACTACGAAGTCTTGTCGAACGCTACGGCTGTATAGCAGGATATCCTGATGGCACATTTCGCGGCAACCGGGCGCTATCGCGTTATGAATTTGCTGCTGGGTTGAATGCCTGTCTGTTGCAAATTGAGAAATTGATTGCCGCCAGCACAGCTGATTTTGTCACCAAAGAAGATTTAGCAACCTTGCAACGGCTGATTGATGAATTTGGCACAGAATTGGCGACTTTACGGACGCGAGTAGATAATCTAGAAGGTCGCACGAAGTTCTTAGAAGAAAATAACTTCTCCACCACCACCAAACTAGCGGGCGAAGTTATCTTTGGGCTGGCAAGTATCTTAACCGGAGAAGATGCCACAGGCGATGATATTGACAGCCTGACAATTTTTGGTCATAGATCGCGTCTCAACTTTGAAACCAGCTTCACCGGAAGAGACGTTCTGAGAACGCGACTGCAAGCAGAAGGATTGGGTTCTCTTGCCGAACGTACCCTCACGCCAGAAGGTCAGCTAGCTTTCTCTGGAGAAGCAGACAATGATATTTTTGTCGATGCTTTGCTTTACGCTTTTCCTCTCGGCGAAAACACAGAGGTTGTAATTGCTGCTAATGCTGGTGCTTCGGATGACTTTGCCAGTACCGTCAATTTCCTAGACGGCGACGGCGCAACGGGCGCACTGTCTGCCTTTGGAACGCGCAACCCGATTTATTACCTAGCTGAAGGTGCCGGGATTGGGGTAAGACATCAGTTAGGTAATAGACTGGAAATCAGCTTAGGCTATTTAGCTGGTGATGCCGCGAACCCAGAAGACGATGGGGGTTTGTTCAATGGCCCTTACGCTGGTTTTGCACAGCTGCTGATCAAGCCAAGCGATCGCTTGAATATTGGTTTGACTTACATTCATTCATACAACAACAATGACACTGGGACTGGCAGTAATCTAGCTAACTTCCAAGGTGGACTTTCTCGCTTCTTCGACCGAGATGCTGGCGGTTCCTCGGTAGGCGATACTTTGGGTAGCTTAGGTTTCAGTACCGGACTCCCCCTAGTCAGCAATTCTTATGGTTTAGAGTTGTCTTGGCAATTAAGCGATCGCTTTGTTATCGGTGGTTGGGCTGGTTACACTAACACTCGCAACCTCTCCACCTTAGGCGGGTTAATTGACCGTGGCGATGTTGACATCTGGAACTGGGCTATTACTTTAGCATTCCCCGACCTTGGTAAAAAAGGCAACTTGGGCGGTCTGATTGTAGGTATGGAACCGAAAGTAACTAACTCCACCATAGATGTAAATCTAGGCGCAGTAGCTCTATTACCTCCAAATATACCCCTACCCCCAGTTGGAGAAAATGACGATACTTCACTGCACGTTGAAGCGTTTTACCAATATCAAGTGACAGAAAATATTTCCATCACCCCTGGAGTTATTTGGCTCACTGCTCCCGATCACAACTCGCGCAATAATGATATTGTGATCGGTACGATCCGCACTACATTTACTTTCTAGTCAGTTGTCTGTGGCGCAGGTATTTTGCCTGCGTCCATCGATTCTTTTTTGCTACTAACTAAGAGGATATTTTAAAAGTCCCACTGGCTGTAGCAAGCCGTACAATATCCACCTTGAAAAGCAGGGGGGTTCATACAACCCTTAGAAAATATCGAAAATTGCAACATTTTGTAGGGGCATGGCAATCAAAAAGCCCCTACCGCTAACCAAAATCAACCTAGTAGCTATGACTAATAACTAATGAATATTATCAGCCTCAAATAATGCCAAAATTTTATCGAAAATGGCATCGCCAGCACGAGTTTCTAGAATAGAATGTGCTAATTTTACAAAAGATAAGTCGAGTCTGTTATCAGTATTAATAAGCTTGCTGGCAGCATAAAAAGTGATGTCATTCACACTTCCTTCATTCGTTATTCCTGTTTGCCATCCAGCCTTATTCCAAGAAAGAGATTTGCCGCGTAAAGTAAACTGAAACCACTCGATATTATCCTCGCGCAGATCCAAAAAGACATCAAAATAAGGCTCTTTAATACCCTGATACCATATTCTTTTGGAACCATTTACTTTGACTGGGGTCAGTATCTTCTGATCGATCCGTTGCAAAGAAGCACCCAGTGCGACAATCTCATCCGCGTCAATAGTAATATTAGTTCGGTGCATAACAGCAAAGTTTAGTAAATTCACCATCATTCGGGGTGTCTGTTACCAGACCGCTAGGCAATTGATAACCAAATTATCCCCTAAACAGGGCATACTTTTAGGATACGAGACTTTTTGCTTTGACTCCGGATGGAGGATTAATTATTAGTCATTAGTCCCCACCTAATGACTATCGCTTTATCTGTCCTGCTTCAACACAGAGAATTTGGGAAGAATCTAGCCACTGAGCATCAAAGGAACCTAAGTGAGTTGTAGTAATCAGAGTCTGAAAGCGGTCTTGAATGGCATCTAGGAGTTGATTTTGACGATTCAGGTCTAGTTCAGCCAAAACGTCATCAAGTAGCAACAGGGGCGGTTCACCAACGACTTCTTCAATTAACTTTAGCTCTGCTAGTTTTAGGGCTAATACTAGCGTTCGCTGCTGACCTTGGGAGCCATAAACTCTTGCTGGTGTCTGGTTGATGGTAAATTCAATTTCGTCTCGGTGAGGGCCGACGAGAGTTGTACCTTGGTGCTGTTCGGCGATGCGACGCTGCTGGATTTTTTCTAAAAATGCCTGCTGCACGGCTTCGGGGTCGTCCTTCTCTAAACTGATATTGGGAGCATATTTCAATTCCAGCACCTCTGACCTACCGCTAATGCTAGAGTGCCAAGTTTGAGCTAGAGGAGCTAATCGGGTCAGGACTCTGGCACGTCGGCGCGTGACGCGGGAACCAGTTGTTACCAATTGGGCATCCCATAACGCTAGTTCTGAAGAGTTTTGAGTGTTGGCTGTTGAGTTGTGAGTTGAAGATTCGGACTCTTTTCTGAAAGCCTTGAGTAGGGCGTTGCGTTGCCGTAAAACTTGGTTATATTGCTGCAAAATGTGAGCGTAGACAGGTTCAAGCTGAGTCAGAATGGAATCTACCCAGTTGCGACGCATCTCTGGCGAACCTCGTACCAGATCCAAGTCTAGACTGGAGAACTGGACAGCGTTGAGTACGCCGAGAAAGTCGAGTTGGCGGCGTAAGGTTTCGGAGTTGAGGGATACGGTGCGCCGCGCTTGAGTGCGTAGGGTTAAAGCTAGATCGACTGTCCCGTTGGCGCGTTCTAGGGTAGCGGCGATTTTACCTTCCGCTGTTCCTTCGCAAACGAGATCGCGATCGCGCACGGCTCGATGGCTCTTTAATGTTGCTAATAACTCCACCGCCTCCAGAAGATTAGATTTCCCTTGAGCGTTATTCCCCACCAAAATTGTCTTGGGTGCGTCGAAATCGACTAAGCACTCTCGGTAGTTGCGAAAGGAACGGAGGTGAAGGCTTTTGAGGTACATAAATAATGGAAGGATTGCTAATGGCTAATTGCTAGTTGTTTATCAGCAATTAGCCATCAGCTATCATTGTCTGCTTTTGTACCAACGAATAAACAGCTTTTCCAGTTCCACCCAAACAAACATTAAAGAACTGAACCCAATGCAAATACCCAGTTCTTGCAGAGATAGTGGTGTCGTACCAAAGAAATCTTGCAGGAATGGGACGTAGAGCAGCATCAGCTGTAACGCCGTGGTGATACTCACAGCCCATAGCAAATAAGGGTTAGAGAAGGGGTTTAACTCTATTGTCAGCCTAGTGTTGGAACGAACTGCGAGTGCGTGTCCCATCTGAGCAAGACATAAAGTCGTAAACACCATCGTCTTCCAATCATCGCGAAAGTAGCGGTATGCCACTACCATCAAAGCAATGGAGATAATTGCAAAGATAATCCCTATCCGGATCATGTAAGACCCCAGCCCCCGCGCAAAAATACTCTCGCGAGGATTCATGGGAGGACGGCGCATCACGTCTGGTTCTGCGGGTTCTACGGCTAAGGCGAGAGCTGGTAAACCATCGGTGACGAGGTTCATCCAGAGAATCTGCAATGGCGAGAGGGGAACGCCTCCCAAGCCCAGTAGGGGTGCAGCTGCAATGGTTAACACTTCACCAATGTTGCTACCCAGAATGTATTTGATAAAGCGGCGAATATTGCTATAAACTGTCCGCCCTTCTTCTGTGGCGGCGACGATGGTGGCGAAGTTGTCGTCCAGTAGTACCATGTCGCTTGCTTCTTTACTGACATCGGTGCCTGTGATGCCCATTGCGATGCCAATATCAGCTTGTTTGAGGGCTGGGGCATCGTTAACGCCGTCACCAGTCATGGCGACGAATCTGCCGCGACGCTGGAGGGATTGGACAATGCGTAGTTTGTGTTCTGGGGCAACGCGGGCGTAGATGTTAACGTCGTCAACTTGTTGATCTAGTTCTTCTGGGCTAAACTTTTGCAACTGTTGACCTGTGAGGACGCGATCTCCTACTTGTGCTATTCCCAAATCTTGAGCGATCGCTTGCGCTGTCAGCTGGTGGTCGCCAGTAATCATCATTGCGCGGATGCCTGCTTGTTTACATTTGGCTACCGCATCCCGCACTTCTGGACGGGGAGCATCCAGCATTCCCACCAAACCCAGCCACACTAATTTTTGTTCCTCTGTTTCTTCTGACCCTTCCGGAGGAACGTTGTCCATAGGTTTGTAGGAAAAGCCCAGCACCCGCAAGCCAACGGATGCCATTTGGTTATTTTGCTCCAGAATCTGAGTGCGTTGCTCATCCCTCAGAGGCTCCTTCTTGTCGCCGATCTGAATATGAGTACAACGCTCCAGTATTAACTCTGGCGAACCCTTGGTAAACATTAAGTAAGGTGACTCGGAGTTCCCCTGTCCTTTGTCCCCTGCTCGACAAATTACGCTCATCCGCTTGCGTTCGGAGGAGAAGGGAAACTCTCTGAGGCGGGGCATCTGCCGCAAGACAGGTTCTTTATCGACGCCTCCCTTGCCGGCAAGGACAATCAGCGCTCCTTCGGTGGGGTCGCCCAGAATCGTCCATTGGTCTTTCTCGTGCTGCAACATGGCATCATTACAAAGCACGCAACCAAGCATCAAGGTTTGCAGATCCGGATACTGTTCTACCGCTACCTGTTGATCGCCTAGATAAAATTCCCCGGTGGGGATATAACCTTGGCCAGCGACGCGGAAACTTTGGGAACCAGTTTCTACCCGTTGCACGACCATTTTATTTTGGGTGAGGGTGCCAGTTTTATCTGAGCAAATAGTCGTGACTGAACCTAGAGTTTCTACGGCTGGGAGTTTGCGAATTAGGGCGTGACGGCGCACCATCCGCTGCGTTCCCAGTGCCAAAGTTACGGTGATTACAGCTGGCAAGCCTTCTGGCACCACAGCCACAGCCATCGACAGGGAAACTTCTACGAGTTCTTGCAAGACACCCCAATCCCAACGTCCCAAGCTGAAGCGGCTTTGAATCATGCCACCTATGATCACTATGGCAACTAAGATCAGAGAACCACTCACCAGCACGTTACCCAACTGGGTCATCCGTTGTTGTAAGGGGGTGTCTTCGCTTTCGACGGATTGCAACATATCGGCAATTTTGCCGAGTTCCGTCTTCATTCCGGTTCCAGTGACGATTACTTTGCCTCGTCCCTGGACAACTTCGGTTCCCTGAAAGACTAAGTTAATGCGATCGCCTAAAGATGTTTCATCGCTCAAATGCACTGATGCTTGTTTGTTCACCGCGTGAGCTTCGCCAGTGAGCGCTGATTCCCGTATTTGCAGATTTGCCTCTTCAATCAGCCGCCCGTCTGCGGAAATCTGCACCCCAGCTTCTACTAGCATAATGTCCCCCGGCACCAGCGCCTTGCCTTCCACTTCTGCTTGTCTGCCGTCGCGAATTATTCGCACTTTTGGGGAAGACAGCTTCTTCAAGGCTGCTAGAGCTTTCTCGGCACGGCTTTCCTGAAGATAGCCCAATATGCCGTTGAGAACTACAATCAACAAAATGGCAATTGTATCTTTGAAGGGGATTTCGCCTGCGGCTAACTTTCCGCTTCGTAAATCTACCAGGTCTAAAATCCCAGAAATCAGCGCCACTAGGATCAGCATCAACAACATGATGTTTTTGAACTGATCGAGCAAGATTTCCCAGGAACTCCTCCCGGCAGTTTCCTGTAGCTCATTAGGGCCGTACTGCTGCAACCGTTCTTGAGCTTCTACGGTGGTTAGACCAGATTCTGCGTCGCTAGAGAGCAGTTCCAGCGTTTTTTCAACTTCTAAGGTGTGCCAGGGTCTTGCCTGGTCGGGATTTGAATTTGAAGGGATAGATGGAGTCACGGGAAATGTGCTTTAAGACCTACTAGCTCTCAATCATAGGGCGTAAACCTGGTGATTGGATGCTACTTTAACTATGCACTATGAGTTAGCCAGGTACAAAAATCGATAAAGCTTGAGGAATCAGACGGAATTTTGCTGGTGTATAAGTGGTGATTTCTCCATCAGTATTGATTGGGCGACGCTTATGGGTGTATACCTCTATTTCCTGACTTTGAAGAGTCCGCACGCCAGGTAAGTCTGCCTGTTGCCCTTGCTTCATTGCTGGTAACAAGGGGATTATTTCCCATGCGTGTTCAATTTCCAAGCTGTACAAATCCAGCCGCTGGTCGTTGATTGCTGCATCTTCAGCTATTTTCATGCCACCGCCATAATATTGCCCGTTACCTACAGCAATTTGGACGGTTTTTACCTTAATTGATTCGCCATTGCTGCGGATTTCTGCCAAAAAAGGACGCGATCGCCCAACTACTCGGATTGCTGTTACTGCGTATGCCAGAACTCCCCAGCGTTGCTTGATTTCTTTGGTCAGTTGCTTGGTAATTTGTACGCTTAAGCCTAAACTTGCAACATTAAAGAAGTGTTTACCATTGACCCAGCCTAAGTCAATTCGTTGTTGTTTCCCATTTGCAATCACCTGGCAAGCTTCATCTAAAGCTTGAGGAATTGCTAGGGTTCGCGCTAGGTCGTTAGCTGTTCCCAACGGCAAGATCCCCAAGGGGAGTTGCGTGTCAACTATACCGTCTACTGCTGCATTCAGGGTGCCATCGCCGCCACCGACGATCACTAAATCTACGCGATCGCTCCATCGTCGGATAATGTCTGGCAGTTGTTTGGGCTTTTCTGTAGACTCTTCTTGCAAATCAAAGCCTAGTTCTTGCAATTTGCTAAAAGCTTGAGATAAAGCCTCTTTTCCGCGCCGTGCGTGGCGATTAACCAGCAACAATGCTCGCCGATTCATGCCTAGTTTTCCATTAAGAGGTAATAATCTTCACAAAATTATTGAAAGAATAAATCTACCTATAGTTAACTCCTTGGCTGATAATTCTTCTAAAGATACCGCTTTAGCACTTCGGCGGTAGCTTCTCCAGTTTTTGCCCAACTAAATTGGCTGGCTCTGGAGAGACTAGCATCAGATAGACGCGATCGCAATCCTGAATCCGTCGCTATTGCCTGCATCGCGTCAGCGATTTCTCCAACATTGTAAGGATTTACTAAAATTGCCGCATCGCCAGCAACTTCTGGCAACGATGAGATATTCGAGGTAATTACCGGGGTACCGCAAGCCATTGCTTCCAAGACTGGTAAGCCGAAACCTTCCCAGAGACTAGGAAAAACGAGCGCGATCGCTTGATTAATTAGCGTCGGCAACTGGGCAGAAGGAACGTATTCTAAGAATTTTACCCGATTTTTCAGCCCCAGCCGTTCCACTTGCTCCATTAAAATCGGCGTATAACGCTTATCCGCAGATCCAGCCAACCACAACTCGCGATCGCCACAATTAGATAAAGTAGCAAAAGCCTCAATCAGCCGAGCCAGATTTTTGTAAGGATCGTAACGCCCTATATAAAGAAAATAATTGCTGGTTGGTAAATCAAGATAGCGAAAATGATTCGCATTATACGCTAAAAGAATTGGCGTAATTTTATCCTCTGGAATTTTATAAAAATTCGTAATATCCTGAGCAGTAGCCCTAGAGTTACAAATAATATGCTGTGCCTGCCCTAAAACTTGCGGAATGTAGTAACGAAAGTAAAGTCCCAGTGGAGAACCTCGCTTAGGAAAGCGCACCGGAATCAAATCATGAACCATCACCACAGAACGACACCCAGAAAATAATGGCGCTTCTGGAAGCGGCGAAAACAGCAGACTAGAATTAAATTTTTTGTAAATACGTGGCAACTGTAACTGCGTCCACAAAATCCGATTTAAATGCCCTTTCGTCCCTTGTTCCGGAGTTAAATTCGGCGGTACCGGATAGCAGCTATAGTTACTCTTCCATACTCCCTCCTGGTTCCCAGTCCCAACCTGGGAACTAACTAAGGTAGGCTCAAACTCGCCATTATTAAGAATATTATCAGCTATTAATAAAGTCGGATTAAGATGCTGTAAATGAGGAAAAATATTATTAGCATAAGTAGCTATCCCAGTCGGCTGAGAAAAAAGAAAAGAGAGATTAATCAGCAATTGATTTGACAAATAATTCTCCATTTGTAGGCTGGGTTGAGCAACAAGACCCAACAAAGGCTTAAATTATACCATTTTACTTTATGCCTGTAACCGCTCCTTCTGTTGACCCCTTTCAAAGCGGGTTGAAGGGATTCAAAATGTGGCATTACTCATAATAAGTTGGTAGATTGGGTAGAGCGTTAGCGAAGCCCAACAAAACCATGATAAAGTCTAAATTGGTAGCTTTCTCTTTGTAACTTAAAACAATAACTTATACGCTTTCAATGTTTCCCTAGCAGTTCTTTCCCAAGAAAACATTTTAGCTCTTTCCTTACCCTTTTTAATTAATTCCTGACGAAACTGAGAATCACTAATTACCTGTAATATTGCCTCCGCTAACCCAATTGCATCGTTAGGATCAACCAACAACGCCGCATCGCCCACCACCTCCGGCAGTGAAGACGTATTTGAAGTAATAACCGGAGTCCCTAACGTCATTGCTTCCAATACAGGCAAACCAAAACCCTCGTAGTGGGAAGGATATACAAAAACATCAGCCTTAGAGTAAAACAAAGCCACCATTTCATCAGATAAATAGTCTAAGTGATGAATTTCGCTTTTAAAAGCAGAACTTTCAATCTTGGCAAATATTGGCTCGTAATGCCATCCCTTTTGACCCACTAAAACCAATTGATGCTCTATTTTATACTTTTGCTTTAAATAATTAAAAGCTGCAATTAAATTAGTAATATTTTTCCTGGGCTCAATCGTACTTACAAATAATAGATAAGGCTTGGAAAAATCATAATTATTCTCGTTAACATCACGCTGGGAACGCACTTGGGAAGCTACTTCCTCCCCTTTAGCGATAATGTTTTCACGTAACAAATCCGACAAATATTTTGGATAGTAACGACTAGCCAAAGGAGTGACATATACGCGATTTGGGTCTACTTCCAAATATTCAACTATATCTCTCTTAGAACTTTCTGAGATAGTTATAACTAAATCAGTCCACTTTAAACATTGTCGGACACGGTTGCCATATTCTTTTACAACTGAGTTTATATATTGTGGATACTTAATAAACGTCAGATCGTAAAGAGTCATTACTTTTTTACTTCTTTTACATGGATATACAAAATAATTTGTTCCATGAATTATATTTGGATAATTGAGAGAAGGTTCAAAATAAGATTGAAATATTTTTGGAGATGCTAAAAATAAAGGGTTAGAAATTCTTACAGGCAAAGGCATTACGTAAAGGTTGGAATACTGGGTCAGCAGTTTAGGACAGGATAAGTTGCCACGCAGCCAATTTTTCATGCCCGGCTGGTAAACAATCCCTAGTTGAAAGTGAATGTTACCCTGATTTTGTAGCAGATAAAGGTAACGAATTAGATTCGCGACATAAAGACCAACTCCGCTTGGTTTAGGCTGTACAGGAGTAGCGTCAATTACAACTTTTAGCATCCAGTATTGGTGAGTTTTTTCAGGTCATGCTCAACCATTAATTCAACCAATTGCTCTAAGGAATACTGAGGTTTCCAATCTAGCTGAGTTTTAATTTTTTCAATGGAACCAACTAACTGCACTGACTCATCAGGTCTATAAAAGGCGGGATCTACAGATACATAATCTTGCCAATTCAATCCGACACAATTAAAAGCACATTCCACTAAATCTTTAACAGAATGGGTTTCACCACTAGCAATAATGTAATCATCAGGTTTCTCTTGCTGTAACATCAACCACATAGCATATACCGCATCTTTGGCATAGCACCAGTCTCGACGAGCTTCTAAGTTGCCTAGTTTCAGTTCTTTTGCCAAACCAAGTTTAATCATCGCAGCTGTGCTGGTGATTTTGCGAAACACGAATTCTGTCCCGCGCCGGGGAGATTCGTGGGTGTAGGTGATGCCGCAGCAGGTGTAGAGATTATACTGTTGCCTATAGTTAATAGTCATCCAATGGGCGTAAGCTTTGGCGACACCGTAAGGGTTGCGGGGGCGAAAAGCGGTGCGTTCGGTTTGGGGGGATTCGTCTGGTTGACCAAAAACTTCACTGCTGGAAGCTTGATAAAATTTGGCATTTTTTTTGCAGCGACGGATAGATTCTAAAAGTCGAGAAACGCCAAGAGCCGTATATTCAGCTGTGAGGGCTGGCTGTGTCCAAGATAGGGGAACGTAGCTTTGGGAGGCGAGGTTATAGATTTCATCTGGTTGAGATTCACTAATAACATCCATTAAGGAAGATTGATCCAAAAGGTCGCCAGAGAGGATTTGGACTTCGCCAGAGAGGTGACTGATGCGGTCAAGGTTGCCAGAACTGGAGCGACGAACTAAACCAAATACCTCATAACCTTTTTCTAGGAGAAGTTCGGCTAAGTAGGAACCATCTTGTCCCGTTAAACCTGTAATTAATGCTTTTTTTATCGCCATGTTTTGAATGACCAGTGGGAGTTGAGAAAAAAGTTACTCAGCGGAATCATAATGACTGCAATTGTTTGACCAATTACATACCACAGATGAAAAACGTTAACGGTAAGGAACATAATACCTGTATTTAAGCATAAGCCAATCAAGGAAACAGCTGTGTAACGAGGAAGGGCAATTATATGTTTACTACTAGAGCTAAATGTCCACCTGTAGTTAAGATAGTAAGAAATTATAACTGTAACTATAAATCCAATAGTAGTACCGACTATAGGGGAAAAATGCAAAACTTCAACTAAAAAACCGAGGATACTAAGGTGTGTAAAAGTACCAATAAGCCCGACAAGAGCATATTTGATAAATTTTTTTGGTAATTTTTGCATGTGTCTAGCTTCTCTCAATTTTCTCAGCTATAAGGTAACGGGGGCGCCGCTTAACTTCTTCATATATTTTGGCTATATATTCACCAATAATACCCAGGCTTATCATCAGCAAGCTACCAATAATTAATAATAAAATAATTACGGTTGCAAAACCGCTTACAGCTTGACCAGTAAACTTTAGAAAAATGGTCTGTATTCCAATAACTATTGCAAAAAACAAAAATACAACTCCGGAAAATGTGACAAAGTGTAATGGGAGAGAGGAAAAAGCTGTTACTCCAGTAATTGCTAGTTTAACTAATTTGAAGATAGACCACCCCGATTTACCGCCTACACGTTCGGGAACTTCAAAGGGAATTTGCACTCGTCGAAACCCTAGCCAAGCTGTCATCCCGCGAAAGAAAAGATTGCGTTCTCCCATTTGCAGCCAGGAATTTACGACTTTGCGATCGAGAAGTTTATAGTCGGATGCACCGCTGAGGTTGTAACCAGATAAGTTTTTTAATAGAGTATAAAAAAGATGAGAACCTATTTTTCCAAGTAGAGATTCTTTTCCACGAACAATTTTTACTGCTTCTACTATTTCTACATTAGTTTCATTCCATATCCGCGCCATCTTGGGAATCAAACTTGGTGGGTGTTGCAAGTCTCCATCCATCACAATTATGGCTTCACCGTTGGCGGCTTCTAAGCCAGCACAGAGAGCATACTCTTTCCCGAAATTTCGGCTCAAACGCAATGCGGTTAACATGGGGTAATCTGAAGATAATTCTCGGATTACTTCCCAAGTATTATCTGGCGAACCATCATCTACTAAAATTAACTCATATAAACCGTGCAAAGGTTCTAGTTCTTGGGAGATTACCCCTAAAACTAAACTGAGATGCGAACCTTCACGATATAGAGGAATCACAATAGAGTATGTAGGATTCCTATTCATGAGCCTAAATTACCGGGATAAGTTCCATAGAGAGCTAAAGTGGTTGCGGGCATCCACAAATTATATTTATTTAGGGATGATGGTAGTGTAACATTTAGCTTAGATGCAATTAGGGGTAAGGGGAAAGCATGAGGGTAAGGTAAAGTTTTAATGTTTTTTAATCCTATCCGCTTCATTAAAACGGACAAAGATTTTTTATCAAAGTAAAGTATATGCTCTGGTATTTTAAATGAGGGCCAGCGATCGCGCATAATATATCGCCAGAAACTACCCATATTTGGAGTAGCTATAACCATTTTCCCACCCGGCTTTAAATGTGTAGCAAGTTCTTCCAGAAATAGCTGCGGTTGATAAACGTGTTCTATGACTTGGGTAGCGATAATACAATCAAAATTTCTGTCTGGGGGAACTCGATCAACTCCTCCTTGATAAACCAATTCTGCTCTAGTTTTGGCTTTTTCAACTGCTTGGGGAGAAAAGTCAGTTCCAACCCTGAAGTTAAAGAAATGTTTCGCTTCGTCTAGTAAATAGCCATAACCGCAGCCTACTTCTAGCAACGAACCGCCTGTTATCTCGTGCTTCTTCATATTTATCATCAAGCGGCGAAAGGTGGCGCGTAAGGCTGGTTCTTGTTCAGCGTAGCTTTGATAACCAGCTTCTTCCCCTTCAAAATAATCATTTTTGCTATATAGATCGAGCATTGCTGCTTCAGTTGGGCGCGGATATAAGTAATAAAAGTTACATGAAGCGCAGCGCACCACTTGATAGGTATGAAAGTTAGGGTAGGCTTTGCGCTTGCGATCGCTTCCACACAACGGACAAGCTGTATATTCTAATTCCATATCTCTATTCATTCAATAAAAGCTTTTGTTTTGGCTGAAACTTAAAGTAGAGGTAGCCGAGTAAAACTAAAGATGCTGTACTAATTCCTGCACCAATATGAAAGCTCATTGGCTTAAATTCAAACTTTAGGGTATGAGTACCTACCGGGACTTGTACCCCTCGCAGAACAAAGTTGGTTTTGTATATATGACTTGGCTTTCGATCTATTGAGACTTTCCAGCCGGGGTAATAAATATCGCTGAGAACTAGAAAAGAAGGCGATAAGGAGCTTGTTTGAACTACTACTTGAGTGTCAGACAAATTTACAATTTTTGCGGTAGCCGAACTATCTACGTTATCTGCTTTGAAATCCAATTTTTCTTCTACAAGAGCTACTTGTGATGGGTTATAGGAGCGTCCATCAGGTAGTTGGGAATTTTTAATCGCATGAAGCACCTCTTCCCGGTTTCCACGCACAACCTCTGGGACAAGCCATGCCCGTGGCATTGCTTTAAGATTCTCGTATACGCTAGTTTGATTAATATCTTCAATATGAACCCAGTGTTCAGATATTACATCAGAAACTTTAGCTGGGTAGTATTTATTTTTATCATTTATAAGGCTAATCTTTTGAATATTAATTGCGCCTGATGTTCCTAACCACTCAAGCTCTACATTTTTAACATTACTCAGTTTATCTAAAGATAAAATGCTTAAATATCTATGCCCGTCACATTTTGGAGAAGCATCTCTCGGAAAACTTTGAAAAATTGGCGCTCGATTGTGCTTCATGAAAGGAAGTACATCGCTACAGTCATAAGCCCATTCTGAGGTGTCGCGTCCTGCAAGAAGATTCTGAGTGGTAACGCTTCCTTTGTTGTCTGTGAGACGGACACGCAGAACTTCTGCATTATTAGATAGATCGTAAGAACACGCCAATGAACTCACAATTCCTATAGCAGTTGTAGCCTGTTGAGGGGGAACGTTGAATTTTACGGAATTGGGATACTTAGTTGCACAACCAGAACCCAAGGATATAGGCAAATCTTCCTTATTCCAAGATACTCCTTGATTCTCAGTTATAGTTGACGGTTTTGCTGGTGTAAAGAGATAGCGAATAGACATGATATCTAAAGTGCGATCGCTTGGTGTAGACAATAATTTTGCTGGATCTTCCGCTCCCCAGATATCCCCTGCTGGTCCCATTGGGAATAACACGCTAACTCTAGACAAAATCAGGGGACCATAACCGCTAGCACTAGGAACGCCCCACAATCTGGACATATTGGGCGGTATTTCATCCAAACTAGCTACTCCACCCCGAATAGGTAGCATCCGCTGTTGGTTGGCATTGAGAATTTCTTTATACTTTTGGGTGTCAGCAGTTGGTGTTAGCAAATCTTGGCTTGGTGCTGCATATTGCCATTCATAAAACCAACCGAAGCTTCCCAGGTCAATCACTAGAATTAATAGCAGCAATATTATTCGAGGCTTAGATGTTGTCAATCGACTCCAGTAGATAAGGAGCATGGATGCGATCGCAAAAACTAATAAAGGTATACCAATAGAGGGATTAAACCAGGGAAGTAAATTTATTTCCCCACCCCCAGCATTAATTACTTTGGCTTTAATCTGATTAAAAAAGACAAAAATACTAATCGAGCTAAGTATCATCAACCCTGCGCTTGCTGACACTAATTTCAAGATTAATCGCTTTAAAGCTATTTGCTGTTGTATAGCGGCAATGCCCAATCCTGCTAATACGCTGACAGCTAAAGAAACCTCAATAAAATGACGTGCTGGTACGCGAAATTTGTTGTAAGCAGGAATATAATACATTAAATTAGCCAGTGGCGTGGCACCGCCAAAGGTAAGAAGCAGCGCCAACAAGCCAGCAAAAAACCAAAATTGTGCTATCCCTTTATGACGATAAGATAAAAATCCGATAATTGCTAATATAACTGGAAGTAACCCAATATATCCAGTTATTTCGGTTAAATTCCACTCTCCAAAGTAATAAGGAAGTTTGTACAACCAATTAGGATAATAATGACCAAACAAGTAAGGAAATATAAGTTGAATAATTTGATTTAAAGGTAAAGAATAGGTTATAAACTCTTCAAAAGTCATCTCTGACCTAGCGCTAAGCTTAGATAGCTCAATAGTGGGAATCAGTTGAATAGCTGCTAATGCCAAGCCTAAGACTAAAAAACCTAAAAAGATTTTGTAATATTTCCATCTCCCAATAGGAGCTGACCAACCCATAATTAAAGCATAGACCGCACTTAGCCCGGTGGAATATACAAAGATTTGCGGGTGTCCGGCAAAAATACTAAAAGCAACTGCACCAACCCCAATGGCAAACCAGCGGACATCAAAGTTATGACGTAACTTTTCCAATGCCCAAATTATCAACGGCATCCATACTGCTGTATGGATCATCGTAGTATGGCCCAAATGCGCCATCATAAAGCCACTCATGCCGTAGATGATGCCACTTACGAAAGCTGCTAGACGCGATCGCGTAATTGTGTAGACATAGCCATAGGAAAAACAACTTGACAGCACATAAGCTGAGATAACAAAACTATTCCATGAACCGGGGATAACAGACAAAATTAAAGATAACGGATAACAAGATTGCACTGTAGGATCTGCTAGAGCGGGAAAACCTGATAACAACAGATTCGTCCACAAGGTTCGCGGGGTGTAAAAAGCTGGTACGCTCTGAACAATTCCATCCGCAGGTGCTAGTAATCCTTTTGAGAAAAATACAGGAGAGAAAAACAGAGTATAGAAAATAGAGAATATTATAAATACTGAAAACAAATGAATTAATACTGAATATTTTTTACTGCTTTCCTCAAATATTTTGGTTTTTAAAATTTTTTTCATAAAATAATATTTTAGGGAAAACTTACTTTTTGGCAACAATTACAATAGTATTTCGTAATAATGGATGATTATCTCCAAGTGCAGCAACTACTTTGTAAGCATAGTCTCCTGTCCCGGAACGCCAGTTACAGTAGCTATTTATTCCGTACATTTGGATATTTGTGAAACCTGCTTTTTCGACAACATCGTACACTTCTTTTGGTGTATATTCGCGGTTGTGCCTGTCCAGGCTACCATAGAATATCTCAGGCGACCAAAAAATATTTACTTCATTAAGTAAAGCATATATATTAGAAATATTGCATAAATTTGGCGTGGACAGCACCAGCATTCCATCCGGTTTTAACACTCTTCTCAAGTCTGACAATACTTCTAGCGGATTCTTGATGGCGATATGTTCTAAAACTTCCGCGAAGTAAACTGCATCAAAAGTATTGTCAGCATATGGAAGTGGAGCTTGTTCAAAATCATGCTCTATCACGCCTAACTTTTGTACCCACTCTAAAGAGGGATAAGTGCTGCGCCACTCTTCATTTAAGTTAACGCCAACGACTTCCATACCTAGCAAATTCAAGCCAATACCTACATGACCAGGTGCAGAACCTACATCTAGAACTTTTGACTTAGTTGGTAGTGCCATAGCAGCAGCCCAATAATGAAGGTATCTAGGGGTTGATGCCTTGAAATAGCCTCCATGATCGTTACTAGCAACTAATTTTTCTACTTTATTTAATAAGTTTTGAGCATCTTTGAGATGTGTGAGAATTTCAATTGGGGCATTTACTGAAAATAAATTGCTAAATTTAGCCTGACCAAGAAGTTGCTGTGCAAAGGCAACGTCATCTATCTCATCTTTGATTTCAGGGTTTTTCCAAAGTAGCTTTAAAGCATACTTAATGTTTTTTAAGTTAACCATTTAACGTTTTCCGTCTCCTAATAAAGACAAGTAGAAATTATCAAGAATTACATTGTACTTCTTGGTTCCTCTGATAAAATTTTCTTGGAATTCGGGAGTTCTTGAGTAATGAGACTCCCTTAAAAAGAGAGTTCGATAACGGCTGGGATGTTTTTTGAGAAGGAGAGCATCTTTTTCAAAAAATTTACCTCGTTCTGCAAAGCTTTCTCGCGTTTCAGTCCGCAGATGAGGGGGATGAAAAACCTGCACGTCATGGGCAAAAGGAATTTTACCGTATTCGCAAGCTCTCCAACCAAGGTCAGTATCTTCACGAAAATGAGGATGATCGAAAGACTCATCAAAACCGTCAATAGCCATAAATACTTCCCGTCTGAGAAACAAGTTGGCTGTCATAAAACCGAGTCCTTCAAAGTTAAGATTTGTTACATGACGAAAATTTTTATCTTCAAGCTTGTCTGAACTAATCAACCCTTCGATGCCGATTATTTGCAAGTCATTAAAGTATCTTATACTATTTTCTAGCCAATCAGAGTTTGGTTGGCAGTCATCATCTGTAAAGGCTAATATTTCTCCTTTAGCATAAAATGCAGCTGTATTTCGAGCAATAACAGCTCCTTTAATATCTGTATGAATATAAAGAATATCCAGATTGGAATATTTTTGCCCTTGCTCCCACGATTTCTTACTTTGATCTACTATGATAATTTCAAAATCTTGACAATGTTGATTTTCCAAACAGGAAAGCAACTCTTCTAAATGCTTATGCCTTTCGTAAGTAGGGATAATTACACTGAATAATGGACGCTTTTTATCTAGCTTTGCTCTCGCTCTATGAAGCAAAAATCCCAAATCTTTAGAAATTTTCTGCCAAGAGTATTTTTTCTCTACTAAATCTCTTGCTGATTTAGCAAGACTCTTTGCATATTCTTTATCTTTAAGTACGTCTTGGATACCGCCAATAAACTCTTCTTGGTTGCAGATATGAATGGCTGTTTCTGAGCCTTGTAATATTCCTCTAGCTCCGGTAGGAGTCGATACTACAGGTAACCCAGCCGCCATGTAATCAAACATTTTGATGTTTGTGCCTGATCCCGAAAACATGGGGTTGATGGCTAGATCGGCGGCACCTAAGTAGGTAAGCTTTTTATCTTCTGGCAAAAATCCTGTTAATAAAATATTAGATGTTTTCTGGTTAGCCAGTAGAGACTGATTTAGCGTATCGCCAACACCACCACAAATGGCAAACTTTACATCAGGAAGTGCAGGAGCTAAATTTTCAATTATAAATTTTGCTGCTTCAATGTTGGGTGGATAGGAACTTGCCATAAAAATGACGAGAGGATTATTTTCTATATCCAGTTTTTTTCTAGCGGCTTGTCGTAAATTATCATTGGTCTTTTGAATGCGATTAGTGAATACTCCATTAGGAGTAATGGCAATTTTGCTAAAGGGAATATTATATAATTTATTAAATAATTTTCTATCTTCAGATGAACAAGCAAGGATTAAATCAGATATGTGGCAAAGCTCATACTCTATGCTGGCTACATTTTTAGCAATATCTGTGCCAAATTTACCGTCGTCTAATAAGCTTGTTCTAAGTAAGCCTTCTACGTTTTGGGAATCATAAACAACGAGCTGGGGACGCGATCGCAATAAATCTTTGACTAGTGGATATACCCAAGGATGAGAAAAAATTACAATGTCCGATAAGGCTACTCTATTTCTAGCTTCCTCAACAAATTCAGGTGAATAGTGAGCAAGTAAGTTAAAGCAAGAATCTATAATAGTTTTTCCGCCTACACGCTGCTGCCATTCAGCACAAACCGAAAAGTGCTTGTTACTTAGAGGAATATCTATCTCTTCCAAAGTATCGCTTAAGCGATGCTTGCGATACTTTTCGCCTTGCCAGTCATAGGAGCCTATATAGGTAGTTGGGAGATGATTACTTAATCCATGATACAGCCCCAGCAGCCTAATTCTTCCGCCTCCAATTGGAGGATCGATAGGCTGCATATCCAGAACAGTAACTTGGAAGGTTTTATACTGACTCACTTGGTTGTCATTCTCCCTTGCAAAACGCTCAAAAGCTTTTGAGATATATTTGACCAGTTAATATGATTGATTTCAAGCTTGCCCCTTTTGCCCATGTTTATCGCTTGATCTGGATTTTCCACAAGGTTATTGATAGCTTTAGCAATTTCTTTAGGTTTCGGCGGTACAACGAAACCGTTAACACCTTTTTTCACAAAGTGTAATGGTTCTCCGGAATCATTACAGGTGATCACTGGTTTTGCATGACCAAAAGCTTCTAAAGTAATGTAACCATAATCTTCTCGAATTGGAACAAATGGCACGGCTAAAGCATTCGCATACAGTTTGAGTAATTCCTCATCTGAAACTTTACCTAAAAATTCTATACGTTCATCATTGCCAGCAAGTTCGCGTAATTCTTTTTCGGCTTCGCCCGTCCCCGCAATTTTGAGATGAATAGAGTGTTTAACGTGACGCATCGCTTCAATTACTAGGTTTACACGTTTCCAACGATGCAATCTTCCCGGCATAAAGAGATATTCGTAATTGCCAAAACTAAAATTAGGCAAAAGTAGAGCGGGGTGCAATACCTCACTTTCGACACCGTTCCATCTAAGAAGTCTTTTACTTACTTCATTGCCAATAGAAAATACTTTTTTAGTTCTAGGCGGTTTTAACGCTCCCGTGTCTAACTTTTGAATTAGTTCTCTTTGTTTCTTTAAAGTTTTGTTAGCATCAGGAAATTCTTGATCAAACATATCATAGAAAACTCGGATTGTATGAACTAAATAACAAATATGATTAGGATGACGTACTAAATAGGTAGGCGATTTGGTAGAAATAATGCCATCATAGTGAGACAAGTCTAAGTCGTAGCAGCGCAGGTATGACTCTTGTATGGTTTCAAAACTTGTCTCATCATTTACAACTTCTACCAGTTCTGCTTGGGTATTAGAAGTCTGAAGGGAAGTTACAAGCCCTTTAAAAAAGCGTTCAGCCCCTCCAACTTCGCCGCTAATCATTCGCGGTACTACAACTGCAATTTTATAATTATCCATGCTTATAACCAGTCACAGCATAGTCCTGCGCTCCATAAAAATATTCGTTAAAGCGCTCAGCTATAGCAGAACCTTTAAGTTTTATTTCTTCTGTATAAGGGTGAAGGTTTATGATTTTGACGTTATATAAACCCCGCCATTCTGCTAAAAATTGAACCATGTTACTTGGCAAAGGATTCCGATGGGTAGGATCTGTATAAAATGTATTGCTACCTACCAATACGTTATCAGGATTGGGGGTTTCAAAAATTGTTATTCCTCCTGGTTGAAGCACTCTTATTGTTTCATCAAATAATTTTATCAGCACTTCAAAGGGCAAATGCTCAATAATATGAAATCCCACTACTGCACCTAAGCTCGCATCTGGTAAAGAGCGCAAGTAAGCAATGACATCTGATTGGGTTACGTCAAGTCCTCTGGATTGACATTCCTCTATCATTACTCTATTGATATCTATGCCTTTTGCTATATATCCGGATTCGCGTAGCAATTCTAGCCATTCGCCGCGTCCGCAACCTACATCTAATATGGGTGAGCTTCCAGTACCAATCTTTGCTTCTTCAATTAAGGGAAGGTAAACTTTTAATCTGTTATTAATATCCTCACGACTGCCGCGAAAATTATCTTCAAATGCGACGTAGAAGGCATCTAATAAATGCCGCTCTTCAAGAATGAAACTTTGCAGTTGGTCTTGATTAAATGGTTCTGGTAAACGTTGTCTTGCTTCTTCTAAAAACAAGGTGATGAGGCGCTTTTGTTGGGTTAGATCATTTTTCAGATAATGGTCGTTTTTGAGGTAACGCTCGTCTACGGCAATTAGTTGTTGTTCGTTGGTGTGGAGGCGATCGCTTACCTGATGCACTCCTTGCTCCGTGGCGCTGAGACGATCGCTCAACTGATGCACTCCTTGCTCGGTAGAACTTACGCGATCGCTAATGGCCTTCTCCGTGGCGCTGAGACGATCGCTCAACTGATGCACTCCTTGCTCGGTAGAACTTACGCGATCGCTCAACTGATGCACTCCTTGCTCGGTAGAACTTACGCGATCGCTCAACTGATGCACTCCTTGCTCCGTGGAACTTACACGATCGCTTATTGTGTTGAGCTGTGTCTGTATTAAATTTACCTGTTCGCTTAGATGCCGATTTAATGCTAGAGATTCTCTTAATGCTTGAATTAAAGAAAAATTAACAGCACGTTGCTCTTTAAGCAAAAAATTATATATTTTAAGAGTAATTTTCTTAAATAGATTAAATGGAAACCGATCTAACTTCTCAGGCCAATGATTACGAACTTGAGACTTAAATTCAGCATTATTAAGTAAAGCCTCTATATTGCTAGTATCTATTCCTCCTTTTGCTGTATCCAGACGAATTGATGCCGTTTTCTCTGAATTAGAAATATTCTTTCGCTGGTTTACCTCTTCCCGAATTCTTTGCATTAGTTCATCTATATCTATCTCAAAATTTTCACTGGCTTCTATCATCTATTTCCCTCCCTTTATTTTTAATATTATTTAATGGTTTTTAACTTCAAATATTAATCGTTTCTTGAATCTTAAATTTTACATCCGCATCCATATCTATGAGTCCATCGCACATACTGGAATTATTTACTTCAAACACTACTAACTCATCAATCCAATCATAACTTAAGCCTTCTTCAGAATGAATGCCCACCGTTACTGTGTAGGTTCCTCTATTTAAATGGCAAGGCATTTGAAAAATCACCGTCAGCTCTTGATTTAAGTCTAGTTTAGGAAATACAACATTTTTCAACTTAGTGTTAGTTCCATAAACCACTACTCCTAACAAGTTTCTTAACGAAATCCCCACTACTAGGTCGGATAGTTCTGCTTGTATTTCTAGCAAAACTACAATATTAAAAACACTGCCAGTTTCTAACTTAGTTTTTATATACCTGTTATCAGCATTAGTAATCTTTACATCCTTAATAACAGCAAGTTTATTTCCGTGCCGATGTAGGGCGCTATTTTGCTCTTCGCCAACGAAATTAGTAGTGCTGGTGGCTTCAACATTTACCTCCTGAGCATCAACCCCAGTAGGTTGCGAACTCAAAAGAGCAATATATCGATTTACTATTTCCTTGGGATTTCCTACCTCTAAAATTCTGCCATGATTCATCAGAGCGGTACGCTGACATAGCATTTTAACACTTGAACAATCATGGGAAACAAAAAGGATTGTTACTCCTTGCTCCTTCAACTGCCTAATCCGCTTCATACACCGAGCTTGAAACTTGGCATCGCCTACAGCCAGCGCTTCATCTACAATTAAAATTTTTGGTTCAGTGTTGGCAACAATGGCAAATGCTAAGCGTACTGCCATGCCACTAGAATAAGTTTTTACGGGCTGATCGATAAAGTCTCCAATCTCAGCAAAAGCGGTAATATCATCAAATTTATCGACAATTTCTTTCTGACTCAATCCTAATATTTGCCCGTTAAAAAATACGTTTTGCCGCCCAGTGAACTCTGGATTAAACCCACTACCGAGTTCTAGTAATGCCGAAACTCGACCACTTACACAGACCTGACCCGTTGTTGGCGTCAAGGTTCCAGCAATAATTTGCAGTAGCGTACTTTTTCCAGAACCATTCTGCCCGATAATTCCCAGAGTTTCACCGCTGTTTATCTCCAGGCTGATATCTCGCAACGCCCAAAACTCTTGGGCGTAACTCTTCCCAGGCAACAAAATTTCTTTTAGACGATCTACTGGTCGCTCGTAGCGCTTGTAACACTTCGAGACATTATGCAAAGAAATAGCAATTTCACTCATCACACCGTTGCTGTTGTCGCAATACTAGAGTACATCAGCAAAGGCAGGCCGTAACCGCCGATACACCCATAACCCGAAAAGAAACGTCAAAACTGAGACTGCTGTAACGACTCCCCACTCTCCCCAGTGCTTTACCTCTCCGACTAAAATTAAATCTCTGTAAACTTCTGCGATCGCTGCCAGGGGATTCAACCAAAATACCCAACCTCGCCACTCTTGGGGAATCACCGATGCTGGATAGACAAGCGGTGTTAAATAAAACCAAAGGTTTACTATAACTGCCAGTGTCTGCGGCACATCTCGCAAAAATATAGTCAACCCTGCGGCCAAATAACCCAGTCCCGCTGTCAACAATAGCTGGGGCAACCAAACCAGCGGCAGCAACCATAATGTAGGGTGTATCGTATTGGATGATACCGCCACCAAAACAATCAACGCCATTAAGCCGAAGGTACTCTCAATGAACGTCGATAGCACTGGCACTAGAGGTAATAAAGCTAGGGGAAATACTACCTTTTTCACCAAATTAGGCTGCGTCACAACTGAATAAGCTGCCTGTGTAAATCCACTGGTAAAGGCAATCCAGGGAAGCAATCCAGCAAACAACCACATCCCATAAATCAAGTTATTTGCTGGCAGCCCCTTCAAACTCAGCTTCACCTGTAAGACAATGGAAAACACATAGGTGTAAATGAGCAACTGCGACAGCTGATTCAAGAGAGGCCACAGGTTGCCCAATATTGATCCCTTGTATCGCGCCTCCAAGTCGCGTTGCACCAATGCTTTGAGTAAATCAAGCTTTGTCCGCCACTGTTCATTCACTGGTAGCCAATAAACTATATTTCCCACTCTGCGTACAGCCGTCTTAATGGACTTTAACAACCCTTACTCCCTCATCTACAGCCGACTTACAGAAGCGCTTTTTTTTTTAGTCGGTAGTCCAACATCAAAGTTCCCGTTCCCGTAAATTCCGCCTCCAATTCATCTGGTCATCTGCTAAATTTATGATTTTATAACAATTTTGCGTAAACACAAGCCATTCAAAATTATTTCAGCCCTGCCAGAAGGCAAAGCGCTGAAGCTCTAACGCTGTTAAATACAAAAAAAGTGCAGGAGAGGAGAAGTGATTAGACACAAAGAGCTGTGGCAAAGGTTGGTTATTAGCTTTTGCTTGGGAATTATTATTATTTTTCATCTTTTGGTTCCAGTCAATCCAGATGGTACTCTTCCTGCTATACCAGAACTTGCGGGGATTGCGCTTCTGGGTGGGATTCTCTGTTTTACCTTCAGTTGGGGAAGAAATCTTCAGGTGTCAGGTTGGTCTTTCCGACCAAGTGAGGTTGGTGTATTCAGCTTTCTATGGTTAACTGTGTTGTGCCTAACGGGAACACGCGCTTTTATATCCTTATTTAAAACTCCCGGTCAGCTTTGGACACCATGCCTGATTATTCCTAATATAAATACTCGCATTGAATGTTTTTTTCAGGCAACTACCTATCAAAATTATGGGGTTAGAACATTTTTTATGCTCCTAACTGCGGTGATGATGGGAACCCTTGCCTGTTTAATTGTCCGCAGTGTTTTACATGGTTGGAAGTTATTATTAGGTTTAGTTGTTTTTGGACCACTTCTTGTCACGCTTACGGGCTTTTTCTGCCTTTTAGTGGGAATTGAGCAAGTTTTACCAAAAAGCCTTCTTTATAATGCTTGGGGTTCTCATAGGCTAACGCAAATATTTGGAAATCCTGGCTGGGTTTGGCCTTATTTTGCGCCGGGAATCGCTATTGTTTTATGGGCAACAGTCACAGCATCGACTAGAACAAGTCGGATTCTTTGGGCGGGGATATCTTTTATATTAATTCTAGGTGTTTTTGCCACACAACAAGCTGGGGCACTTCTACTTTGTTTTATTTACATTACCGTGTGTGGCTTCTATTACATTAGCTTTGGATTGAAAAAAAATAGCATAGTTAATCAAGTAAAACGTGCAAGCTTACCGCTTTTTATTGCTAGTATTCTCCTCGTAATATTTAGTAATCAAAAGCTTTTGCAGCAAATTGCTAAATTGGTAGGGTATGAATGGGATACCGAAGCTATATCTCCTGAGACGACACGGCTGGAAATTTGGAAAGCAGCGTGGAATATCTTTAAAGAAGCACCACTCTTTGGGCATGGATATGCAAGTTGGCTACAAATAATTTCCGAGTACGGTTGGAGAAATAATCGACCAGATGTTGTATTTGATACTGTTCATAACTTATTTTTTCAAATATTAGTGGAATTTGGGTTACTGCACACTGTAATTATTTTTTCTCTCTTAGGACTAATCGCGTTTACTGCATTTCAAAACTCTCGATTTTTACCCGGTGGTAGGTTACTTTTTCTTTTAGCCGTGAGTTCCTTTTTTGTACCAACCCTGGTGCAAGAAATTAACTACATCCGCCCTACTTACTATATTCATGCTATCTTTTGGGGGGCTTTAGTTGGTCTACCGTTTCATGCAGACCATAGTTCAAAGTCAAACTCGGTGGATCCACAGTATCAATTACTACCGTCTAAAATGCGATCGCTAGGGGCGCGATTTATTCCGGCGATCGCATTCGCGCTACTATCTGGTGTTTCCCTTCTAGGAATTCTCTTTTGTTATTTAACCTTTAGTTTCGGAGGATATCAGTTTGAGGCAGCTTTGACGGCACCAAATACAAAAATCATGCGCTGGTTGGGGCCAAATACGACATTGGCAACTTTCGCAACGGCAGAGAACAAATCATACTCCGTGTACGATGTCAATCCCAGACAGAAGCCAATGACTGTTAATCTTGGTAAGGCTAAAGATTTCAGCATCACAGTGGAAGGAACGGATCGGCTGGAACTGGCGCTAGAGAACGGGGGACAGAATTTACCTCGCAAACACAATTTATCTTTTTTTCCAGTCGCTGGGGATGGAACGCGCTGGATCGGAGTACAGGTTGCTTACCCGCCAGTGCAATCAAATCTTGGCATTGCTTGGTCGAGAAATATGTATGGTTGGGAGACGTTTGGTAACGCTAAGGGGCGATGGTGTGGACAGAATTGTGTTTTTTTGGTAAAAACTTGTTCCAGAAGGGATCGCTTAGATTTTTCCATACTTGCACCCCGACCCGTCGATGGGAAAATTCCACCGTCTACTTTGCACATTTCGGTTTATGGGTTTAGCGAAGAAACTCAGTTTTCCCAAAAACTTTTCTCACATTTGCCCATTCCGCTTCTAGACTTGCGCGAACAATTTGATAAAATTGGCACATCAAAGCTGATTCATGTGCAAGGAACCCCAAAAACCTCCTGGTATCTGGTTTGGGTAGAGTCTGATTCAATTTTCAACCCAAAATCTTTGGGAATTTCTCCAGACGATCGAAATTTGACAGCCATCGTACAGGAAGCATCTTGCCCGAAATGAAGCTGACTAGGAACTCCGGTAGTATTTTTTTTCTTTGTTCCTAATCCTCACATTTTGCACCAGTCACTATGAGCAACGCAATCCTGCCCTGAACTAAAGTTTGAGGCTGATAGTAAGCAGTCACAGGAGTTACGCAGTTGGTGAGAGGGACAACCAAGGAGCAGCTAAGTAAGATCGCACCGCCTCACGAACAATGCTGAGTTTAGACTCGTAGCAACTGATGCCCGTGTTGAACC
>NZ_JACJPF010000057.1 GCF_014695915.1 Trichocoleus sp. FACHB-40
ATCATCGACGTGACAAAACAAAGCTTCTAAACTAAGCATGGGCGGGTAGATACTTGAGAACTCAGCACTTTCAGCGTATCTGCTCCGCCCTTTTTTATCCCGAACTCACGTTATCTTAGGCTTGCAGGGTAGCCTAATTGTTTTTAGAGGATAATGTAATGCCAGTAGTACATAGTCAGATTCTTCATCAGATAGATATTAAAAAAATTAAGAATATTTCTAATGTATCTATTGACTTTGAAGGCTCTCCCTTGATATCTCTCATGGGAGTAAACGGTAGTGGTAAATCAACAATACTTCATGCACTAGCCTGCGTATATAAACCTATAAATAAAGACCATGATAATTATAAGTTTCCTATGTTTTTTCCGCCAACTAATCACTTCGATTGGTCTGGCTCAGACTTTTCAATAACTCACAGTTACGGGGATGGCAAGAATAATCACAAGAAAGTTTTAATGCAATACCAAAAAAAGGATAGATGGGTGATCTATGAAAGAAGACCTGAAAGATACGTTAAGTTTCTAGGTATAAAAACCTGCGTTCCGGTAATTGAAACCGAAAAAAAGGTCTAAAAATTAAATATATTACAACAACACAAACTACTTCAGTAGATAAACTAATTCGAGATAAAGCTGGATATGTTCTAAATAAAAACTACGATAGTTTACACGTACATGAGTATCGTAACCGAACTATTCTAGGTGTTAAATCTGGTGCAACCCAATATTCCGCACTCACTATGGGAGCAGGTGAACAAAGAGTGTTCGCAATCCTCGATACAGTTTTTAGGTCTCCAGAAAACTATAGCTTAATTTTAATAGACGAAATTGACTTACTCATGCACCCTGATGCTCTCGAAAGATTAATTAATGTACTTTTTGAGCGAGCCAAAGACAAGAATCATCAAATAATATTTACTTCTCATAATACTGAATTATTTGGACTTAAAGATAAAGTGCAATTGAGACATATTCATCAAACGAAAACCCGTACAGTTTGTATGCCAAATACAACTCCAGATATTACTCGTCGTATGACTGGCAAGGCAGTTAGATCGCTTGAAGTGTATGTTGAAGATGCTCTTGCAGAAGCAATAGTAAGACATATTGCAAGCTCACTTGGAATTTCTAAAGACGTACGGATTAATAAGTATGGTGCAGCCATAAATGTATTTACTGTTTCTGGCGGGCTTGCTCTTTCTAGTCAATCAATTAGTAATTCATTATTTGTACTAGACGGGGATGTGTATGTCACCTCTGAAGAAAAGAAAAAACAAATAGAAGGGGTGGTGACTGGACATGGTTCAACAATAGAGGGAATAAGAGAGCAAGTATTAGAAAGTATGAAACAGTTTAATCTTGATCAGAATATGAAGCCTGAGGAATTTATCTTCAAATTAATAAATGAATTGACAGAGCAAGCTAATCCAGAAAATGAAGAAATTAGGAGTATAGCATCTGATATTATTAATGCTGGCAATCATCACAATTTAGTTAAGCTACTCACTGAGCAGCTTGGATTTAATGAAGAAATTGCTTTAAATCGCCTCATTCAAGTTGCATCCCAATCTCATAGCTGGCAAGAGTTTTCTGCTCCAGTCTATGATTGGTTAGAAGCCAAAAAAACAGAATTACATTTAGGGGTGTGAATATCTGGATTCTATTGACAAAATCTCTCGGAGAAGCCCTACCAGTAAGGAGTGGGCGGGATGCCCACCCCTTAGATGTTGCTACAAAGTTGAGATTATCTCGTCTTGATTGTTCAATCAGGCTTCTTCTCGGAGTTTATCCAACACGCCACGATCCTCTAGCGTAGAGGTGTCGCCAGAGACTTCTTGACCAGAAGCGAGATTTCGCAACAAGCGCCGCATAATCTTACCCGAACGAGTTTTGGGTAAGGAGTCGGTGAAGCGAATTTCGCCAGGACGCGCGATCGCGCCGATCTCAGCTACAACGTGTTTTTTGAGTTCTTTACTCAGTTCCTCGCTGGCACTATACGTACCCTCTAAAGTAACAAAAGCTACTACCTCTTCCCCTTTGAGTTCATCCGGCTTACCCACTACCGCAGCTTCAGCAACGGCAGGATGAGAAACTAAAGCGGATTCCACTTCCATTGTACCTAAGCGGTGTCCAGATACATTCAGCACATCGTCTACTCGTCCCATTACCCAGAAGTAACCATCCTCATCGCGTCTGGCACCATCTCCAGCAAAGTAGACATACTGCCCATCTTTCGGGGGAATGTGTTCCCAGTAGGTGCGACGAAAGCGATCGGGGTCGCCGTAGACGGTTCGCATCATCCCAGGCCAAGGATGCTTAACTACTAGATAGCCGCCTTCGTTGTTGGGGACTGTGTTGCCTTCCAAATCCACGACATCAGCGAGGATTCCAGGGAAGGGAAGGGTAGCAGAACCAGGCTTAGTGGAAATTGCCCCTGGTAGCGGCGTAATCATAATGCCAGCCGTCTCAGTTTGCCACCAGGTATCAACAATCGGACACTTTTCGCCACCAATAACGCGGTGATACCACATCCACGCTTCCGGGTTAATCGGTTCTCCGACAGTTCCCAGCAATCGCAGAGAAGAGAGATTTCTGGCGTTGGGTAACTCTTCGCCCATCTTGATGAAAGCGCGGATTGCAGTCGGTGCGGTATAAAAAACGTTGACACCGTGCTTTTCAATCACATCCCAAAAACAGCCGGGATTTGAGGCACGCGGCGCACCTTCGTACATTACGGTGGTGGCACCGTTGGACAAGGGGCCATAGACAATGTAGCTGTGTCCGGTAATCCAGCCTACGTCAGCGGTACACCAATAGACATCGGTATCTTGAAGGTCGAAGATCCACTTGGTGGTCATGTGGGTGTAGAGGTTATAACCAGCAGTGGTATGCACAACGCCTTTTGGCTTGCCTGTGCTGCCGCTGGTATAGAGGATGAACAGCATATCTTCGCTATCCATCGGTTCGGCAGGGCAATCGGCTGAGACAGTTGGCTGCATCTCATGCCACCAATGGTCGCGTCCCCCGGTCTGCATATAAATTTCTTGTCCGGTGCGTTTGACAACTAGGACGTTTTGCACACTGGGGACAGCGCCATCGGCTAAAGCTTTATCGACTTGCTCCTTGAGGGGAACGATCGCATCTTTGCGCCAACCGCCGTCAGCAGTAATCACCACCTTGGCTTGTCCGTCGATTAAGCGATCGCGCAAAGCTTCGGCACTGAAACCGCCAAAAACGACGCTGTGGGCTGCACCAATTCTGGCACAAGCTAACATAGCGATCGCGGCTTCCGGAATCATCGGCATATAAATCCCGACGCGATCGCCTTTTTCCACCCCTAACTGTTTCAAAGCATTGGCAAATTGACAAACTTCCCGATGCAACTGGGCATAAGTTAAAGTGCGCGAGTCTCCCGGTTCCCCTTCCCAAATTAAAGCGGCTTTGTTCTTGCGCCAAGTAGTTAAATGCCTATCCAAGCAGTTGTAGGAAATATTTGTTTTTCCCCCAACAAACCACTTGGCGAAAGGCGGTTGCCAATCCAGCACCGTATCCCACTTCTGGAACCAGTGCAACTCTTGATCTGCTAATTCCGCCCAAAACTTCTGGGGATCGGCTTTAGCGCGATTATAAAGTTGCTGATATTCCTCCAGGCTTTTAATATGTGCCTTTTGTGAAAATTCAGCAGGCGGATTGAATAGGCGTTTTTCTTGCAGGATTGATTCTATCGTTGGCTGTGACATAGTTTTCGCAGTTACTTCTCCAAACCATTCTGAACGCCGATTCGCCCAAAAGTGTTTTTAGTTTCGTTAAGCCCGACGACTAAAGTCAGGGGCGAACAAACGAAGCTTGCCTGGGCGGACTACAATAAAGCTTTGCGGCTTCAGTTATAGGTTGGGTTTTCTTCCTCCGCAGGTTTGTATTGTTAGTTATAAGTAAACTGTATTGCGCCTGCGCGGACTACACTTATGAGATATTACCAGAAGTGAACCTGATTGATTTTGAGCTTGCAATTCAGTTTGTACAAGTTCTGAAAGCTATTTGCAAATTACAGAATGTTCAGTTGCAAACAGCATAGATAATATTTGGAAGTGATTCCTTCGCCTCAAACTTCTTCCTAAACACTCTTTTTCACCAGCTATTTCAAGATATCGGCATTACCCATTCTTGAGTTGTACCATCAGGCATAGTTGCCCCTTGAAGCTGTGTTCTCAACATATCTGACGGGTGAAGTTTTGCTCCTTTTAAGTTCGCCCCACTAAAGGAAGCATCACACAAGTTTGCTCCACACAAATCAGCTTGGGCTAAGTTAGCTCCCCGAAGACAAGCATCACACAAATTTGCTTTGCGGAGATCGGCTTGAGTTAAGTTTGCACCTTCAAGGGATGCTTGATAGAAGTTTGCGCCACGCAGATCCGCAGCAATTAAGTCGGCTGCATCTAATTTAGCACTATGCAGTCTTGCTCCTCTGAGGTTAACTCTACTCAGATTTGCATATTTCAAGTTAACTCCTTCTAAGCATAGATCGCTTAACTTTGCGTCCGCTAAGTTAACTCCGGTAAAATCCCTTTCTCCAGCTTCATATCGCCTCACAAGTTCTTCAGCGTCTATAGCTGTAACTCTATTTTTTTTTGAAGAAGGGTTGTCAGTTTCCGGATTTATATCGGATGCACCATTCGAGGTATTTTCCCGACTAATTACTTGCGTTTCTATCAATTCCGGCGATTGATATTCTATTCCTTCTTGACTTAATTCGGGGGAACTTTCAGTTTCCGAATTTATAGGAAAATTTTCAGTTTCCGGATTTATATCGGATGCACCATCCGAGCTATTTTCCAGATTAATTAATCGCGTTTCTATCAACTCCGGCGATTGATGTTCTATCTCTGTTTGGTTTAATTCGGTGGTATTTTGAGTTTCTGTATTTATATCAGATGCGCCATTGCGAATATTTTTCCAATTAATTAGTTGCGTTTCTATCAACTCCGGTGGTAGATTTTCACTAGCTGTAACTGGACTGTTTTCTGGTAAAGAGTTGGAATCCGAATTAATTACTAGCGTTTGTGGGGAAGGCGGTAGTTGATTGAGTTTCTGATGCAGCTTTGCGATTCTTTGGGATAGTTGCACGTTAGCGTTGCTTAACGAAGTTATCGCATCCCGCAAACTTTCCTGCTGTTGTACCTGATTCTGCTCGTTAAACTGCTGAGTTAAAGTTTCCAATTGCTCTTTCATCGGTGCAATGGATTGCTCTAGAAAATCGAGCTGCGGTTGTAGATTCTGCATTGCCAAAACTAAATGCTCTATACCCTCAGTTGGCTGTGGATTTTGGGAATTTTGATTCAGATTTTGCATCGCGGTTTTTAATTCCTCAACCTGCTTCTCTATAAAGTCTTTTATTTTTGAAACTCTGGCGAGACTTTGGCGAGTCAGCCGATCTAACCGATAACGGTTATATATATTCAGTCCCATTAATGGAATCAGCGGTATAGCAGCCCAGATAATTTCATCAAAAATTAACGCTATGAATGAGACAATTACAAAAACTACCAACAATCCCAATTCGACATTCTCTAGTAGATTGCGTTTGTGCCTTTTCTGGCTAGGAGCCGATAATAAGAAGTCCCTGATATTCATGTTCAGCTTAGTTGAGGGTATCTATCGGAAAGCAGCGCCAAAGATGCTAAAGAACGAAAAAGCGATTTGTATAATATGAAATTCTACCTCAATATGGATGGCGACACCTCTGACACACGGACTGTATTAATTAATGCAAATGGTACTATTCAATTTGAGATACGATATCACTTTGAAGCGTCGCCGTCAGATTTTGCTGCCAGCTTAGGGCAAATTTACCAGAATTACGGAGGGAAGTACAAGCGATCGCATCCCCCGCAACATCAGCCAAAACTTGCTAGACGCGATCGCTTTGCACAGTATTTCCGCTTCTTTAACCGATGAACAGCTTAAGCGCAACATGAAAGAAATCTCCTAGAATCTCAGCCTGTCTTCGGCTAATACTTAGTTTGCCATTGATAACTCCTGAAGTAAAATCTAAAGCTCCAAAAATACTTACTAAATCGAATTCTTTGAGGTTACGCGCTTCCATTAAATGTTTGAGAGCCGATTGAGGAGTTGAGTAGATAAGGCGGATGCGATCGCTCAGTCGTACTCGCAAACGTGAAGATGCGATCGCGCTCCACAACATTAACCAAGATCGTCCAAGTCAATATTTAACTCGCGCAGTTTCGCCGCCAGTCGTTCAGCACGCTCCTCGGCTAACCTAGCTCGTTCTTGGGCGACGGTGGCTTCTTGTTGAGCGGCGGCGGCTTCTTGTTGAGCGGCGGCGGCTTCTTGTTGAGCGGCTGCATTTTCCTCTTCGGGAGTAGGAATCATCTCTCCCGACTGTGTAAACCACCGTAACCAAATGCGGTTAACACCTTTATAAGTACCTTGCCACAAGCCAAAACTTAGCCCCAGTTCTGGAACCGGATACAGTCCCTCTTCATGTGGTGTCATAGGTTCATAATGACCGCCAACCAAGTGAAACGGTTGCAACTCATTCGTGTAGCGACTGAAAATAATGTAATAAGGAACGCGCAGAATTTGCTCGTAAACTTGCCATTTAGTCGGCGGTTTCCCTGGCTGTTGCACAGTCCGACCTAAATCTTCATCTTCTGTACTGGGGGACAATAACTCTACTATTACAAATGGGCTAACCAGTTCTTGCCATAATACATAACTCATTCGCAGGTCAAAACCTTCGTAGAGTCGGGAAACTCCTACAACGGCAAACCAATCTGGGCGTTTGTACCAGTTGGTGTGGTTAAGATTGTAGTAAATGTGTAAATCTGTAGCAGTTAATATCTCGTCAAAGTCATAGTTAGATGGCTTGAAGGTATCATCTAAAATGTCTGGCTGATAACCGTGATACTGATCTGGCAAACGCTCTTCCTCTGGATCTTCGCTTGGTAGATCGTACATCGTCGGCAATGTTTGCCGAGGCGAAAGGGGTGGATCTATTTGAGGGATTTGACGAGTGGTGTTAGTCACGACCAATATTTAATGCGTATATAGTACAGGATATCAAGCAGGATTAGAGCGGGTTATGAATCTCTACCTCGGCTTAGACTTCGGCACTTCTGGCGCACGGGCTATAGTAATTGACGCGGATGGTAATATCCATGCTGAGGCGCAATATCCTTTTGCAGCGGCGGCTGATTTAGCTGCAAGTTGGGAGAACGCTTTGTTTTCCCTGATTTCGCAAATTCCTGTAGAACTACGAAGGGAAATAAAAGCGATCGCGCTCAACGGAACTTCTTCTACTGTAATGTTATGCGATCACGCTGGCAATCCTGTTGTTGAACCTATCCTCTACAACGATGCGCGGGGGGTGGAAATGATGGATAATTTGCAGAAAATTGCCCCACCTAATCACACAGTATTAAGCGCTACTTCCAGCCTGGCAAAACTTCTCTGGTATCTAAAGGCGCTCCCACCTGAGAAAGGGGAAAATAAGAAAAATTATTTCCTGCATCAGGCGGATTGGTTGGCGTTTTTGTTGCATGGAAAAATAGGAATAAGCGATTATCACAATGCTTTGAAATTGGGTTACGATGTCGAAATTTTGTGCTATCCTGAATGGCTGGAAAATCTGCAATTACCAGTTGATCTTCCCAAAGTTCTTGCCCCTGGTACACCTGTTGCTGAAATAAAATCTGAGATTTCTGCTAACTTTGAATTTCCGAAAGATTGCGTTGTATGTGCTGGCACAACTGATAGTATTGCGGCGTTTCTCGCCAGTGGTGCTAAGTCTCCCGGTGAAGCTAGTACCTCGCTAGGTTCTACTCTGGTGCTGAAGTTGTTGAGTAACACTCGTGTTGATGATGCGCGATATGGAATTTACAGTCATCGACTAGGGAATTTGTGGTTAGTTGGCGGTGCGTCTAATACTGGTGGTGCGGTACTGCGAAAATTTTTTACTGATGCGGAGTTGGAAAGTCTTAGCTGTCAGATTGATGCAGAGAAAGAAAGTTTACTTGATTATTATCCGTTATTAAAAGAGGGCGATCGCTTCCCTATTAATGACCCCCATTTACCACCAAAACTAGAACCGCGTCCAGATAATCCAGTAGAATTTCTGCATGGTTTGTTGGAAAGTATTGCCCGAATTGAAGCACGAGGTTATCAATTATTACAACAGTTGGGTAGCACGCAGTTGAGTGGAGTTTATACCGCTGGGGGTGGTGCGAAAAATTCTGTTTGGACTGCAATTCGTGCGCGCTATCTTCAGGTGCCGATTGTTACACCAATTCATGCTGAAGCTGCTTATGGTAGTGCGCTTTTGGCTAGAGGTATAAATAGGAACAGCCCAGGCGCGGAGGAATGAACCGCGTTGGCGGATGTATATTTATAGCGTTTCTCGGTTGGGTGGAATATATCGCGGTTGTTTTGTTTCCGCCACCTTGGTAGGGACATGGCATTGCCATGTCCCTACAGATGTATCGCACCCAACCCTTGAATTGCTATAGCTACTCGACTCTTTGCAGTTTGGCAATTTTGGGATCGATGATTTTTTGCCCGACGCTTGGAAATTTAATTGCTACAGAGATTTTGTTTCCTTGTCCGAAAATGTGGGTGATGTTACCAACGCCAAAGGCTGAGTGAAGAACGCGATCGCCTACTTTCCAATTATGATTACCATTGGTTGTCGGCGTTTGGGATTTTGCCGGGGCGGTGGTGCGATTAACTTTCGTTATTCCACTTAGTAATTCTTTGGGTAACTCTTTGAGAAATTGCGAACTAACAGCAGGTTCGCGGGAACCCCATAGGCGACGTTCGCTGGCATGGGTGAGATACAATCTTTCTTGAGCGCGGGTGATGCCGACATAACACAAACGCCGTTCTTCTTCTAGTTGCGCTGGGTCGTTTAAGGTGCGCGTATGGGGTAGTAATCCCTGTTCCATTCCTACTAAAAACACTACTGGGAATTCTAGACCTTTGGCAGAGTGCAATGTCATCATGGAAAGGCGCGATTCTCCTTCTTTCAAATCATCTAAGTCAGAAGATAAGGAAGCATTTTGGAGGAAACTTTCTAATTTTGTGTCTTCATTTTCTTGTTCAAATTGTTGCACCGCGTTGAAAAGTTCTTGGACGTTTTCTAGTCGGTTTTGCGCTTCATCGGTGCCTTGGGTTTTCAAATCCTGAATATAACCAGAATCTTCCATTATTCCCTGAACAATTTCCGATGCTGGTAGGATTTCTAGTTGGTTCTGCCAGTGGCAAATCATTTCGACAAAACGTGCGATCGCTTTGGCAGCACGTCCAGCTAATGTGTTAACTGAAGTCTCATCCTTGAGGATTTCCCACATCGACACGCCTAACTCTT
Organism: Trichocoleus sp. FACHB-40; assembly: GCF_014695915.1. Classification (GTDB taxonomy): domain Bacteria; phylum Cyanobacteriota; class Cyanobacteriia; order Cyanobacteriales; family FACHB-T130; genus Funiculus; species Funiculus sociatus. The sequence goes on from NZ_JACJPF010000057.1 coordinate 9,385, forward strand.
GGGAAACGCCCGCGATCGCATCTAATGTAGCTTTGCCTATCCCACGTCGTGGTGTATTAATCACTCGCTGCAAACTAACTGTATCCGCAGGATTGACAATTAGACGCAAATATGCAACCGCATCTTTAATTTCTTTCCGGTCGTAGAACTTCAAACCCCCGACTATTGTATAAGGTACACCGCCGCGCACCAAGCATTCTTCAAAAGCGCGAGATTGAGCGTTGGTGCGATAAAGTATGGCAAAGCTACCCCAATTTAATTCGGGATTTTGGTGTTCTAGATGGCGAATTTGAGTGACGACAAATTCGGCTTCGGCAATTTCATTGTCGCCTTTGTAACAAAAAATAAGTTCGCCAGCGCCGCGTGTTGCTTTTAACACTTTGTCAATGCGCTGAGTATTATTTTCAATCAACTGATTAGCCGCTTGCAGAATATTTTCTCTGGAACGATAGTTTTCTTCCAGTTTTACCATTGTTCGGGTGTCGTCATCTGGCAAACCGTCGCCAAAGTTATCCTGAAATTCCAACAAAATTGTGAAATCTGCCATGCGGAAACTATAAATGGATTGATCCGCATCACCAACTACAAAAACCGAGCGATCGCGCCAACTCCATTCGCTTTTTTCCGTTTTTCCATCTGTTACTAACAAGCGAATCAAATCGTACTGAATTCGGTTGGTATCTTGATATTCATCTACTAGAATATGATGAAACTTGCGGTGCCAGTAACCTAAGACTTGCTCGTTTTGCTCAAACAATTTGACTGGAACCATAATCAAATCGTCAAAGTCTAGGGCGTTATTTTCTGCAAGTTTATCTTGGTAGAGACTGTAAACTTGAGCAATCGTCCGTCCGCGAAAATTCGGTTGCTCGGCGGCAAACTCTTGAGGAGAAAATCCCTGATTTTTGGCGTTGCTGATGGTATAGCGCACCGAACGCGGTTCAAACTTTTTCTCATCCAAGTTTAGTTGTTTGGTGACAATCTCTTTTACCAAACTTTGAGAATCAGAATCGTCGAAAATGGAAAAATTTCGCGTCCACTTGCGTCCTTTCTCATCCTGATATTTCTCAATATCAAAGCGGAGAATCCGGGAAAAAAGACTGTGAAAGGTGCCAATCCACAAATCTTTGATGTAAAGTTTGTAAACACGCGATCGCAACCGGGTTTGTTCATCCGCAGGTAACGCTGACAACGGCTTACCGTATTGCTTCTCCGCTAACTGCGCGGCGAACAGCTTTTCCATCCGTTCCTTCATTTCCCGTGCGGCTTTATTGGTAAAAGTCACCGCCAGGATATTTTCCGGATCTACCCCGTGCTGCAAAATTAGATTAGCAATTCGATAAGTTAGCGCTCGTGTTTTGCCGCTCCCTGCGCCAGCAACGACAAGCAAGGGGCCTTCGTAATGTTCGACGGCGAGGCGTTGACTGGGGTTGAGGTGGCTAAGGAAGTTAGTAGTGGTAGTCATAGTTAGACTGGAGGGATGCGATCGCAAGTGCGCCTTTTCAGCATACGGGTAGAGTCGCTATTGGCAAGGCTACACTATGGTATCTAAACTCGGTTAAGAACGATTTACTTTTCTAGTTTGTCGGGGTGCAATAGGCTCTACACACCAAAATAGCAATCTTGTCGGCACTAAACTTGTAGCAGTGGAGGAGGGAAGTGTAATGGTCGAAAATTTTAATCAGCCTAGACCCGATGATTCAGGCATAGCTCCCAAAAAGATTCTTGTGGTTGATGACGATCCTGCTATTCGGAATTTAGTTTATCGCTTTTTAGGTCAGCAAAATTATTTAATGGAGTCCGCTGGAGACGGTAAGACGGCTTTGGCAAGGTTTGAACAATTCCAACCCGATTTGGTGATTCTAGATGTAATTTTGCCTGACATTATCGGCTATGAGGTTTGTCAGCAAATGAAAAAAAGCCGCACGGGTACTCTTGTCATGCTGCTGACCGGACTGGCGGATGTAGAACACCAAGTTACAGGATTAGAGTGGGCTGATGCCTATGTTACCAAGCCTTTCCATCTGCGACTACTGGAAAAACAAGTGCAGGCTCTTTTGCGTTTCCTCCAGCCTCCAGTCCATCCGGAGGAACGGAAGCGTTTCGTGTTTGAGAAGTTGGTGATTGACCCGGTGAGCCGTGAGGTAACGTTTGACAATCAAATTGTATCGTTAACCGCCTTGGAATTTGACCTGCTGCATTTTTTAGCGAAGCATTCCAAACAGGCTTTGAGTCGCAAGGATCTGATTAGAGACGTTTGGGGTCATGAATTTGTCGCAGATGAACGGGTTGTTGACGTTCATATCGGTCAAATTCGCCGGAAGCTGGAACCGAATATTAGTAAGCCGATATTTATTCATACCGTCCGGGGTTTTGGCTACAAGTTTGAGCCTCCTAGCCCCACTCAGAATAAAAATGTTCAATTAATGGGATAAGCAGGCGCGATCGCTTCTCACTGATATTGTGGTGACAGAGAGTGCGATCGCTCAAGAGAAAAACTTCTTAGCTTTTCAGATTATCCTTCTGGTGGCATCACTACTCGTTGTGCCAAACCCAGCTTTTTCAGGATTGTAATCGCCCACCAAGTCATGTCGATTTCCCACCACTGCCATCCTGCCTTCGCCACATTCGGATAAGCATGGTGATTATTGTGCCATCCTTCGCCGTAGGTAAGCAATGCTGCCCACCAAAGATTACGGGAATTGTCCTCAGAGGTGAATGTGCGGTAGCCTGTCATGTGGGTTGCCGAATTAATCAACCAAGTGCTGTGCCACAGTAAAACTGCTCGCACAAATATGCCATAAATTACAAACGACCAACCGCCAAGCAGGTAAAGTAAAAGTCCTAACGGCAGCTGAAGCAGCAAAAAGTTCTTATTCAGCCAACGGTAAAAGGGATCGCGATCTAAATCTGGAGCTAAGCGCTTGTAAGATTCATAGTCGAAAGTTTCTCCCTGCGGGTAAAACAACCACAGCATATGACTCCACCAAAATCCTCGTCGCGCAGAGTAAGGATCTTTATCCACATCCTCGGTGTGTAGGTGGTGCATCCGGTGTCCACCTACCCAAAAGATCGGCCCGCCTTGCAGTGCTAACGATCCGATGAAAGTAATTACATACTCCAGAGGTTTTGGCACCTGCAAGCTGCGGTGCGTTAGCAATCGGTGATAACCCAAACAAATGCCAATACTCCCAAACAGCCAGTGTAAAAAAATCGCTACGCCCAGCGCCGACCAGGAAAAGAACCAAGGTGCTAATAATGCCAGTGCATGAAATGCACCGAAGAAGGCCACATTTATCCAAGACAGGGTGCCATATTCACCCCTGTTGGGAGCCGTTTCCGTATTAGAAGTCATGAAAATCCTCAAAGGTGACTAACATCCATCAGCACCATTGAGTACAGCGCTGATTTCTGATTTGCTCTCTTCACTGGCTGTACACTTGCCGGTTTAGCAAGGTACAGTGGAAAGAAGAGATGCAAGTGCTACTTACATTACTTTAACAACTTTTTGCAGTTTGTGCAAGTAACGCTTGCATTGTATTTATGTCAACTCCGCGAAATCCCACCCGGCAACGTTTAATCGATGCCGCATTAAAGCTATTTGCCGCCCAAGGCGTGACCGAAACGACTACCAAACAGATTGCAGAATTAGCAGATGTCAATGAAGTCACCCTGTTTCGTCACTTTGGCAATAAACACGGCTTGCTGTTAGCCGTAATTCAAGAAGCTGCGGTATTTGCCCAGTTAGGTCAAACGCTGGTGCAGCAGGCGAATCAAGCCAGTAGCCTAGAACAAGCTCTCAAAGAGTATGCCGATGCTTGCTTGCAGGCGCTAGAACGAGTGCCAGAAATGGTACGTTCGGTCGTGGGTGAAGCCGGACAGTACCCAGCCGAGAACCGCGAGGCATTGGGACGCGGCTTTACCCAAGCTAATCGCTATGTGGCGGAATACCTCCAAGCCGTTATTGATGGCGGGCAATTGCAGGCGCACCTACCCGCCGAAAAACTTGCCAGTTTGCTCAATGGTATGTTGTTAGGATATGCCGTGATTGAATTCACCAGCGAATTTCACGATCTTTGGCAAGACAGGGAGGATTTCTTAAAAAATCTTGTGACTCTGTTTCTTCAGGGTGCAGTTGCGCCGAACCCGGTGACTCTTTCTCATGCAATTCAACTGGCATCTTTAGCAACCAATAAGATTGCAGATTTGCCTGCCCAACTGGTTCATAGTATTCTGCAAAAGGCTAAAAAGCAGGGTTTGCAGGAGTATGCTTTAGTTTACGTGCTGTTTGGTGCCGGATTGACTCCAGCAGAGATTGCTCAGTTAGAGCGATCGCATTATATTAGCGATCGCGATCAACAGTTTTTACAAATTACTAAAGGGTTGATTCGCCAAGTTCCCGTCAATCAGTGGATTATGGGGAAGCGCTATGGAACGTATCAGAAAAATCCGCTAACACAATGGTTGAGAAGTCGCAAAGATACACACTCTGCCTTGTTTATCAATGCCGCCCAACAGCCTTTAACTGAAGCAGAAATTCGCCACCTGTGGCAGGAATTAACAACTGACTTGATTGCACCAGAAGGGCGATCGCCCACTATTGAGCAAGTCCAACAAACCTGGTGCGTCGAAATGTTAATGCGGGGAATGAATTTAGAAGATATGCAAATTCTGACAGGTTGGGAAAATCGCCAGCTTGAGCCTTATATCCAAAAAGCTAAAGAGAAAGCAGCTTTAGAACAAGCAATTCGCTTAGATCAAAAAACTTAATTAGTTGGAATATCTTGTATAGATGTTGTCTGACATAATTTTCACTCAAAACCATACCAAAATTAAGCGTTTTTTCAGTAAGGCTCCCCAACGCCTGTTACTTGCTCATAAAATACATTATAAACAAGTACCTGTGCAGAATAAATTACACAACTTTGCATTGCCAGATAAGGCTTTTAATAGCATTTGATGTGTAATTAATTTCGGTTCTTCAGCACTTAGTATGCTAAATACATAGCCCAATAAGAAAAAGAGAGATAACTTTAGTGTATCTAATAGGGTATCAATCCCGATGGGTATTGACACATGAGGCGCATTTAGTATTGGCTATAGACAAAAGAAAAGAGCTGTTGGGATGCATTTACAGTTATGACCAGAAAAAAGGAAATCAAACTTCTAACGGAGCTTCTGAATATAGAGGGAATAAAAGTAATTTCGCAGCGCCAGCATGAAGGGATTGGGATAATTTTACAGCTTGAGCCAATCGAAAGAGAAAGTGTTTGTCCTCGTTGTGGAACAAAAAGTCATAGAGTTCATCAAAATCATCGATATATAGTTAAAGATTTACCTTGGGGAGAAAAGCCAGTATTTTTAGAAATTAACAGGCGACAATTCAAATGTGAAAAATGTCGAAAGCCGTTTAGTGAAGACTTAGATTTTATCAGAAGAAGAAGGATTTACACAAAACTGCTAGCAAGTCTTATCCTACAAGAAGTACTAGAGAACGATATCCACAGTGTCGCGAAAAAAAGAGTAGTGACAACAGAAGAGATAGAAAGGATGTTAAAAGATGCAGCATCAGAACTATTAGGAGCAAAACCCACCGATTTGAAGAGATTAGGAATTGATGAAATAGCGCTAATCAAAGGAAAAGGAAATTACTGTGCAGTATTAATAGACTTAGATAAGTCTAAATTAATCGGTATTTTACCAGTCAGGACACAATCAGAAATTAGTCAAGTAATGAGCGAATGGGGTACAGAGGTCTTAGAGAACATAGAAGAAGTAAGTATAGATTTATGGAAAGGTTACAAAAATTTAGTACTAAAACTAATGCCGAATGCTCAAGTAGTCGCAGATAGATTCCATGTGATGATACAAATAAATAAGGAGTTAGATATCGAAAGGAAGCGAGAGAAAAGAAAAACAGAAGATTTGATTAAAACAGCAAAAACCTCAGAAGACAAAGCAGAAAATGAGCAAATATTAGAGGGGTTAAACAAAAGTAAATATGCCTTACTAAAGAACGAGGAAGACCTGAGTGAAGAGCAAAAAAATAAACTTATCCAGGTTAAAGAGGTATCTGCTGAACTGAAAATAAGGCATGAATTAAAAGAGGAAATCCGCAAAGTTTTTGAGCAGAGTGATAATTGGTTAATGGGATTATTAAGGCTAGGGATATGGCTATCAAGGGCGAAAAAATATTTTCCCGACAGTCGGAACACTATTATCCGTTGGTTGGATGAAATTATTGCTTACTTTGACAACCGAACTACGAGTGGTGTTGTTGAGGGTATCAACAATAAGCTCAAGTTGATTAAACGCTCTGCTTATGGGTTTAGAAATTTTGAAAATTACCGAATTAGATGCTTGCTTACTTGGCATTTTAATTATTGAACTAGCATACTAAGTACTGAAGAGCCTTAATTTCTGATATCTACTTATCTTGCGCTTATTTATTTTTCTGCGACCTAAATCTTTACGTGATGTTCTCGCTCTGATGTACCCCTTGTCAACTATCCCCACCTGAATCCTTACACCTTGCCTACCCTACGTTACTTCTGTACTGTAATGCTGGCGTGACGGATTAATTATTCCTGTCTACCTGCAATCCTAAGCTGATTTAAGCTTTTTTCTGTATCTCGTCAATCCATAAATCGACTCTTTTTCTCCCTGTCTTAACAAAATGAGTTCCTACAGACGGCTCAATTCGTTTTTCAACATCTGAGAAAGTCTCATCTACGAAATACCGTTCAAGAGTCCACCACTTATCAAAAACCTCCAAGCTAATACAAGATTGCTCTAAAATTTTTTTATACAGATCGGTCGGTAAATATTCAGACATCAAATTTGCTATAAACAGCAGTTTAACTTCAATAATGTCATCTTCCGTATCGCCAGCCCGATGATAATTCCAAAATACAGTTTCAGATAAAATATCTACCAAATCCGGATCTAGGTCTAGATTAGCTAGTTTTTCTTTAAAAGCTACAGTCGGTTTGATGGCATAGTATGCAGGTATCAATATCATTCTGCTTTTCTCCTTATTGAAAATTTTTATATCAATTATAAGTTTCACTTAACTCATACTGAAAAAACTGACTTTCCTCAAACTTTTTTTGTGCGCTCCCCCCATAACCTTTTATACATTGCTGAGCGAAATCTTAATAGTTTGCATAGAATTAAAATTGAATGGCTAGACGCAATTCATATTCATAAACACCTTTTTGAAAATAGTTTCGGTATAATGCAAAATAGAAAAATATTAAGACAAGTAAGTAAATAAGCAAAATTAAATATATGTTTACTGCCTACGTTAATAAGCCCTTTATTTACATACTCTACTAGGCTTTTCCAATTCTCGTAAGCATCGGCTTCAATCCATTCATATTTGATAAATTTCCATCCGATTACTATTTATGGTGGTTCTGCACGCAATTTCAGATTTCGTCGTCGATGGCAACTATGCGATCGCTAACTCATCTCCTAGTTATTGGTATGAAGGACATTCTCCTCATGGCGAGTTGCTGAGACTTCCGCGCACCCCAATGTCGGAAGCGATCGCCAGAAGTTTAATGCAACACCTTGCCAGGGATGAGAGTTATTCCCGTGAAGGCAAGATGTACGGGATATTATTAATTGAACTACCAAATGGCGAACAACGCATACTCAAAGCATTCTCCGGACTGCTGAATGGTTGCAGTGCAGTTGAAGGCTGGGTACCGCCGATTCCCGGACGAGACGAGTATGCATTAGCCGAAGCCCGCACATTGGCTCAATTAGAAGCTATGAAGCAGGAACTGATTACCCTCAAGCAACTCAAAGAACGGCAAGAGTACGAAACACTGTATCGCCAGCATGAGCAGCAGTTGCAAATTTTAAGCGATCGCCATCGAGATTGCAAACACCAACGACAGGAAAAACGTCAGATACTCTGCCAAACGCTGACAGGAGTTGCCCTTACTGTTGCTCTTGAACAGCTCGACGAAGAAAGCCGTCGGGAGGGGATTGAGAGGCGAACACTCAAACGCCGGCAAAGTCAAGCATTGCAGCCGCTGAAGCAGTTAATTGAAACAGCCGATGCGCGTCTAAGGGAACTGAAACAACAGCGTAAGCAACTATCCCGCCAACTCCAGGCGCAGATGCACGCTGCTTACAGCCTGACTAATTTTTCTGGGCAATCTTTATCGTTGCAGCAATTGATGCCAGGAGGCTCTATGCCCACTGGGACAGGAGACTGTTGCGCCCCCAAGCTACTGCATTATGCGGCAACGCATGGGCTTAAACCGCTGGCAATGGCGGAGTTTTGGTGGGGATCGTCTCAAGACAAAATTCAGGGAGAGTTCTACGGAGCTTGTTTAGAACGCTGTCAGCCATTGATGGGGTTTCTACTGTCAGGATTGCCTCAGATGCCTACAGGCTATAAGCCTGGGGCTATACAAACTAAGCCTGAGTCGGCAGATTTAGTCTGTGTAGCCGCACCCTTGAGAGTATCCGCGATTGAGACAACGCTGACGCGATCGCTACCCATTATTTATGAAGACGAATGGCTGATTGCGGTGAACAAACCCCCAGATTTACTATCAGTACCGGGGCGTTATAGCGATCGCCAAGACAGCGTTTTAGCCCGGTTGCGTAATCTGTTACCTGATGGCATGGAGATTACTGCCGCGCATCGGTTGGATCAAGAAACCTCTGGTATTCTCCTACTAGCACGCGATCGCCAAACCCATCGCCAACTAAGTTGGCAGTTTCAGCAGCGACAGGTTCACAAGGTTTATGAAGCTGTACTTTCCGGTTTAGTTACGGCTGACTCTGGCGCGATCGCACTACCCTTGTGGGGAGATCCCGATCGCCGTCCCTATCAGAAAGTCGATGAACAAGGGAAACCCAGCTTGACTAATTTTCGGGTGATGGCAAGGCAAGGATGCACCAGGGTAGAGTTTATACCACTAACAGGACGCACCCATCAGATCCGAGTTCATGCTGCTGATGCCAGAGGACTTGGGATACCTATTTTAGGCGATCGCCTCTATGGATGCCGTGCAGGGGCAAATCGGCTACATCTGCACGCCAGAGAACTTCGTTTTGAGCATCCCCAGTTAAGAGAAACTCTCCACATACAGGCAAAAACGCCATTTTGACGATGAAACCCTTGAGAAAAGAGCCTTACCTGGAGAAAATATCTCGATTAATCCACGATATTGATAGAAAATTTAGTTATCACTAAATTTTCTAGTTATTTGTAGGCAGCAATGTTGAATCTCGATACAAAGACTCAACCAACATTAGATGTTTAGTTTAATTATGTCTACCTGATTAATATTTCTATGGCTGCTGTAAAGTTAATCAGGCTACAACTATTTTGAACTAGAGAAAAAAGCAGTATGGAAAAAGCCACGTTTGCAGCAGGTTGTTTTTGGAAAGTAGAAGACGCTTTTCGCACCGTTAAAGGTGTTTCCTCTACATCTGTGGGATATACAGGGGGACACTGGGCTAACCCTTGCTATTTAGACGTGTGTGCAAGGGTTACGGGTCATGCTGAAGCTGTGCAGATTGAATATAACCCAATGCAAGTTAGTTATGAGGAACTGTTGGAGGTATTCTGGAATTGTCACGATCCCACCCAGCTCAACCGACAAGGGACAGACCGAGGCGAACAGTACCGTTCTGTGATTTTCTTCCATACGCCAGAGCAAGAGAAAGCTGCCACAGCTTCTAAGGAAAAGTTACAACAATCGGGCAGCTATGACAAGCAGATTGTGACGTTTATTCAACCAGCTAACGAGTTCTACCTAGCAGAGGAATATCATCAGCAATATTTGTTGAAAAAACGGCAAAATTTGAAAGGTTCAGAAGCCTTTTAGCTGGGAAATTAGAATAGTTAATCCCTTTTTTGACCAACTAGGAAGCAAAAAATATCACTTTTTGCTTCCTAGCTATCCTCAATAGAGGCTTCACTTCTACTGCAATCCTAATTCATTTATAAACTCTCTTTTTTCTCTTGCTCTGAGTTCCTCTTTTACCTCAGCGGTTCGTTTAAAAAAGTAGCTTTCATAAATCAAAGAGGATTGCTATAGCTTAGCCGCTTATGTCCAGTAGAGAATTTTGGCAACAGGAAAACGCTTAGCAATCTGGCTCTCAAAAAAGCGGCGGAGTTTCTTCATTGTGTCAGCGTCATAAACGTACTTAATCCCACCAAATTTATTACGCTTGACACTGCGGTTTTCTTCATCCATATCCAGCTTGTTATGAGGGTACCACTGCATCAGCACTTCCTTCGAGCTGGGAGTGAATCGGTGAGAAATTAGCTCAAACGTCAAGTCGCAGTCGAAATCTAAAGCAGCGCTGATATCATCAAACAAGCGAGTGTAATGCAACTCCCAATCTTCAATTGGCATAATTGGTGCAATCACCAAACCAACCGGATAACCTCCACCTCCTTGAGAGTGAGGCAAAGCTAATCGTCGCAATGCTTGCAGCCGGGAAGTAACAGATGCGGTACCGCCCTCAAATTTACCGGAAATCAAAGCTGCATTCACGCTGATTCGACAACGAGTGCGGCTGTTATGAGGCAAAGAAAGTAACTCTGAAACACCGTCAAACTTGGATACCCAACGTAACTGAGTGTTTTCGCGAGTACCGAAGTAGCGAATGCACTCAGCTAAACTACCTGTAAGATGTTCAATGCCAAGCGGGTCGGTGTAGCAACTTACCTCAAACGTTGTCACCTCAGAAGGACGTTCGTAACTAACTAAGTTATCTAAAATCTGCGGCAGGTTGGCAAATACTCGAATTACGGGTGGCCCGCTAAGGCTACCTGCTAGATAACAATATTGGCAATGGGCAGGACAACCCTCAGCAATGTGGAACTGCCAATCGGCAGAAGGTGGAATGGGACTGAGTTTGAAGCTGCTTGGGGGTGCGGTTACAACTGCAAGGGTGCGCTTAGAAATATCGTAAGTTTCGCGCTCATTTTCCCCTCGCAGTCCGGTGAGGCGGTTGCGAGGAAGTTCTTCCACAGGTAGATTGAGCGATCGCACTCGTGATAAAATTTGCTGTCCCCAAGGTTCATCTAGAGCAGCCGGGGTGAATATAACTCGCTCTGGCATCCACAAACGCGCCTTGTGGGTGCTTGGCTCGGATAAAATAACGTCATTGGAAATCGTGGAATTAGCGATCGCGGTTGGTAAGGACAAAATCGATTCTCCACATTCAATCTATCCTTATTGTCGCTCAGTACAAACGGAACCAATAATCATACACACAGCGGATTCCACGCCATTATAGGTAGAGGTTTCCCGATGGATAAGTGCTTGTCACAAGCTGCTGAAGCTGGTTGAAATTGGCAAGCGTACAAGCTCGCTACGAACCCATTCCGGAAGCGTTAGCCAATCAACCTCAGGACTTACGCACTTGCCGTGAACTAAAGTTCCGGCTCAAAGCCCAAACCCATTGAAATGGGTTGGTTTGAGGTTTTTTAGTCAGTTTCAACCCACTTGGGCTTTGGGCCAGGAAATTGATTTCCTTCTAGTGCGTAAATGCTAAACCTGAATCTACTGTCAGCCAAGAATCACTATCATTGATTTTGTCAGCTTTTCTTAGCTTCAAAATTTCTCTGTCACCCTTTTCGACAGGCGTAGGCAGTTAAAATCTACAAAGTTGTGACTACTCCCTAGAGTCTAATGCCACGGAAGAAACAAGCACCGCAAACCCCCAACCCCTCATCAACCGCTATATTGGCGCTCTCGGAACTCCACTTTCGCGCTGAGGCTTTGGAGAAAGAGCGTCAATGGCTCTTGAAGCAAATTAAGCGAAAACGAACCGAACTGAACAACTTTGTCGAACAGATGCGCTCAGTGGCTACTGAAATTTTTCATCGCGGTACTCCTGCGTTCAAGAAGCTAACCTCTATTGAGCAAGAAATTCACGCCCTGTTCGATGAAATTCTCAGCACCAGGAAGTTTGGGGTGCAAACTCGGCAAGATATCCTGAAAGTTTATCGCAATCTCCAGATGGCGGGGATAATTAGCCCAAAATCTCTCGAATCTGAAGATGATGCTGAATTAGACGAACTATTTGAACCCCAAGATTGCGAAGATAACTCCCGCGACGATACAGATAGCTACCATCAACATCAGACCCCTGTTCCACAGGAACCCGCCAGAACTGAGGACTCTAGAAAAATTCGGCAAACCTTTTTGAAATTAGCAGAAATCTTTCACCCAGATAAGGTCGCTGACAGTGAAACTCAGATGCGCCACACGGAAATTATGAAAGAAGTTAACAGAGCTTACCAAGATGGGGATTTGGCGAGACTGCTAGAGATTGAGCAGCAATATAACGCGGGAGAGAGTCTTGATAATTTAAGTGAAGATGATTTGAGCCGAAAATGCCAAAGTCTGGAACAACATAACTTAATTTTAAAAAATCAATATGAAAACCTCAAAATGGAATTGAGATTGGTGAAAAGTACCCCAGAAGGAACGCTTGTTTCTGAATATCGGCAAGCGACACGAGCAGGAATTGATCCCTTAGCACAGATGCTGGCTCAGGTGGAGCAAGAAATGCAAATTATCGAAGAAATTCGGGATTTTGTCAAAAACTTTCGGGATAAAAAAATTACCATTAAAGACTTTCTGCGGGGGCCAGCTTGTTTAGTTAGTATGAGTCAAAGTATCCAAGAAAAAATTTTAGAGGAGATGTTCGGCATACCAATGACAAACATCCAATTCTAGTAAAAATGTCCGACGACTAAAGTCACGGCTAAACAAACAAAGCCTGTTAACGCAGACTAATATAAAATTGTTGCGTTAGCAGGCTTGGTTGTTCTAGCATCGAGGCTTATATGTGCACTCAACAGGATACTCTCGTTTCAACATAGGTATGGCTACTGTTACTGATATCGTAACCGCTAGAAGGGGATGAATCGAAGCTTCGAATCCCAGCACTATTAAGTTTCCAAAAATGTAACCTAAACTACTACTCTCCGATTCAATGCCAGATTAGGAACACGCTATCAATTGTGTTCTTAATTATGAAACTTTCTCTCTCCTCTAGTGGCTGGAATCCGTTAAAAATTGTCTTTTTAACTTTGGGTGTAGTTAGTCTAAGTGCGTGTCAAGCTGTTCCGACTGCGGATAAATTACCGAGAACCCTCACCGTCTCTGGAAAAGGAGATGTTAACATCCCCGCAACCATGACGAAAGTAAGCCTTGGCGTTCAGGTTCAGGGTAAAACTACCCAGGAGGTGCAACAGCAGGTAGCTGAAAAATCATCTGCGGTGGTGGCGTTGCTGAAGTCGCGCAAGGAAGTGGAAAAGCTGGAAACAACTGGTATCAGCCTCAACCCAGTTTATAGTTATAAAAATGGTCAGCAGAAGATAGAGGGATATTCGGGAACTAATAACGTTAGCTTTCGGATTGAAACTCAGAAAGCTGGGACGCTGTTAGATGACGCTGTTAAGGTGGGTGCAACCCAAATTAATGGTATAAGTTTAGTAGCTTCAGAAAGCGCGATCGCTCAAGCACAAAAAGAAGCCATCAAGGAAGCTGCTGAAGATGCCAGAAAGCAAGCTGATGCCCTTCTGGCTGCCTTAAATCTCAACCAGCGGGAAATTGTGAGCATTCAAATTAATGATGCCAATCCGCCTCTGCCATTGCAACGAGCGATCGCAACTGAGAATGCACAAGCAAGTGCTGGTAAACTAGCAGATACCCCAATTGTAGGTGGCGAACAGGAAGTACAAGCAGCCGTCACTCTGCAAATTCGCTACTAAGCTTCAGCTAAAAGAAACATCTTAGCCCCTCCCAGTTGACCAGTCGGGGGTTGAGGGTGGGATTCTTCTTACCTTTTCAGGGTGCGTGCTACCCAAAGCGCGATCGCAATCCCCAGCAAAAACCAGATTGCCACAATAATAACAGCAACGCTCCAATTTGTGGGTTTATCGGATGTGATCGCAGCTGTTGCTTTTTCCCGACACTCAACCATCACCGTCGGCGGAATCATTTTCAGTAGCAGCCAAATTCCCACTGGCACGATAATAATATCGTCAAGATAGCCGATAATTGGGATAAAATCGGGAATCAAATCTATCGGGCTAAAGGCATAAGCAACAACGAAACCAGCCAACAACCTCGCATACCAAGGAACTCTTGTGTCCTTACAAGCTAAATAGATAGCGTAGGTTTCTTTTTTTAGTTTCTTTAGCTGTTGCTGCCATCCCTGCATTTGAGTAACTATAAATAGAGAAATTAAATAGTAATAAGGTAAAAGGTAAATTTGAATAAAAAAATCTACCTTTTACCTTTTCTCAACTTGATAGATTTTAGATTTTGAGGAACCCTTCAAAATCTAAAATCCCAAAGTTCCAACTATACAGAAGCCGAAAGCGGCTGACTGACTGCTTCCTTCAACAGTGCAGCCTTATCGGTGCGCTCCCAAGGCAAGTCTAAATCAGTGCGTCCAAAGTGACCGTAAGCAGCGACATCTTGGAAGAAACGACCGCCGCGTTCACCAGGAAGGTGACACAAACTGAATTTTTGGATAATTCCCGCCGGACGCAGTTCAAAATGCTGCTTCACTAATTCCAGCAGCACCTCATCGTCCACCTTCCCAGTGCCGAAGGTTTCCACCAGAATGCTCACGGGTCGGGCCACCCCGATAGCATAACTCAGCTGGACTTCACATTTTTCAGCTAACCCTGCCGCCACAATATTTTTAGCTGCATAGCGACAAGCATAAGCCGCACTACGGTCTACTTTTGTGGGATCTTTGCCGGAGAAAGCACCGCCGCCGTGACGGGAGTACCCGCCGTAGGTGTCAACAATGATTTTACGACCAGTCAGACCAGAGTCTCCCTGAGGGCCACCGATGACGAATTTGCCAGTAGGATTGACCAAAAAGCGAGTTTCCTCGTCTGGCTGGATTTCCATATCGGCAAAAATGGGTAGCACCACCGTACTCCAAAGGTCTTCTTTGATTTTGGCTTGGACGGCATCTTGTTCTGTGATGTCGCCAATGGTGGCGGTGTGCTGGGTGGAAACCAGGATAGTATCAATGCCTACAGGTTTGCCATCTTCGTAGGTGACAGTGACTTGAGTTTTGCCATCGGGACGCAGGTAAGGCAACTGTCCGGTTTTTCGCACCGCAGCAAGGCGGCGAGAAATACGGTGAGAGAGACTGATGGGCAATGGCATCAGTTCTGGTGTTTCGTTGCAGGCGAAGCCAAACATTAAGCCTTGGTCACCAGCACCAATGGCATCTAATTCGTCATCACTTGCTTCTTCGCGGGTTTCTTGGGCGGTAGTAACGCCTTGGGCAATGTCTGGAGATTGTTCATCCAGAGCCACTAAAACTGCACAACTGTTGGCAGAGAAGCCGTTATCGGCATCGGTGTAGCCAATGTCGGCAATTTTTTTCCGGGCAATATCAACGTAATTGACTTGCGCTTTGGTGGTGATTTCACCAGTAATTAGCACTAAGCCAGTGTTGACAACGACTTCAGCGGCGACGCGGCTCTTGGGGTCTTGGGCGAGTAGCGCATCTAAAATGGTGTCGGAAATCTGATCGCAGATTTTATCAGGATGGCCTTCGGTAACAGATTCAGAGGTAAACAGGTAGCGACGAGACAACGGCAATTCCTCCCTGGGATAGTGGCTGTTGCTGACGGAGTTGGCGAGATAAGTTCAGCTATTTTAACCTGCGATCATAACCTGATTTAGATGCGATCGCTCTAAGGGTGACTATTACTGTTTGAAGATTTGCCTCAATTATGATTTTTTCACAATTGCCAATTTAGCTGGATGTAAGGCCCAGCTTCAGATGGGCTAAGGGCGCGAGTGCCTTCTCTCTCCCAAATATAAAAAAAATCTTAGCTTTGTGAATTTTTGATGAAGACTGGAGTAGGAGATTTTTTTACCTCAACAATGCCTAAAGTTTTCCCCTCAACGGTTGTCACGCCCAATTTAGGGACATGGCAATGCCATGTCCTTACCAACGTGGGCTGAACGTTAGAACCGCGATTTATTCCACCCAACTGAGAAACGCTATATCTCCTACAGTAAATTAAGTTGTGCCGTCGTAGGTTGGCTATCTGATTTGGTGATAGTCCAAATTGCTGAAAGCTGGGAAATAAATTCGCTCCATCTTTTGAAAATTTGCCCCCAGTGATATCAAGGCTGTTTCCATTTGGAGCGACAATTATCCCAGTGCCATCTGAGGCTGAGATTATAGATTGAGCTTGTAGTGTATTAAATATTGCTACTAAGAAAAAAACTGTTAGTAACAAGATAATTATCTCACCTAATTTGATGTAGCTGCACTATATTGCAATTGTTCCACGTTTTTAGCACAACATGGAAAATTATTACTTTGGTAAATATTTGGTATTTTTGTTTGGCTTTGGCGAACGCGATCACGTACTTTTTTCTGGGGCTTCTAGAAAGAAATATAGTATTACGGTAATCGTTTACGCTTTGGTAAATTAAAATAAATTAATCATGCCTCACGGTGCGACCATGACAGCTATATTACCCAAAACCCAATCCGCAGAAATATTCTACCCTAGTTCAGACGGTGAACCATTGGCAGAAACCTACGATCATCTGTACGCAATATTAACAACGTTGGAAGTTTTGAAACAATATCTAGCTCTTCGTCAAGCGACTGTGCTAGCAGACCAGTTTCTTTACTATTCGCAAGGCTTTCCTAAACTACGAGTAGCTCCCGATGTGATGGTGATTTTCGATGTGGCACCAGGGGGACGAGATAACTATAAAATATGGGAAGAAGGTCAAGTTCCAGTTGTAATTTTCGAGATAACTTCCCCCGGAACAAGACAACAAGATGAAAGTTTGAAAAAAACTTTATACGAGCAGTTGGAAGTCAAAGAATACTGGCAATTTGACCCCAGAGGCGAATGGATAGAAGAAAAGTTGCGCGGCTATCGTTTGCGAGGCGAAATTTATGAGCCAATTACAGATAATCGCAGCGAACCCTTACAATTGCGTTTAGCAGTAGAAGGGAAAATTATCGGTTTTTATCGAGAAGATACTGGGGAAAAATTGTTGATTCCCGATGAGCTAGCGCAGGCATTACAGCAGGAAACTCAAAGACGACAGGAGGCGGAGGAACGCGCTGAACAAGCGCAGCAACAGCTTGCTGAAATGGAAAACCTACTTGCTCGTTATCGCGATCGCTTCGGGGAATTGTCTGATAGCTAATCCAATCATGCCTAATTGCTCATAGCGGTTCTTCCCAATTAGCCATGATTGGATTAGCTATTACCTATAATTTGAATTTCATCAAGTTGCGAAATTGCTACATCTGCTGTTTCTAGGTGCGCCGCCTCTGGTTTTCCCCAACAAATACCAATACAACCCGCAGCACCCGCTTCTCGCGCCATCTGGATATCACCCGCAGAATCTCCCACCATCAAAGTCGCACCCGGTTCTACTCCCAGTCTCTGGCAAGCTTGCAAAAATAACGCTGGATCTGGTTTACTGTAATCTTCATCGCCTCCCATCTCTAGCTGGATGTAATCGCTGAGCTGATGTCGCTTGACAAATGCTTTAACTCGTGAGGTGGTGGCAGCTGAGAGAATGCCTAATTTTAAGCCAGCTAAGAAGAGAAATTGCAACACTTCCAGCGAACCGACAAATAGAGGGGAAGGCGCAGCATCTTTGAGAAATTGGTCGGATTCTTCAAACGCGCGACGAGCGATCGCTCTTGACTCCAACCACCCCCGTCCAGTTTCAGCAATATACGCGGCGGCGGCTATTTCATTTTCCAGGGAACTGCCAACAGCCATTAACCCGGTAGGATCGAGTTTATCCCCATTGATGCCAAATGCCATCAACAAGGGATCTCCAATACCGGGAATTTGGGCATCAATGATACGCGATCGCTTTTGTCCGAGGTTTCTTAAAAATGACTCGGAATCTTCCAGAGTGCCGTCTTTGTCAAAAATCACAGCCTGGATATTCTCAAATGTGACATCCTTACAGCGAATTGTTACCATTTGCCCCTCCAAATTCACAAAAAACTCCCATAAAAAAAGAGGGAATTTCCCTCTTTGGTCATTGGTCATTAGTCAGGCGTCATTAGTCAGTTGTAACAAGCAACAAACTGTTGACTACTAACAAAATTAATCTTCTTGTGTAGCTGGTTGCAGCTCATCTTCAGGAACGGCGTCCTCAATAGCAGCAGGAACTTCGTCCTCAATAGCAGCAGGAACTTCGGCGTCCTCCATAGCAGAAGGAACGTCGTCGTCAATTGCAGCAGGAGCGTCGTCGTCGGTAGCAGCAGGAGCGTCGTCGTCAATAGCAGGAGGAACTTCGGCGTCCTCCATAGCAGAAGGAACGTCGTCGTCGTCGATAGCAGCAGAAACGTCATCGTCCGCAGGAGCAGCCACGGCAGTTGCACCTTGTTGCTTAGCTCGCATCTGCTCTCGATACTTAGCTGCCATTTCTTCAGCCATATCATAGACGCGATCGCGGTTCTTAATCATGTCCCCAGGCTCTGGCTCTAGCTGCTTGGTGGACAGCGAAATGCGTCCTCGTTCAGCATCCAAGTCAATGATCATCACTTTCACTTCATCATTGACATTGAAGACACTGTGTGGAGTGTCGATGTGGTCGTGGGAAATCTCCGAAATGTGCAATAGACCGCTGACACCGCCAATATCGATGAATGCACCGTAAGGCTTGATGCCTCGGACTGCACCGATAACGACTTCGCCGACTTCCAAGCGGTTCATCTTACGCTCAACCAGCGCCCGTCGATGCGATAACACCAGACGGTTGCGGTCTTCGTCTACCTCTAAAAATTTTAGCGGTAGTTCTTCTCCTACCAAATCTTCTTTAGGTTTGCGAGTGCTGATGTGAGAACCAGGGATAAAACCGCGCAAGCCTTCAATCCGCACCAGCGCTCCACCTCTATTTGTCGCAAAGACAAGCGATCGCACTGTAGCGTCTTCTGTCTGCAACTGCCTTACCCGCTCCCATGCACGCATATACTCAATGCGTCGGATGGAAAGAGTTAGCTGTCCATCTTCATTCTCGTCAGTCAGAATAAAGAATTCCCGCGTCTCGTTCGACTGCAACACCTCTTCGGGAGCGTCAACACGGTTGATTGACATTTCCTGAATCGGAATATAAGCAGCTGTTTTAGCGCCAATGTCAATCAGAGCGCCCCTTGGCTCCAAACTGAACACGGTTCCGGCGACAATATCACCGGGATTAAAGTGATAGTCATATTTATCGAGTAGGGCCGCAAAATCTTCGTGAGAAAAGCCAATATCTGCTGTAGCGGTTGTTTTCTGATTGACCATGCGAATGTTTCCTGGTAGTTATCTCCGTATTAACTGTGCCTCCTGCGGATGTACGCGCACGGAAAGCCTCGTGCTGTTTACACCTACATTGCTCTCTCGCCAACCTTATTGTATGAGATTTTTAGATACGAGTGAGTGTCCAGACAGACCATTATAACCCAAAATGGACTTCCTCTAACGTTATTATTGATTAGTTATCAGCCGAATGACTAATAACCTTGAATCTGTTCCCGTTGGGTTGAGGCAGGAAACCCAACATACATGACTAATAGACTTCTTGTATTCATTGCCTTGAAATAAATTTTAGGCTAAAAGCTTAAACCTGTTAAAACAGGTTGAAACATTTAGACAGGAATCGTGACGATGACTTTAGCTACGAAGCCCCGAACTTTAGTTTAGGGCTTTTGCAAGAAGTGTAATAACTAATGATTAATTTGGTACTTTGCCGCCATTTCCTCAGCTTTTTCATAAACTTTCTGAGGATTTTTCAGCATATGACCTGGTTCTGGTTCCAGTGCTTTTGTAGAGAGTGAGATCAGGCCCCTCTGAGTATCCACATCAAGAATCATTGCCTTCACTTCGTCATTGACCTTGAGGTAGTGGTATAGAAGTAGTGATAAATCCGCTTTCACCCCTACCGTACAAGGCTTTGAGCATTGAATATCACTACCTGTTTACCACTATCGACCTTGAAAACACTATGAGGCGTATCTAAATGAGCATGGGAAATTTCAGGAATACGTAGCAGACCTCTAATGCTTTATCTGCTCGTCAAGAGCCAAGGCTCCACTATAGCTTAGGAGCAGACGGTTAAGGTGTTCATCCACCTTCAAAATCTTTATAAACAGTTCTTCTCCAATTAACTGTCCGTTGAGTTCACGGCTACAAAGGTAATAATTGTAAATTGTGCCGTACAACCCTTCAATCTCTACCAATACGCTGTATCGCTTAGCTTCAATAACTCTCGCGTATACAGTGACGTTTTCGGCTTGCATTTGACACACCCGCTCCCAAGCCAGCTTTTTCTCCAGTTGTCGAAGGGAGAGGGAAACCATCAAATTACCCTCTATATCGTAGTCATTTACAACCACCAAGAATTCGCGGGTTTCATTTAGCTGCAAGACTTCTTCTGGAGAGTCAATCTCATTAATTGACATTTCCCAAATTGGGAGAAAAATAGCTGTTGGAGCGCCAATGTCAATCAAAGCGCCTCCCGGCTCCAAACTGACGACTTTACCAATTACAATGTCGCCCGGACTCAAGCTAGATAAATTTGAGTTCAAAAATGTTCGGCTGTAACTACCGCATATCTAATTCATACCATAGCACTTTTGTCAATAGTCAGCCACGAAGTATTCAAAAGCTATTAGCCAATTATTAATGACCAATCACCAAAGAAGCTTGGTTTTCGGTTTCATCAAACTCAAGTAAGGAAAGTTGATTATTTTCGGCAGTATTTGTGACGTCGGCAGCTTCTGACTGGCGACTGCTGTAACTTTCGAGGTGATTCAGAGTATCCACAAAATCGCGGATACCTTGAAATTTCCGATAGACAGATGCAAAGCGGACATAGGCGACTTCGCTGAGAGTTTGCAGACGCTGGAGAACCAATTCACCAATTTCTTGACTGGTGACTTCTCTGATGATGCGCTGTTGTAATTCAGCTTCAATCTCATCGACCAAAACTTCTAGGTGTCCTTGAGGAATACCCGTTTTTTCGCAAGCGCGAACAATTCCCCGCACTAACTTGGAACGGTCAAAAGAGTCCCGTTGACCTCCCCGCTTAATGACGGTAATCGGAACAAATTCAATGCGTTCGTAAGTGGTGAAACGATGATTGCACTTCAAACACTCGCGCCGTCGCCGGATACTTTGTCCGGCTTCTGTGGAACGGGACTCAAGGACGCGGCTATCGGTGTGCTGACATAAAGGACATTGCATTTTTAAGAGTCCTCGCTTGCTGGGTAGATGAGCGTGAGGAAGCAATAAACTTGAATTTGAAAGAGTTAAAATACCTAAAATGGGAGAAACTGAGCCGTTGTTTGTCTTCAACTGTCGTTAAATACGACGGTTGGGACAATTGCGGCTCAGTGGATCTCCCAAATTATATTAAGTTGTGACGATCGCACTCATCAAACGCGATCGCTTACTTTTGAATCCGAGGCGGTTCGCGAAATGCGATCGCAAAGAATAGCGTACCCAATGCCAGGGCTAACACCAAGATATAAGCAGCAGCTTCCATGTCACAATTTCCTGATTATCAGCTTTACTACCAGTCTACCAACTAAGTCAAAAGTAAAAAGGAAAAAGGCAAAAATAAAAAGAATCTTTATTTTTGCCTTTTTCCTTTTACCTTATTAGACTACTTCCTTCTTACGGGTACTCTTGTCACCCAGTTTCTGGAACAGACCCCACTCGACCTGCTCTTCCAAATCTGCCTCGACCCCGGCAAACACGTCGCGGAACAGAGTCCGAGAACCATGCCACAAGTGACCGAAGAAGAACAACAGAGCAAATACAGCGTGTCCGAAGGTGAACCAGCCACGAGGACTGGTGCGGAATACACCGTCAGAATTCAGGGTTTCGCGGTCAAATTCAAACGGCTCACCCAATTGAGCTTTCCGAGCAAACTGCTTGACTTTGGCTGGGTCATCAAAAGTTTTCCCTGCCAAAGCGCCACCGTAGAAGGTAGCAGTTACACCAACTTGCTCAAAGCTATTTTTCGATTCTGCCCGACGGAACGGAATATCGGCGCGAAGCACACCGTCTTTATCGGTCAAAATCACTGGGAATGTTTCAAAGAAGTTGGGCAAACGACGCACTGTCAATTCCCGACCTTCTGAATCTTTGAATAGCGGATGACCTAGCCAAGCTTGAGCTATGCCATCTCCCTTATTCATTTGACCTGTGCGGAACAAGCCACCCTTAGCGGGGCTGTTACCCACATAGTCGTAGAAAGCCAGCTTCTCAGGAATTTCTGACCAAGCTTCAGTAGCACTATTCCCTTCAGCCACAGATTCTTGAATCCGACGGTCAATTTCCTGGTGGAAATAACCGCTGTCCCACTGATAGCGGGTGGGGCCAAATAGTTCAATTGGAGTAGTGGCGCTGCCGTACCACATCGTACCCGCCACCACGAAGGCGGCAAAAAATACGGCGGCAATACTGCTTGAAAGTACGGTTTCAATGTTCCCCATCCGTAGCGCTTTGTAAAGTCGCTCTGGTGGTCGAACACTTAGGTGGAACAAACCAGCGATGATGCCAACAACACCCGCCGCGATATGGTGCGCGACCACGCCGCCAGCGTTGAACGGGTTAAACCCAGCAGGCCCCCATTCCGGTGCCACAGGTTGAACGCTGCCAGTTAAACCGTAGGGGTCAGAAACCCACATACCAGGGCCAAATAGCCCCGAAAGGTGGAATGCACCGAACCCAAAGCAGAGAAGACCAGACAAGAACAGGTGAATGCCAAACATTTTTGGCAAGTCGAGAGCTGGTTCGCCAGTGCGGGGATCTCTAAAGAGTTCCAAATCCCAGTAAACCCAGTGCCAGCAGGCAGCTAGGAACAGCAGACCGGAAAGAACGATATGAGCGGCAGCAACGCCTTCAAATGACCAGAAACCAGGGTTGTTTGCTGGGCCACCAGTGATGCTCCAACCGCCCCAGGATTGTGTTACACCCAGGCGAGCCATGAAGGGCATCACAAACATACCCTGCCGCCACATGGGGTTAAGTATGGGGTCGCTGGGGTCAAAAATTGCTAGTTCGTACAAAGCCATCGAACCAGCCCAGCCTGCCACGAGGGCAGTGTGCATTAGGTGTACTGCAATCAACCGTCCTGGATCATTCAGAACAACTGTATGTACTCGGTACCAGGGTA
Source organism: Trichocoleus sp. FACHB-40 (assembly GCF_014695915.1). Taxonomy (GTDB): domain Bacteria; phylum Cyanobacteriota; class Cyanobacteriia; order Cyanobacteriales; family FACHB-T130; genus Funiculus; species Funiculus sociatus. Next base: position 32,586 of record NZ_JACJPF010000057.1, read on the forward strand.
GTCCCATTGACTACGCTCCTCCTAAGATAGATTAAGTGTCTACGACGCTTCTTTTTTAATGTGCTGGATTTCGCCTTTTTTTGCCACAACCCTTGCAAAGAAACTCTTCAGCAAGATGTTGGGACAGCAGCGCCAGCTTTTGCTGAAAATGAAAGTTTATCTGGGCTACTCTTGGCGCTCTCGAAGAGCGATGTCGCTTTCCAAAAGAACCTGAGAGTTCTGCGTAATTTATGTTTTACCTCGGCAGATATGATTCAACAGTTTGTATCCTCACATCAGGTTCACGCCATCCCTAGCCCGGAAGACCGAGGTTAATTACCATTTAAAGAAGTGTAACTATTGTTAGAATCCAATGCAAGCAGGTTGGCAGTTAGAATCTCGCTGTTTATTGTACTTTTTCGGGTGCGGTGCTTCTCTGTGAAGGTCTTTTCAACCAAATTACTGCGGAGTCAATGCTGTACTCAATCGCTCAATGGCATCCTCGGCACTGATGAGGCGTTTTAACACAACTTGACCAATATTCTTGGCTGAGTCAGACGAGGCATCATCTAGGGGTCTGACTTCGACCATGAGAACAGCTTCTTCCACCCGGTACAGCCATAGTTTTTCCCCTTGCTCGAAGATGCAAAGGTTCGTTTGCTGAATTTCGGGTTTTCGTCGCCAGGAATTTTCGTTCCACAAGCCGCCGAACTCCCACACCCTACCTACAGTCCATCCATTAGAAAGGAAAAAATACTTCACAAATTTTCTTTTTTCTTTATATAGGCGTTCTCTTGAAAGAAACTTCTTATTTATCGTTATTTATACCATTTCGCTCTATTTTGGTGTCTAGCATGATATAATTTTCAGCTTTGACGAAGTGAAAGCTAAGCATTGAAGCGATCGCCTTGAACCCCATCTAGAGATTGAAATTACCATGAAATACCACTTTTGGCACCCAGCAGCGATCGCGATCACCCTGCTAACCCGAAAACGCGATAAGTTTTAGTTATAGTTTATTGCCTGTCGCTATAGTGGAACTGAGGGTTTTGAGATGCGATCGCTTTTCAGCTTGGCTTCCGTTGGGGAAAGCATACAACAGTTAACTTAGACCATCTTCTTTAAAAGAATTGTCAAACAAGTTGGTGTTGGGCGACTTGGCAATATATTAAGAGGAGCAGCCACTCACTCTGAGTGTTTCCACTCAATTAAATTCCAGATCCTGTAGAAACTCTCCAACTGAACACCTCAACCAATAGAGGAGTAATTCCAGGTACAATATCAATTACGTAGGCCTTGTTTTCAGGGTAATCGAATGGACGAACCTTAATAACATATTTATCACCAATAGCCTGAAATTCAAGTTTCCCTCGAAAATCGCTCTTGTGTCGAAAGTTGAACGGGGCGCGGCAAATAAGCAGTTTCAAGGGGCTTCCCATTAAAAAATTTCTTAGTACAGGAAATTCTTCCGGGGAAACGTGAGTAATTAAAATATCTACTCCCCAAAGTTGATTCAGTCTTTTCTCGTATTCGGATTCAGCCATTTCGTAAGGTGAAATTTCAACAACCCCCTTGAAGGGATGAACAGTGTTAGGAACGCCGCCTATTCCACCTATACGAATACCGTCTTTTTCAAAAAAGTCATTATCAATTTGATGAAGCCGGGGCGAATTGATTGTCAAATTTCCGCTGAGAGACGGGTAATCCATATTGCCAGGAATGAAGTATAGGTCGCTATTCTCAAGTGATGTCTCTAAGTTCGCAAAAAGTGTTTTGTATCGTTGCCAAGCTATATGTTTTGCTTCGTAAAAACGATTACCTGTTAATGAAAACATATTTTTTAAGGGTTCAATAAACAGAGAATTATGAGTATCACGAAAATGGCTGTTTACCAAGTTATCCATTCCTTCAAATATTAAATTACCGTATAACTGGTAAAAAATAGAGCCTTCTAAATTTTCGCCTGGTTCGGGAAAAATATTTAATAAGTCGCCAGCCACCAAAAAGTTGATATCAGGATAAGCAGCAATGGCAGCACTGATAAAATTTGGAAATGCGGGGTGTTCTAAAATGTTAGAAGCTAAAACAAACTTCATTTGACTGCTCCAGTGAGGGTTAAATTTGTCTGTTAAAACTTACATCAAATATACTGTCCAGAGGTCATGACGAACAGTTCATTTTTAAACGCAATTTGCAAAAATAGTATGGTTAAGCTGATAACCCGATATCGTAAATCATCGAGTCTTGCCAGAAAACTTCTACGTTCAGACCTGTTTGGGAATGGGTTGCTGAAATGCCATGCAACCAAGACTATAACTTCGCTAGGATTGAATATAAGTAATTACTGCTTAGGTTGAGGAATGGCCATCAATTCGACCGTTGAATTTCAAGATGCTTTTGATGTAATTGTTGTTGGTGCTGGACACGCCGGATGCGAAGCTGCGCTGGCTACAGCACGCCTCGGCTGTCGGACGCTGCTGCTGACACTCAACCTAGACAAAATTGCTTGGCAACCTTGTAACCCAGCGGTGGGAGGGCCAGCTAAGTCACAGCTAACTCATGAAGTCGATGCGCTGGGCGGGGAAATTGGCAAAATGGCAGACCGCACCTACTTACAAAAGCGGGTGCTGAACAACTCCAGAGGCCCTGCGGTTTGGGCATTGCGGGCGCAGACGGATAAGCGGGAATATGCGGCGGTGATGAAGGGGATTGTCGAAAACCAGGAAAACTTGACAATTCGCGAAAGTATGGTGACGGATTTGGTGCTTGGTGCCAATGATGAAGTTATTGGTGTCGAAACTTATTTTGGCGTTGGGTTCCAGTGTAAGGCGGTGGTGCTGACGACTGGCACGTTCTTGGGCGGTAAAATTTGGGTTGGTAATAAGTCGATGTCAGCGGGACGGGCGGGGGAATTTGCCGCCGTTGGGTTGACGGAAACGTTGAATAAATTGGGTTTTGAAACTGGGCGACTGAAGACGGGAACCCCGGCACGAGTTGATAAGCGATCGCTAGATTATACTAATCTGGAACCCCAGCCTGGTGATGAGGAGGTGCGGTGGTTCAGCTTTGACCCGGCAGTTTGGGTGGAACGGGAGCAAATGCCTTGTTATCTGACCCGGACGACACCTGAAACTCATCGGATAATTCGGGAAAATCTGCACTTGTCGCCAGTATACGGCGGCTGGGTGGATGCCAAGGGGCCGCGTTATTGTCCGAGTATTGAAGATAAGATTGTCCGCTTTGCCGATAAGGAAAGCCACCAGATTTTTATTGAACCAGAAGGGCGGGATATCCCAGAACTGTATATCCAAGGGTTTTCTACGGGTTTGCCGGAAAACTTGCAGTTACAAATGTTGCGAAGTCTCCCCGGTTTGGAAAATTGCGTGATGCTGCGTCCAGCCTATGCTGTGGAGTATGATTATTTACCTGCAACTCAGTGTTATCCCACACTAATGACGAAGAAGATTGAGGGGTTGTTCTCGGCTGGGCAAATCAACGGAACAACAGGTTATGAAGAAGCTGCGGCTCAGGGAATTGTGGCGGGAATTAATGCAGCGAGATATGTGCAGCATCAGGAAATGATAGTTTTCCCCCGCGAACAAAGTTACATCGGTACGTTGGTTGATGACTTATGTACCAAAGATTTGCGGGAACCTTACCGGGTGCTAACTTCGCGTTCTGAGTATAGATTATTACTGCGTTCGGATAATGCGGATCAGCGTCTCACGCCGTTGGGAAGGGAAATTGGCTTAATTGATGATCGTCGATTCTCGTTGTTCCAAGACAAGCAAGCGAATATTGTGGCGGAGAAGGAACGGTTACACTCGACGCGGGTGAAGGAAAATGAGGAGATTGGGATTGCGATCGCATCCAACGCCGGACAAACCATCAAAGGCTCAATTACCCTAGCTGAGTTGCTGCGCCGTCCAGGTTTCCACTACGTTGACTTAGATCGCTACGGACTCGGAAACCCCAGTCTAGAACAACCCGAAAGAGAAGGCGCAGAAATTGATATCAAATACTCTGGCTATCTCCAGCGTCAGCAGTACCAAATTGACCAAGTAAGCCGTCACGCCAACCGCCAGTTGCCGCCGGATCTAGATTATGCGGCAATTGAAACTCTCTCGAAAGAGTCTCGTGAAAAGCTCTCGCAGGTGAAACCCCTAACTATTGGTCAAGCGGCGCGAATTGGCGGCGTAAACCCCGCTGATATCAACGCTTTGCTGATATATCTGGAACTGCGTTCAAGACAAATGAGTTTGGCCAGGGGCCAGTAGTCCCTTGAAATGTACCCTTTGGGGTCGCCCGTTGCGGTAGGAATTCTTGGTACAGGAATTTGTTCTACCGAGAATTCCTACCCAACCTGGGAACGTTTCCATAACTAATGACTAATGAGTTAATTCGCCAATTTATAGTCACCCAATCAAAAATTGGTATAAACTTTCTAAGTTAGCCTTGGGCGAAACTGGTGAGTCAGGGAACATCTACAACTGACTGCCTTAGGGTAGGATCTCCCAATTAAAGAAATTTTTCACCAACGTAAGCGCTATCAATTGCTTTAAGGCTTATCGTTAATTCAGTCTAGGCACGAAAGTGAGCAGCAATCCATGTCTCAGGATGTCAGCAATAACCAGAGGGAATCAGAGGCATTAGCCAATTCCAGTTCTATCAAACCCTGGTCGGTTGAAGCTTATGCCGATCATTTAATGGACGATTTGTTTGCAGACATCGACCGGGTGCTGGAGGGCGGAAGCGTATCGCCTCCAGAACAGCCGTCCACAGAATACGTCTCGTTACAGCCTGTAAAAGTTCCGCAAGCAACTCTGCCCCCGACGTGGGTACCGCCTCACGATCTCCTACCACCACGGCAACAAGACAATACACCGCGTAGTATTGTGCAAATGCCTGTCGCGATTGATGTCAGGGTGGAGGATGTTGAACCCGAAGAGAGCGAAAAGAGTGGTAAGAGTCAATCTTTTGATAAATTGCTGTTCGGATTTGCCTTGGCATCGGTCTTGGTGACTGTGCTGCTATGGGCGGCTTCTCAGGATAGACTCAAGTGGCTATTTTCGCGTGAAATACCGGCTGCACAAGTAACACAAGAGGCTCAGCCTAAGGTAGATGAGCAATTTGTTAACTATATGGAGCGATCGCTCGAATCAATCGAGCGCAAGGCAGAAGCCAACAAACAAAATGCGACAAGGGCTAACGTGCCACCGACAAATAATCTGCCGTCGGTTTCCGGTGTCCCTGGCAATGGATCTGGAGGAGCTAACCGATCCTCAGTTATGGAAAGAGTCTATATCCCCATCTATCCATCGCCCTCAAGCCAGCTGGGTACATCAGGGACAGGCTTAGGGTTACAAAGTATTGCGCCCTTAGCACGTCCCCAGCTCGCTCCGGCACTGCCAATGCGTCCAATCCGTCCGGTGCCGCAAATCCTTCCTGTACCATCAGTCCGTCCGGCACCGCCAGCTCGTCCTAAACCTCAAGCCCGTCTGGTGCCGCCAGTCAGTCTGACATCGCCAATGCGTTTGACACCGCCGCCAATGCGTTTGGCAGCGCCAGCCAAGTCTGCACCCCCGATGCGTCCTGCGCCTGCCCCTAAACCTCCAGTGGCTGCCACAATACCTCAACCTCAACTTCCGCCACCACCGCCGCCCTCAGCACTACCTGAACTCTCAGCTGCCACCGCACCTGCACCAGTGGCAGAGGCTATACACACGCTTGTAGGAGTTCTGGAATTGGGCAATCGCTCGGCTGCCCTATTTAGTATCAATGGCGTTACCAAGCGTCTCCAAGTGGGGGAAAATATTGGCTCTAGTGGCTGGACGTTGGTATCCGTAGACAATCAGGAAGCCATTATCCGACGAAATGGAGAAGTTCGCTCAATTTATGTAGGGCAGAAGTTTTGAATTAGTATATTGCTAATGGCTAATAGCTAATTGCAAAAGAAAAAGTGCATAATTCTTTTTTGCATGAGAGCCTTTTACATGATTGCCTTTTTAACTGAGAAGCGTGGGGGTTTTTGCAGTGGGTCTATTTGACGATTTCAACCGATTTCTGGAAACCCGATTAGAAGAATTTTTGCGAAATAATCCCCATCTAGAGTTACAGGCGCTAGAGGAACAGCTGCGGGAACAGGAAGAAGATGCCCTACGGCTGATTGCAGACCTGAATCTGCAAGAACAAAAATTACAGGATGAAATTCTCTCAACTGCACAAGAAGTCCAGCGCTGGCATATTCGGATTGAAAAGGCAAAAGCGGCTAACAGGCTTGATTTAGCCGAGCCTGCTCAAGAGCGAGAGGCCGCTTTGCTACGTCAAGGAAATCAGCTTTGGGGACAGATGCAAGGGCTGAAACAGCGCAAAGAGCAAGCTAAGCAGCTACAGCGTCAGATCCAGCAGCGCCGACAGGAAGTTCACACTAAAGCAGTCCAAGCTGAGGCGGCGCGTACTAACGCTCAAGCTCAGCAGCGAGCAACGACTGGCTGGAATCAAAGTTACAAGGGCAATATCAAAAGCGGGCCAGACTTATTAGATGATAAATTTAAGCGTTGGGAAACGGACGATGAGCTAGATCAGCTAAAGCGAAATATTGGAAATAGGTAATGGCTTGTAACAATTAGCCATTAGCCATTAGGCAAAAATTATGACTTTTCCGGTTTATTTGTGGCTGGGGTCGGTGAGGATTCATCCTCATATTTTGTTTGAGTCTTTAGCTTATGCGATCGCTTTCCGTTTATTAATCAAAAATTCTCGCAAAGATTCTATCGCACCCACGCAACGCAGTTCGGTAATTGTCGGTGGCTTGGTAGGGGCGCTAGCTGGTGCGAAGCTGCTGGTTTTGGTACAGCATATTGATTTACTTTTTTCAAATTGGCAACAATTATTTTTACTTTTACTTCAGGGCAAAACTGTTGTAGGAGCGCTTTTGGGCGGGCTGATTGGTGTGGAAATAACCAAAAAAATTATCGGTGTAAATCGCTCAACAGGGGATGTTTTCGTTTATCCGTTGATTGTGGGAACAGCGGTAGGACGCATTGGTTGTTTTTTGACAGGATTAAGCGATCGCACTTACGGCATTGCCACTAATTTACCTTGGGGGATCGATTTTGGCGATCGCATTCTTCGACATCCGACTCAAATTTATGAAATTATATTTTTGTTAATTTTAATTATATTTTTAAAAATCCGCAGCCGCTACCATCGACAAGAAGGCGATTTATTTAAGTTCTATATGGTGGCATATCTAAGCTTTCGCCTGCTAATTGATTTCCTTAAGCCAGATTTTCATCCCATCTTCGGGCTAAGTGCCATTCAGATTGCTTGTTTACTGGGACTGTTATATTATCACCGTAGTATTCCCCAAATGTTTAATTTTAATCGTCCTGCGAATACTTGGTAGGTTAAACATTTTCTTCCAAGTTCTCTCCCCATCCACCCTGAGAACCAGAAAAAAACCCTTTAAATTATATAATATGCCTACTCGAAACTACCTTTTCTATGCCTTAACTAACAGCGTTTGCTCTAAATGTCTTATCAAAGTCGAAGCGAAGATTCTCTTTCGAGACGATTGCGTTTACTTGGTTAAACATTGTCCAACTCACGGACATCAAGAAGTTTTAATTGCCGATGATATTGAATATTACAAACAATCCCTGGAATTTATCAAGCCTGGGGATATGCCGCTCAAATTTAATACCCCAATAAAATATGGCTGTCCTTATGACTGCGGACTTTGCCCAGATCACGAACAGCATAGTTGTTTGACTTTAGTAGAAGTGACGGACAGATGCAATCTTTCCTGTCCAATTTGTTATGCCGATTCAGGTACAGAAGAGGTTTTTCAAAATTCTAATCAATATCGTCGCCACCGCAGTTTAGAGCAAATTGAAATGATGTTAGATGCGGTAGTGGCGAATGAGGGAGAACCTCAAATTGTCCAAATTAGCGGAGGTGAACCAACGATTCATCCAGAGTTTTTTAAAATTCTGGATATTGCCAAAAGCAAGCCAATTCGACACTTAATGATTAATACCAATGGTGTCAGAATTGCTAAAGACCGAAATTTTTGCGATCGCTTAAGCCAATATATGCCTGGAATTGAAGTTTATCTGCAATTTGATAGCTTTGAGGCGGCGGCGTTGGAGGAGTTGCGCGGGGCAGATTTGCGAGAAGTTCGCCAGAATGCGATCGCTCACCTCAATGAGTTTAACATCTCAACAACGCTGGTCGTTACCCTGAAAAAGGGGCTAAATGACGGCGAAATCGGCAAAATTATTGAATACGCCTTGCAGCAGAAATGCGTCCGGGGTGTCACCTTTCAACCAATCCAAGCAGCAGGACGTTTGGAAGGATTTGAGCATGAACGCGATCGCTACACTCTTACAGAAGTCCGCCGCTCAATTTTACAGCAGAGTCCCTATTTCAAACCAGAAGATATTCTCCCAGTGCCTTGTCATCCAGACTGTTTAGCAATGGCTTATGCGCTAAAAATTAAGGGCAAAGTGATACCCTTAACTGGGCTTTTTGAGCCAAATACCTTTGTGAAAATGATGCCCAATTCTGTCCTTTACGAGCAGAATGATGAACTAAAGCGTAATATTTTTAATTTATTTTCCACTAGCCATTCACCCGCATCTTCGGCAACATCTTTAAAACAATTGCTGTGTTGTTTACCGATGTTACCTGTTCCAGATGGTATTACTTACGAAAATATATTTCGGGTAATGATTGTACAATTTCTCGACTCCTTTAACTTCGATGTCCGTTCTGTGAAGCGCTCCTGCATTCACATTGTGCATCCTGATGGTAGGATTATTCCATTTGATACTTTTAATATGTTTTACCGCGAGGGTAGCGCTGGGCATCACTTAGTTAATAACCGTTTAGCCTGATATCAACTATCTAACTCTAGAAGCGATTATTAATATTTTTGATACAGAAACAAACACTATTTTAAATAAAAGCAAATGCGAGCAAGAAATGAAGGTTTACAGATAGTTTTAGGTTTCTTACTACTATTGGTAATACATATTGCAGTAATTGCTATATTGGCATTAATTACATACAAAACGAGAAAATCTGGTGGATCAAGTATTATTGAACCAATTTGGTTGATTTCAGTTTTTTACATTGGCTTATTCCAAACTTTGTATGTAATTCCACTTGTTATTTGGCTGCAATTGCAAGGACGGTGGGGATTGATGAAAGGGGTGATTATCGGTGCAGTTATCACCGCTTTGTTGAATGGTGGCTGCTTTTTATGGGTGTTCTCAGGATGGTAGTAAATTTTAAAATTATACTAATCGAGAAGTAATCACTTTGTTGACTGGCGGCTGCTTTTTATGGCATCTCTGGCTGTCTTCTCAATTTTGAAAGAAACTGATTGACGCGATCGCGTGGTTGGATTTTGCTGAGATTGGCTATTGACGGGAGATACCACTGGCGGTGTTTCGTTTTTAATTGCAGTCAGTGTAGCGTCCTCTGTCTGCTGGAAGGGAAGGAGACCGCGTTTGTCTAAGTTGGATGCGATCGCTAAAAATGCTCCACCCAAAATATACACGGGTAACGGCAGCGTAAACTGTTTTGCCCACTGGTACATTTCTGCCAAGCCAAACAGCACCACAAAACTAACCAGCCACACTCTCATGCTTGTAACCCAACGCCGTATCGAAATTTCTATCTCTATTTAAACTGATATTTGCATCATTCAAGGGCAATGGGGAGCTTCAAATTCTTAATCTTCGTTACCAGGCTCAATGAACCGCGAAAATGATGTCTTCCCTGCTGTTCCCTCCATAGGCAATGGTTATAATTTTTTTAGAAAATGATAATTAAAACCCTAAAAATGAATTATAACCGCTGAAACATTGACAGGCTGTGAGTTGCGTGAGTTTAATTAGCCTGCGATCGCAAAGCATCTCTTTCAGAAACTTGCTTTCTCCGTTTTGACCTAATTCCCATCATACTTAGCAACCCGACGCAACTTAAAGCTAGAGTGCCTGATGGTTCAGGAGTTTTAACTTCGGCATAATTTAGCTGGTTTCCTATTAACTTTAAACGGGTTTTGTTAGCGAAATTACGCGAATAGTTACCCACAACAGAACCACTAAGAAGTTTTTCTCCTTCTAAACTATTATCCAGAACCTTATCCTCTAAATCAAAGCTGACGTATTGGCTTTTTTGGATACTAAAAAACTCATCCGATAAATTTCTTAGACCAGCCAAGATGCTAAAAGAATCTAAGAGTACAGGCTGCTTACGGTTCGTGATATCGAACAAGGAAAAAGATAGTTTTCCATCAGCCCGTGCAACCTCGCTGGGAGAATTATCAGTTGAAGTTAATAAAATCAAAGAGGCGATAAAATCAAAAGAGAAAGATTGATTCTTTCTTATCAAAAATTCCTCAACAATTCCCGCCTGACTTTTGGCATTACCTCTGTAGATTCTACCTGTTCCAGAAGATTCGCTTACAGATGTATTAAACGAAAAAAGTGGCTCGTCTGAAAAAATTGCTTCAGCATCAGCAAAAGCATCCACTGAACCATGTTTTGCATTTGTCAGAGTATCAGTATCAGTGCAAGTCTTAGCAATGTCAGGATTTTGGCTGTAGTTATTAATGACTAACGTCCCCCTGGAAAAGGCAAGAGTAGCAGCTAAACTAGGCGAGACGGCGACGCTTAAGCCAGTTACTAAAGGTGTAAAGAACAGCAAGAATTGTTTGACAATGCTGCGGTTTAATAGCATAGTTTTCTCCTTTAATTTCAGATATTGAGGTATTATAAGCAGCCTAAGCTTGCAGGTGCAGCCTTGAAAAACAGCGGTATAAGCAAAAGACTGCCATCGCTTCAGATGAACAGTTTTAAGAGCAGATGTAAGTTATATTATCGAAATTAAATTGTGTCAATGTAAAAGGACTGGTGCAGAAATTGCTAATGCAATATAGCCAGTAACACCAGAGGTAAAATATTTAAGTAATCATACTAATGCCATAGTAAGAGATTTAATGTAAAGCTAAAGTAAGTATGCGGAAAAAGAGTTTGAAGATTGTGTAAATTAATAGCCGTAATTAGATGACCGAGAAGATGAGAAGATTGCCAGTATTTATATTTGCTCTACAAGGATTATTGTTTGCTGAGCCACAGCTAGCCGCGCAGCCGTTACCTATGGAGGTTTCGTTAGGCGATCGCGTCCCCAAGACTCAGCCTTCTGACTTGATTCCCAATTCCTACGTATGGGTAATCAAGGATAGGCAACAACAGCCAGAACAGCAACCCTACTTATGGATAGTTAAAGATACCAACAAGCAGTTGCGACTTCTTAAAGATATCAACAAGCCAGAGACTCGTCAGACAGGGTCAAAACCCAAAGACCCCAAAAAGCCAGCTTCATCGGGGTTCGATGAAATCGTAAAAGATACCGAGAAGTTAGAGGGGATGTTCACCCTTTACCGCAACAAGGAAAAAGGAAAAGTTTATCTAGAAATCAAGCCGGAACAGCTAAATAAAAACTTCCTTGGAACTGTGACGATGGAATCCGGTATTGGTGAACGAGGGATTTACAGCGGACTACCGCTGAATGATTTTTTATTCTACTTTCGTCACGTAAACAATAATTTACAGTTTGTTATTCGCAATGTGAATTTTCGCACCACTCCCGGCGATCCGCAAGAGCGATCGCTAGATCGAGCATTTAGCGATTCCGTCCTCTACTCCCTAGACATCAAAAGCACCCACCCGCAACGCAAAACTCTACTCATCGATCTGAGTGACTTACTACTTGCAGATTTGCCTGGGTTAACCCCAATTTTAAAGGAATTTTTGGGCAGTCCCTACCGACTCGACAGCAGCAAGTCGTCTTTTGACACAGTGAAAGCCTTCCCCTTAAATATAGAAGTTTCTTCAATTTACGGCTTCTCGTCTGCGAATAGCCAGGATCTACCGCCCAATTTAGACACCTTAGCTGATAGCCGTGCGCTCAGCATCAAAGTACATTACAGTTTGTCTCAGCTACCAGAAAATAACGGCTATATTCCCCGTTTAGCTGACGACAGAATTGGCTACTTTATCACAGCTTACAAAGACTTTTCTAACGACAACTTTAGAGAACCCTTTGTTCGTTATATTCATCGCTGGCATCTGGAAAAGCAAGACCCAAAAGCACCCCTTTCTCCACCCAAGAAACCGATAGTTTTCTGGATTGAGAATACTGTACCGTTGGAATACCGCGATGCTGTCCGCGAAGGCATTCTAATGTGGAACAAAGCTTTTGAGAAAGCAGGATTTAAGGATGCGATTGAAGTGCGGCAGATGCCTGATAATGCCACCTGGAGTCCGGGTGATGTGCGTTACAACACGATTCGCTGGATCAATTCTTTGGATGGATTTTCTGCCAGAGGCCCATCACGGGTTAACCCCCTGACTGGAGAAATCTTAGACGCAGATATCATTGTGGATGCTAATATGCTGCGCTCTATTAAGCAAAGATATCGCAATTTAATAGAACCTACGCAGTCGCAGGAAATGGGGTTGTTGGGACAAGGAAATTTATGTAACCTCACGTCCTCGCCTGTACAGGGAGAGGGAAGTAATTTGGGCAGGCGAGACGCAAGTCGCAATTCCAAATTCTTGCAACTTCTGCAAGACCAGGATATCTGCTATGGGATGGAATCTACAATGCAGACAGCGATGGGAGCGATCGCATTATCCCTTTTTCACAATGTCTCGCCCACAAGCAACAAGATGAAAGAGTATGTGAATCAATATTTGCGTCACCTCATCGCCCACGAAGTCGGACACACTCTAGGGTTGCGGCACAACTTCCACGGCAGCACTTTAAATGGGCCGGAGGAATTAAACAATACAGAAATTACCCGCACTAGAGGAATGGTTAGTTCCGTGATGGACTACGTTCCGGTAAACCTTGCCCCCCAAGGCACCAAGCAAGGGGACTATTACCCGGCTAATATTGGCCCTTACGATGAATGGGCAATTGAGTATGGTTATAAACCCAGCGGGGCAATCAGTTCTATAGCCGAGAGACGGTTTCTAGACCAAATTGCCGGACAATCGTCGAAACCGGAATATGCTTATGCTACCGATGAAGATATCTTGGATCTCGATCCGGGTGCAAATCTTTGGGATTTAAGCGGCAACGTGCTACTTTACTCGCAGTGGCAGATGGACAACGCCCGTACCATGTGGGAGCGTTTGAATAAGCGTTCTCCGTCCAGTGGTGACTATACAGAAATGCGGGTGTTGTTCAACACCGTACTTAACTACTATTTCAACAACGCGAATCTGTTAGCGCAATACGTCGGCGGTCAGTCGTTCAGTCGCGATCGTGCCGGGACTCCTAACGGACGTTTGCCGTTTACACCCGTGCCGTTAGAAAAACAACGTGAAGCATTGACAAATATAGGGAAATATGTATTTGCAGCAGACGCTTTCAATTTTTCGCCGCAACTGCTGAATCAGTTAGCGCCGTCGCGCTGGAGACACTGGGGAAATCCGATCCCGATTTTGCGACTGGATTATCCAATTCATGAAAACTTGCTGTCGCAGCAAAGTCGAGTGTTGCAAAGTCTTTTAGGTAGCGATCGCCTAAATCGTCTGCGCGATATTGAACTGAAATCGAAGCCGGGAGAAGCACTGACGTTACCGGAACTGTTTGAAACTCTGCAAAATAGTATTTGGACAGAGGTACAAGATGGTAAACCGGAGAATATTTCCAGCCTGCGCCGTTCCTTGCAGCGCGAACATTTGGAGATTTTGCTAGAAATGGTGTTGCGGACTTCTCCTGTGCCAGAAGATGCTCGTACCCTAGCATGGTACGAACTGCGACAACTGAGAAAATCGCTAGATGCTTCGCTGAGGAAGCAAGACAAACTCGATACCTATACGAAAGCCCATTTAGCAGAAACACGCGATCGCATCGACAAAGCCTTAACCGCGCGATTGGAATCGAAGTAAGCCAGATAAGACGCGATCGCATCAGCTGGGGCATTTGAAGTCTGCAAGCGATCGCTCTTCAGGAGGGGTTTGCCACATCAAATCCATCTAATTGCTCACAATACAAAGAAACCCACTCTCAACCCCAACAGAGCAAGCCCACCGGGGAGCCAGAGCCGCAGAGCTTTCTTGGGTTTCTTTTATTATGGGTATCATTTGATATCAGGGGGCTTCGTCCACTTTTTTAACGCCAAGGGCAGGAGCTTTCTCACTCATCTAGTGTTAAAACCAATAATATTGCCCGATTCCTCAAGGACGGGTGCGAAGTTAAGTTTAAGCTACTCAATGACGGATTTCGCAAGCTCTTTAGGAGAAGTTAGGAGATGACCCATCACGTCAATCAGCTTGGCGAAACTATCCCCCAAACGCTTAATGGATATGACCCTAACGTGTTTCCAGCATTTCATGAAACGCTGCAAACTCACTTTCCAGGGGCAGTCCCCATGAGCAAGTACATGAGAAAGACTTTCCAAAGCTTGAGTTCCTACGGTTTTTGTGACGAAAACACGATGGGAATGATAGCAATTTGTCGGGATGAAGTCGCCGAACCCCTATTTATTGAAGTAATTCGATACTGGGGGAAAACTTTTAATTGTTGCAGCTTAGCCGGGTTCGTCATGATGGGGAAAACTGGGTTAGCCGCTGCAACTGACCATACCCCTATCGTTGATGGTATCCGTCGTTTTACCTTCTATGCTATGCCCCATATCGCTATTTCTAGACATGGCGAGATTGGTAAGGTTTATCGAGATGGCGTTCAAAAAGTTTCCCACGCCTGCGGAGCATTAGAAACAGTTGTCAAAGAATTGGCATCTGGTCATCTGAAACTAGAAATGGATATGCAGGATATTGAACAAACAATTATCCGGCAGAAAATTCTTTCATCCCTTACCTATGGCGACAAACCCGATTTGATAGAAGTTACAAAATTGGCATCTAAAATTATTTCCCACGATGTCGAAACTCTCTTAAATACTCTGGATCAATCCGTCTTTAACTACGCCGTCATGACCGGAATTCAAATTCATGGCCCTCTAGGTACGCACTGGATTTATCCACAAGATTTTTATGTCGTCGGCTCTGACCTTCCTGGGGGAAAGGAAAATATAGAAGCGTTTCAGCAGGCGCAAAATTAAAAAGGTAATGACAATGCGATCGCTATAACAGAAAGTAATCTGTCACATCCCAAAGTCGCCAGTTTCTTCGATAAGATGAAGCAAGAAAAGCGCTTCTTAAGCGACGTTTGGGTTGTGCAGTTGCACTTCAAGCAAGTTATCAAACAAGTGCAAAAAGACAACTACTTTAAAGCTGAACGCTGGCGCGATCACGTGCATCAGTCGGCTGATGCACGTGATCGGTTAAAGAGGCGATGCAACCGTTGAGTGTCTAAAATTTGGGATTTCAGTCAAAGATATTAGAAGCTAGAACTTATATCCAGAAGTTTCCTAGCTTATGAATTATGACAGAATTCGCAAGTTTCTTTCGTGTTACAACTGGTGCTACAAGATTTTCTAGTTATCAAAAGCTGTATGAGTATTTGGCCTGAAAACTTTTTTGACTTTGCTTTCATACCTGATATTGCTGGTAGTCTTGAGGAACTTGCCCAAGAGGCAGAGCCGGAAGACTGGAGCTATCATTACACCTTTAGTGAATATTCTCTCCCAATCCTTTACAACTATATCCGATATACCTACCGACGACTTGCTGAAGAGCGAAAGTTAGCTCTCTCTGATGATGGTCAGTATTGCTGTTTTAACACAGGTCTTGTGACGCAAAATCAAGAGCCTATCTATGCTTCATTTGAAGTTAATCGCAAATCTGATGCACAATCCTGGTATTTCAAAGGATGGTTTCGCCGAGGTCGATGGGAGTTAAATATATTTCCAGAACTTCCAGACTTAGCACACTACTTCGACGACCCTTCCTGCTTAGTCTTCGATACACGCAAAGATATACGGGTCAACGTCGAACACATGATTGAAGAGAATAAAGAGCGTTTCCCAGAGGCATATAAATCAAGGAACAACTATGAGTTACAGACCTCCCTTTCGGGAGCCATCAACAACGTAAAAGACAGAGTTCGTCGTAGCTATAAAACTGCAATTCCGCAGTATTACAGGGGTCAAATTCAGTTATTACTACCTCTTTGCCTTAGCAATCCTAGCCGAGCTGATTTGGCATTAGTTGTTGAGAAGCACTCAACCTTTTACCGTGCTTCAACTTGCCTTACTCTTGACATGGCGTACAATAATGCACGCCAACTGACTAGACCCGACCGTGACTGGCTCCAGCCTTAATATTGAACGCCCTTTCAACCAAACAGGAATGTACCGAAACACGCCACAGATTAAGCGATCGCATTCTTTTCCTCTCTTTGGTTTAGATGCGATCTCAATTTATCAGATTCGTATGTTCAATAAGTTAATGTAAACGTCACAAGTTCACAAACCAGTTCTCTATCTGAATTCCCTGAAAATCAGCATAATCTGCCTCGTTATTTGTAACCAAAACAAGATTATTGACAACAGCGATCGCTGCAATCTGGGTGTCAACATAAGATGGAGTTTTGCCTAACCCAACTAATCTTGCTCTCTCAAAAGCGTGCCATTTGGCGGCTTCTGTGCTGTAAGGCAAAAGTAGCAACTTCGCTTCAACTTCTTCTCTAAGATAAGCTTCTATGGCTTGACGTTTTCGAGAATTAGGTAGACGATAGCAGCCATAGAGCATCTCATGAAATACAACCGTAGCTGTTGCAGTCAAACCGCTATACATAACCAACAACTCCATCACGCGAGGGTTTGGGATTGGACGCAAAGGTTCGGACAAGATGTTGGTATCCAATAAAAATTGAGGATTGCTCAAAAGCTGACCTCTCGACCTGGGGAGCGATCGCGAACATCGTTGAATACTGCATCCAGATCGATATCCAATTTCTGGATCTGGTACTTCTGACGAAATTGGGCTAAATCCCCACCAAATCCTACCTTCTGGGAGGTTAGGCGTTGATATTCGTCAAGCGATAACACGACAGCTACAGGCTTGCCTTGTCGCATAATCTGAACAGACTTACCATTTTCTGCATCGTGAATAATTTCAGCAAAGCGATCGCGGGCTTGGGCAATTGAATACTGGTCAGACATCGTTTGGTTTTCCAGCTAAATGGCTATGTTTATGGCTATATTTTAGTCTTTAAGATGTAGATTAAATAGGCATCAATGATTCAACTCAATCAATGCCCTTTCAACCAAAGTGGAATGCCGCGAGAGACATCATAGATTGAGCGATCGCATTCTTTCGCTGACCTGGGGTTACGTGCGATCGCAAATGAGATGGCGCTCTTTTTGGTTGGAGATACGGTAATCACTGCACTCCCAGCTACCCCCACTGCTAAAAAATTTGGTCAAGATAGAAGTATATTTACATTTCTCTTAAGGATGAACGCTATGTTTCCGTTTTGGGGTAGTACCTGCTGGGGATCTGAACCTGTTTCCAGTAAAGCCTATCAGGAACGCAAACTTCGATTCCTGAAATCGATGCGAAACGATCTAGAGGCAAGATTGGCAGGGCTTAATGCTGCGATTGAAACCATTGAGCGTCAGATCAGTCGGGAAGATTCAATAATTTAGTGCATCAATTGCCGATTGCATATTGTTGTCGGTTGTAACAAAGCGATCGCACTGAGTTAAAAATTCCTCTGTTGAAAGCGTCTACTTCTGAAGTAGGCGCTATATTTTTATAGTTAACCCCAAAGTATTGGGAGTATTTCTAGAATGCAGAATTCAGAAGGCAAAATATTTCTTCTGAATTCTGCATTTATGCTTCTCAACTCAACGGTTACTGCTCTTTGGCGTTGGAATCGAAATATCTACCGACGTGACATTTGGTGTAAGACTTGTCAGAGGCGGATTAATTTCGGTAGCATTTCCAACTACCAGAGTCACAATGTTCTCTGGCTGGAGGTATTTTTGGGCAACCCGCTGCACATCCTCAATCGTTGTTGCTTCCAAAGCTTTCCGATAGCGGAAGATAAAATCTGGCGGGTAGCCGTAATATTCGTATCGCATCAATCGCGATAGAGTTTGGCTGGGATCTTGGAACTTGAAGACAAAAGAATTGAGTTCTGATTCTTTGGCATAAGCAAGTTCTGCTGGAGTAACTGAAGACGTGCGGATGCGTTCAATTTCAGCTAAAACGCCCTTAATGAAAGGCACAGTCGCATCAGAACGAGTTTGTCCGCCAGCCAGAAACGTACCAGGATAGTCAAATTGGGGACTCCAATAACCGTAGACCGAGTATGCTAAACCTTGACGCGATCGCACTTCGTTAAACAGCCGTCCCCCAAAACCATTTAATACCCCATTGAGAACTTCCAGCGCTGCAAAATCAGGACTATTCAGCTGACCGCCCAGATGACCCATGAGAACATTACTCTGGGTCAGCTGCGGCTGATTCACCATAAAAATCCCGCCTTTCTTCGCTTGAGATGCACTTGGTATTGGTGGTTCCTGTTTAACTCCCGACGGCTTCCAGTTGCCAAACTTTTCCTCAATCAACTGGCGCATCGCAGACTTATCAAAATCCCCCACAATACCCAGAATCACATTGCTGGGTAAGAAATATTTCTGGTAGAAACTTACCAAATCCTCGCGGGTGATATTATCCAGAGTCTGATACTCAACAGTTCGCGCATAAGGACTACTATCGCCGTAGATTAACTTCTGAAATTCGCGAGAAGCAATATCACCAGGATCGTCATTGCGACGGGCAATTTCACCACGCCGCTGAGTCTTAGCTAAAGCCAGCTTTTCTTGGGCGAAAACTGGCTCTTTAATCACCTCAGCGAATAGACTAAACACCTCATTCAAGTCTTCACTGAGGGAACTAAAGTTAGCAGAACCAACAGTAGTATTAATGCTAGTTTCCACAGAAGCTGCTCTTTGTTCTAACAGCTCATTTAACTCATTACCAGAGTGCTTCGCAGTTCCCCCAGTTCGCAATACTTCCCCGACCAAACCAGCTAAACCGATCTTCTCACCAGGTTCCAAGCGATCGCCTGTGCGAATCAATGCCGTACCGCTAACCAAAGGAAGCTCCCGATCCTGCATCAAATAAACAATCATCCCATTGTCCATCTGATACCGCGTATATTCCGGCACCTTAACTTCTGGTACAGGCGAAAACTTCAACTCAGTGTAATGCCGCGCCGTGTCCGCCACAGCTGGCAACAAAAAAGAAAAAAGTAAAAAAGCAAAAGAAAAAAGAAACACGAAATAATGCTTCCTTCTTCCTTCCTTACCCCTCAAATGCCCAAACCACTGCATACTAATTTTTCCTCTTCCTCTGCACTCTCAGTGTCTCTGCGGTTTATCCCTCTTTAGGCAAAATGCGCCCAACAGTGCGATTTTCCGACTGGAAAGTTTCCCGCGCCACCCGCTGAATATCTCCAGGTGTCACAGAAGCGATCGCATCTAGCTGCTTAAACAGATTTCGCCAAGAACCAGTCTTCACCTCATACTCCACCAGAGAAGTAGCCATGCCCATATTAGAATCGAGCGATCGCAACAACTCAGCTCTAGCCTGAGTCTTCACCCTCTCCAACTCTTTAGCTGAAACAGGTTCCGATTTAAGCCGCTCAATCTCCTTACTCAAAGACTGCTGCACCTCATCAACCGTATGACCGGGAGCTGTAAGCGCGTAGAACAGCATCAAATTCGGGTACTTATCCCCCGGAAAGCCACTGAAACCCTGAGCCGCCAGAGCCACTTGCTGCTCTTCTACCAAAGACCTATACAGGCGAGATGTGCGCCCATCGCTCAGCAAACGACCGATAATTTCATAAATCGCATTATCAGGATGACTCATTGCTGGACGATGATAACCTTCCAGATACCAAGGCTGAGATGGTAGCCGCAAAGTCACTTCCTGCGCTTGGGTTTGCTTTGGTTCCACCGCTGTTAACTTCGGCGGTGCAGGCGCAGCCTTGTAGCGACCAAAGTAAGTCTGAGCCAGCCGTTTAACTTCCGCTGGGTCAACATCTCCCACAATCCCGATTGTCAAATTATTGGGGACGTAGTAGGTATCGAAAAACTTCTGCACATCCTCGCGGGTGAGATTGCGGATATCTTCGTTGTAGCCAATCACCGGACGACGATAAGGATGCACTTTGAAAGCTTTGTCAATAAAAGCTTCAATCATTTGACCAATCGGAGAATTATCAGTCCGCAGCCGTCGTTCTTCCAGAATTACCTGCTGCTCTTTATAAAACTCCCGAAAAACTGGATCTAAAAACCGCTCCGACTCCAGCGACATCCAGAGTTCCAGCTTGTTAGCCGGAAAGCTGAAGAAGTACATTGTGGCATCTGTAGACGTTGCTGCATTCAGCCCCACGCCTCCAGCTTGCTCTACAATTTGACCCAGCTCATTTTGCTTGGCAAATTTAGTAGCCTCAGCCTCAACTTTGGCAAACTCAGCTTCCAAAGATGCTACCTCTGCCTCTTTTTTAGCCGCTTTGGCTGCCCGAATTTGTTTAGCCAACTCATCCAAGCGGTCTAAAAGCGGCTTTTCTTGCTGGTAATTTCGCGTTCCGATGCGCGTAGTTCCCTTAAAAGCCAAATGCTCTAGAAAGTGAGCCACGCCTGTTTGACCATCGGGTTCGTTAGCACCGCCGACATCAGCGTAGGTGAAAAACGAAACTACAGGCGCTTCGTGCCGTTCCAGCACAATAAACTTCAGACCATTATCCAGCTTAAATTCAGTCACCTTCTCGATGACGCGATCTAGGTAGGGCTGGATAGATTGAGCAGTAGATGGAGGTGTCTGGGTACTTTTCGGATCAAGCTGACCTAACCCCCCTAGCCCCCCTTCCCTCGCAGGGAAGGGGGGAGAATTACTCCCCTCTCCTGCAAGGAGAGGGGCTGGGGGAGAATTACTCCCCTCTCCTGCAAGGAGAGGGGCTGGGGGAGAGGTATCCCTTGAAGTATTGGGAGGTGTCTGGGTACGAGCCACAGCCGCCTCTGGGAGCATTCCCCACGAGAGGAGAAAAACTAGCAAAAATGCCAAAAGAGCCGAACAGTGGCGTTTTGTTGACCATTTGGGGACTGGTTTCATAGCCTCCCGTAATAGTTGCTCGGTTTTTGGGATTGGGATAAACAGGAATCGACAAAACTGGCTCATACGGTACAAAAATCAAGCAGCGCTAATTCCAAGATATTGACTTTAACGTGGATTGCGTGCTGTTAACAATGTGTGAAGCTTTGAGCGATCGCGCAACTGTGCATTGCACAATAGCATTAACGTGTAAGTGGCAATCCATTAATCTAATTCTTCTCAATATGGGAATTTTTAACCGGAAATCCGTAGGGGCGACCAAGCAAGTTGCTCGTACAGAGGACGATACGCACACCAAGATTTTGAGCGCAGCCCAGCGGTTGTTTGCCCGTCAGGGATATGAGGGGACAACGACTCGCGATCTCGCCGCCGCCGCTGGGGTTGCCGAAGGTACGCTGTTTCGTCATTTTCCGACTAAAAAAGCCATTTTGATTGAGGTGGCGACGCAAGGCTGGGTGGAAATTCTCACGGATTTGTTGACAGAATTGAGCGAAATGGGCAGCTATAAAGCTGTGGCGCAAGTGATGCACCGCCGGATGATGAATTTGCATGAAAATGCAGATATGCTGCGGGTTTGTTTTACGGAGGCGCAGTTTCATCCAGAGTTACGCGATCGCATCCAAGTTGAAGTTATTGTCAAGATGACCGACGTTGCTGAAGCTTTTTTTCAAACAGCAATGGATAAAGGGATCTATCGTCGCACAAATCCCCGAATTGTCGCCCAAGTTTTCTTAGGAATGTTCACAATTGCAGGTTTTAGCCAAGATACGCTGATGGGGGGTAGTTCTTCTCCTAAAGCAATGCAGGAAATGGCTGAAGGTTTGGCTGATATTTTTCTCAATGGTGTGTTGGCGAAATAAATTCACCCTGCCATTAACTGGGCGGTTGAAACCGCGTCTATACAGACAAAACCCGCCTGCGCGGGTTTCAAAACTTTTGATTTGTCTTGAGTCCGCGCAGGCGGACTTAGTTTGTGAAGCCGCGATTTCTAATCGCCAGGGCTTATTGTGATTTGGGCTATTAGACTTGGAACAAATTCCAAGGCGGTACTGAAACAAAGGGGTAGACTGATGCAAGAATGTAAAGGCGATCGCTAAACCAACAATGGACGCTGAAGAACTTCTAAAAAGATACGCCCAACGCGAACGGAACTTTCAAGGAGCAAAACTAAGTGGGATACAGCTCCCAGGTGCAAACCTAAGTGGTATAGACCTACAGAATGCAGATTTGACCGGAGCTGAGTTAAATCAGACAAACTTGGCTAATGCCAACCTCACTGGCGCAAAATTTAGCAGAGTATCCTTAATTGGAGCAAATCTGAGTGGGGTGCAAGCTTCTTCAGTAAATTTGGGTTTGGCAGAACTCAGCGGTGCCAACCTCAGTAAGGCAAACTTGATTGGTGTTAACTTTAATAATGCCAACCTAGACAATGCAAACCTAAGTGATGCTCAACTAAATGGTGCCAACCTAACTAAAGCCTCTTTAAGTCAAGCCAACCTTGTTAGAGCAAACTTGAGTAGTGCGAGGCTAACGGGTGCAAACTTAGCTGAAGCTGACTTAAGTCGGGCAGAATTAGCTGGTGTTAACATCCAAGATGCCAATCTCCAGGGAGCCAAGCTCCGGGGTGTCAAGTTGCCCAGCTATAATTTGTCAGGTATGAATTTTGCTGAGGTAGATTTGGGCGCAGCAGAACTGACAAACATACAGTTTAGAAAAGCCTGTCTGCGAGGGATAAATTTAGAGAGAGCAGGTCTGCAAGGATCAAATTTCATGGGGGCAAACCTGAATGGAGCCAACCTGAAAAAAGCAGATTTGACTGATGCAAACCTTTATGGAGCAAGCATCAAGGGTGCGGACTTCACGGGCGCGATAATGCCCGATGGAGAAATATACAAGCCGGAAGCCTCCGATACAGAACGCCGCAAACAGGAAACATCGTTACCAACACAAATAGCAATGATTCGCAAAGTAATTCGTACAGAAAACGCACCAGCACCAGTCGGGCCGTATAATCAAGCGATCGCTGCTTCTGGTCAAATGATCTTCGTCGCTGGTCAAATTGCCATCGACCCCAGAATAGGCGATATTGTCTACACCGACGATGTAGCTAAACAAACAGAACAGGTAATGGCTCATCTTGAAGCTATTCTGACTGCTGGGGGTGCTAATTGGCAAAATGTGGTAAAAACCACCGTTTTTCTCAAAGATATGAATGATTTTGCCGCGATGAATGCGGTTTATGGTAAATATTTTGATGCCGAAACAGCTCCCGCCCGTGCTTGCGTAGAAGTAGCTCGTCTCCCCAAAGATGTACTGGTAGAAATTGACTGTATTGCCGTGATTTAAATGGTGCGGCCCTAAAGGGTGGCGCTACATAAACAAAGCCTCCTGACCCAGGCTTTTGCTTTTTTAAGTCCGCCAAGGCGGACTTAGTTTTTGGAGCATCGAGGCTTTAGCCTGCGGGCGATCTGTGGGATACGTATACTGTGGGTATCTTTTAGCGATCGCACCATAATAATATATTTAATCTTATTGACTTTTTTTCCTAAAAGTTATTGACTTTTGCTGTCAAACGTTTAAGACTTTACTAAGTGCTTGTTGCCACTATTTCTCTATAAACAGTGGCATAGTCTTTTTTTTTCAACGGAGCGTTCAAAATAATTGTGAAGAAGAACATTTTACTTGGTGCAGGTGCTGTAGCGGTAGCACTGGCAGGTTTGGCTATCAACACGGTTGCAAAAATGCCACAGGCGTTGGCAGACAACTCCGCCAACAACCAAGTGCAAAGTCCCATTGCTCAAGCTCGTGTTAGGCGTTTGACAGTTGCTTTCCCCGGACGAGGAGATACCGCAGATTTACAAAACAAGGCAAATGCTGTAGCGCAGTTTTTGTCAAGAGAGCTGGGAATGCCAGTTGACGCATTTGTTGCTGATGATACATCTGCTGTGGAAGCCTTGAGAGCCAACAAAGCTGATGTTGCCTTCTTAAGCAGTCGTCCCGCTTTGAAAGCTCAGCAGTTGGCAAATGCCAGATTGTACCTAGCCGAGGTGCGTCCAAATTATTCTGGAAGACACACTTATAGATCCGTTTTTGTAGTACCCGTTAATAGCCCGCTGAAAAGCCAAGCAACAGCTAAGCAGACGCTGGAACAACTGCGCGGCAAAAAAATGGCTTTCACTTCCCCCACCTCTGGATCTGGATTTATTTTCCCAGTCGGTGAGATGGTAAGACAGAGATTGGTGCCGAATCGCGATCGCTTAAACAATTTCTTCGGGCAAATCTCATACGGTAACAACTACAGCGGAGCTTTGCAAGCTGTTCTGAGAGGTCAGGCAGATGTAGCCGCAGTCTCAGAATAC
This sequence comes from Trichocoleus sp. FACHB-40, assembly GCF_014695915.1. Classification (GTDB taxonomy): domain Bacteria; phylum Cyanobacteriota; class Cyanobacteriia; order Cyanobacteriales; family FACHB-T130; genus Funiculus; species Funiculus sociatus. Next base: position 57,046 of record NZ_JACJPF010000057.1, read on the forward strand.
GCCCTTTTCCCCCCATATATCACCGCAGAAGAAGCCAAAAAACTGCGGGTTCTTCATGGAATTTCTGGCGTACCTGCTCACGGTGTCGCCATTGATGATGACGTACCAAACCCCATGCGGGAAAGAATCATCAACGCCATGCTGAAGTTGAATCAGCCAGCGAATAATCAACTGCTAAAAAACCTGTATAACTCTACTGAATTAGTTAGAGTTAACGGCAATCAGCATTTACAACCAATGCGCGAAGCTCTAAGTCGTGCTGGATTTGAACCATAGAAATTTGTTAATTGCTAATAGTTGATAGCAATTAGCAATTAGCAACTAGCAATTAGCAATTAGCAATTAGCAATCCTGCAATGACCATTGAATGCCAAGACTTAGAAACGCCCTATGCAGCATCTTTGAATCGTCCGATTCTAAACCGGATTAATTGCAAGATTGGGCAGGGTGAATTTGTCGCTTTGCTAGGACTCAATGGGGCGGGAAAGTCCACACTGTTGCGATCGCTAGTTGGGCTAGTTCCAGTGCAGCGGGGAGAGATTCGCATCAACGGTGTAGCGGTGACTCCCCGCACCTTGCCTAGAATTCGGCGAGACGTAGGCATGATTTTTCAAGGCGGAGGGCTGATTCGACAACTCACCGCCTTGGAAAACGTGCTTGTGGGACGTTTGGGAACGTTGTCAACTTGGCAAAGCTTGTGGGGATTTAAGCCACGCGATCGCCGTCAAGCTTTAGAACTCTTGAGTCAGTTGGGGTTGCAAGATCAGGCTTATCAAAAAACTGGTCAACTCAGCGGCGGACAGCAACAACGGGTAGCGATCGCCCGCGCCCTCATCCAATCCCCACAAATCCTCTTAGCAGACGAACCCATCGCTGGGTTGGATATCATGGCTTCCCGACAAGTGATGCAAACCTTCGCCCAGTTACATCGCGATCGCCAGATGACGATTGTAGTAGTTCTGCACGATTTGAGCATCGCCGCCGCCTACGCCCAACGAGCTATCGTCCTTGATACAGGTCGTATAGTCCACGATGGCGACTGCGAAAACTTACCATCCCAATTTTCAAGATAAAGAAATTAAACGCAAAGGATCGCACAGGTATTCGCGTACCTTTGCGCTTTCCTTTGCTACATAGAGCGTTTAAAAAACAAATTTATGAAAAACTTTGCGACTTTCTGGAAACGCTACACCTGGGTTAATCGCCTAATTATACTGATTCTTATTGTTTTGGTATATGCTTGGGCGTTGCAAGGCTTAAAAGTAGATTTAGCACTCCTTAAGGATAGCTGGCCCTACGTAACTGATTTTATAACCCGTTTATGGCCTCCCAATTTTGACGTTTTAGATGTGGCGATTGAGAGGCTAATTGAGACAATTCAAATGTCTTTGTGGGGAACCACTATTGGCGCAATTATTTCCTTGCCAGTTGCGATTTTCTCCGCCCGAAATTTGGCACCTGGTTGGTTACGATTCTGGGCTAATTTTCTGCAAAATGCCGTGCGTTCTATTCCCTCAATTGTTCTGGGGCTACTTTTTGTAGCCGCAACTGGACTAGGCGCACCAGCCGGAACTTTAGCATTAGGCATCTACACTGTGGGCTATCTTGGTAAATTTTATCAAGAAGCAATTGAAGCTGTCGATCAACGCTCTATCGAATCTTTGCAAGTTGCTGGTGCTTCTTGGCTGCAAATTGCCCAATACGGAATTTTGCCACAAGTAATGCCTTTGGGATTGGGCTATACCTTGTATATGTTTGAGTATAATATTCGCGCCGCCTCGGTGTTGGGTGTCGTTGGTGCGGGTGGCATTGGTTTTGAGTTGGTTAACTACATCCGTGGCTTTGAATACAACAAGGCAACGACGATGATGTTGGTGCTGTTGGTAGTCGTCACCGCAATTGATGCCCTCAGTAGTAAGCTGCGTCAACGGCTAGAGGCAATGTAGCAATCTATTGCACTCGAAACTGTATAACACCCTGCCCGAAATCAGTTTAGTAGTATAATGATAATCATTGTCAACAAATATGCGATCGCGTTCCTGCATCGTCTATAGTAATTCGAGGGTTGGGTGCGATACACCTGTAGGGACATTCCCATGTCCCTACCAAGGTGGCGATAACGTCAAAACCGCGATATATAGCGGTTCTCGGTTGGATGAGGTAAACTCTGACCTCTCTCCAAAGCTCTTTCCTACAAAGAGAGAGGCTTTGATTCTTACTCCCCTTCCCTATAAGGGAAGGGGTTGGGGGTTAGGTTATTCTGATGTACTTCACGCAACTGAGAAACACTATATTCCACCCAATTTAGTTTCTCTAATAATATTATTCCCATGACTGAACACGTTTTATTTGTTTGCAAATCCTGTTCATTTTCGTCAACCGAACGAAAACACATGAACCAGACTGGGGGCGATCATTTACTGACTCAGCTATCGGATTTGTATGAAAATTGGTCTTTGCAATCAGAGTTTGCGATTCAAGAAGTTGAGTGTCTAAGTGGATGCGATCGCTCGTGTACTATTGCCTTTTCTGCTCCCAATAAAGCTACCCTCATGTTTGGCGATTTACCACCTTTAGAGAGTGCGGCAGAAATCCTCAAATTCAGCGAACAATACTTTACCAGTGCCACAGGTATCATCCCACGACAAGAACGACCAGAAGCACTAAAAAAAGGCATTCTTGCTCGAATTCCGCCTTTACCCCAGGCTACTCAGGCTAGTTTTTAAGTATGATAAGAACCATTATCAGAAGCCTCTATCATGTCGTCCACCGCTTCCCCATTACCAAATTTCCTAGCACCAATTGTAGAACGCTTCTAGCGCCAAGCCGATCCCAAGTGACGCTATAAACAACTAATTTGGTACGCGAAGCGGCTAAAAGAATTTCCATCTGACACCTTCTCGCGCCAATGGTTTTTACAACATTTTCCAAACCATGCAGAAAAAGGCTTGGGAATATCAATTACAAATCTCCGATTAGCTCAATTAACAAAGAAAGAGCAATGACAAATATCACAGCAACAACACCAGACGCAATATTGGATATTCCTAAACGGGGAATGCCTGTAACGATTATTACAGGCTTCTTGGGTAGTGGCAAGACAACGCTGCTAAACCATATTTTACAAAATCGCCAAGACTTGAAGGTGGCAGTTTTAGTTAATGAGTTTGGCGATATTAATATTGACAGCCAGTTGTTGATTTCGATTGATGAAACCATGATGGAATTAACTAATGGCTGTATTTGCTGCACGATTAACGATGGATTACTCGATGCAGTTCACAAGGTGATGGAAAGAAGCGATCGCATCGACTACTTAATTGTTGAAACAACCGGAGTCGCCGATCCATTACCAATTGCCCTAACCTTTATTAGTACAGATTTGCGGGATTTAACCAGGATTGATTCTATCTTAACTTTGGTGGATGTTGAAACATTTACACCAGAGCATTTTGAAAGCGATGCCGCCCTCAATCAAGTTTCTTATGGTGACATCATTCTGCTAAATAAAACCGATTTGGTTCCAGAAGAGAAAGTCAAGGAATTAGAAGAATACATTCGCACAGTGAAAGTAGGTGCGAGAGTTTTGCGAACCTCCTACGGACAAGTTCCTTTGCCACTAATTTTAGATGTGGGATTTTCCCAAGCGGAATCTTATGCAGCTAAAGAGGAATCCAGCCACCATCATCATCATCACGATCATTCCCACCACTTAGAAAATGATGGTTTTATGTCATTTTCTTTTCAGAGCGATCGCCCTTTCCTCTTAGAGAAATTTCAATACCTTTTAACTGACCAATTGCCCGATGATGTCTTTCGCGCCAAAGGGTTACTCTGGTTTAAGGAAAGCAGTTTACGTCACATCTTTCAACTGTGCGGCAAACGAATTGAGTTGAAAACTGATAAGTGGTCTTCTCAGAAAAGCAATCAGCTGGTATTTATTGGGCGTAACTTGAACATAGCCCAAATTCAACAGCAGTTAAAAAACTGCCTTGAGTAAATAATAAGGGATTATTCAATCCTATCATTCTCAAATTCAACAACAGCGCTTACTAAAGCGTAAGTTCTACCTAGCATTCACAAACACGCTTTTTGAGGAAACTAATTTATTAATAGCAACCGACCCCTGGTTAGTTGCTAGTTGATTAGCTTCATACCCAATTGTGTCACGAGAGACTTTCTTCAAGTTAGGGAAAGTCATATAAGGCTTTTCCATTGGTACTTTGAGAGTATTCCCAAGAATTTCATTCTCTACTACAGACACATTCTTCATTAGGTTGGTAATGATTTGTCTACCAGAGGGCGTTACCTCCAAGTAGCGTACCCCTTGTTGTATATAACGATAAACAACATTCCAGAAAAAGTTTGGGAAACCTAAACGCAAGTCCTCTGGATGATGGTAGCCCAAATTTTTATTGACACCCGTTTCTTCAAACTCGTAGAACAGTGCTGTAATTTTTTGCAAGTATTGCGGGTCTGAAAGCTGACCGATTAAATCAGCAGCGCGAACTAGACCGGGATAGTTAACAGTATCTTGATGTTCCTCATCAGGGGGAACTGGGAAACGGGTCAACTCAATGTTGTGCTTAATCACTTCCACATCAATCAGTGGATGACCCGAAAAACACTCCTCAACAAACAATTTCCCCCGGTCTACATGATAAGGAGTTAGGCTTGCATCGGTGGAACCAAGTGGTAAAGAAATTATCTCACCTTTTATTCCCTTAGCATACAACCTCTCATTAAGTTGGTCTTGACGACAGACACGCTTAACATAGCCAATGTCATGACACAGCAAAGAAATTATTGTATGCAACCAATCCTCACAGGAAACACTTCCTTCACTTTGGTGCTTCCCTTGCAAAATTTCTTGTCCTACTAAAGTCACAAGGATAGTGTGTTCAACGTTGTGATACAAGGCGTTGCTAGTAGCAATATTTTCCAGCGCCATATTTGCGACCCAGCTAATCAGGTCAACATAATCGGGTTTAAGATTTCCGTAAGTCTGGCGATAACCAGCTTGGAGGCGTTCAACGCAAGTACCAATCATTGCCTTTGTGAGACTAAACATTGCTCTTCCCCTGATTTCATTAGTAGCTTTTGAAATAAATACACACTTATGCTGTCAATCTTTTAAATAGGCTATTGGGTAATTCTTTTCATTCAAGTAGTTAAGAGGGAAACCCTTATTACAATCTTGATGCCTAGTTCATAAGAAAGCAACCAGAAAAACTCATCGATTTTTAGCTTTCCTCAAATTAGTTCACAAGAATCAGGCTAAATAATTGATGTAAAAAATAGAACCTTCATAAAACCTCAGAAAATATCAGGCTAACCTCACAAAAATCTATAAATCTACTATTCTCTAATATCGCGCGTTTCTCCCTCTAAATAGTGTGATCGTTTCAATCGGTAAGTTGTGATAATTACTGGCTGATAGTTGTGATGATAAATGCAACTTTATGGTGACAGAATAAGACGATATTTGTGATATAGGTTACAGACTGATATTAAAAAATGTAGGGTGAGCTATTAAAAATCCCGTCCACTTGTAGGCAGAGATGAGAACTAGCAGTCAGTAGCTTGCTTGTGATGGACATCGCACCAGAGAGAAAAAAGTACCTGGTTTTAATTAACACTCCTCAGGCATACGCCCAGAAGAAGGTCAAGGCTTTAGAATTGACAGCAACCGGACTTTCTCCCTATCAAGAGCAGCTTTTATGAGCGACCAGAAAAATATTCTGATAATTGTGACCAGCCACAACCAAATTGATGCCGACCATCCAACAGGATTGTGGTTAGAAGAGTTCGTGATTCCTTTTCAATTGTTTCGTCAACACACGTATACAGTCACAGTTGCCAGTCCTCTAGGCGGGATAGCACCAATTGATCCCCGTAGCTTGTCTACATCTGAGCCAGCTGAAGCTCATGGTGATGCACTGCAAGCTCTACAGTATACGGAACCATTGAATAGCGTAAATATTGACGACTACGATGCAGTCTTTTTCCCTGGCGGACATGGGACAATGTACGACTTACCTATTCCTGAAGTGGGTCGGGTGGTCAGCCAGTTTTTCGATGCTCAAAAGGTGGTAGCGGCGGTTTGTCATGGCCCTGCTGCATTTGTGCAAGCAACGCAATCAGATGGTACGCCGATTGTAAAAGGGCGAAAAGTCACTGGTTTTACCAACGAAGAAGAAGAGGAAGTTAAGTTAGCTCAATTGATGCCTTTCTTACTCGAATCGCGGTTGCAGGAACTCGGAGCTAAGTTTGAAAAGGCATCTATGTGGAGTGACTATGTAGTTGTAGATGGCAAGCTAATTACAGGTCAGAATCCCCAATCGAGTGCTAGTGTAGCTAAGGCAGTGATTGAAGCACTTGCGTGAACTACCTAAGCAGATAGGCTAAGACAGCATAAAGTTAAACAACTCAGTTAACACTCACAACTTCAACCAAAGAATCTCCCACCGCCGCCACTCGGCCCAAATCAGCAAAAGCAGATGAAGTTGCCGCATTTACAGTATTCGCTGCGTGAGAAAGCTTGCGCCAGTAACCTAGAGGCGCAACTACTACACCTGGTCGCGTAATGTCGCTAACATGAGCCGGAACCTGAAACGCTCCCCGGTCGTTGAACACTTTCACTAACTGCCCCTCGACGATACCACGAGCCGCGGCATCGGATGGATGGACAATTACCCTTGGTTCTCTCTGTAGTTTGCGGTGCTTAGGCAAATTGGCGAAGCAGGAATTAATAAACTGATGCGGTTTAGCTGATAACAAACTTAGAGGATAACGCTCTTTTAGCGTCGGATTGCTAATCGGTGACTCCCTTTGCGGAGTATAAGTAGGCAACGGGTCTACTGGCGTTCCAGGTTGAAATTCTTCACAGCCTTGGCGAAATGCTGGTAAAACATAGTTGCTGTCCACAGCCATAGATGACAGGAACTCGCATTTCCCGGAAGGGGTAGGGAAGTTTCCAGCGGCGTGAGGAACCAAGTCGATTTTCAACTTGGCAAACCCTTTAGTTTTCAGCAAATTCATATCAATCCCTTCTAGCGCAGGTGCAGACCAGTCCAAAACCTCCATTGCCATCTGTTCATCGCTAAGTTTAAAGCACTCTTCCTCAAACCCCATACGAGTTGCCAAGCGCCGGAAAAGTTCGATATTTGGGATGGCTTCTCCTAAAGGCGCGATCGCTGGCATATTTAAAGTTACATAGGTGTGTCCCCATGAAAACATCAAATCCAAATTCTCAACTTGAGTAGTCGCAGGCAGCAAAATATCTGCATAATCAGCGGTATCTGTCAGAAACTGCTCGCTGACGACAGTAAACAAATCCTCGCGAGACAAACCTGCCACGATTTTGTCTTGTTCAGCTGCTTGAGTAACTGGGTTGCAGTTGTAGACAAACAAAGCCTTGATGGGTGGATTCAGTTCTCCAGTTAAAGTTTGACCAATCTGCCACTGATTAACCACTCGCGTACCCGGCTTGATAAACTCAGGCCGATGCACCACTTCCCAGCGAATGGGGAAAGGCCACATGGGAGCCTGTAGCATACCACCCCCCAAGTGCCTCCACGCGCCTACTAACGCAGGCAAACAGCAAATTGCCCGTATCCCCTGGCCGCCTCCGGCTTGCTTCTCCAGCGCAACTCCCAGACGAATAACTGATGGCTGGGTTGTAGCGTATTCCCTAGCCAGAGTCACAATGTCTTCCGCTGGAATACCCGTAATTTCAGCAACTCGTTCTGGTGGAAATTCGCTAACTCTTTCCTTAAGTTCTGCAAACCCAACGGTGTAATTTTCTACATAGTCCGCATCAATTAAATTCTCGCTGATGATGACGTGCATCAGCCCTAGCGCAAAGGCACCATCTGTACCAGGACGAATCGGAATATGCCAATCTGCTTGCGTTGCAGTTTTTGTCCGGACTGGGTCAATTACAACTAATTTGGCCCCATTTTGTCTTGCTTCCTTGATAAACGGCCACAAATGCACATTGGTGGAGAGTACATTGCAACCCCACAGGATAATGTATTTAGAGTGGGAAAAGGTGTCTGGGTCAGTGCCGTGCGTTGCACCATAAGTCATCAGCCAAGCGGTGCTAGTTCCAGAAATGCAGAAGGTGCGTTCGCTGATGGAAGCACCTAGCCTGTTGAAGAAGGCATCGCCAACAGTCAAACCGTTGAGAAGTCCTTCGTGACCCAGATAGCTGCATGGGAGTATAGCCTCGGCTCCATACTGGGCAATAATTTCTTGGAAGCGGCTGGTAATCTCGTCTAGGGCAGCGTCCCAGCTGATACGCTCAAATTGACCGCTACCTTTGGGGCCGACCCGTCGCATCGGGTAAAGCACTCGGTCTGGGCTATAAACTCGGTCAAGGTAGTCGCTGACTTTGCCACAGAGAGTACCCCGTGTAAAAGGATGGTCTGGGTTGCCACTTACTGATGTGGCTCGACCATCCTCCACTGTTATGAGCATCGCACAGGTATCGGGACAATCGTGAGGACACGCGCCGAGTACAACGGTCTTCTCGCCCACAGTGCTGACCATAACTTTGCCCCTCTGATTACAGTATTGTGGTCTTATATTTAGCGATCGCTGCTCGGAAAAACTGTTAGAAAAGTTACATAAAAATTAATTGTGTTTTAGTTATTACTATGAGCGGTATCTTTTGTTTGCAACCCACAATAAATACCTTCACAACAACTGCCACTCTCCCACAAAGGGAGAGCGAGGGGAAATTGTGGCTATTCAAAGGGACAGATTTTATCGGGACATGAACCATAGCTGGTTCATGAGGTTAATTTTAGGCAATCAAAAAACCAAAATTCCGTAGTTTCAGATACAAAGCTAGGTCTAACTCTACGCCTCAATAGAGTTAATAATATTCCTGGGTTTGCTGGATATCCCTTAGCGATTAAAGATAGAGTAACTGGAGTTATGGCAACTTTTAGCCACTATGGTATGGAGCCAGAATTTTTAGAGGCTGTGCAGACGCTTTGTGCAATTTATTGCGTTAGATACAGCTTTGTAGTACCAGAAAGAAAAGCAGATTTGGCAGTCTTCAACTCGTCACCATACATTTAACCACCTTTCTCTATCGGAGCATCTGTGCAAAGTTAAAAGCTCAAACTTGTTATCAGTAACTCCATCAAGCGATCATAAACAACTGGATTCAGTAGGCTAACAAGACTACTTAAAAAGTGAAACAATCCAAGCACCAGTTATGCTCATCAACACAATAATTTCTAAAACTTTGAGAGGAAAGGGCAGTTTAAACCACTCTTTAGCCAAAGTAGGTCGCCAACCATACCACCATTGAAGGATATTTTCTCGCCACAAAGCGGGACTATCTTTAGGGCGAAATTGGTAGCTTAATATTGACAAGAGAAGGGGAATTCCTCCTACCTTGGCACTCATTAACAGATGCAAGGCGATGCAGACAACCATAACCACCCATGAAATGAGGTGAGCATAATACCAACCATGATTAAGCTCTCCTTTTGGTAGCCACTTTTCATCCATCATCTTGCCGGAGAAAACGGCAAAAGTCAGTGCCAATATAGCAAGCGTGTTAATTACTCGATGCAGCGTATACCACCATATAGGTGTACCAAACTTTCCAAGTTTTGCCACAAAATCTTGCTGGATAAGTCTTTTGTTTCCACGATGAAAAGCGTATAGAGCAAATAGAGGGAATACCAGTAAGGCATATAGCCCAAACGTGCCATGAATTCCTTCTATTTCCTTTAATTCAGGCAAGGGAATTCTGCCCCATCGTCCGTCGTAGACATCGTATGTCCAGAATGCGGTCAAAATCGCGGCAATTACGAAAAGACCAGTAAAGCCATGCAGAATACGAAGAAGAAAAGGTTGGTATGGCCCAGAGAGTTTTGCAGGCATATTCAGAAAGTTATCGAAATCTTCCCTACGTCTTTGACTTTATTTAATTGTCTCACCCTGCGATCGCCCTACTGACAATACCTTAACCTCTAAACCCTTCACTCACAACCTCTTCAAGTCTTCTCAAAGAGTTGCAGGTGGTTTCCTACCTCAACTTACCTTACCCTAAAATAGAATATCGCCCTATCAAAAAATTCATAACCTATCAATTTAGATGGGGGTTTGATGGCTAGTTGGCAGAGTTTTAGACAGCGCGATCGCGACATCGCCAATCGTCTCATCATCATCAGTGAGAGTAGTGTGAAGTTCCATATGAATAACCTCAGTTCGGGATAAGCATTTGTAGACTCAGAAACCCTGAAGTAGGTTGAGGAGAGAAGTTGCAAGCCGAGAGAGGAGTTGGTGATTGTGGATAGAAATTGATGGAGAAG
>NZ_JACJPF010000058.1 GCF_014695915.1 Trichocoleus sp. FACHB-40
TACTACCCACAACGGATAACGGGGTTGGGTGCGGAAATCTCGAATTTGTTGCAGATGCGCTATCAAGCTCATTACACTAACGTAGACAACGACTACCTCTCCATTTTCTTCATGCTCTTTTTTCTCTCACCAATGAATCAGCCCTGCCTTAAAAAGGGGGACAGAGGGGATCGCCTTTTGCTTTTCTATGACTGTACACGTTGTCGGAATTGGCTTGGATGGCGCAGCAGGACTAACAGAAACTGTGCGGCAAATTGTGGATCGGGCTACGCTGCTAATTGGAAGCGATCGCCACCTCTGTTACTTTCCCCATCATCCAGCCCAACGTTTTTTACTAGGGGATTTAAAAGCAGCAATTGACAAAATTCGCAATTGCTTGTACGTTACTTCAGAAATAATTGTGGTATTAGTCAGCGGCGATCCGCTATTTTTTGGATTGGGACGGCTGCTACTTGTAGAACTTCCAGCAGAACAATTAACTTTTCACCCGCATCTGAGTTCGGTTCAACTGGCTTTCAATAAAATTAAAGTGCCTTGGCAGGATGCGCGGGTGATTAGCGCTCACGGGCGATCGCTTGACGAGTTAACTGTAGCACTCCAACAAGGCGTGCAGAAGATTGCGGTGCTGACAGATGGGACGAATACGCCAAATGCGATCGCACATCTGTTAGTTGCCTTAGATTTACCCAGCAATTACCAATTCTGGGTATGTGAAAATCTCGGCGGTGTCGATGAACAGGTTCAATGTTTAGCGATAGACAGCCTGCTGGATAAAACTTTTGCACCCCTGAATGTCGTGGTATTACTACGTGTAGAGGCGGATGAATTGCCTCTAAATTTAGAATCTTTGCCGATGCTGGGATTACCAGATCGGAGTTTTTTGAGTTTTAGCGATCGCCCAGGTTTGATGACTAAACGCGAAGTGCGTATTCTCGTATTAGGAGAACTAGCACTACAGCCAAAACAAATTATCTGGGATATCGGTGCCGGAACAGGATCGGTTTCTATCGAAATTGCCCGTTTGTTCCCCACGTCTCGCGTGTATGCGATTGAGAAAACCTCTGCTGGCACCAGTTTAATCCAGAAAAATTGCGATCGCTTCCAAGTAGAAAACGTAATTTCTATTCATGGCGATGCACCAGAAGCTTTATCTCAACTTCCACCACCCAACCGCATCTTTATCGGTGGTAGCGGCGGCAATTTAACTGAAATTCTCGATACCTGTAATAATCAGCTAACTTCTAATGGTGTTTTGGTGTTGGCACTAGCAACTTTAGAACATCTTAATACAGCTTTGGATTGGCTTTCCCGTCACAGTTGGGATTACCAGTTGTTGCAAGTGCAGCTATCGCGTTCCGTACCTGTGGGAAACTTGACGCGGTTTTCGCCTCTTAATCCAGTGACGATTTTAACTGCAACTCGTTGAAGGCGCGATCGCTCATCCAGAAACCACTTCATCCAAGACTTGCTGGAATTCTTCCACAGAACCAATAAGAATCGCTCTTGTGAAAAGCGTTTTCAGGACGGACGGATCGTTTATCCCGTTAATCCTCTCGACAATAGAGTTTGGCACTTCTGGAAACCGCGTTTCCAAGACTGCGATCGCATCCTCTCGTGCCTTTTCCACCATCCCTTCCTGCTTTGCCAACCGCTCGATACTGGTTACGTAACGCATTCTAGTCGCCTCCTCGTAACTTTTTACTACTGCTTTAAAACCTTGCGCCAACTCTTCTGGTAGCATCATCAGCCAGTCGATAAACCGAAACAACTTTAGGATATCTTCTCGGCTATACTCCCGTTCGTACAGCCTTCTGACCAGGCTTAGTTTCCACTGTAGACGACTCTGTGGGTTTCGGTGCGTCGCTTTAGTCTTTAAATGCGCCATCACAATTACAGCAAAGGGATTAGTGCTTTGTTCTAGACTTTCCCACTGCGCCTCATAGTCCAAAAGTTTCGCTACGGGAAACTCTAAACTAACGCGACATCCCCCAAGTTGATAACCGTAGCTAGAAGGTCGCCAATTTTTCTCTTCGTCTGCCAAAATTGCTAAACTGATAACTCGCTGTTTGTGGCGGTCATACAAGCGGTAATTGTATGTGTACATTCGTTCGGCAAACTTGCTGTCGTACTTCCCTTGAACTTCCACATGAACCAATACCCAAGCTTCTTCGCCTCCCAGCAGCCAAACCTTCGCGACTTTATCTACCAAACGCCGCCCAATTTCTGCATCTGGTTCTAGCTGTTGTAGTTCTGTGTCTAGAAATTCATAGGCTGGATCTCGCTGCCAGTCGATTTCGGCATAAACTAAGAGGAAAAAGAACTCCAAAAAGCTGGGAAAATATTCCTCTATGACTTCTTTCCAGGGACTATCGTAATCAGTAGATTGCTCGGTCATAGGTTTTCAACTGCCGAAACTGAATCATAAACTGTGGCTGATTTGCGATCGCTTCCCCAAAACTTCTTCTGATATCGATAATCTCAGGCTTTGTTTGCTCTAGACTATTTCATGTCCTCGGCTCAATTAAATAACACCCAAAGAACGCCTCCAGTTCCCAATACACACAGAATTCCCATCCCACCAGCTAAGGGTTTTTCTCCTAACCCAGTCATCCAAGCTGGAACTTTACCCGTGTAAGTAATCAACCCAACGGTATCCAAACTAGCTATAACCCAAATCCAACCCGCATGTAGTCCCCAAGGCAAACCCAGACTACCACCATCACAAGCACGGGCTAATACTAATACCATCCCCATCAGCCACAATCCCGGCAGCTGAGGCAGAGTTTCTTGCTGTTCCCAAACCAGATGTAGCAGAGCAAAAATTAAGCTAGAAATTACTGCCGCTACCCAAACTGAATAATCTTGCTGGAGGGAAGTAAGCAAAAATCCCCGAAAAATTAACTCTTCAATTCCACTTACCAACAATCCTATTAATAGTGTCGGTAGCAGGATAGATCCCACTACCGATCCAATTTTGGGTGACTGGATCTCTGCCTCTGGAGAACTTTGATCTTCTTCCCAGTGCCAATTTATCCAGCCCAAGGCTTTTTCGATGCCAAACACTACCACCAGGCTTAGCACAGCCAAGCCTAAGCCTTGTCCTAGTGAAACTAAAACAGAAGCTTTCCAATTCAAGCCGTAATCTGAAAAAGGCACCCCCTCCACCAAAGAAGCACCCCACACAATCAGTGGGGCAATTAAGTAAAGCGAAGCTAATAAAGGTAGCTTTTGCTCTACTGCCAATGGCTTAGGGGGCTGCCATTTCAGAACTTTTGCCAGAGGAATCGCCACTGGCAACCAAAGAACTAGCCAAACAAGGAAAAAAGCGATCGCTTTCCACACAGCGGCTGCCTCTGCAAGTAACGCTAGCAACCGCTCTATTTGGTCAAAAATAACCATTGTCAAGACAGCTTTCATTGGCACAAGCTTAACATCTTAACGAAAGCGAAAACACTGCCTTGTATACTTTCGGAGGGCGAGCATAAACCCACGCAGCTACTATGCAATAGCCCTCCGATGTATTAGCAAAACACTAGACAATCCCCTTTAAGGAAAGCCAGTTAATTTTCTTTCAGATGAAACAGCTTGTTTTGTCAAAAGCACCCCTAGACCAGTAACTATTACTGCCTAAGATTCATCCTCGTCCTCGTCTTCAGTATCTTCCTCCATATCTTCCGCTGCCCGGGTTTTATCGCCATCCACTTGAATTAAGTGAATATGCTTGTAGCCCAGCTTTATTTCAAACTCATCACCAGGCTTTAATCCCATTGCCTCAGTGTAGGTTGCACCAATAACAATTTGACCGTTTTTGTGTACGCTTACACGATAGGTTGGTTCGCGTCCGCGTCCATCTTTTGTTCCTTCTGGATCGAGAGGAACACCTTTAGCGCCCAAAACTGCGTCATAAAAGTCTGTTAAGTTGACACGAGTCTGGTTGTTCTTAGTCACGGTGTAATAGCCACAGCGTTTTGCTGTTTCTCGCCGTGGTAAGTTTGAAAGCTCTTTTACTTTTTGAAGCAGTGCTTTCCCTGTCAATGGAGATGTTGCGGTTTCAGTCATCGTCTTACAAAATACACTTCAATCTACAGTATAGTAAAGAGAGTCTTCTGCCAATATTTGAGTACATAAAAAATATATATTTAACTTACTCAGCCCAACAAACGATTTTTACAAGGTGAGTCCTCAAGTTCATGTCTTGCTGCAAAATTTGGTTGTTCGGTAACAGTTGAGGTTATTACTACCACTTGTCAAGTCATTTAAGGAGCGACCAGAGACAAGAGGCTAACGACTCTATAATTTTATAAAGTCTAAAGTGTAAAGTATACTATTATCGGAAATCTATCTTTGGGATGACAAAGCGGCGATTGATCTGTTTTGTCTTCATGGCTCTCGACATAAAAAATAAGAGTTGCACACCCAAGTCAATCTATGTAAAACAAAGTTGTGCTTGCCTACACAGTGCTGATTTCAGTCTTAGACTAGAAGATGAGAGAATGAAGAGCCTTTAATCATGCAAGTCCTTTTTAAGGTCATTAGGCAGGAGCAAAATTCTCCTCCTCAAGTTCAGACTTACACACTGGATGTTGATCCCGGCAACACAATTCTGGATTGCCTAAATCGTATTAAGTGGGAACAGGATGGAAGTTTAGCTTTTCGCAAGAATTGTCGCAACACAATTTGCGGCAGCTGCGGAATGCGAATCAATGGTCGTTCTGCGCTAGCTTGCAAGGAAAATGTGGGCAGTGAACTGCAAAGGCTGCAACAGATAGCGGCAAGTGCTACAGCCTCAGATACAGTGAGAAATACCTCAGATGTCATCCCAGAAATTACTATTGCCCCAATGGGCAATATGCCTGTAATTAAGGATTTGGTGGTAGATATGCACAGCTTTTGGGATCACCTTGAAGCTGTTGAACCCTATGTCAGCACTGGTGCAAGGCAAGTTCCGGAACGAGAGTTTCTGCAAACACCCCAAGAGCGAGAGAAACTGAATCAAACAGGCAATTGTATTTTATGCGGTGCCTGCTATTCTGAATGCAATGCCCGTGAAGTAAACCCAGATTTTGTAGGCCCCCACGCTTTAGCTAAAGCTTACCGGATGGTGACGGATTCTCGCGACTTTGAAACAGAATCTCGTTTGGAAAAATATAATCAGGGGACTCAGGGCGTTTGGGGCTGTACCCGCTGTTTTATGTGCAATACGGTTTGTCCGATGGATGTTGCCCCAATGGATCAAATCGGTAAAATTAAACAGGAAATTCTTGACCGGAAGGATGCCCAAGACAGCCGCCAAGTTCGCCACCGGAAAGTATTAATTGATTTGGTTAAGGAAGGCGGTTGGATTGATGAACGCCGATTTGGGCTGCAAGTGGTGGGTAACTCTTTTCGAGATATTAAGGGGTTAATCAGCTTGGGGCCACTGGGTTTAAGAATGCTGGTTCGGGGTAAGTTCCCTTTGGGATTTGAGCCGTCCGAGGGGGCGTTGGTGGTCCGATCGCTTATTGAATCTGTTCAAAGTCTGGAATTTCAACCAACATCTGACCAATATTAAACTAAAAGCGATGAATCCTGAAACTACTCCAACACCAAAACAAACGCCAGCAGAAGATTATAACAATCCAGAACCTGCTTTTGGCTTTTCACCCTACGCCGAGCAACTTAACGGACGCTTCGCTATGGTAGGGTTTGTTGCTTTGTTAATACTGGAATTTTTCACCCATCAGGACTTTTTCACTTGGCTGGGATTGCGCTAATAGCTTACTCGTAAAGTAGCAAATAGCAAATCTAGGCAGATACTCTAGAATCTAGAGTATCTGCCTCCATCCCTGAATTTGCCTAGATTAATTTTCTCAGCTTACCTTAACCGCATCCGCAAATCGGATTTTCAGATAATCATTCTCCATCTTGGCCCCGGATGGTTGTAAAGCCGCAAGTGCTTGCGGCAACACCAAATTTCGCCGATGGTTGCCAATGGTAATATTTAATTCATCCCCAGTTTTACTCAATTGAACTTGATCCTTGGCAATACCAGGTAAATACAGTTCCAAACTGTACTGGTTTTTTTCTTGGACAACTCTCAGAGTCGTTTCCTTGTAATATACCTGAGTCGGGTCTTCGTCCTTATATAGCGTTTCCTTCAGCCGTTCTAAGGCATCCAAACCGCACATTTCCTCAGAGTAAAGCGGAACTTCCTTCACAGGCAATGGATGGAAATTTTGGTGAATATCATGCCGATATTGCTGCTGATTCTCCTTCCAACGTTGAAAGAAGGGGTCAGTCACTTGCTCTGGTATAATCCGATTTGCCACCACCAAATCTGTAGCAACGTTGTACAAACTTAAATAAGCATGGGCGCGAAGAGACTCTTTAATCACCATTTTTTCTGGATTGGTGACTAAGCGCACCGAAGTTTGAGTATTGTCAGTTAATACTTTTTCCAAGGCTTCAATCTGCTCGTAAAATTCATAGGGAGCATCCATGACCTCTTTATCTGGTAAAGAAAAACCTGCAAGTGGTCTAAAAATGGGTTCAACCAAAGGTCTTAGAGCAACTGATATTCCTTGTAATGGCTTATAAAAACGTCTCATATACCAACCGCTAACTTCGGGTAAACTTAGCAGTCTTAGCGCAGTTCCAGTAGGAGCTGAGTCAATAATGAGTACATCAAATTCGCCTTCATCGTAGTGGCGCTTCATGCGAACTAAACCGAAAATTTCATCCATCCCAGGTAGAATGGCTAATTCTTCCGCCTGTACGCCATCCAATCCCCGCGCCTGCAAAACCTGGGTGATATAGCGCTTGACAGCACCCCAGTTGCCTTCCAATTCCATCAGCGCGTCTAGTTCTGCTCCCCACAAGTTGGGGCGAACTAAACGCGGATCGTGTCCTAATTCTAGGTCAAAACTGTCGGCAAGAGAGTGGGCGGGGTCGGTGCTAAGAACTAAGGTTTTATAGCCGAGTTCAGCACAACGCAAGCCCGTTGCAGCTGCTACAGACGTTTTGCCAACGCCTCCTTTCCCTGTCATTAAAATTACACGCATTGATAATTAAACCCCGCTTGAAAATTGCTTATATTTATTTACTTTAGCGGGTTTTCTCTAAGTACAGGTATTCTTGAAGATTTTGATTCCTTAGTTTGAATCCTAAATGAAATTTATTTACTTTACTACCTTCTATAAGCCGTTATAGTAAATTTACTCTAAAAATTATTCATTTTTATTCCCTTTACGGGATGAACCGGGGATATGCTGCTTCAGGACATCGAGGTGGGAACATTTCCAGTAGTCAATATGAGAATTAATTAACCCATCGGAGTTGACTTTTAATTCGCTCCAGCCGGGAACAGCAATGCGTGGTTTCCAGGGAAGCGGGGTATTCCAACTTAATGTCCACTCCATGTTTATTGTGTCTCCTGACTGGCGAATGTCGTGTAAATCCATCTTGACGGCAATAAAAAAGGTGTTGATAAAGCCAATCATGGCTTTATACTTCCCAAGACCACGAAATTTGCTGAGGGGATCTTGGAAAAAGATATCTTTTGCATAGATGCTGAAGGTCTGGTTTTCTGGGAATCTCTGATAGTCTTCTTTAAGAATTTGAAGGATGCCCATAAGATAAAAAGTATGATTAGAAGTTATACCTAGTTTGCTAAAACTCTCTGGAGGCTAGAGTTTCACAATCCAAAATCCGCTCCCCCTACATTTTTAGGGGGAATTCCAAAATCTAAAATGGTGTTAAGGTTCCACTTCTGGCCAGAGGCGTTCTAATTGACGTCGCCAAGCTGCCAGCACTTGTTCACGAGCTTCAGCGCCTAGATCCATTTCACCCATTAAACCTTCTTCATAAAACCGATCTAAGGTTTGGAGTGTTGCTTCGAGGGATTGTCCCTGTTGTTTGGCAGCGAGGATAATTTGACTGATGCGAGTTTCAATGAGCTGGTTAAAGCAGTCGGATAAACCTGTTTGATGCAGAGAAACGAGTCGCGCGATCGCTCCTGAAAAATCCTCTCCACTTAAACTATCAAGATTGTGCTGAAACACGCCCCATAACACCTCTTGATGCAGGGCATAGCGGCTTTCCTGGGTATTATCAAAGTTGGCTTCTAAGAGCTGTTCTAAAAACGGTTGAGCTTCTTGAGCGGGTGCGATTGGTACTAGAACTCGCAACCAAGATCCATCGTCGGATAGTAGCACCAACAGCCGCATTTGGGGCGTTTCTACTTGCCACAATCCGGGTGCGGTTGCCTCAATAGCTTCTGCACCAAATATTTCTGTAAGGTTAGCGTTGATTTGTTCAGGTTTCATAATTTTCTAATAATAATCCCCCAACTTGCGTCGGGGGAAACTTCTCAAGACATAGAACTGAGGAAGGAAGGGAGAATTAATTCATTTTTGTTCATCCCTCATCCTTTTAGGTCAACCATTCGGGAACGGCTTCTTCTTTAGTATTGGTATTCCGGCTAGGAGTTTCGCGGGTGAACTTCATGTGAACTGAGCGGGTTTGCTCGCCATCAGCCGCGACAGCCATGATCGGATAGTCAATCAACCCATCTTGGAAGGACATTTGGAAGCGGAAAGTACCATCGGGATTCAGCTTAATTGGACGACCCCCAATGGTAACAGTAGCATCAGGCTCGGTAGCACCGTAAACAATCAGCTCAGCATCGGCAATTAACCAGAACTGACGCGGACGCATAGGTATTGCGGAAGCAGAGAAGCCAGCACCCGACATTCCAACACCGGACATGGTAAGACCAGAGGTGGTGGGAACTGCCCACATACCAACGCCAGAGGGGAAGACGTAGGAGCTGATGGCTTGTTCTGCGAGGGGTACTTGCTGCATGGAACCGTACAGCGAACCTGCTACGCGCTGAGCTTCGGTGGTCTGAGCCATGCCGAAGATTTCGTCGTAGATGGGGTTGCCAGTGGCGGGGGCGGCACTGTAACCAGTTGCTGCCATTGGCATTTTCTTGGCTGGAGGAACCAATTCGAGGAAGGTTTTGCCGCGCAGGTCTTCTTCCCAGGCTAGGGTGATGAATTGGTCTTCAATCCAGTCGCTAGGATAAACGGGAGGAACGCGCACGGGAGCGGAACGAGCTAAGACTAAAAAGCGACCATCTGCACAGCGGTAGCCGATATCTACAACGTAGTCGCGATCGCTCACGGGCATCGGCAAATACCATTCCCGCGCTAACTCGTCGCAAGGATATTCCTGAATGCTGTGTGGGCTTTGGTATTCCAGGCTCATGTCTGTGACATCATACAGTCGCAGAGCTAGTTGTTGTCCCCCCTGACGGCGCAAGTCTTCTTTATGCTCGTTGGGGATATCCCAGTACGTGTAAGCCCATTGCGGATCGCGAGGCATCAAGACAACGCGGCTTTCACCGTAACCACCAGGTAAATCTCCTAATCCTTCGTCTACGGATGCCAGCGTACCGCCAGTCCGGTCTTCCTGACCAAGTTCAAATTTTGCTGCTTCCACTTCTTCTTGTGCCTCCAGTGTGCGAGATGGACTGAGAGAAATCTTGGTGCGTTGAACTTCTTGAATTGATGCCAGCAGTTGGTCTTTCCGCATTCTGCTGTATCTAGAGATGCTGCATTCACTGGCAACTTTGCGAAGTTGCCGCAATGTCATCTCTTCTAGGGGTGGGCGTTCTTTTGCCATAACGTATTGTCTCCGGTAGTTTCTTTCGGCAGGTAGGTTACTCCTCTAGAGACTGGTTAACGAAGCGCACAAAGTGCAGTTTCGCGTCTCTTCAACTTCGGAAAGCTGGGCAATATTGCCTCTTACTGAAATCCGTAACGTCTTTTAGTTGGTTCCGGTCTTGAGCGAGTCGATTTTTCCTTTAAGTAGCAGGATTTTCAAACGACACCTTGAAGACTTACTTGCTTTCCATCTGAATTGAGAAGCGAACTGATCACCCATGTTTTCAGAAATGCGGTTTCCACATTTCTTTGGGATCGCGGGATCGCTTTGTTAATCTTATGTTGTAAAAAATTCCTGGTTAAATCAAGGGGTTTCTGGGCCGATTATAGGTATATCTACGAAGTTATAGGCAACCAGGGGATCGAATTGTCATAGATTTATGACAATTTGCGGGATGTGGGATCAACTACCGGGGAGCATTTGCCTAAATACTTTCTAGGTAAGGTAAGAATGTCAGGCTTTCCTGACAAATAACCGAGCAACCGGGTTTCTAGCTTTGGCGTTAATATTTTTCGATTAAGATAAACCTAACCCCCAACTCTTTCGCTTAAAGGGAAAGCGAGGTTAACAATTCTGAGATATTGGCTTTGGCGTAACGGGTAGCTGGATCTACTGTCCGAACAAAACTACCCATAGAGGAATCATCAGCAGCATCAATCCTGTACTCACGACAATACTGCTGGCGATTAAATCTCGGTTAAGGTTGTACTCCTCTGCCAGGATCAGACCAGCAAATGCTGTAGGCATACCCGACATCAGCACCATTGCTAAGCGCGGTTCGCCTGACAAGCCGCAAAGTGTCGTCACAATTCCGATCAGTGTTGGCAGAACGACTACTTTTAAAATGGCAGGTAGCACAGCCGTCTGAAAACTCTTCCATCCCTGAATCTGAGCCAGTCGCATACCCATCAGCACAAAGGCTCCAGAAATGGCAAACCATACAGAACTTTGTAGTCCTGATTCAATTGAGGAAGGCAATTTAATTGAGTGAGTGACACATCCTGTTATGAAAGCCCACAGGGAAGGAACAGTTAAAACGTCTCGAATTTGAATCCACCAACTATTACCTACAGATAGTCGCCCAAAGTAGCTGGCTAAGAATACGCCTAGCCCGTAAGTCCCAAAGATGTTTTGAGTGACGCTGTAGAAGACAGCCAGACCAACAGCCTGAGTGCCAACCAGAATGGGAGCGATCGCTAACCCCACAAAACTTGTATTTCCTAACATTGCGGCTAGGATAAAACTGTCCTGAGTAGACCGATCTAAATCAGGTAAAAAATATTTTTTATGTTCGCTTTCTGGTGCAACAAATTTTTTCCAAACCCCCAAACTCAGCCATGCCAAAGTGAAACCCAATATTAAAGCTCCCACTGTAATACTTGGTGCCAGTCCAACATTTGAGAAAAATTGGTGCGACGAACCAGCGCTAGAATTTCTAACGGCACCCCAACCCAATAGAGAGTACGACCCAGAAACCTAGGCAAAGCGCTGGGAAGAAATCTAAATAAGATTAGGCCCAGCCCTGTCCACAGGATTAAAGGTGTATAAGCGTGAAACAGGGTTTCCGTCATTAGTTATTAATCACGAGTTAATAGCTAATGGTTTTTGAACAATTAGCCAGTTTCGCCTTAGCAGTTAACAATCCTTCAACGAACAAGTGACTATTTCAGCACAGTCATATCCTTAATCAGCCACTGACCATCTCTGCGTACCAAGTCATAACGGACACGCAGACTTTCATCGGAAGAATTGACTTTATTTTGCTCACCGGCTCGATAACTATCTACGGCTTCATTCACCTGTGCATCTACGCTAGCTTGATCTGGGTTAGTATCCCCTGTTTGAACAGATGTTACTTCGACCTTGTGCTGGTACTTCCGATAGGAGTTAGTGTTTTTAACGGTTTGGGCGTTTCTCTGCCAGCGAGATAAAGCTGGATCAACTAAGATTTGCTGTAACTTATCAACGTTATGCTCTGAACCGAAAGCATCTGCTTTACTTGATAGCCAAATCTGAATTACTTGTCGAGCAGTTTCCTCGTTTAGAGGGCCACTTGGAGCGATTAACTGACTACCAGGTTCCGGAATTGGTATAGGAGGTGCAGCCAGTTGTACCCAAGGTTGCTCTCCCACTAATTCGGGTTCCGAGAAACTGCCGAGGGTTTTTTGTAGCCAATTGAAAGTAGCGACTAAGAGCATTAATAAAACTCCCGCGCCCAAGATTCCGGCAATTAAGAGTAAAATCAACCGCCCCGATTTTGGCGATCGCAACTTCGATGTTCTGCTGGCGCGACGAGTCGATAAATCTCCCCCACTTGGCGATGCTTTTGAGCCAGAATCGGTTCTACGTAAGCGGCTAGCGAACGTGGCGTTTCTGGCTTCTGCTTTGCCATTCTTGCGCGATCGCACTGAAGAATCGCCAGCCAAGCCTGTATCTTGCCCCTCGGTTTCCGGCGACGGTATAACAATTCGCTCTGCCGTCGGTAGAGGAGAAGCACCATTTGCCTGCGGACGAGCGATTGTAGCAGTCATACTTGCCAGTCGAGAGGCAGCAGTAGGTTCCAAGGGAGGTGATACATAAGAATCTTCGGCATTTTCTCTTGTCTCTTCCCTCGAAGCTCCGTTATTGGAACTTTCTGCCCCCACAGGTTTGCGGAATCCTGGTGGATCGCTCACACTCCGTCCAGGGGGAGCAGCCGCATAAGATACTTGCTGAGTCGGCATTACCGCCCACTCGTTGGTCACATCTTCTTCTACTGGCAACTCTTCCAAATAAGCCTGAACCTGGTCATCTGCAAAATAATCCTTCAAAGAAGCCCGTACTGAAGCCAAGTCTCGGAAGTGGGGAAACACTTCCGTTTGCAACCAGCGCTCTCCGTAGAGACACAATCCTGGTAGCAAATCTGGCGCACCCTGAGAATGTTCTCGAATAAAGGCCAGAGGTTCGTACTCTTGGCTGAGTTCCAGAGCGCGACTGGCTTCTTCTGTTTGACCTAGTAGCAGCGCACACACTGCCTGTTCCAGATGTACATCCTGACGCTTACCCAAACGCATCAGCATCTGCTTGGCTTGTCTAATCAGGGCGGGCTGTCGTTCGGCAAACCCCCGCCCTAATAGGGCATAAACTGCTAAATAAGTGGCAACCGCCGAAGGACGACGAGCTTCTGCTTCAAATAGGTTCTGCTGTTCAGACGCAGTTAAGTAACTACGTAGCTGCTGGATGAAGCGAAGAAAGTCATCAATACTTAGCCCAGATTGATCTTCGCCTGTGCCATCAATTCCGCCGCGTTCTTGCAGCATTTCTTGCAGATGCTGCAATCCCTTGCGGCGTTCGGCAACCTTTTCCTCACTAGCCGAGAGTAATTCCAAGATGCGATAGGGACGCAACTTATAGAGATCCGCTTGAATTTCACCTCTCACGCTGGCAAATAACCCCTCTCGCAACAATAATTCTTGACCAGTTTCCAGAGAGGTAGCAGCATTTTCATATTGACCTTGCTGCCATTGCTCTCTACCTAGTTCTAGACAAGCCAGCGCCAGAGTCAAAACAATATCTGGCTGCACCAGTTCCGGGTCGCCCAAACGACCTTTTTCTAAACTGATGCTGGCGCGGCTGAGAAAGGGCCGTCCCAACTTCAGCACCAGTTCGTATTCTCCCAGCTCTTGCAAAATCAGCAGCGCCCCAACAAACTGCTCGCTTTGAATTTCGACGCTGGGGGTATAGGGGTCAACATCAGCTTTGGCTGGTGCTTCGTTTATTTCGGTACGAGGCTCCACATTGCCAAGAAAGGTGGCATCGTAGGCGGCACGCTGTTCTGGATCGCAAAGAACAGTGTAAGCTTCGTCTAAAAGTTGTTTCCTGGCGGCGATCGTAATCTCAGAATACTCGCGCCGAGGAAGTTGCAGAGCGCGATCGCGATAAGCTTGCTGCAACTGTTCAGCTGTAGCCTGAATTGGCAGGCCCAGAATCCGGTAGTAATCGAGCGGAATTCTCACAGTCTACTTCCTCAGCCCCAAGCGACTAAATTAATATCTATAATCAAACATAAACTATAGAATAGTGCGATAATTATACCCCTTAGCTTCTATAGTAGAAGCGTATCTTGGTACATAAAAACCGCCCTTCAACCAATCAAGTTAAGTTTATCCCTAAAATCAATGGTTCAGGAACGCATTTTACCCGTCTTTGATACCGCTCAAACTCAAATCACCAAAGAGGAAGGATTGCTCCTTTACGAGGATATGGTCTTGGGGCGGTCGTTTGAGGACAAGTGCGCCGAGATGTACTACCGGGGCAAAATGTTCGGGTTTGTCCATCTATATAACGGTCAAGAGGCTGTGTCAACTGGTGTTATCCAGGCGATGCGTCCCGGTGAAGATTATGTTTCAAGCACCTATCGCGACCACGTTCACGCCTTGAGTGCTGGCGTTCCAGCAAAAGAGGTGATGGCTGAGTTATTCGGTAAAGCTACTGGTTGTAGCAAGGGGCGCGGCGGCTCGATGCATATGTTCTCATCTGAACATAAGCTACTGGGAGGTTATGCCTTTGTTGCCGAAGGAATTCCTGTTGCTACTGGTGCGGCTTTTGCCAGCAAATACCGTCGCGAAGCCTTGGGCGATGCTAGTTCAGATCAAGTAACTGCTTGCTTTTTCGGCGATGGTGCTGCAAATAACGGGCAGTTTTTTGAATGTTTGAACATGGCAGCGCTGTGGAAATTGCCGATTTTGTTTGTTGTGGAAAACAACAAGTGGGCAATTGGTATGGCGCACGACCGGGCGACCTCTGTACCAGAAATTTACAAGAAAGCTCATGCGTTTGGCATGGCGGGTGTCGAGGTTGATGGAATGGATGTGTTAGCGGTGCGGGCTGTTGCCAAAGAAGCGGTCGCTCGTGCGCGTGCTGGTGAAGGGCCAACCCTAATTGAAGCCCTCACCTACCGTTTTCGCGGTCACTCTCTCGCCGACCCCGACGAACTCCGTTCCAAAAATGAGAAGGAATTCTGGTTCGCCCGCGACCCAATCAAGAAGTTGGCGGCGCATCTCACAGAGCAAAACCTGGCAACTCAAGAAGAACTCAAAGAAATTGATCGGAAAATCCAAGCCGTCATCGACGATGCGGTTAAATTTGCCGAAAGTAGCCCCGAACCCGACCCCAGCGAGTTATATCGCTACATTTTTGCCGAAGATTAACACTTGAGTTAACAACTTTTAATTAAAAATAAGGTGGGCAATGCCTACCTTATTTTTTCTCTAATAATTGCTATTTTCGCCTAATAGTTAATAATCATTAGATTGTTTTAATTGGTGGCAAAATAATATTTGTAAAAATTGTCAAAATAATCGAATACTGTGAGAACAGCTACAATTTTCTATCGACTCTTTAAAACCTTAACTAGTCTCTTATTTGAACTTATCGGGAAGCCACCAACCCAAGCTCAAAGCTACCAATTTTGCTCAAAAGAAATCAAAAAACTATCTCGCAGCTTCGATAGTGTATTTCTTCCCCCAAACTTCCACCAAGTAAGATGCACCCTTGATATCCCAAAATTTAAGCCAGTTGAAACTGACTTTAGCTCTTAGCCAAAACTTTAGTTCAGCGCCATCCGCGTATAGAGTAGCGAACCTAGAGCAAAAGTAATGGGAAAATATCGATACAATTAAGCGTGTTACGCCTTTCATGGGTTCTATGTCTACAATCTCCTCTGCTCCCTTTTCCCCTGAAGAAATCGCCGCTGAAGGTATAAAGCCGGAAGAATACACAGAAATTGTCCAGCGGCTAGGTCGTCATCCTAATAAAGCTGAGTTGGGAATGTTCGGTGTAATGTGGTCGGAACATTGCTGCTACAAGAACTCACGACCGCTATTAAAGCAATTTCCCACAGAAGGCGATCGCATTCTCGTCGGGCCAGGAGAAAATGCTGGTGTTGTAGACTTGGGCGACGGGCTGCAGCTGGCGTTTAAAATAGAATCCCACAATCACCCCTCAGCTATCGAACCATTTCAAGGAGCAGCAACGGGAGTAGGTGGTATCCTCCGGGATATCTTTACAATGGGTGCGCGTCCCATTGCTTTGCTAAACTCCCTCCGCTTCGGTTCCCTAGAAGATGCCAAAACACGACGACTCTTCAGCGGCGTGGTATCGGGAATCTCACATTATGGTAACTGTGTCGGAGTCCCCACAGTTGGCGGTGAAGTTTACTTTGACCCAGCTTACAGCGAGAATCCCTTAGTCAATGTTATGGCTCTGGGGTTGATGGAAACTCCGGAAATTGTGATGTCTGGTGCTACTGGAATAGGTAATCCGGTGCTTTATGTCGGTTCTACCACTGGACGCGATGGTATGGGTGGCGCGAGTTTTGCAAGTGCCGAACTCAGCGATGAATCGATGGATGACCGTCCAGCAGTGCAGGTAGGCGATCCTTTTTTAGAAAAATCCCTGATTGAAGCTTGTTTGGAGGCCTTCAAAACTGGCGCAGTGGTAGCAGCACAGGATATGGGTGCTGCTGGGATTACCTGTTCTACCTCAGAAATGGCAGCTAAAGGCGGCGTTGGGATTGAACTTGATTTAGACAAGATTCCAGTGCGGGAAACTGGGATGGTGCCTTATGAGTATCTGCTTTCTGAATCTCAAGAACGAATGCTATTTGTTTCTCACAAGGGACGGGAACAAGAGTTAATTGATATTTTCCACCGTTGGGGGTTGCAAGCTGTAGTCGCCGGAACAGTAATTGAGAAGCCGATTGTGCGGATTCTGTTCCGAGGTGAGGTAGCGGCTGAAATCCCAGCAACGGCGTTGGCTGATAATACGCCAATTTATCATCGTGACTTGTTGACGGAAGCACCAGAGTATGCTCAAAAAGCTTGGAAGTGGACAAGCGAATCTTTGCCCACTTGCACACCAGATGGCATTGAAATCCAAGGTAACTTCAAAACTTGGAATGATATCTTGCTTCAGTTGTTGGATACACCTAGCATTGCCTCTAAGCGTTGGGTTTATCGCCAGTATGACCATCAGGTGCAGAATAATACTGTAATTGTACCTGGTGGTGCTGATGCAGCAGTGGTGCGGGTGCGTCCGGTGGAAGCTAACAAAGGGGGCAATATAGGTGTTGCTGCAACGGTGGATTGTAATGCCCGTTATGTGTATCTCGACCCCTACGAAGGCGCTAAGGCAGTGGTGGCGGAAGCTGCCCGTAATCTTAGTTGTGTGGGAGCAGAACCGCTGGCGGTGACAGATAATCTGAATTTCCCTAGTCCAGAAAAGCCGATAGGTTACTGGCAACTGGCGGAAGCTTGCCGGGGAATAGCGGAAGCTTGTCGGGAGTTACAAACGCCTGTCACTGGCGGCAACGTGTCTCTTTACAATGAAACTTTGGATAGTGAGGGCAAACCTCAACCTATTTACCCGACTCCAGTTGTGGGGATGGTGGGGCTGATTCCCGATATTACGCGCATATGTGGGCAAGGTTGGCAAGAGCCGGGAGATTTAATTTATATTATCGGACAGCGTTTGGATTCATCAGAGGGTGTAACGCTGGGCGGTTCGGAGTATTTGGCGACAGTTCACGGTACTGTTGCGGGAAAACCGCCAGTGGTAGATTTTGAGTGGGAACGTAGGGTGCAAGCTGCTTGTCGCGAGGGAATTCGTCGCGGTTGGGTTCGTTCGGCGCATGATTGTGCTGAGGGAGGGGTGGCGATCGCTCTCTCAGAATCTTGCATCACTAGCAATCTAGGAGCCGAGATTAATCTTACTTCGGAATCTTCCTTACGTTGGGATGAAATTCTTTTTGGCGAAGGGGGAGCAAGAATTTTAATCTCTGTATCGCAACAACACCAAGCAATTTGGGAATCCTATTTACAGGAGCATCTGGAAGATAACTGGCAACAACTTGGTCGGGTTGGAAATCCAGACTCCTTTTTACGGGTTTTTACGACCTCAAGCCAAACCTTAATAGAAGTTAGCATGGAAGATATGAGCGATCGCACTCATAATGCTATTCAACGCCGCCTGGCAACTTAACGCTTGCCCTTTGTTTACTTCAATGCACTGCTCACCTGATAACTATAGTTATAGGTGAGCGACATTAGGTTAAGGTTATGCGATTATTAAGGATTATTAAGCCTGGTTAGTCTTTCTGTGCTGCAATTAGGAGCCAACTTCTCAAATGATTCCCAACCATCCCCTCGATAGTAATGCTTATCCCGCCCAGTCGGACTCAGATGGACAGCGTCCTGATAAGCCAGAGGAAGCCTGTGGTGTTTTTGGCGTATACGCACCCGGACAAGATGTTGCCAAATTGACCTACTTTGGTCTATACGCCTTACAACACCGAGGACAGGAATCGGCAGGAATTGCCACTTTTGAAGGCAACCAGGTGCATTTACACAAAGAAATGGGATTGGTGTCCCAAGTATTTAATGAAACAATCTTGAATCAATTGCCTGGAGATTTGGCGGTTGGTCATACTCGTTATTCCACTACTGGCTCTAGTCGCGTCGTGAACGCTCAGCCCGCTGTTGTGGAAACACGCTTAGGAAAACTGGCTCTTGCACATAATGGTAATTTAGTCAATACAACTCAGCTGCGCGAAGAGTTGTTGCGGCGTAAATGGGACTTAATTACCACAACAGATTCAGAAGCGATCGCTTTGTCTATTGCCACAGAAATTAATGCAGGCAAAGACTGGTTAGAAGGAGCCATCTGCGCCTTTCGCCAGTGCAAAGGCGCTTTTAGCCTAGCAATCGGGACACCAGATGGTTTAATGGGGGTACGCGATCCTAATGGCATTCGCCCCCTGGTAATTGGCAGCATGGGTACCAGCCCCGAACGTTACGTACTTGCTTCTGAGACTTGTGGGTTAGATATTATTGGCGCGGAATACGTGCGGGATGTTGAACCAGGCGAATTAGTTTGGATCACCCAAGAAGGCTTGGCTTCATTTTTCTGGGCGGAACAACCTAAGCGGAAGCTGTGCATCTTTGAAATGATTTACTTTGCCCGCCCAGATAGCATTATGCACGACGAAACTCTGTATAGCTACCGTCTGCGGCTAGGTCGTCAACTGGCAAAAGAATCCCCCGCTGATGTCGATGTAATCATTGGTGTACCAGATTCCGGCATTCCAGCTGCTATTGGCTTTTCCCAAGCATCAGGCATCCCTTACGCCGAAGGTTTGATTAAGAATCGTTACGTTGGCCGCACTTTCATCCAGCCGACTCAGACAATGCGCGAGTCTGGCATCAAGATGAAGCTTAACCCTCTTAAAGATGTCCTAACTGGTAAACGAATCATAATTGTTGATGACTCCATCGTGCGGGGAACCACCAGCCGCAAACTTGTTAAAGCCCTCCGAGATGCTGGTGCGACTGAAGTTCATATGCGAATTTCTTCCCCGCCAGTGACTCACCCCTGTTTCTACGGCATTGACACCGACAACCAGGATCAGCTGATTGCTGCAACAAAGTCAGCAGCAGAAATTGCCGAACAAATTGGCGTAGACTCACTGGCTTATCTCAGCTGGGATGGAATGCTGAAGACGACAGGCGAAGATACTAATAGTTTCTGTTCTGCTTGCTTCACTGGCGACTATCCGATAACTGTTCCGGAGCAAGTAAAGCGTTCTAAGTTGATGCTGGAAAAATCTGCCACCTGTTAATCATTAGTCATTAGTTATGAGTTTTTTACTGATGACTAATGACTATTAATTAAATGGGCTGCGACAATCCCAAGTATTTCGTCAAATAAGGGGAAAAAACTTCGTAAATTAGGGTTAAGGGCTTTCCGTGGTGCCAAAAAAGGTAATGGCGGCCCCAAAACGGCCCCACTTGTTCAAAAGCGGACTCTAACGCAGGTGAGTGACCGCAATAAATCCCTTGCACATCCCGATACAACTCAGTCCGCAACCGCGCCAGACTTGCCCAAATTGGCAAAGACCGATTTTGTAAATATTCATCTACATGGCTGGCTTCCCACCAGGAGGTAGCATAAGCCAATCGTTGCCCAGAAGCTGTACGCAGCCACACTTGCCGTCGCAACCTTGGCCCCGGAACCGCTTGGATGTGGTCTGGTGCGCCATCGGCATCCATACCAACTAGAGACATATCAATTACGTCAACTTCTGTTGGTTCGCCAGTCAGAAGCTGTAGGTGCCGGGTAGGAGATCCGTCGCCCAACAAAAGCATTTGCCATGCTGGTGTTAGCTGAGTGTGGGGCAATCCTTGCTGCACTACTTCTTCCCCGCCCTGCCAAATCGGGTTTAGAGAGTACCAAGCTGTCGGCAGCGCAACACTATTTGTAGGTCTAACAGTAGAAGTCAATTTTGTTTACAAAACTTCATTATCTATATGAAATGATACAGAATTCTGCTCAGGAGCGCATCCCCATAAAAAATTATGAGTGCTGAGTTTAATCAAAACTCAACACTCAACAGTAACAAATAATGCGGATGGCGAGACTCGAACTCGCAAGGCAAAGCCACACGCCCCTCAAACGTGCGCGTATACCAATTCCGCCACATCCGCTCGGAGATTTATCTATAGTAGCATCTTCTATGCTAATTTCATTCTTCTTAGAGCAAAGGAAAGTTTTACACCCAAGAATGCAAAGTTAAAGAAGCGATCGCTATATTCTACTGAGATTAAAGGCGACATCCTGAAATAATTAGGATCGTAGGTTATGAAGCTCTCCCCCATTTCTATAAAAAGTTAGAAGATGCGTTTTTCCAAAATTTTGATTGCCAACCGAGGGGAAATTGCTCTCCGTATTCTCCGTACCTGTGAAGAGATGGGGATTGCTACTGTTGCGGTTCATTCGACGATTGACCGCCACGCCCTCCATGTCCAGTTGGCGGATGAAGCCGTTTGCATTGGCGAACCTGCCAGTAGCAAAAGTTATCTGAATATTCCGAATATCATTGCAGCGGCTTTAACGCGCAATGCGATCGCGATTCACCCAGGCTACGGTTTTTTGGCAGAAAACGCCAGATTTGCCGAAATTTGTGCCGCCCACCAGATTTCTTTCATCGGCCCTACGCCGGAAGCAATTCGGGCAATGGGCGATAAATCCACCGCCAAAGAAACCATGATTCGGGCTGGGGTTCCGACTGTACCGGGAAGTGATGGACTCTTGCTTTCGGAAAAAGAAGCACTAGCGATCGCCGATAAAATTGGATATCCCGTTATGATCAAAGCCACCGCTGGAGGTGGCGGACGAGGAATGCGCCTGGTACGGGAACAAAGCGAACTTGTCAAACTCTTCCTAGCTGCACAGGGAGAAGCCGAAGCTGCGTTTGGCAATGCAGGTGTCTATATGGAAAAATTTATTGAGCGTCCTCGCCACATTGAATTTCAAATTTTAGCCGATAGCCACGGTAACGTCATTCACCTGGGGGAACGCGACTGCTCCATCCAACGCCGCCATCAGAAGTTATTAGAAGAAGCTCCCAGCCCAGTTCTAGACCAACAAATGCGCGAAAAAATGGGTAATGCTGCTGTTATGGCTGCTAAGTCTATTAACTACACCGGAGCTGGTACAGTAGAGTTTCTTCTCGCGCCTTCTGGGGAATTTTACTTCATGGAAATGAATACCCGGATTCAAGTCGAACATCCAGTTACAGAAATGATTACGGGATTAGACTTGATTGCAGAACAAATTCGCATTGCTCAGGGTGAGAAATTGCAGCTTACCCAAGACCAGGTAGTTCTCCGGGGTCATTCTATCGAATGCCGGATTAACGCGGAAGACCCGGATCACAACTTCCGCCCTCATCCAGGGCGGATCAGCGGCTACTTACCTCCGGGTGGCCCTGGTGTGCGGATGGATTCCCACGTCTATACTGATTATGAAATTCCGGCCTATTACGACTCGTTGATTGGTAAGTTAATTGTTTGGGGAAGCGATCGCCCGACAGCCATTAAGCGCATGAAGCGGGCTTTGCGGGAGTGCGCCATCACAGGTCTGCCAACAACTATCGCCTTCCATCAAAAAATTATGGAAACCCCAGAGTTTTTAGAGGGCGAGGTTTATACCAATTTTGTCGAGCAGTTAATGCAGAGGCAATAAATAACATTTGTAGGGTGGGCAAAAAGCCCACTCTACTTTAGACCTAATGCAGCATTGTAAGTAGTCCCTGTTGCCCCAAGAATATTTCTCGGATCAGGCTAAAAATTCCCACCCAAATAATCGGGGTAATATCCACTCCCCCAATCGGCGGTACAATTTTACGCAACGGCACTAAAAAAGGTTCCGTAGGCCAAGCAATCAAATTGAAGGGAAGGCGATTCAGGTCTACCTGGGGATACCAGGTAAGGACAATCCGGAAGATAAACAAAAAGGTCATTAAGCCCACAAGCGGGCCAAGTATCCAGCTAGCAAGCGTGACAGCGTCCATTGGCTCTTAATCTTTGGAAATTTCCGACGGTAAAAATTTCTATCTTGTTAGCTACCTGTCGTGCAATTGGTACGACAAGACAGATAATTTAAACTTTTGTAACTAAGTCTCTCATTATTCTAACGCAGCACTGCCCTCTGGTGCTGCGTTAGATTCCCAAAGGGCTGTAAAAGACCTTCAAGAAAATCAAGTGACCAAAAGGGTTCTCAAGGTCATAACATATCGTTAAAATTGATCAAAAGAAATCGTTGTAAAAGAGAGCGAAGAATAATGACACCTTCATTAGCGAATTTTTTGTACAGTCTGCTCTGGGGTGCTGTAATTGTGGTTATTCCGGCAACAGTAGCCCTGATCTTTATTAGCCAAAAGGATAAAATTCAACGTTCCTAGCTTTTGGGAGCAACCTGAAACCTCAGTTTAGCGAAAATTATTATTGTAGAGAGGCTTTTTGGAAAGCCTCTCTACATATAAAAAAACTGAGATGTTATATGTTAAAGGGAAGCTACTTCTGCCCTTGGAGACAAGTTAATCTCTGCGCGATCGCTCTCCTGCTGACCCAGGATACTAAAAATTAGAATTCCCAACCCGCGTAGCAATTTTTTCGGTGAACTAGCTAACATAGATTTGTCTTGGGAAAACACCAATGGTAAACTTCGGGCTTAATTCAGCCAGTATTCTGGGTATTTTTCTGGCAGTGGCAGGAGCAGCACTGTACTTCCTGCGCTCCGTGCGCCCAGAGCTAGCGCGAGACCACGATATTTTTTTTGCAGCCGTCGGTCTGTTGTGCGGCTTTATTCTCCTGTTTCAGGGATGGCGGCTAGATCCGATTTTGCAATTTGGTCAGTTTCTGTTGACTGGCTCAGCTATCTTTTTCGGATTTGAAAGCGTTCGGATGCGGGGAATAGCTACGGAGCAAGCAAAGCGGGATACGCCGATCGTAGAAGACGATCGACCAGTTAGCCGCGTGTATAGAGCCGAGTTCGATGAAATCGAACCGATGGAAGAGCGACCTGTAACTCGCCGCATCAGAGGAACGCAAGATTCCCGCAGCAGCCGCGAAACCTATGAGGATGAACCGCGTCGTCGTCCCAGCAGTCGGGGAACGCAAAGACCGAGTTCAACAGAGCGATCTAGTGAAACCGGAACTGGAATATCATCCAGAACGCGCAAAACGTCGCGTCGCCCCCGTCCAGAAAGTCGCCCAACCGAACAGCCTGGTGGTTGGGAAGTTACAGACACTTGGGAGGACAAGCCAAGTCGTCCTAGCCGTCCAGAAGGTCGTCCGACAGAAAGGATTGATGATTGGCAAGCAACAGATACCTGGGAAGAAGATAAACCAATCCGTACCAGCCGTCCGGAAAGTCGTCCGACAGAAGAAACTGATGATTGGCAATCAACAAATACCTGGGAAGAAGATAAACCAATCCGTACCAGTCGTCCCAGCTCAACGCGATCGCCACGTCGCGATTCTGAGGGTTCAACTAAGCCAAAAAGAACTCGTCCGCCGAGAGAATCATCACGACCGCCTTCTGGCGATGTAGAAGCGACACCAACTGACTATGTGGAATACAAACCCATAGACTTTCCGGATGATGAAGGCGACAACTCAGGAAATTTTGCCTAAGAATGACTTAGTAAGGGCGATCGCTAGTAGATCGCCCAAAGTCCTGAGAATATTCCCGTATAACTACATTTGCCAGCAACTAGGCATTGAAGTGAAAAGATTGATGTGCCGCCTGAAAATCCATACCTGGGTAAGGCGGAGTATTTGGTTAAGTATGCCTTTGTTAGCCGTAGCCTGTACCCCAGTCAATCGCACGCTAACGCCAGCTACCCTGAACAGTCGTTATACAGATGAACAACCGACATTAAGCGGCAATGGTCGGTTTCTGGCGTTTGTGTCTAACCGCGATGGTGGGCGGCAAATTTGGATGTACGACTTGCAAGTTCGGCAATTTATAGATTTGCCGAACTTGAATAAAAGGGACGCGATCGCAGAAAATCCCAGCCTCAGTCATAACGGTCGCTACATAGCCTACATCGCCAGCGATCAAGGTCGCCCGGAACTAGAACTCTACGACCGCAGCACTAGATCGTCACAAATCTTATCCATTGGCTATCGTAGCTGGGTAAGAAATCCTAGTATTAGTCCCGATGGTCGCTACATTGCTTTTGAAAGTAGCAGTCGCGGTCAGTGGGACGTTGAGGTGCTAGACCGGGGATCTAATATTGAATTAGATATCCCCGATGGCAGCCCATCTACCTCGCCTTGACACAGTCACCCAGCGATTAAAATCGTGGCTATAAAAACTAAGTCCGGATGGTGCGCGGGCTTAAATTAAGACTTGTGAAACCTTTGTAGGGAGGTTTCCTCTGTGTAGCTGCGACTAGAAGTCGCTATGTGCAAAATGTCAATGAAATGTTGCATTTTTCTATCAGCAGTTATCACCTTACCAGGTTTGCTGAGCAGCTGTAGCGGCTCAGGTCGTTTGATGAGCTTTCCTTTCGATTCAGCAGGGCGAAGTTTAAATAGTCCTGCTTCAGAGTTAACACCCCAACTTGCCAGTCGGTACATTGTGTTTATTTCTGATCGGCGTAGCACTCAAGACGTTTATCTTTTTGATACGGTGGATCAGCGTTTGATTGATTTACCGGGTTTAAATGCCTTGGATGCGATCGCTTCCCACCCCTCTATATCTGCTGACGGTCGTTACATTGTTTTTGCTGCCAGTCGTCAAGGTCGTTCGGGAATCTACCTCTACGATCGCGAGACTCGGCAGTTACGCAATCTTACAGAAAACTTACAAGCAGAAGTGCGAAACCCTACAATTAGCGCCGATGGCGGTACTATCGCCTTTGAATCCAGTGAAAATGGTCAGTGGGATATTGCAGTTTACGGACGTTCTGGGGAACCCCTGATTCCACCATCTCCATAATGATGCAGGACTTAGGCAAATACCTCCGACGAATAAACTCGTCTGCTAGACCAACGAAATCGCGACTAGCAGGTTTAGAAAATGTGAATATATTTATAGCCCGCCCAAGCGGGCTATGTTTGTTCGTCTTTGGCTTTAGTCGTTCGTTACTTTGGTTAACAATTTTGTTAGGCTTAAGCCTGACTGGTTGCCTTGATACCCAGCTATTCAACCAGCCGCAAATACTCACGGGTGGCATCAACAGCCAAACACCAGATGAACATCCCGCCTACAGCAGCGACGGGCGTTATCTTGCTTTTGCCTCTGACCGCAATAACAATCGAGACATCTTTCTCTACGACTTGCAGGAACGCCGTCTCGTTTCTATCCCCAATCTAAATCGTCGTGACTCCAGACAGGATCAACCTGCTCTTAGTGCTGATGGTAGATTTATCGCCTATGTTTCTAGCGAACGGGGTAAAACTGATATCTTTGTTTACGATCGCCAAATCCAAAGATCGCGATTGCTCACCAGCAACATCCGAGGGTCAGTGCGCCATCCCACCATTACCGGAGATGGGCGTTATGTGGCTTTTGAAAGTAGTCAGTTGGGTCAATGGCATATTGCGATTGTCGATCGGGGTACTCAGGCGGCATCCGGATTTCAACAACAATAGAAGATGATTGAAATAAACCGGAAGCCGCTAGCGATACACGCGATCGCTATCAAATATGTTAGAACAATCAAAAAAGCTTAAAAAAACTAACGAATGAGTACCA
This sequence comes from Trichocoleus sp. FACHB-40, assembly GCF_014695915.1. Taxonomy (GTDB): domain Bacteria; phylum Cyanobacteriota; class Cyanobacteriia; order Cyanobacteriales; family FACHB-T130; genus Funiculus; species Funiculus sociatus. The sequence continues at coordinate 25,789 of NZ_JACJPF010000058.1, forward strand.
AACTCCTGCGTAATGCAACTTCGGGAATCGTCGCTGCCGCAGTTGCCATTGGTGCTAATGCGATGGGAGCGATCGCTCCCTTTGACTTTATTGCCCCAAATAGCGCCTTTGCTCAAGACGTTGACGAAAGAACTAATATTCAGGTTTATAAAAAAGCCAGTCCCGCTGTAGTTTCTATTGACGCGGGTGATGGCACTGGCAGCGGCAGCATCATTAGCCGAGACGGCCTGGTTTTAACCAATGCCCACGTCGTGGCCCAAGCTCGTCGTCGCACCTTGAGCATCATTCTTGCAGATGGTAGAAGACTTCCAGCAGATATTGTTGCTTTTGGTAATAATGGTCTAGATTTAGCCGTTCTAAAAATTCGCGGACAGAATAATCTACCTACAGTCGCCTTAGCTCGTCCCGGCTCAGTCCAGGTAGGACAACGAGCTTATGCTATTGGTAATCCTTTTGGGCAATTTCAGGGAACCTTTACTGTCGGGATTGTCAGCCGCATCGACAAACAGCGAGGATTAATTCAAACAGATGCAGCCATCAATCCTGGTAATTCCGGAGGGCCACTCCTGAATAGCCAGGGACAGCTGATTGGCGTGAATACTGCTATTTTCACTAGCGGTCGGACTGCTGGCAACATTGGCATAGGTTTTGCTATTCCCGTAGACCAAGTGCAACCTTTTCTGACCGCAGTTCGCCAAGGACGCGCTTCCACTACCTCGACTCGCCAACAACGAACTTCCCCTGTTAAACAGCCTCAGCAAATATCATTAAATGGTACTTTCGTCAATGCTGCACTCAGTAAGGGCGACAATGTTTTACCAGTAGATAACAGCTTTTTTGATCTCTACATTTTTCAGGGAAGAGCTGGAGCGCGGATTAGAATTGACATGATCAGCCAGCAGCTAGACTCATACTTGATTCTCCTCGACCCAAATGGCAATGAGCTGGCTCAGGACGATGATGGCGGCGGTAATGGAAATGCTACTATTATGGCGACACTGCCAGCAAATGGGACTTACTTGGTGATTGCCAATTCCTCCGGGGGAGGAGAAGCTGGGGCTTATCGCTTACGCGCGATCGCAACATCTGGTACTCTTTCTCCACAGCGACGCCCCCGACGAGGATTTATTATCCCGTAAGAAGAGATAAATAAACCTAAGCTATAGAAACCCAGTTTTTTAGAAAGTTGGGTTTCTATAGCTTAAGCGATTTTTACCTTTAATTAAAGTCACTTACTGCTAGACGCGAAGCTGCACTGGCATTACTAAATAAGTCATTTTCAAACCCCCAAGAGGTGTCAGAATCACAGGACTATTACCTGTATTCATGTGTATTTGAATTTCCGAGGATTGCAGTGCCTTGAGTCCATCTCTCAGATAAGTGACATTAAAGGCAATTTCTAAACTATTACCCGCTATCTGTGCAGGTAGAGACTCGCGGCCACTACCGACATCCTGGGCTTCAACAGATAGGGAAATTTTCTGGTTGCTGCTGTCTATGGTGAACTTGACGATATTATTTTTTTGGTCGGCTAGCACCGCAATGCGCTCCAAAGAATTGAGCAACTGACGACGATCAATTGTTATTTGTCGCTCGAATTTTTGTGGAATCAGCTGACGATAAGCGGGAAATTGTCCCTCTAAAGTTCGGCTGGTTATACGCTGATCTGCTAACTCAAAAACGACCTGTCCTTGGTCAAGATGGAGAGCGATCGCGCTATCCTTACCGCTAGAGTCTGCTTCCGCCGACTGGCGCATCCCTAACATCCGTTCCAATTCCCGCAATGCTCTGGCTGGAATAGTTATCTCTCTCTTGTTCGCCTCAGCCGATGATACTGTTGTTTCCTCATCCACTTCACTCTGGTTAGTCGTCTGCACAACTGATAAACGATGACCATCGGTGGCAGCAAATTCAATTTCTTCTTGCTGAAATGTTAGGTGAACTCCTGTCAATACCTGTTTCGTTTCGTCGGGACTGGTGGCGAACAACGAACCCCGCAATCCTTCGATTAAAGCTGCGGCTGGTAAATAAGCTGTTTCGCCATTTTCAATTACTGGCAGTTCTGGAAACTCTTCTGCTCCCATTCCCCGGACTTTATAGCTTCCAGAGGTAGAAGTCAGGGTGGCGATAATGCCTTCGCTGTTCGTTTCTCCGGCCCCTTCATCTTCCAGAGTAATCGTTCCGTCGGGCAAACGGGAAACAATATCGTTTAACAGCTTTGCAGGTAGGGTGAGTATCCCCGCCTCTTCCACTTGTGCCGGAAAGCTTGTTTGAATGCCAAGGCTGAGATCGAATGCCGTCAGGGATACACGCTGAGTCTCTTGATTGGCTTCCAGCTTGACATTTGCTAAGACAGGATGTGTCGGGCGTGATGGCACTACTCGACCGACGATAGAAAGATTGGTACTGAGATCGTTTTGGGAGCAAACCAGTTTCATAGAAGTTCGATTTTGGAGTTGTTGGGTCAAACACAACAACTCGCTTACTCTTGGCACAGATGCAGATCGTAGCATTCCTGCCCAAAGCAATCCAGTTGAAACTGCAAAAACAGCGATCGCGAATACTAATCCTAAATTAAATTAATTTTAGAAGAGTAGTAGTAGGGGCTGTGGAAAATGTGGAAAAACTTGCTAATTCTTCTGTCTGTATTAGTTTGAGCTATGTCTAGCCTGTGGAAAATTTGTGGAAAAGTAGCAGGGGTTTTCCACAAAGTATTTATACTCATTTAAAGTTTTCCCCTACAGTCACAGATTTTTCACTGCTTTACCACAGATTTTTCCACAGAAAATAGGAGTTTTTCCACAGGCAAATTTTAACTTAATAAATCTTTACATTTATTTAGAAAAAAATTAAGTTAAGTAAGGTGGTTAACGTCAACTAGATAGTTAAGATTGATTTTGGTTTCTGCACAGCATATTGATGCGATCGCTTAGTTGACGTAGTGTCTTTGCCACATCGGGATCTGTATTTTGCAGCTGAATAATTTTGTCGCAGCTATACATTACCGTCGTGTGATCTTTACCCCCGAACTCCTCACCAATTCTGGGTAAACTAAGATTCGTGTGGTGGCGCATCAGATACATCCCAAGTTGTCGCGCCCAGCTGATTTCTCGACGACGGGAATTGCCTTTTAAGTCTTCAATAGAAACATTAAAAGTTTCTGCGATCGCTATCATCACCGCTTCAGGAGAAACTGCTACTTTTTCAGCAGGCGGATTCAAAACTGGCGCAATATTTTCAACCGTCATCGGCAACCCAGAAATTGAGATATAAGCCACTGCCCGAATTAAAGCGCCTTCTAGCTCTCGAATATTTGAAGTATAATTTGTAGCAATATATTCAATTACTACTCTAGGCAAACGCATATTTTCATACTCTGCCTTTTTCTGCAAAATTGCCATTCTAGTTTCTAAATCTGGGCGTTGAATATCTGCAATTAAGCCCATAGAAAAACGAGAACAAAGGCGTTCTTGCAACCGGGGAATTTGATTGGGAGGACGATCTGAAGCTATGACTACTTGCTTTCCAGCTTCGTGTAAAGTGTTAAAAGTATGAAAAAACTCTTCTTGAGTATATTCTTTACCTTCAATAAATTGAATATCATCAACTAATATTACATCCGCAGCTCTGTAATGTTCTCGAAAGCTTTGCATACTATCTTTACGGATAGCTGCAATTAGGTCATTAGTAAACTGTTCCGTAGATACATAAAATATTTTAGAATCCGGGCAAATTTCCAAACGGTAATGACCAATAGCCTGCATTAAGTGAGTTTTGCCTAACCCAACACCGCCGCACAAAAACAGAGGGTTAAATTCACGCCCTGGAGATTCTGCTACTGCTAAAGAAGCAGCGTGAGCCATACGATTATTGGAGCCAACAACAAAGCGTGAAAAAACATACTTGGGATTTAATTGTATCGGTCTAGGGCGGTTGCCGGGTAAAATCTCTGGGATACTGGTTTCAATGGGCAAAGACCAAGAAATCTCAGCATCCCCAGTGTTAGAAGTTTGATTTCCTGGGTTCACTGTGATATGAATTTCCACAGGCTTACCCAGAATATCTTGGACGACATCAGCAATGGTTTTGATGTAATATTTTTGCAACCAATTCCGAGCAAAGGGATTAGGAGTGCAAATCACCAAGCAGTTATTTTCCAGCTCCTGGGCGCTGGCGGTTTTGATCCAAGTTTCAAAGGTAGGACGGCTCAGTTGTAGCTGTAGACGCTCCAGTACCTGACTCCAGAGCTGTTCAAGAGAAATATCCACGGCTCACCTCTACCGCTTTGTGCAGAATAGTATTATCCATTCTTGTTGTAGCGATCGCTATTTTCAACCAACAAAAGCCATGACTGAAATCCTGCAAATCGCTCAGCTAGGCAATCCCATCCTCCGCCAACAAGCCCAAAATATTGAAAATGTTCGTGATGAGCGGATTCAAAAGCTGATTGACAATCTAATTTCAACCGTTGCTCAAGCTAATGGGGTTGGGATTGCAGCACCCCAGGTAGCTCAATCTTATCGCTTGTTCATTGTGGCGTCTCGTCCTAATCCTAGGTATCCTAATGCTCCGGAGATGGAGCCAACTGCTATCCTCAATCCTAGAGTTATTGGTCGTTCAGATGAGGTTGCGAAAGGCTGGGAAGGCTGTCTGAGCATTCCGGGGATTCGTGGGTTAGTTCCCAGATATCGGGCGATAGAGGTAGAGTACACCAGCCGGAATGGCAACTTGCAGCGGGGAGAATTTACAGATTTTGTCGCCCGGATATTTCAACATGAAAACGATCATCTTGATGGAATCGTATTTTTAGATCGACTGGAAAGTACACGAGATATCATGACTGAGCAGGAGTATCAACAGCAAATTGTCCAACAACCGAGTTAATTTCGGCTGTTGATGTTAAGTGTGCGCGATCGCTTCCTCCTACATTCTTTCTAACACTGGAATCCCCAGCAACGATAATCCCAGCTTCAGAGTTCTAGCAGTTAAATCGCACAGCAATAATCGAGATGTCCGTAGAGGTTCCTCCGCTTTTAGCACGTTACACTGATCGTAAAATTGATTGAACTTCTGGCTTAGTTCAAATAAGTATTGACAAAGACGATTAGGTAGCAAATCTTGCTCAACATCACTGAGGAATTCGCTCAACTGTAATAAATGTTTTGCTAAAGTCAATTCTGCTTCTTCCTGCAAAAGAATTTTGGCATCTGCTCCCAACTGTTGGAAGTCAATTTCACCTTTACGGCTAATCCCTTGAATTCGGACATAGGCATAAAGCATATAAGGAGCCGTGTTACCTTGGAGAGCCAGCATTTTGTCGTAACTAAAGACATAATTACTGGTGCGGTTTTGGCTCAAGTCAGCATATTTGACAGCACTGATACCAACAACTTTGGCAGTGTGGGTAATGAATTCTTCCGTTTCTGAGCGTCCTTCTTCCTTGACTCTAGCTTCGAGATCGGTACGAGTACGTGCGATCGCTTCATCCAGCAAATCCCGTAACCGCACTGTTTCCCCAGAACGGGTTTTCAGCTTCTTGTTATCTTCCCCCAGCACCAAACCAAAGGGAACGTGGACAATCGTAATGTTTTCCGGAATCCATCCTGCCCGACGAGCCACCTGAAACACTTGAGCAAAGTGATTCGCCTGTCCAGCATCAGTAACGTAGATAATCCGCTCAGCCTGATCCTGTTCAATCCGGTAGCGTAAAGCCGCCAAGTCGGTTGTAGCGTAATTGTAGCCGCCATCAGTCTTTTGCACAATCAGCGGTAGCGGCTCACCCTCTTTATTAGTAAACCCTTCTAAGAAGACACATTTAGCCCCATTGTCTTCAACTAGCAAATCCAATTTACTCAGGTCTTCTACTACTGAAAGTAACAACGGGTTATAGAAAGATTCACCCCGTTCTATCAACTGAACATCCAGCAGCTTGTAGATAACTTCAAACTCTCGCCGTGACTGTTCGCACAGCAAATTCCATGCCCGTAGAGAGTCTTCAGCACCACCCTGCAACTTTACTACTTCTTGCCGCGCCGTCTCCTGAAACTCTTTATCTTCATCAAACCGCTGTTTTGCTTTCCGGTAAAAAGCTACCAAATCCCCCAAATCCACTGCATTAGCAGTAGTTAAAGCTTCTGGGCAAACTTCCCGCAAATAGGCTATGAGCATCCCGAACTGAGTTCCCCAGTCGCCTACATGGTTCAACCGCAGAACGTCGTGACCACGAAATTCTAAAATCCGGGCGATACAGTCCCCAATAATAGTAGAGCGCAAGTGACCAACGTGCATTTCTTTGGCAATATTGGGGGCGGAAAAATCCACCACTGTTCGCTGAGGATTTTTCGCGTTGCTGACACCCAGCCGAGGATCTGCCTGAATCTCACGCAATTGCGCTTCCAAATATTCTGGTTTCAGGGTGAAATTGATAAAGCCAGGACCAGCTACGACTGGAGGCTGAGACAAATCGCTTACATCTAGATTCTGAACAATTTTTTCTGCGATCGCTCGTGGTGGCTGACCTAACTTTTTAGTTAGAGATAACGGAGCATTCGATTGATAATCGCCAAACTTGGGATTGCTAGCACTTACCAGCATTGGGTCTATTCCAGCATAGTCAGTCCCAAAGGCGGCGATTAAAGCCTGCTCAAATTTAGTTTTCAGTTGTTCAAGAGTCGAGTTCATTGGGGTTTTGCCGAAACCTCAGGCAGTATGCTTGTTTCCTCCATCGTACTAACGTCTATGTTCATACTCAAATCCAACCAAGTTGAGCGAGTAATAGGGGCGCTGCTGGAAATGTAATCTACGCCAGTTTCAGCGACAGCCCGGATGGTTTCTAAAGTAATGTTGCCAGAGGCTTCAATTTTGATCCGCTTGTTGTTCTGGCGAATCATCTGTACTGCTTGCTGCATCATATCCAGGGGCATATTGTCCAGCATGATGATATCCGCACCGTGCTGTAATGCTTCTTGTACTTGTTCTAGAGTTTCAGTTTCAACTTCGATGGTGAGCGGATAGGGGATTCTGGAACTAATTTGAGCGATCGCTTCTGCAATGCCCCCAGCCACAGCGATGTGATTATCCTTGATCATCACACCGTCATCTAGCCCCATGCGGTGGTTAATCGCTCCTCCCACCTGCGTTGCGTACTTTTCAAGTATTCTCAGCCCTGGAGTCGTTTTGCGAGTATCCACCAGTCGCGTTGGCAAATCTGCAATTTGGTCAACGTATTTACGAGTAAGCGTAGCAATCCCACTCAGACGCATTCCCAAATTTAGGGCAACTCGTTCTCCTATAAGTAATGCCTCTAGTTGACCCTGAAGGCGGGCCACCACTTGCCCTCGATGGCATTGCTCTCCCTCCGCAACAACAGGGACAAAGCTTACATCGTCGCTCAAATGCTGGAACACCCTTGCTGCAATAGGTAATCCTGCAATAACTCCCGACTCCTTAGCAGTCCATTCTGCTTGCCCGACGCGCACTTCGCCGCTTAACAAGCTTTGGGTCGTGCGATCGCCCCGACCAATATCCTCTAATAGCCAGCCGCGTATCAGCGGGTCTAAAACTATTGATGTAGGCAAAGTAGCGATCGCGCTCACAACCCTTTTTTCCTTAACTTCATAGAGTCTTCCAAAAAATAATTTAGCCCAAATACCTTTCTAGAAGCGACTTCTGAAGCACAAAAAGAAATTTTCCCAAACAGTTGACACATTGGGGAGAGAGTTGCTACATTAATAAAGCGGTCGAGAGAGACGAGCGAAAGCGAGACTCAAGCGAGCGAAGAGAACCTAGAAAAAATAATAGTTTGAAAGCCAGAGTAACACAATAACCTCGTCAAAGAAAATCGGATTAGGGGAGAA
>NZ_JACJPF010000059.1 GCF_014695915.1 Trichocoleus sp. FACHB-40
TACTACCCACAACGGATAACGGGGTTGGGTGCGGAAATCTCGAATTTGTTGCAGATGCGCTATCAAGCTCATTACACTAACGTAGACAACGACTACCTCTCCATTTTCTTCATGCTCTTTTTTCTCTCACCAATGAATCAGCCCTGCGCTTAAAAAGGGGGATTGCAGGGTGGTTTCATTTATTAAAAGAAAATTCTGTAACGTTGATTTTGTTTAGTGGTAGGGGCATGGTATTGCCATGACCCTACAAAATCTCGCAATTTCCGATATTTTCTAAGGGTTGTATGAAACCACCCTGCCCTTTTTAAGGGGGATTGGGGGGATCAAATGTATTGCATCAAAAAAGTGAATTCGGGTAAATTCACGTTTTTACTGAAAGATCCTGAAAAAGTTAAAGAAAGTGAAAATACTCCCAACCGGACTTAAAATCGTGCCTAGAGTATCTGAGACACTAGCAAGACCGGAGCGGTTTACAACAACTACATCGTTATTCCGCAGAATGGGATTGCTTTGATCGTTGATCCCCTGAGCCAAATTTATATCCACCGTCCGTTTAGAGACGGTGCCGTTGGGGTTGAGGCGAATCAGATCAACCCGGCTCTTGCGGGCGCGATTGTTGAACCCGCCAGCTGCCAGCAGCGCTTGATTTAAAGGGGTGTTGGGTGGCACCTCCACAGACCCAGGCCTGGCGACTTCCCCAACCACATTCACTCTAATGAGATTAGGAGAAAAACTAGCTGCTGCTATTTGGGGTGCTTCCGCTGGGTCTATGTTAGTGGCTGTGGGAATTGCAATAGTATCTCCCTCTTGCAAAATTGCATCTTGAGCCAGATCCCCGCCTTGTAATAGTTGCCAGAGGTCTACGGCGATCAACTGTTCGGCACCTGTTCTGGTAGGGCGGCGGATTTCGACGCGGCGAATGTCAGCTGAGGGTGTAATCCCGCCAGCGAGTTGAATTGCCCGCGTGACTGTGGGGCGATCGCCTACAACATTTCCAGCTCCACCGGGAAGGGCGCTGGGGCCAGTGACTCCGGCGGGATTCTGAACGACGTTTCCTGACGTAACCGTATAAGGGCCGGGACGCAATACTTCACCGACAACAATAATTTTCAGCGGTACGTTTGGCTGGGATGCAAAGGTGGCATCAGCTAGTAGACGGTTTTCGGCGCTATTGAGAGTTGTGGTTGTGGGGATAAAAATTGTATCGCCATCTCGCAGAGAGATGTCTTGACTCAGGTCGCCGTTCCTGAGTAAATCAAAAAGATCGACGCTGAACTGTTGCTGCCTTCCAGGGGCGCCCCGGCGGCGGATCTGCACTGAGCGGACGTTTGCTACTTGGGTAATGCCTCCAGCCAGCTGAAGTGCCTGAGTAACTGTGGGAAATGTTCTACCTTCAGTTAGGGGAACGGTGTAGGAACCGGGACGAGTGACTTCTCCGGCGACGCTGAGTTTGACGGGACGGGGCAAGAGCAGACTCACGGTGAGTACGGGGCGTCTGACAAAGCGAGCATAAAGGTTAGAAATTCTATCGCTTGCTTGTCTGATTGTCAGTCCCTCAACTTCTACGCTGCCGACGATTGGCAGGTTGAGGGTGCCATCGACTAAAACCTGATATTCGCCGCTGTATTCGGGAACGTCAAAAATATCCAGACGAATGCGATCGCCCCCTCCCAATGTGTAAGCTGTTTCTGTCGGCGCTCGATTGACATTTGGAACATTTTGTGTACGCGGAGCGGGAGGCGGCTGGAAATTAGGAAGTTGAGCCATTACCGGAAGGGAAGCGTTCGTGGAAGCGATCGCTACCACAGAGAAACCCGCAATCGGTCGAACCAGAAATCGACGAAAACTAGCACCAGTCATAGAAAAATTACCGCTTGTGTCAGATTGTTTTTTTGCGCTTACGTTAGCACTATGTATTCAAAAACTATTGAGTTTCGTTACACAAAGTCACGCCTATGACGGATAAAATCCCAAAAAAGTTGCAATATATAGTTGAATCACAACCGTAATTTTCTCAAAGTCGTGTAACTTTGAGGTGACAATAGAAATTGCGGCAAGTAGAGGAGTGGTAAGGTCATGACACCAGCAAAGGGTAGGGGTCGTTTAAATCAAATAAACAGGAAGCTGTGGTACAGAGTACCCATCTTAATGAGTTTCTTTGTGGGCAGTGGGGGAATCTACGCGGTAAACAGTTGGGCTTCCCCGGCAGCCAATTCTAGGATAGTGGCATCAAACCCACAAAGCAGAGGGAGCGGAGCCACTGGGGAAGCACTCATGGAAACCATTATGGGGGCTGATGCTCTGCGTCCACCAACGAACCCGCCTGCTGGAGGAACCGCCACCAGATCCAATTCGGCGCGACAGAGAAAGAGCGTACAGCAACGCCCGGTGATTAAAGCGCCAGCGCGAGTGGCACAAGCAGTAAGCAGCTTCCCTGATGTTCAGGGAAACTGGGCGCAAGCTTTCATTGAAGAACTGGCAGCCAGAGAAGTTATCGTCGGCTTTCCCGATGGCACCTTCCGCCCGAATGAACCCGTTACCCGCGCTCAGTTCGCCGCCATGATCCGGAAGGCGTTCCAAACAACTGCCACTCGCCAAGCAGTGGATTTTGTGGATGTACCTCCGAATTTCTGGGCTTATACGGCAATTCAGGAAGCATACCGGACTGGATTTTTGGAAGGGTATCCTAATCGAGTTTTCCTTCCCAATCAAAGTATCCCTCGCGTCCAAGTTTTAGTTTCATTGGTGAGTGGGCTTAACCTGCAACCGACGGAAAACGTAGCTTTAAACACCTTTTATCAGGATGCTGCCAGCATACCTGACTATGCGCGGATTGCGATCGCAGCTGCCACCGAAAATCAACTTGTTGTCAATTTTCCCAACGTTGCTCTGCTTAATCCTAATCAGGTAGCAACTCGTGCCGACGTAGCAGCATTTATCTACCAGGCGTTAGTTAACGCGGGGCAATTGCAGCCGCTACCCGCAACCAACGTAGCTACTCGTTACATTGTCGGCTACGAACCACCAGTAGCATCAACACCCCCACTTACCGCCGAACAAGTTGCAGCCCTCAGACAGCAGTATCGACTTCCCGAACCATCTATAGTAGAAGAACTACGGCGCTTAATTGGCGGTAACTCCAGTATTGGTACACCCACAGGTTTCGGCGCTGACCGGGGACAGGCATATATCGGCGCAGGCTACCAAGAAAGAACCCGTGGAACATATAAAGATGATGGGGTGATTGCAGCTGGTATTGGTCTTGGTGATGCCAGAAAAGCCGTTGGTGTAGAAGGCACAGTCTCAATTTATGACCTGTTCGGCGATGATAGCTTCGAGGATGGCGGCATTAGCTTCAAAGTTCACCGTCTGTTTGGCGAGGACTTAGCAGTTGCTGTAGGAGTTGAAAATTTCGATACCTTTGGAAATCCCGACCCCGGCTACAGCACCGTTTATGGTGTCGTCAGTAAAGTTTTCCCACTAGCATCTCGGACAACATCCGGCTTTACCCCTTCTGTCACCGCTTCTGTGGGCTTGGGCGGCGGTCGCTTCCGTTCTCTGGCTGATATCAGGGCTGGCAGAGATTCTGTGAATCCGTTTGGTAGCGTCGGCGTGCGGGTGGCTCAACCCATCTCTCTTATTGCAGAATGGAGTGGTCAAGATTTGAATTTGGGTGCTTCTATCGCTCCATTCCCGAATATACCCCTAATCATCACCCCAGGTGTTGCCGATGTGACGGGTAATGCTGGTAGCGGTGGAGGAAGGTTTATTCTGGGTGTAGGTTATGGCATCACCTTCTAAAAGGTAAAAGGCAAAAGGCAAAAAAGTTTTTCCTTAGCCAATGTGTAGTAGGTATTTCATTTATAGAATTGGGAAAAATTGTATGGTTCTCAAACGTTTTTCTTTACATCTTGGTCTGAGTTTGGCTGTAGGCTTTTCTCTTTTGTTGGCAAACACAAAAGCTCATGCTCAAGTGGGCAACGCTTCCGATATTACTGGGCCAATTCCCACGACTAGCGACATTGTTAACGGCGCTTTCATCCCCAGTGGAGGCGGAGCATCTGGCAGAATATCATTTAGAAATTCCGACGCTGTTAATCGGGCAGCTGACTCAATTAATTCTCAGCTAGCAAATAGTAGCTTAGGGAGTGTATTGACTGGTAGTGGAAATGTTTCAACTAACGCTAACCAGATTATAACCACTCTAGGTAATGCTTCCGGAGGCAGCAATCCAGCACTGGTGAGAAATCTGCTTGCCAGCTTGCAAGGACTAACATCAAATGGTACGGTCAATGCGGGTGAGTTGAGGGCAGCAATTGCCGCTTATAATGCTTTGATAAATGGCAGTGGGGGCGAGTTTTTGAACGGTCGTCCAGACGAATTGCTGACTATCCGAGCAGTTTTAGAAGCTTTAGTTAATGCTTCAGGTACCTAACAAGCGAGTTAATAGTTGGGAGTTAGTAACTCTTAACTATTAACTTAATTAGTTTTCAGCCCATCTTGGACACGTAATTAATCATGTCGCAAGAGCTAAGTATTGGCATAGTAATTCCCTCCTATAATGAAGGGCAAGATTTGGTCAATACGCTCAAAACCATTTTTAATCAAAGTTCTCCGTTTGCGGAAGTTATCGTTGTAGATGACTCATCCGATGGAACCGATCGCTTAGTTGCTGATACTTTTGGGGATCGGGTAAAATTAATTCATCGCGATCGCGCTTTAGGGCGATCTTCTGCACGTAATGTAGGCGTACAGCGTTCCACATCTGATGTAGTGGTAATTTTAAATGCTGATGTCAGCTTGCCACCTAATTTTTGTGAATATTTACAAAAAAAATACAAGGACGAAGATTGTGATGCCTTCGGAGTTGGTCTAACAATTACCAACACTCAGCATCCATACCCCTGTTATCGCTATGCTCTCTATTTAACCCATGTTTATCGAAGAAAAGTTTGGACAGAAGGCTTTTCTGTCCGGCGTTCAATTTTCTTCAAAACGCAGGGTTTTCCGACTGGGTATCCTCTGGCTATCCTCGCAGGGGAAGATACTGAGTTCGTTTTTGATTTACAGCGAATAGGAGCCAATATCTGTTTTGACTTTGAGTATAAAGTTAGCACAGTGATGCCAGAAGATGCAGAAACTATTGAAAGTCAATTGCGAGGTCGAGCCTCTCTACGTACCTTACACTTTGTTTATGACAAATCGTTGGGAGAATTAATACCTCGTTGCATTCTTAAGCAGATTCGGCGGCTAGTTGTTGTAGCCACAGTTCTACCATTTTGTTACCAGATAATCCGGTTATGGCTGCATTTTAATCAAGGATGGAAAGATTTAGGAAATTATGCTAAGTATGAACTGTATGACAAGTGGTTGCGATCGCATCAAGAATGGTTGGATCTGGCAAACTTTGTAAGCATATATAGAGACAAGGGGTATAACTTACGTGATATTCTGCTCAAGCGACCTTCTCAACTGCTGAAAATAAGTCAATAATTTTAAGAATTATGCTCGATGCTACCGATCTTTCACCAGTTGATTTTCGCTTCGATCCGAATCTGGGAACATCTGTACGTGATCGCATTCGAGATGCTGCTGACAATCTAATTCGCCGCCCTTTTTATAAAATACTGTATAAAAAAAAATTTGCCCAACAACCTTATCCTATTAATTTGGTACTTCCCGCCAAAGGGATGTCCACATTAGCAAAGCGTCATTGGGTGGATCGATATCTTAAGATTCAAAATTCCCGTCTACTTGTGATTGGTTGTGGAACTGCTTGGGATTTTGGCTCTTATCTACGCTTCAAACCTAAAGAAATTGTCGGGATAGATTTATATAATTTTGAGGGCTGCTGGCAAAAAGTTCAAGCGTATGTTAATAAAGCTGGGTTGCCAACTAAAGTAAGTTTTCATCAAGCAGATATTGCGGAACCCAATCCCAAAAATATGGGAGAGTTTGACATTATTTGCAGCGATGCGGTGTTTGAACATTGCCGAGACTTAGAAAATGTACTGAAAACTCTGTATAACCTTCTGCGTCGCCAAGGCGTTATGTATGCCAGTTATGGACCACTGTGGTACTGTTGGAATGGAGACCACTTTTCGGGACGCGATCACATTGAGGAGGGATATAACCATTTGTTACTCGATCCCGTTGCCTACAAAGATTATTACTATACCCATTTGCGAGATGCTGATTTTGAATTGCAAAATGGAGGTCGATATATAGAGTTAGATTTATTTAGTAAACTTTCGAGCCGTGAATATTTTGACCTTTATAATCAAGTAGGTTTCCGGAGCAAATCAGTTATAGTTGACTTTCATGTTAAAGCTAATTCCTTGCGTTCTACCCCTCTATTTAAACAACTAATTTTTAAGTTTCCCCATTTAACAGCCGATGATTTTTTAATTAGAGGACATCTGATTATTTTAGGAAAACATTAAAATTAACACAAAACTGTATGGAGCCGATCAAATTTTACGAAAAGTATGCAATTGAGTATGGTGAAAATGCTTCGATACCTGAGCCGATAGCTTTTTCAGGAACATGGGGGAGCAAAACCAGGATTCAACTAGCTTATGAAATGCTGGCACCTTATGCACCTTTTGATAGTTTCTTTGATGTTGGTTGTGGGAATCTGAGCAATTTAGTAACTTTGCAAAATCTATTTAACAAAGGTTTTGGAATAGATATCGTAGCTTATCCAACCTGGAAACTTTTGCAAGAGAAATTTAGCACCTATCAGCACAATCTCAATTCCGCATCTCTCCCCTTTCCGGATGAAATGTTTGATGCTGTAACTATCTTAATGGTTCTAGAACACGTATTCGATCCTTTTACTGTAATCGAGGAAATTGCTAGAGTAACGAAAGCAAAAGGATATTTAGTAATTAATGTTCCCAATATTGCTTTTATTAAACATCGCATAGGACTGCTGCTCGGTAAATTGCCAGTTACATCTACAGTCAAATGTTGGGAAATGCGAGAATGGGATGGCGGACACATTCACTACTTCACCTTGGATCGTCTAACTTGGTTACTAAGTGAGTTTGGAAATTATCAAGTCTTACAGGTGCAAGGAAGTGGTAAATTAGGGAAATTGAAGCGTCTATTGCCAGGGTTATTGTGCAGTGATTTACAAATTTTGTGTCAGAAAGTAGCTGGATAAAAAGAATAAAGCTCATTTATTTTTGACGTAATATACAAAGATTATTCTTATGGATGCTCAGGAATTACAAAGGCAATACTATCAAAATATTGCTTCTGATTATGAGAAAATACACTTCCAAGAGGAAGATGAACATCTTATTGCCTGCAAGTTTATTAGCTTGTTTTGCTCTGAACTAGAAGTAACTAGCATTTTAGATACTGGCTGTGGTACAGGGAGAAATGTTGCCTATCTGAAATCTTATTTTCCACAAGCGAAAGTGATGGGTAATGATGTTTCTGCTGATTTATTGCAAGTGGCTACTGATAAACATTGTATACCGCCGGAAGATTTAGTTTGTTGTAGCAGCTATAAACTACCATTTGCTGATAACTCATTTGATATCGTGACAGAGTTTGCTATGCTACACCACGTCGCCAAGCCAGATTGTGTTGTGGCGGAAATGTTACGAGTAGCGCGTAAGGCGATTTTTATCAGCGATAGCAATCGTTTTGGACAAGGTAGCTTGTTGTCTCGCTTATTCAAGTTAATGCTCTATAAAACAGGACTTTGGTGGCTGTTTCGGTGGGTAGCAAATGGAGGGAAAAGATGGAATTATTCAGAAGGAGATGGAGTTTACTATTCCTATAGTGTTTTTGATAATTTAAAACAGGTAGAAACAGCCTGTTCAAATGTTTTTGCTATACCTACACGAGCAAGTTATGGTTCAGCAGTATCGCCATTGCTTTTTGCTCCTCAAATATTACTTTGTGGCTTTAAGCAATGAAAGTCACTATCTCTGTATTTGGGCGTTTTCATGCTTTTAACTTGGCGCAGCAATTGCAGCAAAAGCAATGTCTAAAGGCGCTAATTTCTACCTATCCAACTTTTATAATTAACAGGTATGGTATTGAGCATGAGCTAATTCGTTCTATCTGGCATCTGGAAGCATTAATTCGGGCTTGGCGGCGAGTACCTATCTGGCTGAGGGGTACTAATAATCTGCCGTTTTTGTTCCGCGATCGCTTTGATCGAGCTGCCCAAGATTATATATCATCTGGTTCTGATGTATTTGTGGGATGGTCAAGTTTGTGTCTTTACTCTTTACGCAAAGCCAAGGAATTAGGAGCCTTAACTGTAGTCGATCACGGTAGTAGTCACAGGCAGTACCAAACGCAAATTCTGCAAGAAGAATATGAACGCTGGGGACTAAATTTTAATCTTCCCTATGCCGAGATGTACGAGCGTGAGTTACAAGAATACGCGGAGGCAGATCGGATTGCAGTTCCTAGCTTATTTTCCAAGCGCACATTTGTAAAGCGAGGCATATCCGAAAAAAAGCTAATTTATGTTCCTTACGGTACTTCATTGACAGAGTTTTATCCAGTGCCAAAGCTAGATAATATATTTCGAGTAATACACTGCGGTGGGATTATACTGCGTAAAGGCGTGCAGTATTTGGTGAAAGCTTTTTGTGAATTGAAGTTACCAGATGCAGAGTTGTGGCTGGTGGGTTCGCTGGCTCCAGAAATGAAGCCAATTTTAGCTAAGTATGAGAACCAGCGCATTATCCTCAAAGGCAAATATCCTCAAAGTCAATTACACTGGTTTTACTCTCAATGCTCCGTGTTTTGTTTGGCTTCAATTGAAGATGGATTTGGGATGGTGATTGCTCAAGCGATGGCTTGTGGTTTGCCTGTAATTCATACGACTAATACAGGCGGTGAGGATATAGTTAGAGACGGTGTAGATGGTTTTTGCATACCGATTCGGGATGTAGAAGCGCTCAAGGAGAAAATTTTGTTTTTTTATGAAAATCCCGCTCGGCGATCGCATATGGGCGATAATGCCTTAAAACAAGCCCGAAACTCTTTATCTTGGAATGACTACGGTGAAAAAATGATTGCTGCTTACTCTACTGCCTTGGCTGCAAAATAGGTAAGGTTCTTGTCAAGCGTTACTAAATTCCTCAAAGGAGGTTTACTCCTCAGTGTTGCCAGCATAGTAATGCGCCTATCGGGTGTGCTGGTGCTAGTTCCGATAGCTCGACTGCTGGGGCCTAAACATCTAGGAATCTACAGCTTGGTGTTCTCTCTAGTCCAAAGCGGCAATATATTAGGACGCTTGGGAATTGATGCCGCTATGCACCGCAATGGAGCGCACCTCTACAGTACCGATCCAGCTGCAACTGGACGTCTACTTGGAGTAGGTAGCACCTTGATTGGGCTAAGTTTTGCAGCTTTAACAGCGGTGGTCTGGATAGCACGCGAACCTTTGGCAACATATTGGCTAGGTAATCCAGAGGCAGTAGCCTGGTTTAGTTATGCTGCCGTTAATCTGTTTATAGAAGGAATTAGTTGTGTAGCGATGACTGGGCTGTTGAGTCTCCACAACTTTAAAGCCCATTCGCTAGCAACATCTACTGGCAGTTTGGGGCGATTGCTGTTGTCACCGTTGTTGGCATGGTGCTATGGTTTATCGGGTGCATTTCTGGGGCTAATTGTAGCATCTTTGTTGCAAGCCGGAGTCGCATTTGTCTACTTTCGCCGCAGTACCCAGCGACATCATATTTTGCTGAGGTTAGAGGGGTTCTGGCAAGAAAGTTATCAGATTATGCAATTTGGCATTCCCTTCTATGCTGGAAACGCTTTAATTGGGTTAGTATTTCTGCCGATGATGGGGGAAGTCGGGCGAGTAGCGGGATTGGAAACCCTGGGGCAGATCAGGATCGGACAGTCTCTGAGCCAAATCGTGAGCTTTTTGCCGGGAGCGATCGCCCCTGTTGCCATCTCCGTTCTTTCGGAAGCCTACAGCAGTGAAGGAGAAGATTTTCAACGGTTGCGTTCAATTCATTTGCGGAGTAGCTGGATACTTGCTTTGTCGCTAGTTACGTTCTTGAGTGTCACGAGTGCAAGCGTAATTAACCTGTTGTTTGGTAGTGCCTATGAAGCTGCTTTACCGCTCGTAATCGGTTTGAGTTGGTGGGCAGCACTGACTGTAGTTGTAGAAAGCTTTAATCTTTATAGCCTGAGTGCCGGTCACACGAGAGCGATCGCTGTAGGAGCATTACTCCAAAAAATCGTCTTCATCAGCCTCACATTTTGGTTGCTACCGCAGTGGAAAGGCATGGCTTTTATTTTTGGTTTGCTCTTAGGTAGTATCCTACAACTAATTGTGATGGTTACTACCCTGTGGTCACAACTCGAAGCACCATTAAAGCAGCAAATTGGTATGCTGTGCTTGTGGAGTCTAGCGAGTGTTGGATCAACTTATGAGGTGGAACAGTTTAATTTACCAATTTTGGTTAGCTGGTTAGTGGCATTGTTGCTATCGTTGACAATTGCCGGTTTAGGTACCTGGTCAATTTTTAGCTCAAACGAAAAGCAACAGGTGTGGGGTAGAGTTTGTAAATAAGCGATGCTCAAGCCAACCAGAAGTCTATAATTTTGCATTGAACGAAACAGCCAAATCCTATTGGTGCTTGGTTTGCCATAAAGCTAGTTGCAATTTAGTTTAAACTCAAGCGATTTTATATGCCACTTCAATCCTCTCGCTCACTTCTACTTTCTCGGCAGGCAAAAAAATATCATCTATTGATATTGCCGTTTGTATTGGTAGCAATAACTCTGCTCTGTATAGTTTTCTTTCCTAGCTCTATTCCCAGTGGCGATCGCTGGTTAATTTTTGCCGATGGGCTGGGAATATGTATTCTCTGTAGTTGGGCTTTTCTGCGTTCTCCTCTGCAATCAATAGATATTTTTAAACCCCAATTACTTTATAGAGCAATCATTTTTGTTTATTATGGCTTGCCTACGATTTTATTTGCATCTAGTGGAAGTTATGGACCAGACAAAAAATTTACTCTAATATTTGTTAGAAATGCAGAAATAGCTAAATATACTGCAACTTACCTATTTTTATTTACCCTGGTAACTTTAGTTGCGTTTGATATAGGAGTAAAAATAAGCCAAAAAAGTTTGGGGAAGATAGGGTGGCCTTTAAATATTTCTTCTTCTTACTTTAAATGGTTATTTTCTCTATACCTATTCCTAGTAATTCCTATTCGTTCCTTTCAAGTATTTAGTGGGGCTTATATTTTTGAGACAGGTGTATTTAATAAAATTCCAGCTTGGTGGGCATTGCTTAATTATCCAGCGATTCTTATAACTTTTGTCGCAGAAATGTACTGCTTAATCCTAGCTTACTCACCTCGTTACCGTACCTTTGCTCGTCTTAGCATAGCACTATTAATGTTTAGCGAACAGTATTTAGTTGCCTTTTTATCATCATCCAAGCAATCACTGCTTTTAGTAACTCTCAACCTATTATTAGTTTTACGGATAAGCCAAGCAATATCTTTCTTTCAAATCATTTTGCTGACGACCGGAACTGCTCTGGTATTTGCACCTCTAACATTAATTGTTCGCTATATGGATGTGCGTTACCTACGTTCACTAAATCTTTTTGATGCATTATCTTTTGTGGGAAAAACTATGGTTGATACTATTAAAAGCAACTATTTTTCTATAGGAGACTATTTGGCTTTGTCGATTACCTCTTTGTCTAAAAGAACAGATGGTTTTCGCACAGCTGCTCGCTCAATAGATATTGCGATGAATCACCTACAACCAGCGGGAGGAGCAACAGTAATGGCTGGTTTTTATAATTTAGTTCCTTCCTTTCTTTGGCCTGAAAGAAACGAACTTACTAGAAATGTAGTTCATTTTACTACTGTATTTTTTGATAGGACAGGTGAAGATGCATACATAGGAATTGCCATCAGTCAAGCTGCCGAATGGTACTATAACTTTGGATATTATGGGGGATTAATTGCCTGTGCAGTTTTTGCTCTGTCTATAGGTTTTATACTAGGAGCAATATATGGCTCTCCCGAGGAAGGCAAAAAGAATAATTTGTTCTTCTTCGGCTTGGTCATCTATTTACCAATTGCTACGCAGTTTCTATTTCTCGATCTCCCATTATTTACAAGTTTGGCAAATGGTATTCGGTATACAATTATAGGCGCTATCTTTTACTTTTTACTTTCCATAACTCAGAAAAAAACACAGTGAAAGTTCTCCACGTTATACCTTCAATTGCTCCCGTGCATGGTGGAGCAAGTCGGGCAATCTTAGAAATGACAAAAGCCTTACAAGAGCAAGGTGTAAAGGCTGAGATTGTTACGACTAACGACAATGGCTCCGATTTGCTGGATGTCCCATTGCAGAAGTGTATAGAATACGAGCAAGTTCCTGTTTGGTTTTTTCCTCGCTTTTCGCCACCCATTGATTCAGTGCGAGGCTTCGTTTTTTCCAGTCAACTAACAACTTGGCTATGGCGACATATAGCTGAGTACAATATTATACACGTCTATGGAATGTTTTCTTATGTGTCTACGTTAGCGATGGAGATCGCACGAATCAAAAACATTCCTTATATTATACGACCACAGGGACAACTCGGTGAATGGGCTTTACAACAAAGGACTTTTAAAAAACAAATTTATATAACATTAATTCAACGTGCTAATTTAAACTGTAGCCGGGCTGTTCACTTTACATCTGAACAAGAGCAAGAAGAAACCTCTAAACTAAATCTTAAGTCACCCAGTTTTGTTTTAAGAAATGGCTTATTTGTACCTCCTCCAATACCGGAAGCTGGTTATAAATTGCGGCAACTGCTGAAGGTTCCGGAAGATGAACCAGTCATCTTATTTTTATCTCGCTTGCATCCGAAAAAAGGTTTGGATTATCTAATTCCTGCATTGGGAAAAGTGGCAAATCGTCGCTTTACTTTCGTAGTAGCGGGGAGTGGTTCTCCTGAGTACGAGGATACAATTGATACCCTTTTAGTTTCGGCGGGAATTCGCGATCGCACTTATCGCGCTGGCTTCGTGTCTGGTGAAATGAAAGACTTGTTGCTGCAAGGCGCGGATTTATTTGCCCTGACTTCCTACTCGGAAAACTTTGGCATTGCGGTTTTAGAAGCAATGGCGGCGGGGAAGCCAGTTCTCGCAACCTCTGGCGTGGCTCTCGCTTCTGTAGTAAAACAGTATCAACTTGGTTATGTAGCAGAACTGGATGTGGAAGCGATCGCGCTGTTTGTGCAAGATTTCCTCAATTGCCCTCAACAAGCTAAAAAAATGGGCGATCGCGCTCGTAAATTGATTGCCGAGCAGTATACTTGGGAACGTATCGCTACGAAAATGGTTGAAATTTATACTGACATTATTCTACCTAAATAACAGCTAAATTTATGAAAATGAATCCCTTTAATCTAATTCAATTAAAAAAAATATCAAAAATCATTAATTATAAAATTGATGAATTTATCGGTCATTTCTATGATTTAGAAAAAACCCTGTTACAACTTGACACCCGTCCTCCATCCTTAAACTTTGAACTCACAAATATCTGTAATGCTAAATGCGTTTTTTGTGGGTATCAGTACCAAGAAAGGGCTAAATCAATTATGTCAGAGCAAGTCTTTAATAAAGCACTTGCAGATTATATTGATCTAGGAGGTGGTGATATTTTCCTCACGCCTATTGTGGGAGATTCCCTACTAGATCCCAACTTCCTAAACCGAGTATATACATTTAGAAAAGAACCGAAAATCAGGGATGTTCGCCTGATTACCAACGGAATTTTACTAGATAGATTTGGCATAGAAGAAGTAGTACGAAGCGGCATCAATGGAATTTTTATTAGTACCGCTGGCTTTCAAGAGGAAATGTATCAACGGGTATATCGTAATAATAGTTATCAGCGAATGCGAGACAACGTTCTAGCTTTGCTGGAGACTCGTGAAAGACTAGGGATACCACTAGATATTACCATCGGACTCAGAAGCGATCGCCCTTTAGTAGAAGTGATGAAAGATCCTGACTTTCAACCTATCTTAAAGTATAAACCCGAAATTGACTTTACCTGGTCTTTCTACGATTTTGGCGGCAAAATCAAAGAATCCGACTTGCTTGGCACTATGAAAATGCGGCAAGTTGCGGCCGACAAAAAAACACAACCGTGCAAAAATCTGTATGACGGCCCTATAGTTTTGCCTGAAGGCGTGGTGATGGCTTGCTACTGTGCAGCTGCGATGGATGCTATTGAAGATTTAAGTATTGGTAACATTATGAATGAATCTTTAAGAGAAATCTGGACAGGATACCAACGCCAGAAATTAATTGACCAGTTTGAAAAAGATGGTAATCTTAATCCCACCTGTTCTGCTTGCACAGCTTACCGAAATTTAGATTTTTATCGCAGTTCCAAAGGAAGACGGTTTGGTTCTGAAAATGAAGCTAGAGTCAAAGGAGAAAAACTTGACTCTAGTTATCACGAACGTCTTCATTATTGATTACAGTTGTAGGGAGATTAGGGTTTTGAAAATACTTTATCTAAGTCCAATGCGTTCTTGGCTGCGTCATCTAGGTTTAACAAAGTTGCTTGTTTTGCCGCGAACGATAAAAAGCCAGTTGCGTAACGTTGAATATCAAAGAAAACAGCCAGAAAAAGTAGAAGTTAAAGTAGGAAAACATACAGCCAATTTGCTGGTTGCTGATATGATAGAATATTCTCGTGTCCTCTCATTTCAGGAGGATTATCGCATTATCGAAACTCTGTTAAACCGCGTTACCAGTGGCGATTCTTACTGGGATGTAGGAGCTAATATTGGCTTGTACAGCGTACTCTTAGCAAAAGCTGTGGGTGAAAGTGGGAGAGTTTTTGCCTTTGAACCAGAGGAGAGAGCTGGCAATAGATTGCAGCAAAATGTAACTGTTAATAATCTATCAAATGTGCGAATTTTTCCGATAGCATTAGGACGCGATCGCGCTCGTCTAAAATTAAGCGTTTCTCAGCACGCCAGTTCCGGTACCCATAGTCTTGTCATCCCTGAAAATGAAGTTAGCACAACTACAACCGTAGATGTAGATGTAATTCCTGGCGATGAACTTCGCAAACAAGAACAAATTAATGTACCCACAGCTATTAAAGTAGATGTGGAGGGTGCAGAAGAGGAAGTTTTAGCGGGATTACATGAAACTTTACGGCATCCAGATTGTAAAACTGTAGTTTGTGAAATTCATTTTTCTGTGCTGGAATCGCGGGGAATGCCTGAAGCTCCCGCTAGAATTGAACGTTATCTTCAAGAATGTGGGTTTACTCGTACATTTTGGTTAGATTATTCTCATCTGGTTGCTTACAAATGAATTAAATTCTCTCCAGTTTCTCGTTCCCTAGCGTAAGCCCGGAGAATGCCTAGAAAGATAATAAAATTCTATTTTTTTCTGTTTTCATCTACCAATTCAGTAACCAGGGTAATGTTGCTTTCGTTAATTGTTCTCACGAAAAATGAACAGGCAAATCTACCACATTGTTTAGCTAGTTTAGAAAAGCTCGGTGCAGAAGTTTTTGTGGTTGATTCTGGAAGTAGCGATCGCACAGTGGAAATCGCTAAACAATCCGGTTGTCAAGTCTTCGAGCATCCTTTCGAGAATCATGCAGCTCAAATCAACTGGGCTTTACAGAATCTACCCATTAAAACTCCCTGGATTATGCGCCTTGATGCTGATGAGCGCCTAACACCAGAATTAGTTGAAGAATTAAAACAAATCTTACCTTATACAGATGAGAAAATCACCGGATATCAAGTGAAACGCCGCGTGTTTTTCATGGGGCGTTGGATACGTCATGGTGGTTATTATCCAACTTGGCTGCTGCGAATTTGGCGCACAGATTTTGGCATTTGCGAACAGCGATGGATGGATGAACATATTGTTCTTAAACAGGGAAAAATTGCCAAATTTCAGCACGATATCATTGACGAAAACAAAAAAGGCTTGAGCTTCTGGATAGACAAGCACAACCGCTATGCAGATCGAGAAGTGAAAGATATGGTGAGCTTGGTAACAGAAACAGAAGACGATTTGTTAAAAAGCAGTCAATATTCTCAAGCTATTGGGCGGCGCTGGATCAAGAAAAACCTCTACACGCGATCGCCACTTTTCTTGCGTGCCTTCCTCTACTTTCTAATGCGCTACATTATTGGCTTAGGTTTTCTAGACGGTTTGGAAGGTTTGATCTTTCATTTTTTACAAGGTTTTTGGTATCGCTTCCTAGTCGATGCCAAAATTTATGAGTTACAAAAAAAAGAAGTGTCCAGCGCCTAACTCTTGAGTATATTGATGAATGTTTTTCATCACAAGCGCAAAAAATATCGGTTTTTGTATTTAGCAATTTCTGCTTTTATCGTACTGCTAATTGGGATTATTCCGGTGCGAATAGCGATCGCTTTCTCTCAAACACCCATACCTCAAGCTATCTTTACCCTCGGCGGCGGGCCAAATCGAGAAAAATTCACCGCTCAATTTGCCCAAAACCATCCTACACTGGAAATCTGGGTGAGTTCCGGCACTCGTCCAGATATAGCTAGCAAAATTTTTCGAGAAGCCGGAATTTCCGATGAGCGCGTAAATCTCGACCGCCGTGCAGTTGATACTGTGACTAACTTTACCTCTTTAGTTGCTGATTTCAAAAGTCGAAATATTCAACACGTTTATCTGGTTACTTCCGATTTTCATATGCGTCGCGCCATTGCGATCGCTACCATCGTTTTTGGTAGTCAAGGTATTGCGTTCACACCTGTCTCTATTCCCACCAAAAATCCCCCCGAAACTTGGTTGCACATCCTCCGGGATTTTGGTCGTGCTATTCTTTGGCTGTTTACAGGTCGCACTGGTGCTAGCGCGAGAACTTTAATTCATTTATTGGCAAGCGATCGCTCTCTAGTATAAACATTCCATCCAGGCAATTCGTCAACAATAATTTGCTGCGAAAATTCAGGTAAATACTTCAACGTATCTTTATCCTGTGCACTTTTTGGAAAAGCTATTAACTTAATTTGATCAGGAATATAACGCCGAAAATGTTCCTCGTTTACTTTAAATCCAGCTCGTTCTCTATCCAACAATCCAAACGCGAAATGATAAAGCTTCCCCTCTGCCATCAGAGTTGATAATGGGTTCCAGGGAAAATAACCTTCTCCTGGGTGTTTTTTTGAAAAATTATATGCTACTTCTTGCGGATTATTTAATAAATTACTAAATTGATAATCAAGATTTTTAATATTAAAAGATTTAGTGAAAATAAATGCTAGGCATAGTGCTGCAACTAATAATTTTGAAAATTGTTGCAACTTTTTAGTATCTGCACCTACAACTGACTTCAGTAACATCAAGCTACTAGCAGCACAGAGAAAGTAAGTTGTAAGGCTATAAGCATTAACATCTCCCCCCAACTTAGCTCTATGTAGCACCGAAAGTGGCATTCATGTATAAGCAGACAATCAGTAACATTGACCAGCGATTATCACTTAAGTAACGTTTAATATCACTAAAATTGTTTATTTGCAATATTTTTTGATTGTAGGTTAAAACTAATATTACAGCTCCAGGTAATATCCACTCCTTTATTAGTCCAAACCGCAATCTTGATATAGCAACTATAATATTTTCTTTCCAAGAATATTTTTTAGGGATTGTAATTATATTGAACAATAAAGGCTTTGGTTGAAAAATAACCAAGAATATTGTTGCTAACAATGCCCCAAAAACACCTAGATAAATAACATAAAGTTTGAAACTATGACGACCATCAACAAGCAAAATATAAGTTGCCAAGGCAAATGGAAGCGGGACAACAGTCTGTTTTGTGCCAACTGCTAAAACTGCCAATAGAGAAGATAGCAGCAAACTTAGATTACTATTTTTGGGCTGGCGATAGTAGAGAACGGCACAAGCCGCAGCGCTAAGACCTAGTGCAGGCGCATCTGCATGGACTGTGAAAGCTGAGTAACTCAAGGATGGCAATGCGAAGGTAAAGAAACAAAAAATAATAAAACAGCAAAGTGAGTAAACTAAACTTTTAGGAGTTTTAATATTTTCGCCCAGATGTAGCCAAAGTATAGGCAAGAAGAAAAAACAACTACTAATAAATACTGCTGAAATAACTGCCCAAGTTGGAGAATTTGCCAGGGTAGCAGGTAAGTAGGCAAAGGCTGTTAAAGGATTATATACCGTACTTAGTACAGGGCCATTGTCGGCTTCATAATATAATTTGTATCCGTGAATTATTGCAAAGCTTGGGGTGAGACGGCTAGCATTCCAATCCCAAAAAGGCTGTGACAGTATGGAGTTGAGAATTAAGCCCCCAAGTATGGTGAATAATATTGGAGTAAAAGCCGCAACACATCTATCTAACAATTTCCAATTGGATAATCGTTTGAAAATCCATAATCCAAAAGGTATGGAAATGACAATAAAGCTAGTAAGTATGAAAATTACTAAGTTCATATTTTAAAAGCCTACAGGTCTTGATAGTGGGCGAAGTACCGCCCCAATGCAGGTAGAGTGCGCCTATATCATACCGTTTCAGCAATAAATTGTAAAAAATGGAATTAGTTAGAGTTAAAAGTCCAAAACTTGTGTAGGTTGGGCCCTTGGAACCTCACCCAACCTACAGATGGAACGGGAAAATTAGTATATCCTCGTTTTTAACCTAAAACTAGAAACGCTGCTTGGGAGCCTCTGCCTCCCCCATAGGGTAGGAATTCCAAAGGGTATATGTTAGCTAAGCGCCGCTTCGGTAACAAAAAAATATTCCCAGTCTCTGACTGGGAACCAGAAATAAACACAATGAATTAGTATCAGCTATTGTTCACAGGCTGCTGTTTCCCAGGAACTTTAGTGTAGTAACGGTGATAGTAATCATAGGAGCTAGTCGTATAGCCTTTAACTCCATTCGCTACCAAACCCAAAACAGGAGCATGAGAAGTTTTTAATCCATCTAAAACTTGCCTTAGCACCGCTCGGTCTGTGCGGCCCAATCCCACAACCAGGACAATACCATCTGTATGAGGAGATAAAAGTTTGGTGTCTGCAAGTCCTAAAAGTGGTGGTGTGTCGTAAATAACCAGGTCAAAAGCTTCTTCAAAACGCTGGATTAAATTCTGCATTTTTTTGGATGAAAGCAGCCTGGTGGGGTCTGGGGGAATTTGACCAGCAGTTAACACAAAGAGATTGTCTTCTAAGGGCGATCGCTGGATAATATCATCCACATTCATGTCTGTAGAAATGACATGGCTGAGTCCCCAGACATTAGGCAAATCCGTCAATTTATGAACTTGCGGTAGCCTGAGATCCGCATCCACCAGTAAAACCCGCTGACCCATAGCAGCTGCGGCTTGCGCCAGGTGCGTTGAAAGAGTTGATTTTCCTTCTGACGGAACCGAGGAACTAATAACTAGCGATCGCAGTGGCTTATCCGGACTGAGAAAATAAATATTCGCATGAAGAGAGCGAAACGCTTCCAAAAACGCAGAAGCATTGTAGTGTGCTTGTCCCTTCACGACTGACGACTGACCACTAACAACTGACTCCTGACTATTAGCGAGTTGTTTATTGAAAGGAATCAGCCCCAAAATCGGTAATCCAGTGCTATCTTTCAACTCATCGGGAGAGTGAAACACGTTGTCCAACTTTTCGATTAACAACGCCGCTCCCATTCCTGCTAGTAACCCCGCAACCGCACCTAGCAAAATACTGCGTGGCGCATTAGGTGAAATCGGCTCTTGAGGCTGTTTAGGTTCAGAAAGCTTTTGCCAAGGGAGATTTTTTCGCGCCGCCTCAATCTGTAGGGTTTCCCGGACACCGAGAAAGCGGTTCAAGCTTTCTGTTGCGACCTGTAGCTCTCGCTGTAAATCTGTGTAATAACGAGCAGTGACAGCTAGTTGTTTTAGCTGTTGACTCATCTGATTTTCGGCAAGAGCGATCGCTTGCTGACGCCTTTCCAACACTCGAATCTGATTAGCCGCCTCCACCATCTCCTTAGTTAGAGACAGGCGAATCGAATTTGGGGATGCACTCTCGGCATCTAAAACCACACCAGAAGAATTGCTTCCCAATACCCCTACCGCTTCTTGTCGTAACAAAGGCAGCAAATTTTCCCGTTGTTCTAGCAGTTTCTGAATGTTAGGGCTTTCTTGCGTGAACCGCGCTGACTCAGCAGCAATTTTACTTTCTACCTCAGAAAGTTGATTGAGTAACTGCTGATAGCGGGGTGCTTCCGAAAGCGCCGCCATCGCCAACGCCTGATTCGGTTCTAACCCTAATTGTTTTTGCAAAGTTGAGTAAAGCGATCGCGTTTCGCCGAGTCTGCTTTGGGTTTCCTGTCGCTGCTGCACAATGCCGCTAACGCGATTAGTTAGGAGTTGTCCCTGAGTTTCCGGATCGATGAGGTTGTATTTTTGGCGAAACTCCTGGAGTCTTTCCTGAAGTTTGTCTACTCGCTCATATTGTTTTTCTAACTGCTTTTCAACAAATTTAATACCTTGTTGCAGGCTATTTTGCTGCTGAGAGAGACTGTAGTCAACATATCCATCAGCAACTTTTTCTAGAATAAATTGAATTTTTTGAGGGTCTGAATCCTGGTAGCTAACTTCTAAAATTTTTGTTTCAGACAGCCGATTAATCGCCAGTTTTTGCACCAGCGTACTGTAATCAATCTCTGGATATCGCTCTTTAATTTTCTCAACGATTGGAGAAATTACTTGGGGACTCCATAAAACCTGAATTTGAGTAGCGTAATCTATGCTGGGAGTTTGAATGCTGGCATTTTTACCTAAGCTTTGGTTGAATTCATCAAACTTATCTTCACCAGTTACAGAGCCTACTAACAGCTGAAACCTGCCTTCGTACTTGGGAGCGCGGCTCAAAACCCAAGATACAGCTCCAGAAGTTACAGCGATCGCTACCCCCGTAATCACGATCGCCCGACGCCTGACAACAGCCAATAGCTGACGAAGATCCAGTTTATCTTCGTCAGCCTCGTTAAACCCAGTAGAACGGGGAAGGCCGCCGCCGTAGGGCGGTTTTATGGCGCTCCTGTGGTTCCCTGTACTTTGTGGCAGCAACGGCTGAAAATCTCCATCGGAACCCATAGCTTAACAATGCCGAGTAAAGAATTCAGGAGTCAGGAGTGCCTAATGCCAGCCCAATTCCCCAATTGTGGCTCCCTTGTGACTCCTGAATTCTAGATACAGCACTGTGCTAGCCTATCAGGATAAAATCCATGACTAGATTGCTGGGATTATATTTTTGGGATCAGCTGTAAAAAAGTGACGAAGTTACTCCCTTAGATGGGCGACACTGCTCACCCAGGAAGTCTCTAATCAGTCTTTACCAGATTCTTCTGGATGCGATCCGGATAATTATAGGCAAATCTGTAGTTTTTTTAGTCCCTACACGGTTGGTAAATTTAAAAAATCAGAAAATTCTTTGTTATCAGTGGGTTTCACCTGTTTATCCAGCTACCGAATTTATCGGTAAACTCTACACGGTAGTAACATCAATTACACATTATCCCTATCAAGTCAGCGAGGCTGCATGAGCAACGGGAAGATTCCAAAACAGCATATTAGTAGGGGCGGGTTCCCAGAAACCCAGTCTTTGAAGCCAGAAGCGCTAATTCCTTCTAACCTGCCCGTAAGACTGTCTATCATTACCCAATATTATCCGCCAGACTACGCAGCGACAGGGCAGCTGATTGAAGAACTAGCAGTTAACTTGGGTTCCTTAGGTTTGCCAGTGCAAATCTTTACCGGACAGCCGGGGTATGCCTTCCGAAAGCAAACGGCACCACCAATTGAGCGATCGGAGCGACTTTTAGTTAAGCGATCGCGCACTGCTCAGATATGGCCCCAGCGAATTCGCGGCAAAGCCGTCAATGGACTCTTATTCTGCTTGCGATCCGGACTCCACCTGATAAAAACTGGCAGTCGCGGCGATATTTTGCTCCTCACCACAGCCCCCCCCTTCTTGCCAATTCTCGGCTATTTAGCTAACTTATGCTTTGGTTTACCCTACGTTTGTCTCCTCTACGACTTATATCCCGATGTTGCTGTCGAACTCAATGTCGTTCCTGCCCAAAACCTATTAGTTCGATTTTGGAATTTTCTCAACTGTTGTGTTTGGAAAAATGCTAAAAGAATTATCGTCCTCAGCCCTTCAATGAAAGAGCGAGTAGTCGCCAAATGCCCAGAAGTTACTAATAAGATTTCCGTAATTCATAACTGGGCAGATCCAGGCTGGATTGTACCTATTGCCAAGCAAGATAATTGGTTCGCCCAAGAATTTAATCTAGTTGACACTTTCACCGTCCTCTACTCCGGTAACATGGGGCGCTGTCACGACATGGAGACAATTTTAGAAGCAGCTAGCCTGCTGGAAAATGAACCCATTCAGTTTGTTTTCATTGGCAACGGTGCCAAGCGCCAAACTTGCATCAATAAAATTAGCACTCTCGGCTTAAGCAATTGTCGCTTCTTGCCATACCAAAGCAAGCAGAATTTACCCTACTCCCTCACCGCTTGCGACTTATCCTTAGTTAGCATTAGCCCAGGCATGGAAGGATTAGTAGTACCCAGTAAGTTCTACGCTGCTTTAGCAGCTGGGCGTCCCATTGCTGTAATTAGCGAACAACACTCCTATCTCCGCCAGTTGATGACTGAAGCTAATTGTGGTGCTGCCTTCAACAATGGGGATGCTAGTGGTCTAGCTAAGTTTATTCGTTGTTTAGCAACTTCCCCGCAATTGCAGACTCGGATGGGACAGGCTGGGCGTCAATATCTGGAGTCAAACTTTACGCCTGAGATTATTGCCCAGCAATACTCAAAAATCTTGCAAGAGGCAGTCAAGGAACCAATGGAACCACTCAGTTCACCTAGTTTTAAATGGCTGCGCCGATACAATTCATCTCACTTTGTCAAGAACCAGTCAGGAGGGGTTGTAAAAGTTTCTAAGCATCATCAGGATTGAGTTTAGCCAATACCCAAGTAGTGTAAGTTCCTATCGGACTCCAGAGTAAATAGGGAATTAACAACACAGATGCAACAGCCGAGATTTGTAATACAGTCAGTGCCAAAATCAAACTTAATATGAAACCAATTCCGCCTACGATGGTGCCGACTTTGAGACTGCGGAGCCTTAACATCAGGGGGTTGTAGGCAACTGTAACTAATTCTAGTAACACGTAGAAGCCCATTAGCCACCAATTTTTGGTGCGTTCCCAGACAACATAAGCTGACCAAGCACCACAAATAAAAACTACTATCCAAATCAAAGGAATAGCCGCCTCAAAAGTTAACCATCTCGGTCTTTGCAGCCGTTTGAACCACTTAACATCATTGGGCGTAATTAAGTTGCTCAAGCCAGCAACTAAAAAAGTTACGCCTCCAATCACCATCCAAGATTTAATCATGCCCCTACCCTTCGCAACACCAAACCTGCTAGCCATCTGTAGCGATTTTGTCAAGTTGAGAAGCTAATTGTAATCACCCGCTAGTCAGAATCTAAGCTTGCTGATGACTGTTGTCGCAGCTACGCAAGGCCAATCTGCTGTTTTTGCTTCCTTTAGGGAGCATAGTTCCAACGCTACGGCTCTAGTGCATCCGCGCCGCTATGCTAAAGCGCTAGAACTACTTTTGACACAAGCCTTTGGGTGCTACAGTCAAAGTAGCTACAAAAAACACTATGACCGTCCAACTAGACCGAATTGAAATTCGCTTAGAGCGACTGGTAACAGTCATTGAGCAACAAGCTCAGACAGCTGAACGTCAAGCTCAGACAGCTGAACGTCAACAGCAGACCATTCAGCAGTTTGTCAATGTTTTGGCTGAACAAGCCAGAGCAATTACAGAACTTAGCCAAACTGCTAGGGAAGCTGTCTTGGCTTCACAGCGTGCGGCTCAAGCTGCTGAGGCGGCGGCGATTGTGGCTGAAAATAATCAAAATGCTATTCGTGATTTGATTGAAGAACTCGGACGAGGACGCGATTAGTGCGATCGCTTCTGTGATGTTGTGGTGGAGAGTGCGATCTCTTCTGTGATTTAGCAGCTCTGGCGAACGACTAATAATAAAATCGCAACTTCCGTTTAATCCCTTTTGTCCATCAACCGTAAAATCAATGCCTGAGAATAAACTTATTTGAGCATTCAAATGTTTCCTCACCGAAATTAAAATCGGTGCAATAATCATTTCCGAACGAGCTTTTTCCGTATTACTTGCAAGGGCTAAAGGTACATTTTCTCGGAGTGTTCCTGCTAAAAATGAGCGACATTCTAACTTAGGTACAGAGGAGAATATATCAATTTTGTCAGAAATGCTTAAGTCAAAGGTTTTCTTCACCCTATCTAAAGTAAAGTCACTGTATGCCATTTGACTGATTTGTTTCCCTAATTCCTATTTTATCTCTCACCCAAGCTCGAAATGATTTTAACAGTGCAATTTCACCGATACTTTTACTTTGCTCAATAAATCGGCTTATTTCAGTTACCGATACGATGGGAAAGGCAATACTAAATTCACACTCAATATATTTTCCTTCTGCTAGCTGATAGAATTTTAAATTTCGTCCGTCATATCTCCAGAGTTCAGTCACTCCCAGCGCTGAGTAAATCTCAAACTTGTTAACAGAACTGCTGGTAATATCGATTTCAATAGCTAAGTCAGGCGGCGGATCTGTTTCTAAATTGAGTTTTTGCTTACCTCTTACCGCTAGTTCGTTTTGGATATAGTAACAATTATCAGGTTCTATGCCTCGATTGGCTATTTGTCGCTTCAAAGTAGTAGAACCAGCACTCTTTATTTCAATGTCTAGTTCTAAAGCTAAGAAGATGATTAAATTACCAAAATTACTTTTGGGGTTTTCATGTTCAAAAAGCGGGGTCATAAGTTCTAGAGTGCTTCCGTCATAAGCAAACCGCCAGCCTCTATCTTCACCTGTTTCTATCAGCAAGGCTTCTAAAGTTTCCCAGCTGATGTTGGGTAGCACGGTTCTTTGTTCTGCTGGAATAGAGGTGGTAATCATACTTTGAATTACTCAATTTTCTAGCATTACACTTGAAGGGGCGGTTGAAACCGCAGCTACACAGACAAAACCTGCCTACGCAGGTTTCAAAAGTTTAAGGTTTTGTAAGTCCGCGCAGGCGGACTTAGTTTGTGTAGCCGCGAATTACATTCGCCAGGGCTTAAGGGTGGTTGAAACCGCAGCTACTTTGAGTTTTTGTAAGTCCGCCTGCACGGACTTAGTTTGTATAGCCGCGAATTACATTCGCCAGGGGTTATGTTGACTTAGCCGAAGATACTGCCAAAAAATTCGACAGCTTCTTTCAAAGATGCGATGAAAAGATCAATCTCTTCGCGGGTGTTGTAGAAATACAAACTCGCCCGTGCAGTAGATTGCACTTTCAGGTAACGGTGTAAGGGTTGGGTGCAGTGGTGTCCGGCGCGGATGGCGATGCCAGCTTGATCTAAAATAGTGGACAAGTCGTGAGGGTGGACATCTCCAGCCGTGAATGCAGCGAGTGCGGCTCTACCTTCTCCGGTGCTGGTGGGTTGTGGCCCATAAGTTTTGATTTCTGGGATTTGCTGCAAGTGTTGGAAGAGATAAGCTGTTAATTCAGCTTCGTAGGTATGGATGTTGTGCATACCAATGCCACTAAGATAATCTACTGCTGCACCGAGCGCGATCGCTTCCCCAATTGATGGCGTTCCCGCTTCAAACTTATGCGGTAAATCTGCATAAGTAGCATGGTCGAGAAATACATCCGCAATCATCTCCCCACCGCCTAAGAAGGGAGGCATGGAACGCAGTAAGTCTAACTTACCGTAGAGGAAGCCAATCCCAGTCGGGGCGCACATTTTGTGACCGGAGGCGACTAGCCAATCGCAGTCTACGGCTTGCACGTCTAACACCATGTGAGGTGCAGCTTGGCAAGCATCAATTAAGACTTTGGCACCGTATTTGTGAGCGATTTCGGTTATCGATTTAACTGGATTAATACATCCCAATGTGTTAGAGACATAAACAGTGCTAACCAGTTTGGTTTTGTCGGAAATTAATGATTTGAAGTGTTCTAAATCAAAAATTCCGTCTGAAGTTAGTTCTACAAACTTCAGCACCGCACCTGTTTTTTGCGCCACGAACTGCCAAGGAATTAAATTGCTATGGTGTTCCATTACGGAGAGGATAATTTCATCCCCTCTCTGCAAATTGTTCATTCCCCAACTGTAAGCGATTAAGTTAATCGCTTCGCTAGCGTTGCGGGTGTAGATAATTTCCTGACGCGAAGCAGCATTTACGAAAGCGGCAACTTTGTCTCTAGCACCTTCGTAGGCATCTGTGGCTTTGGCGCTAAGGGTGTGAACGCCCCGGTGTACGTTTGAATTATACTGCTCATAGTAATCCCGAATGGCGTTTAGCACCGCCAGAGGTTTTTGGGATGTGGCGGCGTTGTCTAGATAAACTAGGGGTTTGCCGTTGACTTCTTGGTGCAGAATTGGGAAATCTGCACGGACTTTATCGGCTAGTGTTCTGTCTTTGGTAAGAGTCATTGGTAATTAGTAATGGGTAATTGATAATTGGTAATTGATAATTGGTAATTGATAATTGGTAATTGGTAAAAGTTAGAAGTTATTTCTTCAACATCCCATTACCCATTACCTATTACCGATTCCACACTATTCGATTGTTCTACAAGCAACACATCGAGAGAGACTTGTTTGCAAAGAAGCGATGGGAATCTGGTTGATTATTTCAATAGCAAAAGCGTCAACTAACAAGTTGTTAGCACTCGCTTTGTCTAAACCGCGACTTTGCAGGTAAAAGACTTCATCATCATCTAACTGACTTACTGTTGCACCGTGAGTACATTTCACGTTATCGGCAATGATTTCCAGTTGGGGTTTAGTATCGACTCTCGCTTTAGGCGACAACAGCAAGTTCCGATTTAATTGTCCAGCATCCGTCAATTGTGCTGCTTTGGCAACAAAGACTTTCCCGTTAAATACGGAATGCGCCTTATCAGCCACAATACACTTTTGTAATTGACGAGTTGTGCTGTGGGGATGGTTGAGAATGATTGCGCTATGAGTATCGCCAATCTGTTCCCCAGAAATCATGGTTAAACCATTAAGGGTGGTTTCAGTTTGTTCGCCCAACTGATAAATTTCTAAGTTGTGGCGGGATATTTTGCCACCCAAACTCACTGCATTGCAAGTGTAGCGGCTGTTGCGGGATTGCGCGATCGCACTCTTGCCAATATGAAACGCTGCGCCACTATCTCGTTGAATCCGGTTGTGGCGAACTTCAGCATTTTCTTCTACCCAAATCTCTGTAACCGTATTGATTAAGTACGGATGAGTTTTATCTGCACACCAGTCGCCGACTGGCAGATAATCTTCTATCAGAGTTACTTGAGAGTTAGGTTCGGCGACGACCAAACACCGTGGCTGAGAGAGAGTAGGGCGATCGCTAAAAGTAGACAGAAACAGCAAATGAATCGGTGTTTCAAGTACCAGATTCTTCGCCACCCACACTACAGCAGCATCAGTTAAGCCTGCCGTATTCAGGGCGGTGAATACCTCATCAAAACCCTTTTGTTGGGCGAAATAATTGTCGATGCGAGTGCGATAAGTTATTGGAAGTTGGGCTAAATTTCCGGCAAATACCCCTTCTGGCAAATTGGCAACAGATGACAGTCCGGGTGCATAAACACCGTTAACGAAAACTAGACGACTTTCGGCTGCTTCTGCTAAAGTTAATCCTTCAATTGCTGACTGGGGTACATCCGCAGATTTCGCAGCTTGGAAAGACAACTTTAACAAAGGCGAGATATCAGTGACACGCCACTCTTCATCGCGGGTAGTGGGAAACTTGAGATGAGGTAGCCAGGAAGCAGCGCGATCGCGTAATTCTTGCAACCAGCCAACCATCTCTGGATCGAGTACCTGTAATTCTTGACTGCGAGACACGTTTAACAACTCAATCAGCTTGGCATCTCGATTAGTTGCAGCAGATTTTAACCCAACTTCTTCTGGATTGGGGATAGAAGTTACTTGAATTGTCATTTTGCACTCACCTCAGCTGCTTCTTCTTCCCTTACCCACTCATAACCGCGAGATTCCAATTCCAACGCCAATTCTTTACCACCACTGGTAATAATTCGTCCGGCTTCCATGACGTGAACGAAATCTGGCACGATGTAATTCAGTAGTCGCTGATAGTGAGTAATCACCAGCATCGCATTCTCTGCATTTGCCAACTGATTCACACCATCCGCCACAATCTTCAGCGCGTCAATATCTAACCCTGAATCCGTTTCATCCAAAATTGCTAACTTTGGTTCTAGCAGTGCCATTTGCAGAATCTCGTTCCGCTTCTTCTCACCACCAGAAAACCCTTCATTCACGCTGCGGCTAAGGAAAGCAGGATTCATCTTTACGACATCCAGCTTTTCATGCACCAATTCATCAAAGTCAAAAGCATCCAATTCCTCTAATCCCTCAGCCTTGCGACGGGAATTATAGGCAACTCTGAGGAAATCTACATTACTAACCCCAGGAATTTCCAAAGGATATTGAAAAGCCAAAAATATGCCAGCCCTAGCACGTTCTTCAGCTTCCATTTCCAGAAGATTTTGCCCCCGGAAAATCACCTCACCACCCGTCACCTCATACGCCGGATGTCCAGCCAAAACCTTAGAAAAGGTGCTTTTTCCAGAACCGTTTGGTCCCATAATGGCATGGATTTCTCCCGCCTTCACTTCCAGATTCAAACCCTTAAGAATCGGAGTTTCATCAACATTTGCCGTGAGATCCCGAACTGATAGGATCACCTCACTATTTTCAATAATCATCTTTCCTCTCTTCTTCCTTTGTGCCCTTAGCGTCTTCGCGGTTCTTATTCTATTTCAGCCTAAAAGTAGGCAATGCCCGCTTTACCTTTTTGAGTAAAGAAATTCAACCGTAGATAAACACAGATAAACCCGAATGATTTATCAGCGTTTGTCTGTGTTTATCTGTAGTTTCCTTTATCCCACACTGCCTTCTAACTTCATGCTCAACAACCTATCAGCTTCAACAGCAAATTCCATCGGCAGCTGATTAAACACATCCTTACAGAAGCCGCTAATCATCATTGAAATAGCATCTTCTGCGGAAATGCCCCGCTGCGAGAAAAAGAACAGCTGTTCTTCCCCAATTTTCGAGGTAGAAGCTTCATGCTCCACTTTTCCGGTGTTATTCTGCACCTGGATATAGGGGAAAGTATTCGCTTGGGCATTATCGCCAATCAGCATCGAGTCGCACTGAGAATAGTTTCTCGCGCCCTTTGCCTTGGGGCCAATTTTCACCAAACCGCGATAGCTATTTGACGACTTACCTGCCGAAATCCCCTTGGAAATAATCGTGCTGCGAGTGTTTTTGCCGATATGCACCATCTTGGTTCCGGTGTCGGCTTGCTGCATATGATTCGTCAGCGCAACGGAGTAAAATTCACCCACGGAATTATCGCCAACTAGCACGCAACTTGGATACTTCCAAGTAATCGCGGAACCCGTTTCTACCTGTGTCCAAGAAATCTTAGAATTGACTCCCTGACACAGCCCGCGCTTGGTGACAAAGTTGTAAATACCACCTTTGCCGTTTTCGTCGCCGGGGTACCAGTTTTGTACCGTGGAGTATTTAATTTCAGCATTGTCGAGGGCAACCAGTTCCACTACAGCCGCGTGCAGCTGGTTGGTGTCAAACATGGGTGCTGTGCAGCCTTCCAGATATGACACAGAGCTGCCTTCTTCGGCAATAATCAGCGTGCGCTCAAACTGCCCCGTATCTCCGCTGTTGATGCGGAAGTAGGTGGAGAGTTCCATCGGGCATTTGGTGCCTTTGGGGATGTAGACGAAGGAACCATCGCTGAATACGGCTGAGTTGAGGGCGGCGAAGTAATTATCTGCTACTGGCACAACGCTGCCGAGGTACTTCTGCACCAGTTCGGGGTGTTCCCGCAAAGCTTCGGAGATGGAACAGAAGATCACGCCGTCTTTGGCTAGCTTCTCTTTAAATGTTGTGGCAACTGAAACACTATCGAAGATGGCATCTACGGCAACGTTAGACAACCTCTTCTGCTCTGAAAGCGAAATCCCTAGCTTCTCGTAGGCTTCTAACAAAGTTGGATCGACTTCATCGAGGCTACCCAGCTTTTTGGGCTTTTGCTTCGGCGCGGAGTAGTAGATGATGTCTTGGTAGTCAATAGCCGGATACTTGACATGAGGCCAAGTTGGTTCTGTCATCTTCAGCCATTGCCGATAGGCTTTGAGGCGAAACTCTAGCATGAACTCCGGTTCTTCTTTCTTGGCGGAGATCAGGCGAACAACGTCCTCACTAAGTCCGCGAGGAATGCTATCTGTTTCAATGTCTGTGACAAAGCCGTATTTATAGGGCTGATTGACTAAGGTTTTAACGCTAGCAGTCATTGATTAAGTGTTCTCTCGTGTTGTGGACAAACTCTGGTGGCTGGCAGGCGGGGGGCATGGGCGTCCAGAGTAGATCGCCCAGTCAAACTGCATTTACAATAGTAAAACAACATCTGTGTTGCTTTATTTCTATTTTAGGGTACTTTAGCAACTAGGATGTTGTCAAAGTCCTAAGGAGATTTTCTGACAATGACGATGGCGATCGCTAAGCAGCCTTCCACTAAGCAGGACATCTTGCAACATTTACTCAAAATAGGTCAAGCCTCGGCGCAGGAGTTAGCGGATGCTTTGGAGATCAGCCCACAGGCGATCCGCCGCCATCTCAAGGATTTGGAGACGGAAGGGTTGATTATACATCAACAGGTGCAAGCGGGGATGGGACGACCACAGCACGTTTATCAGCTGAGTCAAGAGGGACGCGATCGCTTCCCCAGCCGTTACGGAGAGTTTGCGGTTGATTTTCTTGACACCTTGACAGAAACGCTGGGTTATGAGCAAGCTAGCTCTGTCTTGCGAAAGCACTGGGAACGCAAGGCGAAGGAATACCGAGAACGACTGAGTGAGGGAAATTTACGCGATCGCGTTGCCAAATTGGTCGAACTCCGCAAAGCTGAAGGTTACATGGCAGAGTGGTATCCCGTACAGGAAAGCGATTGTCAGTTTATCCTGACAGAACATAACTGCGCGATTTCCCATGTCGCCTCATCTTTCCCCAGCGTTTGCGGTCACGAGTTAGAAATGTTTGCCGCTGCCCTGCAAAATTGTAAAGTAGAACGAACGCACTGGATTGTTAATGGAGAACATCGGTGCGGTTATTTAATTAAGGAACAGTAACTAATAATACTTATGACTCAATCACAGCAACCATCAGAACAATTTTTGACATACGAAGAAGCGGTTAAGGTAGACGCAGCACTGCTTCAAACCCATGAAAAGTTTTTGACGAGATTAACAATTTCATCCTTAAGAGTGTTGAAGCACATCGCCGAGGAGTACGGCGTTGCTATTGAAGAATTAACACCTGAACAAATAATTTCCTGGTTTGAAAATGATGCAAAAATTAGGCAAGAACAAGGAAGCGAAGCAGCATTTTTGAAGTGGTAAAATCCTAAAAATGAGCAGACAATTTAACGTAAGTATTGAGCGTGATTTTGAGGGTTACTTTGTTGCTTCCGTGCCAAGTCTTCCTGGTTGCCATACGCAAGCAAAATCTTTAGATGAACTCATGGAGCGCATTCGAGAAGCCATCGAGATTTGTTTAGAAGTCGAAGAAGACACAGCAGAGCCGCTGGAATTCGTTGGCGTTCAAAGAGTTTTGGTTGAGGAAGGAGTTTAGGACGTTGTGGAGAGCGATCGCTCTCCACAAAACCAGCGCGATCGCCGCTACCGCTGAGCCTAGCGTGCTAAGTCAGTATAGCGATCCAGGTACCTGCATTTTCGGCGTACCAACGGGCTTGGGCTAATACCTCAGAGGCTTTCTCTTTCTGTCCTATTGCGGCATACTTGACGGCAACAGAAGCTAGACCCTCGGCTTTTTCAGTATCGCTATAGATTGTTTTGGCGACCCGAACAGCTTCATCTAATATTTTTGAGACTTTTTCCTTGTCCGCTTGTTCTGTAGACAGGTCAATGATTTTATCCAAAGCATTTCCTTTTAAATATGCACTGTCTATCTTTTTGGCAGACTTAAGGGCTTGGTCGTATTGCTTTGCTTCCGCATATTTGACAGCGTTCTGAGCAAACTTATCGTCACCAAGATAGTATTTTTCTGCGTTTGAATAGGAAAATCCAGGGGGGAAGGAGCTATCGATTTCTGTATATCGCCTATCGATATCGGACAGCACAGCAACTTTAGCAGATTGATTCTTTTCTGCTTGAGCGGCTGCACGGGCTTGAGCTAATACCTCTAAGGTTTTATCCTCTGGGACTATTAATCTCAGATCTAATTTCATGTATTTAACTGCAACCTCGCTCAAAGCCCTAGCTTTTCCTGCACCATCGGGCATAACTTTAGCAGCCTGAAGTGCTTGCTCGTATTGTTGGGCTTCTGCATAATCTTGATTAATTTTAGACAGGAAAACGGCTTTAGCAGATTCATCCAGAGCTACTTCGGTGCCTATACCGTATTGGAATGACCTATCTGTAGCTTTTTGAGTGACTTCACGGGCTTGGGCTAATATCTCTGAAGCTTTATTCTTTTGCCCTAGTAATAGGTAGATGACTGCAAGCTCTCTTAAATACCTAATTTTGACACTGTTATTATTTGGTATCAGTTTGGCAGCTTGAAGTGCTTGATCGTATTGTTGGGCTTGCACAGATTGTTTAACAATCTCAGACAACGCATTTTGTTTTGAAACCTCATTGTCTGTGCTTTTGGCTCTATCAAAAGCTTGGGCTAATATCTCTGAAGCTTTATCCTTTTGTCCCGCTTCCGCATACTTGGCTGCAACCTTAGCCATCGCTGCGGCTTGGTCGTTTAGGCGATGGTCTCGCACCAGAGGCAAAGGTACCAAAGAAGATACTATAGTTATTGCTATTACAATCGCTACTGGTGGGCTAATTAGATTTCTTAATTTGATTTTCATAGGCTGTTTGATCTATTTACTGTAGGGTATAACGTTTACTCAATCTTGACAGTTCTTTGTTTAATACCCCAGAAAGTCTTAAGCTCTACTATTCACTGGGTTGATGTGAGCAGTATTTATGGCGGCTGGGGAGGCGATCACTACTTTTTCAACAACGCGATCGCTTCTGAAATACTCCTGAAACTCCAAAACTAGGGTTAGATTTAACCACAGCAGGTGGGCTATAGTATGAAACACTCACAAGTGCGGGAATTCCAGAAGCAAGTGATTGTACCTCTACAAACCCAGCGCGATCGCATTCTCCCCAAATTTACCCAGATCAAAACCAGCCTAGAATGTGACTACTGCGCGATCGCAACACAAGGGGTGGAATATGAAGCAAATAGCAGTGAGTGAATTACAGGAGAAAGCAGCCAATTACCTGACGGGTAGCGAAGCTTTGGCAATAGAACATGATGGCGAAGTCGTAGGATACTATTACCCCAAGAAGCGGACAAAGCAGGAAGAACTCAACTGCAAACTAGATCGCTTGGGTGAGTTGGTTAATAAAGCCTTGGCTGAAACTGGCATGACTGAAGACGAATTTGCTGACTTTTTTGACCTAAGTAAGTTTAAGAACCGCATAAAGCAGGAAGAAGTCGAACGCGCTGTTAAGCAATTGCGTGAGACGGTAGATCGGGTACTGGCTCAAACTGGCATGACTGAGGACGAATTAGCTGATATTTTTGATACAAGTAAGCCGTTTCCCTATGATTCTGATAGTTGACGCTAAACTCTTTGAGGCTAGATAAGGGTGCGCGTAAAAACATCATTATCCCAAAGGTGGTTGTATCCTTAACTCAGATAATCGGAGAAAACTACCTTGAGTCTAAAGCTTTATTTCCTCCGCCACGGACAGACAGACCGCAGCCGAGACAATGTTTTCTGCGGTTCCATAGATCCAGATTTGACAGCAGATGGTGTAGAAATGGCAAAAGCTTTTGCTGCTGCTTATCGTTCCCTACCCTGGAGTGCTATTTTTTG
Organism: Trichocoleus sp. FACHB-40; assembly: GCF_014695915.1. Classification (GTDB taxonomy): domain Bacteria; phylum Cyanobacteriota; class Cyanobacteriia; order Cyanobacteriales; family FACHB-T130; genus Funiculus; species Funiculus sociatus. The sequence goes on from NZ_JACJPF010000059.1 coordinate 34,123, forward strand.
TAGTCCGATGCGGCGTACCGTAGCAACTGCAAAACCGCTGTGTGAAGCTGTGGGGATGCAGATGGAATTGCGGGACGGTTTGAAAGAGATTAACTATGGCAAGTGGGAAGGAAAAACTGTAGAAACAGTTAACCGCGAGTATCACGATGATTATATTCGCTGGACTGCCGATCCGGCTTGGTATCCGCCGACTGAGGGAGAATTAGCGGTAGCGATCGCTCACCGTTCTTTACAAGTGATTGAAGAAATCAAGCAGCAGTTTAACAACGGCAATGTTTTGATTGTTGCACACAAAGCTACTATCCGGATTATGCTGTGTAGTTTGCTGGGAATTGATGTTGGACGCTTTCGCTTTCGCTTGGGATGTCCGGTGGGTTCGGTCAGTATAGTAGAGTTTGGCGCTCATGGGCCGTTACTTCATGCTTTAAGCGATCGCATTCATTTGGATGAGCGTTTGCGTACCTTACCAGGTACATGATTTGTTTGTAAATTACCTAGCAATGTTCGTAATCGCGGCTATACAAACAAAGTTTGCCTATGTGCTTACGCGCACCCTACGCCTCCGCAGATTTTAGCATTAAAACCTGCGGAGGCAGGTTTCGTCTGTGTAGCCGCGATTTCCCTTCGCCAAGGCATATTAGTGTAAGATATTTTCTCCATGAATCCGACAATTCTTACAATTCCAATTCAGCAACTTGCTTCAGGCGATCGCTTATCGATTCAAGTTTATAAGTTCATCGGTGCTAACCCTGGTAAAAAGGCATATTTACAAGCTAATCTGCACGGTGCAGAAATTGTTGGAAATGCCGTTATTCAGCAAATTATTGAATTTTTACTAACAATAGATGACACGCAGTTGCACGGTGAAATTTGGTTGGTTCCCGTCTGCAACCCAGTCAGCACCAATCAGCGGACTCATTATTTTTCCACTGGTCGGTACAATCCCAGTGATGGCAAAGATTGGAATCGCATCTTTTGGGACTTTGAAAAAGAATGTGATGATTTAGAAGAATTTGCGAAATCTCACATCCATCTTGAGATTGATGCTATACGGAAGGAATATTTTAAACGTATTAAAACAAGTTTTGACAAGCTTTTAGAAAAAATAAACTCTCCCAGTGGAGTACCATTTAATGAACGATACCGCTATCAACTACAATCTTTATGTATCGATGCAGATTATGTAATTGATATCCACAGTTCCTCTAATCAAGCTATAGATTATTTGTATGGCTTCTGGCGTAGAGAAGAAAGTGCTAAATATTTTATTCTAGATTATGGGATTTTACTAGACGAATATGATGGAGATGCTTTTGATGAAGCATTTATCAAGCCGTGGTTAGCGCTGGAAGATCAGCTGGAAAAGCTGGGAAACAAAATCAGATTTGATATAGACTCTTGGACACTGGAACTGGGTTCGGGAATGCAAATGAATCCAGAGTCGGTAACGAAAGGAGTTCGAGGAATCAAAAATTACTTGGCACAAAAAGGTATGTTAGCAATTTCCGACTTTCCGTTGTCTGAAACTGCATCTGAGAAAATAACTTTTGTGTCCAAAAGTAGGATTATCAAATACTATGCTCCAGTAGGGGGCATGATTCAAGCACGAGTTGCGCTGGGTACTTCAGTAAAGGCTGGAGACAAACTTTACCAGGTTATAAATTTTAACAAACAAAACGAGTTCCCGATAGTGATTGATATCTGTGCTGAAAAAGCTGGTTTAGTGTTTGATGTCTCGACAAATCATGCGGTTAACGAAGGAGAATATGTATTATCAGTGATGTAGGTGTTCTCAAGAAACGCACGCATCATGGAAGATGGCACGACGACAGAAACGACATTCGATACCAATCAGGGTGAAATTCTAGGCGAGGTTGCCGGATTTAGCATTCCCCAAGCACCAGACGGGTTTAAGTCAGGATTTATTGGCATTATCGGACGTCCCAACGTTGGTAAATCGACACTGATGAATCAGTTGGTGGGACAAAAAATTGCTATAACCTCGCCAGTGGCGCAGACGACGCGAAATCGACTGCGGGGAATTCTGACAACACCGGAAGCGCAGATAATCTTTGTAGATACGCCAGGGATTCACAAACCACATCACCAATTAGGGGAAGTGTTGGTGAAAAATGCCCAAATTGCGATAAATTCAGTTGATGTGGTGCTGTTTGTGGTGGATGGTTCGCAGGAAGCTGGAGGAGGCGATCGCTACATTGTCGATCTTCTAGAGCGAACCGAAACGCCGGTTATTCTGGGATTGAACAAAATTGACCAGCAACAGAGCGATTCTGAATGGTTGGATGATAGTTACACTAAACTGGCAGAACCTCACAACTGGGAGATTGTGAAATTTTCGGCGCTGACTGGCGACGGAATGGAGGGGTTGCAGCAAGTATTATGCGATCGCTTAGAAACTGGCCCTTATTACTATCCTCCAGATTTAGTCACCGATCAGCCAGAACGCTTCATCATGGGGGAACTAATCCGCGAACAAATTTTGCTCTTAACTCGCGAAGAAGTTCCCCACTCAGTAGCAGTCACAATTGACAGAGTAGAAGAAGAACCTACCATTACCCGCCTTCTCGCCACTATCTACGTTGAACGTCCCTCCCAAAAGGGGATTTTGATTGGCAAAGGGGGTACTATGCTCAAAGCCATTGGCAGCGACGCTCGTCAACAAATCCAAAAGTTAATTGCTGGTAAAGTTTATTTGGAGTTGTTTGTCAAAGTGCAGCCGAAATGGAGGCAATCTCGACTACATCTATTGGAGTTGGGGTACAGAGTAGAACAGGAATGAACCGCGAAGACGCTGCATAGTGCGAAGGAAGAAACAGAAGGGTTTTCTTCTTCTTGTTTCTTCCTTCCTGTCCTAAGCGCTAACGCGCCGGCTACGCCAACGCGCCTAAGCGCTAACGCGCAGGCTCCGCCAACACGGTTTATTAAATCTCCAAACGTTGATAAATCTCCTCTAAATGCTGCAAATGGTGCTGCGGAGCGAAACACGCCTCAACTTCTTCAGTCGAAAGATGCTGTGTAACGCGACTATCGTTAGCAATCAAATCGTGAAAATTACCTTCTGGTTTGTTCCAAGCTTGATGAGCGCAAGACTGCACAATTGCATAAGCGTCCTCGCGACTGACTCCTTTTTCTACCAGAGTTAGCATCACCCGTTGGCTGAAGACAACGCCGCCGTAAACATTCATATTTCGCTCCATGTTTTCGGGATAAACCAACAGGTTTTTCACCAAGTCGGTGATTTCCACTAACATGAAGTGAGTTATGGTGCAGGAATCTGGCAAAATCATCCGTTCCACGGAACTGTGAGAAATATCCCGTTCGTGCCAGAGTGCAACATTTTCCAAAGCGGCGACAGCATGACCCCGGACAACTCGCGCCATTCCGGTTAGGCGTTCTGAGCGAATTGGGTTGCGTTTGTGAGGCATTGCTGAGGAGCCTTTCTGTCCTTTGGAAAAGAATTCTTCAACTTCCAGAACGTCTGTGCGTTGCAGGTTGCGAATTTCGACAGCGAAGCGTTCAATTGTTGCAGCCACTAACGCTAAGGTTTGCACAAAGTCGGCATGGCGATCGCGTGAAATTACCTGAGTTGATGCGGTATCGGGTTCGAGTCCGAGTTTCTGACAAGCGATCGCTTCTACTCTCGGCTCAATATTGGCGTAGGTTCCCACCGCACCGGAAATCTTCCCAACTGCAACTTCTTTGCGAAGCCGGAGGATGCGATCGCGCGATCGCATGACTTCCGCTAACCATCCCGCCAGCTTAAAGCCAAACGTAATCGGTTCCGCATGAATGCCGTGAGAACGTCCAATCATCACCGTATTTTTATGCTGCTGCGCCTGCTGGCGAATTGCTGCAATCAAATCCTCGGTTCGTTGCAGCAGCACATCCAAACTCGCTACCATTTGCAGCGCCAATGCCGTATCCAGCACATCGGAACTGGTTAATCCCAGGTGAATGTAGCGTCCCGCATCCCCGACATATTCATTGACATTTGTCAAGAAGGCGATCATATCGTGGCGGACTTCAGCCTCAATTTCCAGTACCCGCTTCGGGTCAAAATCAGCCTTAGCCTTAATTTCCTCCACGGCCTGGGTTGGAATATAACCCAGTTCAGCTTGGGCTTCACAGACTGCAATTTCAACCTGGAGCCACGTCTTCAGTTTATAGGTATCAGTCCACAGATTGCCCATTTCAGGCAACGTATAACGCTCAATCACAGTCCGCCACAGAGTACAACCGTCTTATTTTACATTGGGTCACTGACATAGCGATCAGGTAAACGAATTGTACCAAAATCAACAGTTGCAATCCCCATCTGTTCTTATACTCATTGCTTCTGGTTTCATTCAGCTTCATAACAATTGGATATTGGAAGCTGGTGGTCAGCATCAGTATAAATAATCACATTAGACAAGATTCAGCCTTATATAGCGGTTCTCAATCTAACGAGGTACAAAGTGACAGGCTGAAATGCTTGCTGAATGGGAGTTTTGGCGTACTTCACGCGACCAAAAACGCTATAATTTTAATAAGATGAAGTGCTGTTGTCAAGAGGGGTGATGCCTTTGAATGTTATCTAAAAACTGGTGAGACTACATATATTTATTACAACTATGAATAATTTGCATGACCAATTACACGGATTATCAATTCGGATCAAAAATTCTCCAACAACTGAGCAAACGTGGCTGGACAAAAGAAGCGGTTATAGCAACGATTCAAAATCCATGCTATACTTATGCGACGCGAGATAAGCGATTCAATCCCGATGGGACAAAAAACAACGAGGCTGCAACTATCTATTATCGAAGCGATGATCATTATGTCATTTGTAATGATATGAGCGGCGATATCGTGCAGGTCAGCGATACCAATGACCCGGAATGGATAGATCCATTTACATCCCAGAAGGAGTAAATCATCAGGTAGAGGCAATGCCTGTTTAGTTTCCCTGATAATTTAACGGGGCACGCGAGATGTAACTGCCCCTCCCTAAAATCATTACCTCCGAGCAACGCAGATACATTTGGAAACAGGAAAAAGCCCTGAGATGATAGCAACACTTGAGAAACTAATAGATAAGTATCAACCCCTTGGTATTATTAAAGCTGAAGAGCTTCTGTTGCGTCCTGAACACGCGGTTCTTTTAGCTTACGAATTAGAACAGAGGGGAATTTTAATTCTTGGTGTTGATCTGTGGTACTACATCGGTGACAAGATTGCTGAAGACCCAGGCGCATTGGATCTCAGCGAAATAACAGATGTAAAAATCAGTGCAAGATTGGCAAGAGAATTTATTACCAATCGTTTGCCTTCAAGAATAGCCTTTGTATCGTTTGTCTTGGAAGAAGATAAAACCTTCCTCTAAAGCTTAGAACTATGCAACTTTAAGTAGAGATATACCCATATCTGCCACAAGCTTCATTCAACTTTCTCGCTGCTTATCAAATACACCTGTTCCCTGGCTAACTAAGCGGGATATTCTAGGCACTGCTTCTGGTTCAAAATAAGGATATAGCAGTCCTAAATGATTCGTGAATGCGAGATACCCGACTTTTTTAAGAAGTCGGGTATCTGACACAACTCTGCCGAGGATTGTTACACTCCTCCATAATTTTTTTCACCGTCTTGCCGTGTGCTAATAAATTCAAAATCTATGAGATAGTAATTCCCATCTCTCGAATGCAGGCTTTTTCAGCCATAATGGGCGGATAAAATGTAATCTGGTCTAATTTTAACAACTTATCTTTACTGCATTCTATCTATTGTACGGTATTGAATTGCTTCCGCAACGTGATGGGTTTTGAGGTCATCATCACCAGCTAAATCGGCAATTGTCCGCGATACTTTGAGAATGCGATCGCTTGCTCTTGCCGATAAACCTAATTTCCGAATTGCTGCTTCTAATAAGTTGCGAGAAGCATCATCTAATTTGCAAAATTCTCTAAGGTGATGACTTTGCATTTGAGCATTGCAACCCACTTTAGATGTATCCTCTTTAAATCGAGTATGAGCGCGATCACGTGCTACTTGCACTCTCGAACGCACTGGTGCAGAATCCTCCCCAGTCGGTTGTCGCGTAATTTCTTCCGGCTTCAAGCGATTAACTGCAACTTGTAAATCAATTCGATCCATTAAAGGGCCAGAAAGCTTCGCCCAGTATTGTTCTCGCTGTCGAGGCGAACAAGTGCAAGCTTGAATCGTATCGCCATAGTAGCCGCACGGACAAGGATTTGTACTGGCAACTAAGGTAAACTGAGCAGGAAACGTTACAGATTGTTTTGTACGGGAAATGGTGACAAAACCATCTTCTAAAGGCTGACGCAGGAATTCCAGCACATCTCGCTTAAATTCCGTTAATTCATCCAGAAAAAGTACGCCCCGGTGTGACAGAGAAATTTCCCCTGGACGTGGAAAACTGCCGCCGCCGACAAGGGAAGGGCCAGAAGCAGAATGGTGCGGACTGCGGTAAGGGCGATCGCTTACCAAAGATCCTCTATTCTTAAGTAAACCCGCAACAGAATGAATTTGAGTAACTTCTAGAGCCTCGTCAAAACTTAACGGCGGTAGAATTCCTGGCAAACGTCGCGCTAACATCGTCTTACCACTACCAGGCGGCCCCACAAATATTAAGTTATGTCCCCCAGCAGCCGCAATTTCTAAGGCACGACGGGCATGAACTTGTCCTTTCACATCCTTCAAGTCTGCACCGCCCAAAACCGTTTTTGCCAACTCCTTTCTACCATCCAACTGCATTGGCGTGTAACGCTGTGGAGAATTCAAAAAGTCAGCTACTTGCGATAAATTTTTGAAACCATATACCGCCAACCCTTGCACAACTGCTGCTTCCCGCGCATTGCCGTCTGGAACCACTAAACCAGCAATTCCCAACCTTTGAGCCGCCGCCGCAATTGGCAGCACGCCAGCCACGGGACGCAAAGAGCCATCCAGGGAAACTTCCCCCAGAAACAAATAATCTCCCAACATCTGAGCGCTCACCTGCTCAGATGCAGCCATAATCCCTACACTGATTGGTAAATCAAAACTGGGGCCTTCCTTTCGCAAATCTGCTGGTGTCAGGTTAATGACAATTTTCTTCATCGGGAAGGCATAACCAGCATTTTTCAGCGCCGCCTTCACCCGCTCTTTTGACTCTTGAACTGCGGTATCTGGCAATCCTACCAGCACAGTCCCCGGCATTCCTGTTGATACATCGACTTCCACGCCCACTTTTACAGCATCGATACCAACGATAGATGCACTCCAAACTCTGGCAAGCATTGCAATCTCCGCGAAACTCCGAATCTTTTATTAGAGTTCCCGCGATCGCTTCAAGTTTATCGTCGGGGCGTAAAATGTCTGCAAGCATAGCTAACTACACCAACATGACCCCATCCACAGACACAATCTTTAGCAAGATTATCCGTCGGGAAATTCCCGCCGACATCGTTTATGAGGACGACTTAGCCCTCGCCTTCAAAGACATTCAGCCCCAAGCACCCGTTCACATCCTCGTCATTCCCAAAAAACCCATACCCCAGCTTGCCGATGCCGAATCACAAGACCACGCCCTCATGGGTCATTTGTTATTGACTGTAAAGCGCGTTGCCGAACAAGCTGGACTCAGCAACGGCTATCGCGTCGTAATTAACAATGGCGACGATGGTGGGCAAACCGTACCCCACCTGCATTTACACATCCTGGGCAAACGCCAGATGAAATGGCCCCCAGGTTGAATCAGGAAGGGAAAAAAAATTTTTGTTGAAAAGCTTTACAAAACTAAATAGAAGGTTTAATCTAAATACAGGTAGAGGAAACACTACCTCTGAACCTTCAAAACTAAATCACGCAATCATAAACCAATGACCACAACCATTCAACGTCGCGAAAGCGCCAACGTATGGCAGCGGTTTTGTGAGTGGGTTACATCGACCGACAACCGCCTTTATGTAGGCTGGTTCGGCGTTCTGATGATCCCCACCCTGCTATCCGCAACCATCTGCTTCATCATCGCCTTCATCGCCGCTCCCCCAGTGGACATCGACGGTATCCGCGAACC
>NZ_JACJPF010000006.1 GCF_014695915.1 Trichocoleus sp. FACHB-40
GTGTCAAGAAATCAGCTATGTACACTGGATGACTAAGTTAACTAAATGTTAACTCAAAGCTCTTAGATAGGAAGAGTCTATTCGACTATGTAAAGTTTTGTATCTAGATTCAACATTTCTGTATTCTTACTAAGTTTCCAGCAATAATGATATGAGGCTTCTTTGCCCCTACCATTGCATAGACTTGTCCTCGCTTATACTCATGTTTGATAGGGCTGACTCGCTCTCCTTCTAGGTAATCTTCTGTTGAGATGTAGAAGTTTTTGCTAATAGTCATTGGGTAGTTTTTCAGAATGAGTCGCTATTTTGATAAGCTGTAAACCAGATTGTGTATCGCATTGCGAAATTTGGTTTCGGATTCAGGCGGGATGAGAAAAGAGCGATCACTAATCCAGCCATACATTGCAACAGATGGCACAGGCGAGAATCAGTAGAATTGAGAGAACTATCAATCCTATTGCTACCTGTGCTAAAAACTGTTGAAGGCATTTATCACAAAAGACAGATTGAACTGGTTGAACTGCCGCAGGATGCGATCGCATGGTTGCAGTGCTGGGATAGTGAATTTTATCGCTGACAGCAATCCCGGCATTCGTCAAAGGCTGTTGCTCGTCTCGATAGTATGGCATCCTACACTCTCCCCAACTTGATAGCCTATGGTTATCAAAAAAGTGGCAAGCGATCGCACTCTACAGTTTAATAAAGAGCAACCTAGCTGGAAGGGAACAAACGCCGTCGCATTGCTTGCAAATAAGCAAAAACGGGGAATTGATAATACTCAACAACCACACTGACCACAAAAGCCAGATGAGACAAAAAGGTTAACCCCATCCAGAAAAGGGGAACCCAAGACAAGGAACTTCCTGGTATTGGCGGGAAAATATACGCAGATAGAGCAATCAACGATGTCGGCAATATTACTAATGCGATCGCTGCTAACCCAACACCCCAACCCAACTCAGCATCATTGCGCGTAGCGTTTTGCCAACGCCGACCATTCCAGCGCCAACTCAGAGGTTGGGAACTATCTGCCATTTTCAACGATTGTTGACGCGAGTCAACTGTGAAAATGTGGCGACAAAAGTTACAAGCCACCGCCTCCATCAAAGGCATCTCTGAAATTTGACCCTGCCGACATACTGGACAGCTATAAACGCCGCCAGACTTGAAATCGTTCGCTAAATCTTTTGAATTCGACATAAACTTAACAACTAGCGGACGTATTCGGCACTGGTAGAAGTGCCTCTCAAGCGCTCTGTAAAACAGTATAACTATCTCAGAAGACAGACAACGAAAATTGGGATCTTGCCAGAGATAGGTGAAAAGTCGGCTGCGAGTTATTCCTCCGGTTTGAGGAAGGTTCCCCCCTTAGAACGACAGCTAAAAATTTGATTCAAGTTATTCTAATAAAAGTAGAAACACGGCATTGGATGGACGTTATACCGCAGTGGTCCAGAATCAAACATCGAAGGAGAGCGACCGTCAGATGTAAGAACAGTGCTAATAACTAACAGGCAGAGATGTTGTGGAGTTTTTGTCGCTTCCTCCACTTTGTTACTATCGAAGAGAGGCGCAATCCTCTATCAGAGCGGTCTTAGATAGTAACCGTCAGATGCCATATAATAAACTACATTTAAAAGTACAGGTAGGAATCATTAACCGATTCCTACCTGTACTTTGCAATTTGTACGCTTTAAAATTGATTTCGTAGGTAGGCATTGCCCACAAAATACAGTCTAAGTTTTACCTAAAATAAGGCAACACTATAGCTTTTCTCAGTTGGGTGGAGTATATCGCAATTGAGATATTCGAGCGACGTTGGTAAAGACATGGTAATGCCATGTTCCTACAGATGTATCGCACCCAACCCTTGAATTGCTATAGATAATCAACAGCCTACTAAAGTAGATTTAAACTTGCTTAGTCCATACCAAGTTTTTTCGCCTACGATTCCATCCGCTACTAGGCCGCTGCGTCTTTGAAAAGATTTTACACCTGCTTCGGTAACTGGCCCGAATATACCGTTAGCTTCTTGCTGAAAGTTTCCTGTTAGCGCTAGGGCATTTTGTAGCGTGACAACTGCTTTCCCCTGCATTCCTCTTTTGAGAACTGGCATATTAACTGGTGCGCCAGTGTAAAGAGATTGCCAGGTTAATTGACCGACGATACCATCTTCTTTGAGAAAAACCCAATTTTGGAAAACAATTACAGCATACTCTACTTCTTCATTAAAAATACCATCAATGGCTCCATAGTAAGCGTTGCGAGCTGTTAGAAGTTTTTGCAATTCTGTAACGGCTGTCCCTTTGCTGCCTAATCTAAGTACGGGCTTACTGAGTTGAGCGGTGGCGGTTGATTGATTAGATTGTGTAGCTGGCATAGTTGGTTGTCCTTGAAATTTGTTTTCTACAATTCCAAAGTAACCTTTGCGATCGCTCTCCCGCCTCGCACAACCAGGTCATATGATGGAGTATTTCAATATACCTCTAGCAGCTCACCCATTAGCAGGAAGTATAAAAATGGGGTGGGTTATACTATACCACACCCCAGAAAAAATACATTTGTCAACTCTTGACAAATGTCCACTCCAACAACTTAATCGGTGCAGTCTGAAGCGCTTCTGTGAGTTCCTCGCTTTTGTCAAATTTCACTTGGCTGAGGTAGGAAGCTTCCACATTGACAGTAAATTCTTCTTTCTCAAAGGGCCAAGGTTTTACGGTGACATTGCCATCGCTAAGCTTTATCACGTCGTAGCGCTTGCCATCTGGCCCCTTGCTGATTTCCAAGGCACGCACACCATCTGGTAAATCGCGGGTGCAGAGGATCAGCGAGAGGCGATCGCACCATTGAAAAAACGCATAAGCTTTTTCGGCTTCCTCTTTTGTAATCTTCAACTCCTTCCGCCATTTCTTTTGGTTTTCTAGTTGTTCGTCCAGAAAACTGTCCAATTCGGGTGATTCTCCGCGTTTGCCTTCATTCAGAAAGCTGACGTGCATAGAAATCAGCATTGCCACCCACCGTCCCCGGTATCGGGAATTCTTCGTCAGTTCTCTCAGCTTTGGAAGAGAAGTTTTCTTATCAACGGTAAAGTCTAAGGGTGCGCCCGCTTCGGTGATGTTCTCGCCTTCCCATTCGCGTTCTAGATCGTCGTGATGGGAAATCGCAGCCACCGTCTCTATCAAGCGTTCTGGGCGATCTTTTATATGCCAGTTTCCCGCTATTTCAGCAGCCAGCAAAGCATGGGCGCGATGGTAAATTACTTCCCAACCTGTCTCTGTAAGGTTAGCAATCACGAAAATCTATCTCCGGTTAATAATTGCAGATATATATTTTCGTGGAACGGGCATTTTGCCTGCCACTACCAAAGGATACAAGTAGGCTGAGGTTGGGTTGAGGGGAACCTTACCCAACCATCTGACGCATTTGTTGACTACAGCAATCCTATTTAAGTTGTGAACGGGTATTCGCCCTGTAGGGACACGGCAGTGCCCACTGGTGTCAACTTAAGGAGCGGATGCCCAGATGATACCAGTAAGAGCATCAATCTCTCGATGACGCGGGCGAACCGCTTTCACTAAGCCCAATAACTTGTGATGAGTGGC
>NZ_JACJPF010000060.1 GCF_014695915.1 Trichocoleus sp. FACHB-40
ATCACAGATATCTGCAAAGGCTTCGACAATGGCTAATTGAGGCATCTGGTCTCAGGCTTGGGGAGATGACCTAACTACCATATCAGTCACTCAGTTAGAATGAAATAGCCCTGGATTGTCTATGAGGATTTGAAGATTGCCAACATGGTCAAGAATCATCGCTTGGCTAAATCAATTCAGGATGCTAGTTGGTATCAGTTCACTCAATGGTTAGACTACTACGGGAGAATCTGGGATAAAGCAGTAGTGGCATTTTCACCCCACTATACATCTCAAGATTGTTCTAATTGTGGCTGGAGAGTGAAAAAGTCATTAAGTACCAGAACTCATTCATGTCCCTCATGTAGTATTGAGATTTGCCGTGATACAAATGCAGCAATAAATATCCTCAAAAAGGGTATGGGGATTCTAGGCATAGAATGGCAAAACAGTACCTTTGGGCAAAAGGGATCTGCCTCGCAAGAGGGAAGTCCTGGGGAGAAGACCGCCTCTATTGCAGAAGGGAAACCTTCTACAGTAAGCGGATTTCTGTGAACCAGGAATTAGAATCCCCGACCGTAAACGGTCGGGGAGTATGTCAATCTTCACTTAAGCCAAGTAGGAGAGGGTTAGAAATAATTGTAAGTTGGGTTGAGCTGCCTCAACCTACGCAAAATTTGGTACTTTGAGCTTCTATCCCTCCAGTATTGCCCAAGCCCCAGTAAAAATCCCCAAAATATCTTGATATTTTTTTTGTTACTTACGTATAAATACAGTTTATTTTTTAGTAATTACTTAGTTCAACATTAGCCAATCTTGATTTAATCTTTATGGATTAATTAATAAATTAAGGTTATAAATTTAATTAGATAAATTCAACGCAAACAAAGGTTTGTCTATTCTATGAAACTACGGAATATTGCTACTTTAATTGCTGGTATGGCTGCGAGTCTAGGACTGATTTCTATAACTGGACAACAAGCTAATGCGGGAACGTTATATCAAAGTTGGAACTATAGTATTGATGCTTTCAATGATGGCTCTGGTGGCTCGGCTTATGACATCAAAGGCATGGCAGTTAAGGAAACCGCTGACAGCATTTTTGTAGCGCTGACTGGTGGTATGCCATTGACAGGCACTTACGCCAGTGCTGCTGTTGACAAAAACATCGGCTGGGGCGACTTGTTCTTCAACTTTACGGGTAATAATTTTCAAACTGCTAGTGATGCAAAAAGTTTGTTTGGGATTCGCTTTGCAGGGACAAACGATTCTAATGCTTCCAGCACTGGCATATACAAAAATGTCCAAGCAACTAGCGTTACTGGAATCAATAATGGATACAGCAGTTTGCAGCAATACAATGATGCTGGATGGTATAAAACCAATACTCTAGGCACCGATTTGCCAACCAAAGCTGATGCGTATGGATATCTCGGTCAAGGCTCAGTTCTCAATGTAATTGGCTCAGGTACAAAAGTGGGCGATATTACTATGCTCACCGCCGGGGCTTTGACTGCTGCTGGACTTGACTTTGCCCACTTCGCTGCTAGCGGCACTGAAACCATTGGTTTCCAGTTTAGTAAATCTCTCTTTGGTAACGGTGACTACTTAGCTCATGTGTTTGTAGAGTGTGCTAATGATGGCGTTGCACTGGCGGGAGAACTTAAAGATGTGCCAGAACCAACTGGGCTTGGAGGTCTTGCTGTAGTAGGTTTAGTTGTGGGTGGCTCTCGACTAAGCAAGCGTCACCGGGTGAGGGTGAGTGTAAATTAAGCTTCTTAAGAAACCCAAAACGTAGAAACCGGGTAAATTAAAAGTTACCCGGTTTTTGGCATTTGATTTATCTGCCCTTAAACACACACAGAGGAAACCAGCTTGACGATATGCGTTAGCGTAGGAAGAAAGAGTTGTTTTCCAGTGTGCTGTGTTACTTCATAAACGTCCTGCTATACGTGTCGGGTTAATCGGTTGCTTGTTGATTTCGTTAAGTGCTTGCGCCAACAGCGCTAATCAGGAAGCGCTTGAGCGATCGCTCGCAGCAGACCCTAAACTTAAAGAAAACCCTATTACTCTGGGAATGCCTGCTCCCAACAATCCTCAGAACGATAAACTGGCAGGTTTTCCAGCAGAAATACCCCTTTATTCAGATGCTCAGGTGCAAGAAGTCACACCAGCGACACCTGACTCTGGTCAAGGTCAGACAGCCCGTTTTACAACCGATGCTCCCAGTAATTCAGTTCTAAGCTTTTACCAGCAACAGTTTCAATCTAATAACTGGGATTTAGTCAGCGAGTCCGAAACGGGTGGCACAGAAAACACATTGGTAGCTCGTCAGAATAACCTGCAAGTTACGGTGTCCGTCGAGTCAGTTTCTGGCACTAGCAACCCCACGCCTACGCCCACTCAATCCGCTGTTGGTAACAATTCAAACATAGCCACAGAATTTACTATCAGCTATAGCCGCGATGCCAGCGTTGCCACAACACCTCAAGGGAGTAATTTAAAAGATATTTTCACTCAGCCAGCTAGTGAAAATCCCGCTCCCTCAACTAGCTCATCAGTATTCACTGATATAAATAAAGCACCCCAAGAATTACGTCAGTACGTAGAAGACCTAGCAGCATTGGGGGTACTTACTCAAGAGCCAGCTGGCTCCAAAAATAACTCAACTGCCAGCGGACAGTTTGAACCGAATAAAACTATCACCCGCCGACAATTTGCACGGTGGCTAGTTGCAGTTAATAATCAAATTCATGCCAATAATCCAGGCAAACAAATCCGTTTGGCATCAGATAGCGCTCAACCAGCTTTTCAAGACATTCCCCGAAATAACCCAGATTTTTCAGCTATTCAAGGTTTAGCGGAGTCGGGGTTAATTCCCAGTCGATTGACAGGTGATGCTACCGCTGTTCTATTTCGCCCCGATGCACCTCTAACCCGCGAAAATCTGATTCTCTGGAAAGTGCCTCTAGATACGCGCTCCTCTTTACCCACAGCTTCAGTTGACGCGGTGAAGCAAACGTGGGGATTTCAGGATGCAGGCAAAACTGAACCAAAGGCTTTGCGGGCGGTGTTGGCGGATTTCCAGAATGGAGATTTAGCGAATATCCGGCGAGTTTTTGGGTATACGACGTTGTTCCAGCCGAAAAAACCTGTAACTCGTGCTGAGGCAGCTGCGGCTGTGTGGTACTTTGGCGCTGAAGGTGAAGGAATATCAGCTCAAGATGCTTTGCAGAGTCAGCGTCAACAAAGCCAGCCATCACCTACACCTTTAAGTTCTCCAAATCAGCAGTAAATAGTGATGTAGGTTGGGGAGCCACCTCTTTCATTGAGGTGCGCTCCCCTTTCAGTTACCTTCTAACGCAACCAACCCCAATTCATGCCTTGAGATTTAGGCACAGGTTGCAAATTTTTAGTTTTACTTGTAGGCAATTTTAAACTTTTAATAAGTTGATCGTTGTCATCAATTATCAGAATTTCCTCCAGCGCCTCATTGATTTTCCAAGAGTTGGGATCGGCATTAATGCGCTTATTTAAAACATCCAACTGAGTATCAAGGATGGCTTGAGCTTCCACATCATTTTTGGCTTTAGCTAATTTTACTTGTAACACTTCTAATCCATCTCGAAGTACGCTAATTTCTGAGGAATTAGGCAGATTTTTAACTAGCTGAGTGATGGCGGCTTGGGTTTCTTGAGCCAATGCAACTTGATTCCCTGCCGATGAAGGCACGTCAGAAACACTTGGTGTAAAGAACATTAAAGCGGAAGTAACAAGACAAGTTACGCACATATTCGCTCACTCCTCAAATAAAGTTCGTTATCTCTGGCGGTTTTGCGGTCTTTGCAGTTAATTTTACAGACATTTTTTCAAATGCCAACCCTGAAGTGATATGATTGCTCTGCTCAATCGGTTCTGGTGAGGAGCAGCCACCAGAGTTAAGGGGAAAGTTCGGTGCAAGTCCGGCGCTGTCCCGCAGCTGTGATGAGGCATTAGTTACAGCCTCTAAGTCAGAATGCCCACCGATGCGAGATAAAGGGACTGGGGAAAATTCCCAATTCCTAATTACCAATCAACAGTAAAGAATTTGATACATCTGCGAGGTACAGATTATGACTAAAATTAAACACTTTAATTTCTTCAAGCTACTGCCAAGATACACAAGCGTCGCTGCTTTAATCGGGGTTGGCTGTTTAATTGCCCAAAAGCCTGCTTATGCTCACCATTCTATGGGCGGTAACGTACCTTCTAATTTCTTTGAAGGGTTCCTCTCAGGGCTGGCGCACCCGCTGATTGGCTTGGATCATTTTGCTTTTGTGATTGCTATTGGGTTACTGGCGGTTGGCCAAGTGCAGGGTGCACTGATACCAGCGGGATTTGTTCTAGCAGCAATGGTAGGAACTGGGATTCATTTACTGAGCGTTAATTTACCAGTAACAGAGATAATTATTGCTGTAAGCGCGATCGCATTTGGGGCGATGCTGGTAAAACAAAATAAACCTAACTGGATTTTACAGATAATTTTGGGTGCGATCGCGGGTTTGTTTCACGGTTACGCTTATGGTGAGGCGATTATCGGTGCTGGGATGACTCCGCTATTTGCCTACTTACTGGGTTTTACTTTAATTCAGTATGGCGTTGCTTTTGGTGCTTTCCGGTTTGGTAGTGCCGCGATTGGGAAATTTAACACTCAACGTTTATCCTTTCTGCAACTCGCTGGTTTGGCTATATCCTCAATTGGTGTAGTATTCCTCGCTTCGTCAATTAGTTAGTCATTATTAAATGACGTTTGAACGTTTCAACTTGACAAATTGACAATTGATATCAAGTCTGGTTGATTAACCGTAATTTTCTGGAACCCGGAACCCCACTCTCAACCCCTCCCCGCAAGCCAACTGGGGAGAGGTTCTTTTATTTTGACCTACAAATTATGTGTGAAATGGCAAACTAACCAAAGGCAGAAACGCCAAAACTAACCACTTCCAAGACCACATATTATTAGGGCATCGTGGCAATGGCTCTTGTGAGAGAAGCGCTTCTATGCGCTCCGTCAAACGATTTGGGGGGGCAACAGAACTGAAAGCAGCACAGAAGTTCTCTGATTGAATCGGTGAACGACTCCCCACCCAAAGCAGAGATTCAGCTAACACTAAAGAATCTACCTTTTGTGCCGCCCATCTATCCGCTCGTAGTTCCCGCAAAAGCAAAAGTTCCTGCCACAAACTTTCTGTATTCGGTAGAAACGATGTAAGCGATCGCATCCATCCGAGCCAGAAAAACCAAAAGGTATCCCGATAATAATAATGTCCTTGCTCGTGGGCAATTACAGCATCGAGATGATCCGTATCCAACATTTCCAATAATCCCCGGCTAACGACTAATTCCGGTTCCCAGAAACCAACCTGGGCGCTAAATAGAACGTTTGCGTCGAGAAAACGAACTGTGCCATCAAGTTCGATTTGGGGATAAGTGCGTGTTTGTCGCACAGAACGCCATCCCTCAATGGCTAATTTGAGGCATAAAACGACAGCATACCCTAGAAAGCTTAGAGCCAGAGAATAGCTGAACCATCCGGTTTGCAACCCTCCCATTTGTCCGTTGGCACCCATGCACAGCAGCGCGATCGCTGTCATTATGAGTAACAGTGGCCCAAATAGAAATGACCAAAGCGCTGTTTGCCAACGTTCTTGCCAATTTCCTACAGGATAAGACCATCGCCATCTCAGAAACCAAATCAACAAGAGCGCAAAAAGAATCATCACTAAGTGCATTACTTTTACTCCTCTCTAGCTTGGCGTGCAGCTGCCAGACGAAGCGCGATCGCTTCTATTTGCTCTAAACTGGCAGAGTCGAGACTATCTGCGAAGGCGGCCACTACATCGGGGTTTCCCACTGCCAAAAATTTGTGTAACTGATCGTGAGCTTCTATTACCTGCGCCTGGGAGCGAGAAACTAAAGCTCGCCAAGAAAATGTACGTTCTTTTTTATCACAAGCAAGCCAACCTTTCTCAGTCAAGCGACGCAGTACCGTTGTGACTGAAGTATAAGCTAACTCTCGCTCAGGATCTGCCAAAATGCGTTCGTGTACGTCCTTTACGGTGGCAGAACCAAGTTCCCAAATGATACTCAAAATCTCTCTTTCCAAAGGCCCCAAGGACATTTGTTTAGGGCGGTAGTTGGGCATCGAAGCCATATTATCAAATCCAATTAAATAGTTATCTTGTCGGTAAGGTTGCTAATCACAATTAGTTAATAATTGTACCATTTGTCTTAAATCTTAATACCCAAAAGCAACTTATTCCTAAATAAATTAGTCCCTGTATAATCAACCCTTCATATGTAACCTGTAGGACAGGCTCTCATAGCCTGTCGCTCTCGTAACTAGGGAGCGCTACAAACAAAGATATATTTCAAACTTGTTTAGGGGTTATATAACGCTCTTGTGTCACTCTGGGAAGAGCATAATCAGGAAAAATCTCTGAAACCCCAATTCTGCCTATGATAGCGCCTAAAGTAGAGTGACAAAAGAGCGATATAAAAGTAAATAAAGTTGATATTACTGATACTTCAAATCAAAAAGCAGGTAAAAGATGGAAAATCTCGACTTTTCAAAAGCTTTCCAACAAGGACAAGTCCTCAATACCAAATTTGGTATCAGGGTGTTGAGATCCTATCAAGTCGGGAAACTGCGCTTAACTTCTGGGCGTTTAGTAGCTTGCGATCCCTTAGCTTTCCTCTTAGGGACAGTTCCCTTTGCTACCCATTTTAATCCAGGGTTGTATCCAGTTATTTTAAGCGTTGCATATAACGAAAATAATGAGGAACCTCAACTTGCTTATGCGATGCTACGCCTTGATGAACAAACCCCTGTGCGGTGGGAAATGGCTACTAGACCTGGTGAGAGCTTAAGTTTTCTAAAAGAAGGAGAAATATTTGGCTACGGCGTTGATAGTGGAATTGGTTGCTTTATGGATGAAGATGCTGCTGAAATTCTTGTTGAAAGTACATGGGAGGCAGAAACAGAAGAAGAAGAATTGGTTACAAAGCTAGAAAATTTATTAGATGAAAACATAAGCCTTGGTTTTCTATTGGCTAATCTCATCGTAGATCAAACCACTGGAGCAAATATTATTGCATTTACATCGGGTTTAGGCGACGGTTTTTATCCTAGCTACTTTGGCTATGACGCAGAGGACAAGATTGTTAATGTTATCACTGATTTTTGTTTTTTTAATAGCGCAAAAATTACATATAGTAGTTATAGATGAGTTAAGAACAATGTGCATACTAATGCAACGCTCGGAAAATTAAATTTTTGGTGATTAGTAAAGAACTTAAACAGCCACTTGACGACAGAAAACGATTTGCTCCAGATGCCAACATTTTCTCAAAATGTAAAGTTGGCGATTACAAGTAGTTAATAATTGGATCATTTGTCTTAAATGTTAATCCCCAAGAGCAACTTATTCCTAAATAAATTAGTCCCGGTATAATCAACCTTTCTTATGTAACCTGTAGGACAGGCTCTCATAGCCTGCCGCTCTCGTTACGAGGAAGCGCTACAAACGAAGATATATTTCACAACTTATTTAGGGGTTATATAGCAATCCTCGGCAGAGTTTTGAGCCAGCCGTTCAGATAGCCGACTTCGTAAGCATTGTCGGCTATCTTGCCTTCACGAGTTATTTAGGACTGCTATAGCTTTACCCAGTCAGTGTGCTGGGTTTCGTTTTCTAAGCTCAGGCGTGACCGATCTCCGTAATCTTTTCGCTACCCCGGTTTTTTCTGAAATTAGCAAAAGCTTTACAGAAAATTCACACAAACTATGTATATTTTGTGTATAAATACACAGAAAAAGTTTTAGAGTTAAAAAATAGCAGAAAATAAAGGAAGGAAAATGGCCATGCAAAAACAAATTCTCGCCGCAGGATTTTTCCTCTTATCTTTCATGTTGCCGCTGAAGGCAACGGCAGCAACATTATTTAGCGGGCTTTACGTATTTGGCGACAGTATCTCGGACACGGGTAATGTTTTCAATGCCTCGACGGGTCTAAACGCAAGCAATCCCAATATCCCAATCATTCCTCCTAGCCCTTTCTACTCTAATGGACGTTTCTCCAATGGCCCGGTATGGGTAGATTATCTTGCCCAAGATTTAGCTTTAAGCCTGACTTTGTACACTGATCCCACTTTGGGTACTCAGCCAATTCAAGGCATAAACTTTGCTTTCGGCGGTGCTACCACAGGAACTGATAACACTATTTTTCCTCTTTTACCAGGATTGCAGCAACAGATTGGATTTTTTTCCAGTCTGATACCAGCTTCTCAGACTGCTGACAAAAATGCTCTCTATATAGTCTTGGCTGGGGCTAATGATTACTTGCCTACACAAAGCAGTTTTAAGCCTTATACAGAACCTGACCAAACCATCGAAAACATAACTTCTGCGGTTAGATCCCTGGCTGCACTTGAAGCTAAAAATATTATGGTAGTTAACTTGCCAGATTTGGGCAAACTGCCGGGTACCCTCCCAACTCCGGATGCTGATAGGCTCAACGCTTTGACACAAAAGCATAACTCCAGTTTGTTCAAAACTCTGGATAATTTGAGTGACGATTTAGCGCCCGATGTTAACCTAATTTCCCTGGATTTTAATTCGGCATTTAATGACGCGATCGCAAATCCAGCAAAATATAATTTCACGAATGTCACTGACCGTTGTTTATTCAACCCTCAATGTACGAATCCTAACGAGTATTTGTTTTGGGATCAGATCCACCCGTCAACTGCAACTCATAAAATACTGGGACAATTAGCCTATTCAAGGTTGACAGCACCAACCGAACCTGGAAAGAGCGTTCCAGAACCGGCTTCGGCGCTTGGTATATTAGCTTTTGGTGCTTTAGGTGCGGGTTCGGTGTTGAAAGGTAAACAGAAAAAAGTCAGAGTAGGTGCGACTGAAGTATAAATGTTAAATGGGTAGAAGCATCCCATTTTTGGCAACGCGATGCTCCAAAAACAAAGCCTGTCAACGCAACGGCTAGAATAAAGCCGACGCACCGTCTAGGCTTTGTTTGTTCGCCCTTAACTTTAGTTGTCAGGCGTTTTTACTTGTAAGCATGACTTTGTTGGATTACGACAATCTTTTCCAAACGATTGAAGAATTAGTGCTGCACCATTCTCCCAGCGGCGCTGAGGGAGAAATTGACCAGTTGTTAATCAGGCGATTTCAGGCGGCTGGCGTGGAAGTTTGGCAGGATAGTGCAGGTAATGTAATTGCCAAGATTGCGGGACAAAATCCACAAAAAGCGATCGCTATCACCGCCCACAAAGACGAAATTGGTGGCATTGTCAAACAAGTTGGCAAGGAGGGACGGGTAGAAGTTCGCCGTCTTGGAGGCGCGTTTCCTTGGGTTTATGGCGAAGGCGCTGTAGACTTACTCGGAGACGAGCAAACGATTACCGGAATTCTCTCTTTTGGATCGCGTCACATTTCCCACGAATCCCCCCAAAAGTCCCAGCAAGAAGATACTCCGGTGCGTTGGGAAGATGCCTGGGTGGAAACTAAATGCACTCTCCCAGAACTAGAAGCAGCAGGAATTCGACCGGGAACCCGAATGGTAGTCGGGAAGCATCGCAAGCGCCCGGTCAGAATGAAGGATTGGATTGCCAGTTATACGCTGGATAATAAGGCATCTGTGGCGATTTTGTTGGCGCTGGCGGAAACTGTAAAAAAGCCAGCAGTTGATGTTTATTTGGTGGCTTCTGCTAAAGAAGAAGTTGGCGCAATTGGCGCGATGTACTTTACCCAGAAGCAGCACGTAGATGCTTTGATTGCCTTGGAAATCTGCCCATTGTCGCCGGAATACCCAGTTGCAGACGGAGTAACACCAGTATTGCTTTCTCAGGATGGCTATGGCATCTATGATGAAACGCTCAATTGGCAGATACGGCAAGTAGCGCAAAAGCTGTTTATTCCGGTGCAATTGGCGACGTTGAGTGGTTTTGGCAGCGATGCCTCAATTGCGATGAAGTTCGGTCATGTTGCTCGTGCAGCTTGTCTCTCCTTTGCGACGCAAAACACGCACGGTTACGAGATTGCTCATTTGGGAGCGATCGCTAACTGCACCCATATCCTTTGCGCCTACTGCGAAACAGAATTTGCTAATAGCTATTGATCCCCGCAATTACCTACAATGAAGCTACCCATCCTGTGACAGATGTGAGCCACGTATGTCGAAAACTGTAGCCGACGTTATGAGCCGCGACCCTATTTTGGTGCGGACTGACACGCCTCTCAAAGAGGCTATCCAAATCCTGGCAGAACGACGCATCAGCGGTCTGCCAGTGGTGGATGAAAATGGAAAATTGGTGGGGGTAATCTCAGAAACCGACTTGATGTGGCAAGAAACCGGGGCGACTCCCCCCGCTTACATCATGTTTCTAGACAGTGTGATTTATCTGCAAAACCCAGGCACTTACGAACGAGAACTGCATAAGGCGCTGGG
The DNA here is from genome assembly GCF_014695915.1 of Trichocoleus sp. FACHB-40. Lineage (GTDB taxonomy): Bacteria > Cyanobacteriota > Cyanobacteriia > Cyanobacteriales > FACHB-T130 > Funiculus > Funiculus sociatus. Next base: position 10,488 of record NZ_JACJPF010000060.1, read on the forward strand.
GCAAACAGTCGGGGAAGTAATGACCTCTGATGCAATTACAATTGCACCTGATAAATTCTTGCGGGAAGCCGCCGCGCTAATGCACGAGCGAAATGTGCGCCGTTTGCCAGTGATTGATCAATCAGAGCAAGTGATTGGTATCCTCACTCGTGGGGATATTGTGCGGGCAATGGCGGCAGAAATGTAGTACCTGTCATTACTCACCCTAAAGTAGGAAAGTAAAATCCTCACCCAACGTTTTAATCCAACCTTCAGACATCTACGACAACTAACAACAAATAATAATGAGCATTACCCCTGAGTCTGTTAAAGAATTGCTAGGTTCAGATAATTTTGGTGATCGCATCCGTGCGATTAACCAGTTGCGCCAGTTGGAAGTGGCGATCGCATTTGAACTAATTCAACCTGTTGTTACTGACAGTAATACCAGAGTTCGATATGCAGCTGTCAGCCAGATGGATACGCTGGGACACCAAGATTTAGAAAAAAGTTTAACAATATTACGCGATCGCCTCTTCCACGACCCTGAAGCCGACGTACAAGCTGCTGCTGCTGATGCGCTGGGAGCGCTGAAGCTAAAAGATGCCTTCTTAGACTTGCAGCAAGTTTACCAGCAAAGCCCTGAATGGCTCGTCAAATTCAGCATTATTGCCGCCTTGGGGGAGATGGGCGACGAGCGAGCTTTTGACCTATTACAAGAAGCCCTCACCTCCGATAACGACCTGGTACAAACAGCTGCTATTTCCTCACTGGGAGAACTGGGAGATCCGCGAGCAGTTTCCCTCATCGTTCCCTATGCTACCCATCCAGACTGGCAAATCCGCTACCGAGTAGTACAGGCGCTTCACAGGCTAGGCGGATCAGAGGCACGCTCTACATTAGAAGCTTTGGCAAATGATCAAGTCGAGCAAGTAGCCGAAGAAGCCAAAACTTCTTTAAAATCCGTCTCCTAGCCTGTCTAATAGCGTTTGTAGTGTTGCCGATCGCACCGATTTGAGCAAGCGTATACTAACCTAAAAAAGTTTATTTTCACAGCTAGGGCGAAGCATTTACCAAGTTAACCAGAGCTTAATCTCCAAACTTGGATACAAGTGCTTCGCCTGTTTTTGCAGCTATCTAATTAAGTATTTTCCCATAGAAATTTTTAATTACAGTTACTCGTTGAGCAAATATCTCAGTGTTTTACGAAAAAATATGATTTGAGCATCAGTAATTTGACGGATATTTTTATTAGTTTTATTTATTCCCAAACAAGGAAAATTGAAATAATTAAATATGGACTTATTTCATCCCCCTTTTACCCCAACTTTATAAAAATCTCCCCAAAGTACGAAACATTTTGAAGAGTAAGTGAAGTTACATCCGCATTCTTGCCAACCTCTAGTAGTAACCCCTATAGTGAGAATAACAAAAGCAATCAAGCTTATTTACGCGACCTACTGAGTTGAGAATTCAAAGCTAGAGTGATCCCTTAGATAACTGAGTTTCGTCCATCAGGTGCTTAAGTAGTTTCCAAGACAATCATCCTTAACACTCAAGCAACTTGCCCGGTTCTACTAAAAAAATAGTCACTCAACTCAAACGCTAAATATGCGGAGATTGAAATCTTGAAAACCACCTCGATCCTCAAACAGAACCTCATGAAACTCAAGCAAGCTTCAACTATCGTTGGTTTACTCGCTAGCAGCGCCCTCGCGCTCTCTGTAGCTCCCGCTCAAGCATTTAACTTTAATTCCGGCGCTGATTTGGGAGGCTGCGCGGCTGTTCCCCTGGAGAATCTCGGTAACAATACGGCTTCTGCTTCTGGTCTTTCTTCATGCACCACTGATGACGGCATTACACTTACAGCTGGTGCAACTAACCCGGTTTCCGGTGGTGCGAAACTGACCAAGAAAGAAGTTAATGGAGTCAAGGGTGTAGGTGTATACAACGATTCCAGCAAAGCAAATCTTGGAAGTCAGCAAGAAACTGACTTCGGCGAAACCCTCACCTTATCGGTTGAGAAACCTACAATATTTGAATCCCTCGATTTGTCTTTCCTGTACAAGAGAGGCGAGTTCGGCGACTTCCTCAACGAAGTTGCTCAAGTTACAGCAGGTGGGTTTACTGGAACCCTAAAGGTTCTTAGTGCTACTCAGGCTCAGTGGAACTGGAACGGTATAGAGCAGTTAGTCACCGCATTAAGCCCCTCTAATAAGTCTGGCGGCGGCTTGTACAGTATTCTGAATCCTTTCGGAAATGCAGCAGTTTCCAGCATTGTATTGACATCTCCCCAGGAAGCTGGAACAAGTTACAGATACAGTGACTTTGCTCTAGCAGGAGCCAAAACAGCTTCAGCTTCCGTTCCTGAACCAACAACTCTTGCTGGTCTGGGACTTGTAGGTGGGTTGTTAGTTGCTTCTCGTCGTCGCAAACGTAGCCAAGCTAGCTAGTTTTGAATTCTCAAGCAAATTAAATATAATTGGGGTGAGAAGCAGAAGTATGTTTCTTGCCCTGATTTTTTGAGATTATTTCTCAAGCAAGCGAATCTAATGTAGGGTGATTGATTGACAAAACTCTATCACCCTCACCCCTAATCCCTATCCCTCTGGGAGAGGGGAGCGAATCCGAATCTTGTTCCCTCTCCCTGTAAAAGAGGGCTGGGGGGAGGGCGGTTTGGGCAAGAGCTATCTTTGATTTATCAGTCAACCAGCGAAAGTAGGGTGGTTTCTTCCCACCCTACTTTCTTATCTTCAAAGATTGACTCCACAGGTAAAAAGGACTGATTAAACTACTCAGTGAAAACTCCATGTCACAAGCAGCAGCAATATCTGCTTTCTGAACTACTTGATACTTGACGAACAGGTAGATGAATTTCCGCAAATCGTTAATGATATAGATGGGAAAAGCAAAAGGTCTCTGCCAAACTTTTAGCCGAATCATGCGGATATGGTGTCGAGCTAAGCCAATCCCGCGTACAACAGAGATTAAGTAGTTTCGCTCCATTCGCCAATGGGGAATTTTATGAGCAATCTGCATCTGTGGGTTGTACCAAATCTCCCAACCAGCATTCTGAATATATGAGAGTGCTTCTAAGTCTTCACTAGCTAACATGGATTCCCCCACTCTCCCCTTGAGAATAAGTTGGCTAGGTACATTTTCAAGCCATGCTTGCTGGCGGACGACTAATCCTGAACCAGGAGGCAACATTTTGTTATAACGTTCATATATAAATGCTTTTGAGCCGCGATCTACAATTGCTAGGAAGCAGGCTACTTTTTCAAAATCTTCAGGAGGATTAACCTCAAACTCACCCTTGATGCAACCGTTGTAGGCTCCAGCTTTTGGATGCTCCTGACCAAAACTATAAGCTACTGCAACCCATTCAGGGTTCGGTAAGTTATCGTCATCGAGAAACCCGATGAATCTGCCTTTAGCTTCGGTAACGGCTCGTTGTCTGGCAAATGCCAGTCCTTTTTGAGGTTCAAAACTGTATGCTATTGGATACGCTGAAGACCAGTTAGATTGGTAGTCTTGAACAACTTTTGCTGTACGATCAGTACTATTGTTGTCGATTACAAGAATTTCCCAGGAAATCTGCTCTGTATGAATTTGCGATCGCAGTCTTTCCAAAACTTCTGGTAATCGGTTTTCTCCGTTGTGAGTACAGATTGCCACCGTAAAGTCAACCATTATGAAAAAATAACTGTTGTTTAACGGGAATTACACGATACAAAGCTTTCTGAACTCTACTATATTATAATCTGTTAACTATTAAGCCTGCCTACTTAGCTAGAAGTAATATTTTTTGAATTAAAATTAAATATATTTTTTACTTAAATTTTATTGGTTTATATTATTCGTTAGGAATTAAACCAAAACCATCTACAATAAGTGCCAGCCAGCCTGACAGCGATATCAAAGCGTAGTGCCTCAACAAAAATCATACATATATGAATGTTTCCCCTCCTGAAAACCTTAAAGATATTCTGCATAAATCGTTGGCTAAACTAGAAAGATTTGAAGAGTGTGCCTTACTAGACTATCCTAACTACTTAAATCTAGGCGACCATCTCATATGGATGGGGACTATACTTTACTTAAATGATATTTTAAAGACAAAAATTAAATACGTCGCCAATCTTACAAATTTTTCTGGAGAAGCAATGGAAAAAGAGGCTGGAAATGCTCCTATTTTCCTCAGTGGGGGCGGTAATTTTGGCGATCTCTGGCCTAATATACAAAAGTTTCGAGAAAAAATAATTACTCAATACAAAGATAAACCAATTATAATTTTACCTCAAAGCATATACTTTGCTAATCCAGATAACTTAAAAAGGTCAGCAGAAGTCATTAACCAGCATCCAAATTTAATTTTATTTACTCGCGATAATTATAGTCATAAAATCGCTATTGAAAATTTCTATAACGCTCAGGTAATTCAAGCGCCTGACATGGCATTTGAAATGCTGGGAATGCCTGGGTTACAATTAAATTATAAACCTAAAGACTCAATATTATATCTCTACAGACAAGACAGAGAGCTGAATGAGAAATTTTCTCCAGATGCGATCGCTATACCAAATTTAGTTGTAGAAGACTGGGTTTCATTCAAGTGGGTGTATGGACATCCAGACTCTAAATTGCATCAAAATATAGCTACACTTGTTCGAGAATTCTGGCAAAGAGGTTTAAAAACTCCTGACGACTGGATATCCCGGCAAAAATGGCAACAATCCCATCCATATATCGCGAAATTCAACGGGATGTATAATTCTGCTATTCATCGCAAATCATGGAGTTTTATCCATAGTGGAATTTATCAATTTTATCAACATCGTCTAATTATTACCAATCGCTTGCACGGTCATATTCTTTGTATTCTATTAGGCATTCCTCATATATTTTTGCCTAATTCTTATTACAAAAATGAAGGATTTTATGAGAGCTGGACTAAACTTATTCCTTTTTGCAGATTTGTTAAAGAACCAGGAGAAATAAAATCTACTGCAAAAGAAGTTATGGAACTATTTCCGCGAGGGATGTTATAGCCATTTTCAATTGCAGGAGATACTAAGATTCGGCTGAGCCATAGAGAAATCCAACCTACAAGAGACTACAAAAGATTAGGGTTATACTAGATAGCTAATAATTAAATTATGAATGCTGTTATTTCTAAACCTGTACGCATAGCTATTCTGGCGAATCCGGCTGGAGGTGGGGGGATGACAAAGGTAGTAATAAATTTGTTAAAAGGGCTGGTTATACGAGGATATGTGCCAGATTTAGTATTAGATTTTGCCCTGGATAAACCATACATAAAAGATGTTCCAAAGCAGGTAAGAATAGTTGATTTAAAAACTAAAATTGCTTACAAAACGCAAAGTGCGATAAGACTTGTACCTCCTTTAGTACGTTATTTAAGGGAAGAAAAGCCGGATTTATTAATTTCTCACTTAGTGTTTACTAATGTAGTTGTTGCGATCGCGCGGAATTTAGCCTTCGTTCCGGTATGCTTAGCATTAGTCGAACACCTGCCCCTAGCCAATAGTAGCAGTTCCCTGCTAAGGATATTTAGGCGATCGCTTTACGCGCAAGCGGATGCAGTTATAGCTGTATCAAAAGGGATGGCGCAAGAGCTTGAAACATATTTAAGCATGAAACCGGGGACAGTGCAGGCGATTTACAACCCAGTTGTAGATACCAATCTATTTCTAGATGCACAAGCACCTTTAGCTCATCCTTGGTTTCAAGCAAATCAACCACCTGTGCTATTAGCTGTTGGACGACTAACAACACAAAAAGATTTTCCAACTTTGCTTCATTCTTTTGCTCGTTTGCGGTTACAACGACAGGCGCGGTTGTTAATTTTAGGAGAAGGCGAGTTGCGAAAAAAGTTACAAGCTTTGGTTGTCGAGTTGGGTTTAGAAAACGATGTTTCTCTGCCGGGATTTGTGAAAAATCCTTATGCTTATATGAGTCGGGCGGCTGCTTTTGTGCTGTCGTCTCGTTGGGAAGGTTTGCCGACAGTTTTGATTGAAGCGATCGCTTGTGGTTGTCAGGTGGTTTCCACAGACTGTCCGAATGGCCCTAGTGAGATTTTGGCAGAGGGAAAATATGGTCGTTTGGTGCCAGTGGGAGATGTTACTGCATTAGCTCAAGCGATGCAACTTGCTCTAGAAAATCCAATTGATGCGCCCCAGTTGAGGAAGCGATCGCAAGACTTTAGCATAGAACGATCTGTGTCAGAGTATTTGCAGCTAATTGGTCAGTAGTCCCAAGTTCCCAAGTTCCCAATCCCCAATCCCCTACAGTAACCCTTCCAGTTCTATCGTTTCAATCAGCTGAAGACCTCGTGGATCGCCGACTCTCAAAAGTGCGGCTTTGGCATCTTCTCGGACACCCATTTCTTCATCTTCTGCGAATGCCTCAATCAAGGCATCAATGGTAGTACCGTAGACAGCATTAGAAGGCATTTCCCGGCACAGTTGTCCCAAAGACCAGGCACAGTTGCTGCGAACTGCGGCGATCGGGTCTTGCCTTAAGGCTTCAATTAGGGATGGAATTGATGCCACAATAGCCTCGTAGCCCAATCCAGCCATTTGAGCTAGGCCACTAGCTGCCCACAGACGGACGGCGGAAATATCGGTTTTTAAGGCATCTGTGAGGGGTGCTAAGGAACGGCGATCGCGGCAATTTCCCAAAGCCCAGACTACGCCTTTGCGGACATAGCCGTTCCAATCAAGGGATAGCCGAGAAATTAATGGCTCTACGGCGCTGGGACTGGGATTGCGCCCCAAGCCATAAGCCGCACTCACCCGCACCAACGGACAGGGGTCACTCAACAGGCGAATCAAATGGGGAATAGCTCGTTCATCCTGAAGTTCGCAAAAAGCTCGCGCCGCCAGCATCCGTTGCTGCGTTCCCGGTGCCTCCAGCAGCGCCAGCATCGCCTCTGGATCTGGCTTAGCTTCTTCCAGGGCATCAAGCGGCTCTATTTTGTCCAGAGGGCTTTCTAGCTCAGTTTCTGGATCGAGTAAGCTTAGGTCATCATCGTCTTCATACATAACTCTATAAAGTATCACTAAGGATCTAAATTCCTCTAGTCTCTATCAGCATTACCTGCTCTGGAGACGCACGAAAGTTAAGAAAACTAACATTATGAGTTTGTTACCCCGATCAAAAAGTTGAATTTGGTATAGTACACGACACCAAGAACCTTTAATTTTAATGCTAGATAACAGGGGGAGGAATGTGACAGAACACCTAGAGCCATATCGACGCATGGTTCGTTCCATGCGGTTTGTACCCGCACTTGGGCGACAATACGAATCGCACCAGTCACAGATGCCATCGCCGCCGCCGCTCAACTTTTCGTCGTCGGTGCCATCTACGGTGCCACCTGTACGGGAAGCAGTCCCCGATCCATCTGAACACGTTGCTGCCTTGGTGCGGGAGGCTGTCTCGAAACCAACGGTGCTTCCAGTCACCTATGCGATCGCAGAAAATATAGGCGATCGCATTAGCCGCATGACTACTCCTAAAAAGAAGCGATCGCCGGAAATTATAGCATTCAAAATTCCCCAACCTGACCCCAACTGGAAGCCTGCTACTACAGTGTCTGATTGGCAAAAGCCAGAAGACCTCAGCCATCAGGCTTCCTCGGCACCTCTTGAAGTTGAGGAAACACCAAAAATTGAAGTTTCCCCAGCCGAAGCCGAAACATCAGATGCTGTGGGTGTTGAGGAAACACCAAAAGTTGAAGTTTCCCCGGTCGAAGCCTCAACACCAGATGCTATCGGTGTTGAGGAAACACCAAAAGTTGAAGTTTCCCCAGTCGAAGCCGAAACACCTGCGGCTGATCCAGTATCAGACCAATCAACAGAGGAGACTACTGCTGCGGATGCTGTTGTTGAGGAGATGCCTGAAACGCCCTCAGATGAACCCGAAGCAATCCAACAGCCTACTCTTTTAGACAAAGCGGCATCGGCAATTGAGGCAGTTTTATCTGTTTTCCAGAAGCCAGAAACCGACCAGAACGAGTCTGATGCTACTGTAGAATCCTCGCCGACCAAGGTGGAAGCCGAAACACCAGCCTCTGTATCTCCAGCGTCAGGGGAACCGACTCAGGAGGCTACTGCTGCGGATGCTGTTGTTGAGGAGATGCCTGAAATGCCCTCAGATGAACCCGAAGCAACCCAACAGCCTACTCTTTTAGACAAGGCGGCATCGGCAATTGAGGCAATTACCTCTGTTTTCCAGAAGTCAGAAACCGACCATAACGAGTCTGCTGTCGCACCCTCACCCGCAGCCGACCAGAAAGCCGCAGAAAGTGAGATGCCTCAGATTACCTGTCCTAAATGCGGAGCCACTGAGGTCAGGAAAAATGGGCATTACAAGGAAAAGCAAAGGTACGTTTGCAAAGAGTGTGGTAAGCAGTTTATGCCTTCTGATTCTGTTGAGGTACCACAGCAGCCGCAGACATCTTCTGTGAAATCTGATAAGCCATCTTCAGGAATTTCTCAGGCTAAAAAAGGGAAGAAACAAGCAAAAGGCTTCGGTCGCCCGAAAAGTTAATGCTAATTTGGTGTGAGTAGGCAGAGCCTCTATTTAAGGGTTCCCGGGCTGAGCCTGGGAACGAGGAATTTTTCTTTTTGGAGTATCTTCTTTAAAGTGGTTTGAGCATGCACAAAGACTGGGTTTGGTACCCAAGCTGGCGGTAAAGATTTAAAGCGGGTTGGTTGGTTTGAAAGACTTGTAGACCCATTTGGCGATCGCCTCTTGCTCTTGCCCAGTTTTCGGCACTATCTACCAAAGCTTTCCCTATACCACGACGACGGTGTTCTGGCAAGACGTAGAGCAAAAAAATGTGAGCATGGCGATCGCCTGTAACCTGATCTACGGCATTTCCCAGCCACAGACAAGCTACAGGGGAAGGACGATCCTCTTTAGGTTCAACCCACCACAGCGGCGTTTTGCTAGAAAAGTAACTTTCAACAGTCTCAGCTAGATGAGAAAAATCTTGCTGTGGGAAAAGTTCGTGGTAAGTCAGCTGCATAAACTTGAGCAGCTTTGCTCGATCTAGCCCTGACCCTGCACGCAACCCGTAACCTGGAGGCAGCATTTAAGTTTAGGAGTCGCTTGGCAGCAAGAAGCTGATTGCTGCTGGCAACTGGGCTTTCTCCGGCTGGGGATTTACTTCCTCAATCGGTGCTGGTGCTGCCATATCTGATGGTAAAAATATCCTGGCGCTGACTGCGACCAGTGCAATCAAAAAGATAAATATTGCTAGGAATGGGGCAATGTATTCGCGAATGATAGCCATATTTGTAGCTCTAGGAGCAGGAGAATTTTCCGAAAACTAAGTTGAAGAATTGTTAAGCTTTCTCATTCTATCCTACAACTAATAAGGTTCATCGTCTTGTTCGTCGAGTCCCGGTATTGACATATCTGGAATGGAACGAGGATTCCAGGGGGCAAACACTGGCAAAAGGACTAATCCAGGCAAGGCAGCGGCGATACTAATCAGGAAAAACAAAGGCCAACCAGTGACTTCTGCTAACCTACCTGCTGGAGCAACCAAAATATCACGGCTGACTGCCATCAAACTTGAGAGTAAAGCATACTGAGTTGCTGAGAAGCGCTGATTGCAAAGACTCATCAAAAATGCAACAAAAGCGGCATTTCCCAGTCCAGCACAAAAGTTTTCAATGTTAATGGTAAGTACCAATAACTGATAGTTTTTACCAACTTGTGCGAGTATCAAGTAAGCTAAATTGCTCACCGCTTGCAAACCGCCAAATACCCAAAGGGAGCGATTAACACCGATTTTGTTGAGAATGGCACCTCCGGCAAGAATGCCAACAATGCTCGCCAGTAGTCCCAAAGTGTTCTGAATCGTACCTACGTCTGTGGGACTGAAGTTTAAGCCTGTCTTCTCTAACAAAAAGGGCGTAGACATATTATTAACTAGCGCGTCACCCAGCTTGTAGAGGACAATAAAAACTAGAATTAAAAGTCCTTGGAGTTGACCATTACGTTGAAAGAATTCGATAAATGGCAACCTCACGGCATCAGATAAAGAAGCGGGTGGGCGATCGCGTTCTATAGGTTCCGGTGCCAAAATCGCACTTACTAACCCAACTCCCATTAGCAGTGCCATCAACAAGTAAACCGTCCCCCAAGGCATTTTATATTTATCTGCCAAAACCAGCGCCAGACCACCAGTGATGAGCAAAGCAACGCGATATCCTAAAACAAAAATGGCTGCACCGGCTCCCATTTCCCGTTCTTCTAAAACATCAGTACGATAGGCATCGGCAGCGATGTCCTGAGTCGCACTGAAGAAGGCAATCAGCAAGGCATTAATGGCTAACAGTTGCAGGGCTTGCGATGGCTTTTGCAGAGCCATTGCTGCGATCGCTACCAATAACGCCCCTTGAGTCAGTACCAGCCAGCCACGACGCCGCCCCAAAAAAGGTGGTATAAAGCGGTCAAGTAAGGGCGACCAAATAAACTTGAGCGAGTAGGGCAACCCGACCAAGCTAAACAACCCAATCGCGCCCAAATTCACGTTTTCAACGGTCATCCAGGCTTGCAACGTCTTACTCGTTAAAAACAAAGGCAAACCTGATGAAAAGCCCAAAAACAACAGCGCTGCCATCTTGCGGCTTTGAAAAACTTTTAAAAAAGATTGGGTTTCTTTCACGACTGAAAAAGGCTCCTCACAATCTGATTAGTTATTAGTCATTAGTCTGTAGTCATTAGTCAGGAAAGAATTGTCAAGTTTAAAGCTTGAAACGTTGTCAGGTTATAACAACTTTCCAACTTGACAACTCCAACGGACTAATGACTAAAAACTCAAAACTAATGAGTTATGACTCTTTTGTATTGTGTCATCATCCCATAGAGAGAAGCCTTTTCCGGAAAAGTAGCGCCTTGGTTAATGCGATCGCCTTCGAGATGTCGATTTCGTAGTAGCTTCACAGCCGCGCCAGACACCTACTAACACACCCTGTACCTGAACCCTAGTTGCCTTCACCTTAATTGGGTCGTATTTGGGATTAGCTGGTTTAAGCGTAATCTGCTCTCCTTGACGGTGATAGCGTTTTAACGTTGTGCCAACTCCTTCCACTCGCGCCGCGACAATGGTGCCATTTTTTACCCGGTCTGGCTCTAGTACGGGTCGCATGATGACCATATCACCTTCGGCAATTTGGTCTTCTATCATGCTGTCTCCCACCACGCGGAGAGCAAAATAATCTGGCTGACGGAATAAGTCAGATATATCCAGATGCTCTACAGTGTCGGTGAAGGGTTCTACAAGACCGCCAGCAGCGATCGCTCCCAAAACTGGCACTCCATTCCCCCCAGAGCGGACAATCCTAATTGTGCGCGCTTTTCCCTCCGCCCAATCGATATAACCTTTCGCACGCAAATGTTCCAGGCGACTCTGAACTGGCGCTGGCGACTTTAGTTTCATCGCCAGCATCATCTGCCGAATTGAAGGCGCGTGTTGATGTTGACCAATGTAATCCACCAGCCAATCATAAAGTTGTTGCTGAGCATAAGTGAGAGATTCCATAAAACAAACTAACGGAATTAGTAATGTACGTCCTATAGAACATTCGTACTACTAAAACTTGCGTCTGTCTAGTAGTTAATGGCGTTTGCACAATTAGCAATTAGGAATGATTCCATTAGCCGCAATCAATTTGTGCCCAAAAGACTGACTAACAAAGCTTTTTGAGCGTGCATTCGATTTTCCGCCTGATCCCAAACCCGCGACTTTTCACCTTCCATCACCTGATCAGTAATTTCTTCTCCCCGATGAGCTGGTAAACAGTGCAGCACAATTGCACTAGGATCGGCAATACTCAACAGTTCATCGTTTACCTGGTAAGGTTGAAAAACTGGAATTCGAGCATTAGCTTCATCCTCTTGTCCCATACTTGCCCAGACATCGGTATAAAGCACGTGAGCGTCTTTAGCTGCTGCTTCGGGGTCGTTAGTAATTGTAACCTCAGCGCGATCGCCTGCAATTTTCTTCGCCTGCTCTACAACTGTCGCATCCGGTTGATACTGCTGTGGTGTCGCAATTCTTACATTCATCCCCACCAGCGCGCCACCCAAAAGCAGCGAGTTAGCCATATTATTGCCATCTCCCAGATAAGTCAAAGTCAGCCCAGCCAGACTCCCAAAACACTCCTGAACCGTTAACAAATCAGCCAAAACCTGACAGGGATGCTCTAGATCCGACAAAGCATTAATAATCGGAATCTTGGCATAATTAGCAAAGGCTTGCAGATCCTCCTGCTTAAACGTCCGAATCGCCAGGATATCCAAATATCGATCCAACACCCGCGCCGTATCCGCCAACGGTTCCCCCCGGCTCACCTGAGTAACGTTAGGATTAAGGTCTATCACCTGACCGCCTAGTTGGTACATCGCCACCGAAAAGCTGACGCGAGTGCGTGTAGAAGCCTTGTAAAACAACAATCCCAGCACCTTATTGCATCGCAGATTCACTGTATGGGACTTCAGTCCAGCTGCCAGATGCAAAAGTTCTTTAATTTCCTCAGCACTGAGGTCTGCCAGGCTCAGTAAATCTCGTCCTTTCAATGCTTCCATGTTTATACCCGATGATTAAAGTGAAATACGTAGCAGGAGCGTCTGCTCTCGCAGAATCGGCTTCGGTGAGTACCAACGTATCGCGCCGTCTTGACTCAGCTTGGTGTTATTTATACCGTTTTAAAACCCTACCAGATTTTTATCGAATCAGTTCTGTGAGTCTCTGGTTAAGAGTCTCTGGCTGGGAATGCTGAGAATTGGTTAGTGTCAGCGGTGCTGTTTCTAGTTGTTGAGGAAGCGATCGCCTTCCTAACGCGCGTTCTCCGTCTCTTACTCGTCACGAGAAAAACAATCCAAAATTGATAGCGAAGACGCATATGCCCAAAAATTCCGACCTCTGCAAAATCCCAAATCGATTGACTGAGGAATATAAAATACAAGAAAGACAAAATCAACCACAGTAAAGGCGTTGCTACAGTTGCGATTAGCTTGAGTTTCTACCATCAACAAAAAACTGCCTTAATCCTCAGCTTATTTACCTTGGTTAAAAAAATGGTTGCAATAATTAACAAGCTGAAATATTGTCGATTAGGTCTGTTACGCATAAAATTTTCAATATATCACTTTAATAATTTCAGTGTATTTACTAAGCTGTTGTGCATTTAAGAGGACTAAATTTAGGCTAGGGAGAGAGGTTTATTGTCCTCAGTCAGTAGCAACGGACAACAAGCCCCGGACGAAGGAGAAAAAGCACTTGGTTAATATGGCAATTAAAATACGTGACAGCTTATACCAGGCTAGTTCAAAAAACTAATTATATTTTTCAAATAATTCTAAATTTTATGGGATAGCGTTATGAGATTTCCCTTTGCTTTGAAGATAGGAATGGCTATCTCGATTCTGTCAGTAGGAATTACTAGCACTAGCGTCTATTTTTATTATGCTAAAACCAAACAGATTGTTTTAAATCAAATGGCAGAACGGCTTAGAGATGTAGGTCGTTCTGCTGCCTTTTTAGTTGATGATGAAGACAAAAAAAAGATTCAGCGGCTAAGTTTGGCTATCGAGCGAGATTCTTTTCCCATAGAAGAGATAATTACCCAGCTAAAACCAGGAGATACTGCCGAATCATTGCCACCGGAGATTGCTCAAAAATATATGCAGTCTCAGGACTTCCAAGACCTGATGCAAGTCTTGAAAAACATTCAAAAAAGTAGCAGTCAAAAAGTATATCCTCTAACTTTTTTTAAGGAATTAACAGAAGATACATCTGATATACCGTTAATAAAATCAACTTCTCTTATAGTTAAAGTAGGTGAATCACAAAATGGTAATGTGGTAAAGTTTATTGCCGATACCGATCGCGAAGAAAGCCAAGACAAAAAAGGAAAAATCATTGGTCAGTTATACGCAACTAAGCAAGAAGAACTGCAAAAAGCTTTTGATGGGAAACCACAAGCAGGAAAAAAATTTTATACAGATATATGGGGACAATTCCTGACAGCAGCTATTCCCATTAAAGATGACGATGGGAAAGTCATCGCAGTTATGGGATTAGAGTACGACGGGAGAATCGAAGCAAATCAGGTACAAAGATTGCGCTATATCTATCTTAGTATTATTAGTAGTAGTTTCCTTCTTTCACTGTTAATAGCATTTTTACTAGCGCGTTGGTTGGGACACCCGATTGATAAATTACGCGAAGGCGCGGAAAAAGTACGTGATCGCAACTTTGACATATTTATTGATGTTCAAAGCAAAGACGAGTTGGGACTGCTAGCTAATGCCTTTAATTCGATGGTAGCTGAAATCCACGATTACGCCCAAAATCTGGAATTAAAAAATAAAACATTGTTACAAATAAATCAACTCAAAGATGAGTTTCTAATCAATACTTCCCACGAACTGCAAACACCTTTAGATGGAATAATCGGCATTGCCGAGTCTATGCTAGATGGAGCCGCTGGGCAGCTATCAGAAATCCAAAAGCAAAATTTATACATGATTGTACAAAGCAGTCACCGACTGGCAAACATGGTAAATGATATTGTTGATTTGGAAAAATTAAAGCACAAAACGCTAGAACTGAAAATAAAACCTGTGGGAATGCGAGAAGTCACGGATATTGTTTTAGCACTCTCCAAACCCCTCACAGCAAACAAATCTTTGCAGTTAATTAATCAAATCGATCCAGCCGTCCCACTGGTAAAAGCTGACGAAAATAGAGTGCAGCAAATTTTGTATAATCTAGTCTGCAATGCGATTAAATTTACTGAATCCGGTGTTATAGAAGTTTCAGCTTCATTACGGACTGGGGATAGGGGATTGGTGATTGGTTCGATTCTTCCCCAGCCCCCAGTCCCCAGTCCCCAGTCCCTAATGCTAGCTATTACAGTTTCTGATACTGGTATCGGTATCCCAGAAAATAAACTGGAGAAAATTTTTGATGCTTTTGAATTTGCCGAAGAATCTACAAATAAACGTTACTTGGGGACAGGCATTCGCCTTGCCGTTACAAAACAACTGGTAGAGTTGCATAGTGGCACAATTCGCGTAGATTCTACTGTAGGGAAAGGTTCGCGTTTTACCTTTACTCTGCCACTGTCTCAAGTTCAATCTACACAGAACCTAGACCCTAAGCCAAAGGAACAGCTTAGCATAGGAAACAAGAATGAATCCCTGAACGGAGCTTCGCCTCCGTTCAAAGCAAATTACCAGCAAGAGGCAAACAGTGTCTACAAACTGCGTACCACCGCCAAGGGAATACCCATAGGATTGCTGGCGTTGAGGCAAGTAGCTAGTGAGTGGGAAAATTCTTCAAATTTGCCTTTTCCCTATTGCCCCTTG
Organism: Trichocoleus sp. FACHB-40; assembly: GCF_014695915.1. Taxonomy (GTDB): domain Bacteria; phylum Cyanobacteriota; class Cyanobacteriia; order Cyanobacteriales; family FACHB-T130; genus Funiculus; species Funiculus sociatus. The sequence continues at coordinate 25,884 of NZ_JACJPF010000060.1, forward strand.
CCTGCCAAAAGTGAAACTTCTGTTGCTTCTTCCCCTAAAAAGAAAGTCTCTTCCGGCAATTTTACCATCCTGATTGTGGAGGACGATCCGGTTAATCTTCAGATACTGACTAACTATTTATCTTTAGAAAATTATACTGTTTTTCAAGCTAGCGATGGTATAGAAGCACTAGAAGCAATTGAAAATGGTTTGAAGCCTGACCTGATATTGCTCGATGTAATGATGCCAAAAATGTCTGGTTTTGAAGTTTGCAAAAAACTTCGCAAAACTTTTCCTGCTAATGAATTGCCGATTTTTATTGTTACATCTGCTAATAATGTTTCAAATGTAATTGAAATATTTGAGTCTGGCGCTAATGATTATTTGGTTAAACCTGTGGCAAAGAATGAGTTGTTAGCTAGAATTAAAACTCATATTGAACTTTCTAAAATTAATATTGCTTACAGGCGATTTGTCCCCCATGAATTTATCAGTTTATTGGGAGAAGACAGTATTGTTAATGTTCAACTTGGCGACCAAGTACAGAAAGAAATGACAATTCTCTTTTCTGATATTCGCGCCTTTACCACTCTTTCTGAGGGAATGTCGCCTAAAGAAAATTTTAATTTTATCAATTCTTACTTGAGTCGAGTTAGCCCGGTTATTCGCCAGAATAACGGCTTTATTGATAAATATATTGGAGATGCAGTGATGGCGCTTTTTCCGCAAAGTGCTGAAGACGCTTTGCAAGCAGCTATTGAAATGCAAAAACAGGTGAGTCTATATAATGTAGAACTCATAAAAAACGGTTCTCGGCCCATAGCCATCGGCATTGGCATCCATAGCGGTACTTTGATGCTGGGTACGATTGGGGATGAACAGCGTATGGAAGGAACGGTGATTTCCGATGCGGTAAATCTGGCTTCTCGCCTAGAAGATTTGACCAAAGTTTACGGAGCTTCTATTATTATTAGTGAAAAGACTTTGCTTGGTTTGGAAGATCCCACAAAATATAATTATAGGTTTTTAGATAGAGTTAATATTAAAGGGCGCAAAGATTTATCACCAGTTTTTGAGGTTTTTGATAGTAATTCTGCGGAAACAAAAGAGGTAAAAAGCGGAACTAGAAGCCATTTTGAATTTGGCATTCATCTTTATTACAGTAAAAAGTTTGCTGAAGCTGAGCAAGTTTTTAGTAATGTTTTAGAGCAAAATAACCAAGATAAAGCGGCTAGATTATATGTTAAACGTTGTCAAAGATTGCAAAAGCGGGGGACAGATGAAGGATGGCACGGGGTTGAGCCTTTTGATGAGGAATTTTAGGGACGGCTATCCACTTAAGCCGGGACAGTCCTTGGTAGGACTCTCGCCTTGCAGGGGAGGGCAGTTTCAGCCTCGATTTGAGGCGAGGCGGAGTCTCCCGGTTGGCATTCCCAAGCAGAGCCTGGGAACGAGAAAGTTTATTTTATCTTTAGCGTTAGCAATACCTGCAATAATTGCGGCGATGCCTAGCCGCGTGTTGGGAGCTGAGCAAATATTTATTTCCTTAGGCCCTTTGCAGTTGACTCTGCCAGTTTCGGCTTTGGAATTGTATGCCAGGGAAGGCAAAATTAATGATGATTTAGCTTTTTATGCTAGGTATATAAAGCCGGAGCAGCTGGAGCAGTTACGAAATATTTTGCTGACTCGCGCTGATGTGAGTCCTGTAGCTGTGGCACAATTTCTCTACACGCCGCAGGGAGAAGTGATACTGCGACGGGTGGGCGAGGTTATCCAAACGAAAGCTTTTCAACCGGGTTTTTATGCGATTCGAGCGGCTTTGATTCAAGCTGCGGCCGATCCGGAAGGCTTGACGCTGCTGAATGTGCTGCGGAATTTTCCGACTTACGCGGTTCGGATCAATTCAGAGCGTGGTTTTGAGATTCTTGGCGATTTGACAAATGCGATTCGGGAAACGCAGGTAGCGATCGCATCTGTGGAACAGCAAGCGATCGCTGAAGCAGCAACTACGCCATCAGATCAGAGCATATCTGCGCCGTTACCAATGGCGACATCGTTAAATTCCAGCCAAGGGCAGGATTTGCAACAGCAAGGCCCTTTGAAATGGGAAAAGCAAACACTGCTTCTTAATGACTTTAGCCGCTCTCGCGCTTACGCGGTTGATGTTTACCTACCCCAACTGAGCGGACGTTCAGCACCCGTAATTGTGATTTCCCACGGATTGGGAAATGACCGCACTTCGTTTGCTTATTTAGCTGAACACTTGGCATCCTACGGCTTTGCGGTTGCTGTACCGGAGCATCCGGGTAGTAATGCTGAACGAGTGCGAGAGTTATTTAGCGGGCTTGCTAATGAGGCGGGCCCTCCTTCTGAGGCGGTTGACCGACCTCTGGATGTAAAGTATTTGCTGGATCAACTGGGAGCAACGTATCAAGGGCGAATCAATTTGCAACAGGTTGGCGTTATGGGCCAGTCTTTTGGAGGTTATACGGCTTTGGCACTGGCTGGGGCAGAAATTAATTTTGAGCAACTGCAAAAAGATTGTCCGGTGTTGAATGAGACTTTGAATTTGTCGCTGTTGCTTCAGTGTCGGGCAATCAAGCTGCCGCCGGTTGATTATAATTTGCAGGACGGGCGAGTGAAAGCTGCGATCGCTATTAACCCTGTTACTAGCACCATCTTTGGACAATCTGAGCTTGCTGATATCAAAGTTCCGGTGATGTTCGTTGCCAGCAGCAATGATACTGTCACTCCACCCTTAGCAGAACAGATTCTTCCCTTTACTTGGCTGACTACACCAGACAAGTATCTGGTTCTGCTCAAACAGGGAACCCACTTTTCTACTATGGCAGAATCAGTTGCCAATGGTGGTGTGATCCCGATTCCGGTATCAGTTATTGGGCCAGATCCGAAAATAGCTTTTAACTATATGAAACTATTGAGCCTTGCCTTTTTTAAAACACACGTTGCTGGAGAGCAAGATTATCAGCGTTACCTGAATGCTCAATATGCTCAATCTATTAGTCAAGATGTGTTGCCTTTGAGTTTACTTCAATCGCTGACGGCAGAACAGTTGAATATGAGAACTAACAGGCAACAGAGAACAGAAAATAAGGTTTCTCCAACTCCACAGGCAACACCTTAGAATTTATAAATTGCCCAGCGAATGGAGTCATGCGGCTATACAGACAAAACCTGCTTGTGCGGGTTATAAAGTCCGCCTACGCAGACTTCGTTTGTATAACCGCAATTTCTAATCGCTGCGTACTTTACTTTTATAGGATTATTTTGTGCAAGGTTTTTTAAATTTAAACAAGCCAACTGAATTTACCTCTCACGATTGCGTTGCTAAAGTGCGAAAACTTTTGCGCCTCAAGCGGGTGGGACATGGGGGAACTTTAGATCCTGCTGCTACGGGGGTCTTACCAATTGCGCTGGGAAAGGCAACGCGACTGTTGCAATATTTGCGGTCAGATAAGGCTTATTGGGGAACGATTCGGCTGGGTGTGAGGACGACGACTGATGATTTGGAAGGGGAAATTATTAGCGCTGAACCTGTACGGGAATTAACTTTAGAACAGGTGAAAGCAGCCCTTGGGCAATTTGTGGGAAATATTCAACAATTACCACCTCGTTATAGTGCGATTCAAATTGATGGAAAACGACTTTACGATTTGGCAAGAACGGGGGAAATAATAGATGTTCCAGCGCGACAAGTTGAAGTTTACAAGATAGAAATTTTGGAATGGCGAGAAGGCGATTTTCCAGAATTGGATGTAGCGATCGCGTGTGGTGCTGGAACTTATATTAGAGCGATCGCTCGCGATTTAGGAACATCTCTCAACATCGGCGGTACCCTTGCCGCTTTGACTCGCACTTCCAGTAGCGGCTTCCACCTAACAGATAGCCTAACTTTTGAGGAATTAGAAGCACAGCTAAAATTAGAAACCTTTAACCCGATTCCAGCAGTAGCAGCGCTGTCCCATCTTTCCACCCTCACCTTATCAGCAAAAGACGCTAAAGCATGGTGCCAAGGACAACGTGTTTTTCCTCCAGATGCGCCTATTAGTGATGGCGCACTGCGGGTTCATGATGAAGATGGGCGCTTTTTAGGCATTGGTTGTTTAGGGGCAACAGATGTTGGCTATCTGCTAATTTCTCAGATGGTTTTTGAGCCAATATCGTAGAGAATTGGTAGTAATAATATAGCAATCAAAATTCATTTATGAACCTCTTTCTCCTCTCTTCCTCTGCGTCTCGGCGGTTCGTTAAAAAAAGTATCTTTCCCAATTCAAAGAGAATTGCCCTATCAATAAAAACATCATTAATTTATTGCGCCATCGTTACCAGTGTTTTTTCCAGTATAAATAAAGCTTCAGCTCAAGATAATCAATCTTTTGCGGAATTGAGTCAGCAAACCATTAGCAGATTAAACGGTAACTGTCAGGGTTCCACGCAGCTTAAGTATCAATCCCAAATTTTAACATCACCCGATAGTTTGAAATCCGTTTATATTAATATGATTTTGAGGAGGGTGGGTCAGTACAGAAGCCGCAATACCAATGAATTTTTAATAAAATGTAATTCTAATATTGCGGAAAAGATTGCGGAAGAATTAGTAATTGAAAACGCCGATGGCTCAGTTCAAAGAAAGCTGGCTGCGGCTTTGGGAATATCAGAAAGATTGCAAAATTACTATGTTGTAGCCAATCCTATTTCTTTTTCACCGGATAACAGATATTTGATTGTCCGACTAGATGTTTTTGATGGTTTAAATAAATCATGGGTTAATCATATAATATTAGATACGCTCAACAATTATAATGTTTTAGCATTTTCTAATTGCAACGGATTTGAAAGTAATTCCTATTTAGGATTTATTTCTTCTTCAGAAGTTGTTTTTGCCTGCGAGAATACCAGCGAACCGGGGCCGATTGAGGTAGTTGATTTGACTAAGCGATCGCGTCAGAAAATTTCCACCAATACCAATTCCAAAGAATTATTAAAAATTCTTGACCAAGTTCGCTCCTATGGTTTGGTTTCTGCTGAATTTGTCATTGTGAATGAGCAGCAATTTCCTCCAAGATAGTTATTAGCCTGACAATAAACAACTGACAAAAACATGACGCAGCAAGTAAAACCCTATGGTTCTTGGAAATCTCCCATCACCTCAGACTTGATGGTTTCGGAAACGATAGGATTGGGGCAAATTGCCATAGATGGCGAAGATGTGTACTGGATTGAGGGGCGACCTGCGGAAGCTGGACGGACTGTAATTGTGCGAAGTACCCCCGACGGGCAAACCATTGATATTGCGCCGCCTCCCTTTAATGTCCGCACCCGCGTCAACGAATACGGCGGCGGTGCTTACTGCGTCGCTGATGGTATCGTCTATTTTTCCAACTTCGCGGATCAGCGCCTTTATCGCCTGATTCCCGGTTCCCAACCGCAACCTCTGACACCGGAGGCTAAAATGAGCTATGCGGATGCAGTAATTGACCGACAGCGAAACCGTCTGTATGCTGTGCGAGAAGACCACACGGGCGAGGGTCAAGAAGCTGTCAATACCTTAGTTAGCATCAATTTGGAAAATGGCGAAGATGTTCGGGTGTTGGTTTCTGGCAATGATTTTTACTCGTCGCCGCGCCTGAAACCAGATGGTTCTCAACTTGCTTGGTTAACTTGGAACCACCCGAATATGCCTTGGGATGGTACTGAATTATGGGTAGCCCAAATTAATCCAGATGGTTCCTTGGGGGAATCTCAATTGGTGGCTGGTGGTGCAGATGAATCGATTTTTCAGCCAGAGTGGTCGCCAGATGGCATTTTACACTTTGTTAGCGATCGCAGTGGCTGGTGGAATCTTTACAAAAAAGCTTCTCCCGTTGAAGGCGAAGGGTTGGGGTTAACTGAACCTTTGTGCGAAATGGAGGCGGAATTTGGACTTCCTCAGTGGATTTTTGGGATGTCCACTTATGCTTTTGAATCTGCTAATCGCATCATCTGTACTTACACCCAGCAGGGAATATGGCATTTAGCGAGTCTCGACACGACGATCGGAAAACTACAGCAAATTGAAACGCCTTACACTGAAATTACTTCTTTAAAAGCTGTTGCTGGTCGTGTTGAGTTCATTGCTGGTTCGCCAACAGAATTTAGTTCCATTGTTCAGCTGGATTTGACTACTGGGCAGAGTTCAGTGTTGCGGCGTTCTAGTAAGTTGGAAATTGATGCTGGGTATCTGTCCATTGCACAGCCGATTGAATTTCCGACGGAAAATGGGTTAACAGCATACGGCTTCTACTATCCGCCCCAAAACCACGACTTTATGGCACCAGAGGGCGAATTACCGCCCTTAGTGGTGAAAAGCCACGGTGGCCCGACAGCAGCAACTTCTAGCCAGTTAAATTTACGGATTCAATACTGGACAAGTCGCGGCTTTGCATACCTGGATGTAAATTATGGTGGTAGCACTGGCTATGGAAGGGGTTATCATCAGCGTTTAGATGGGCTGTGGGGTGTTGTGGATGTGGATGATTGCGTCAATGGGGCGAAATATCTTTCCGAAAAAGGTTTGGTAGATGAAAATCGGATGGCGATCGCAGGCGGTAGCGCTGGGGGTTACACTACACTTTGCGCCTTAACTTTCCGCGATGTCTTCAAGGCGGGTGCGAGTTATTACGGTGTCAGCGACTTAGAAGCACTCTTAAGAGATACCCACAAATTTGAATCGCGTTACTTCGATCGCTTGATTGGGCCATACCCAGAACGGCAAGATATTTATCACGACCGATCGCCTATCCACTTCACAGATAAGTTATCGTGTCCGATTATTTTCTTCCAAGGGCTTGAGGATAAAGTTGTCCCTCCCAACCAAGCAGAGATGATGGTTGATGTGTTGCGTTCCAAGGGTTTACCCGTTGCTTATGTCGCCTTCGAGGGCGAACAGCATGGTTTCCGCCGCGCCGAGAATATCAAACGTGTCATCGATGGAGAGTTTTACTTTTATTCCCGCGTCTTTGGGTTTGAGTTAGCCCATCCGGTAGAACCAATAGCGATCGCTAATTTGTAAAAATGAATAGTGAGTCTATTGGCATCGAGAGGGGACACTATGACAGACGAACCAATTTTCAGAATTACCGAAGAGTTATTTCAGACACTTGTCGAATTCCAGCAGGAAATAGAAGAAAGTGGAGATGAGCCGCCCCAAATTAGCATAGAATCTCTTGAGCGTGCTTACTTAGCTGAAATTCCCAATAACATAGACGATTAAACAGTAGGGTGGGATGAAAACCCACCCTACTAAATTTGCAGAAAAACGCGCTTCTAACTCACAATTTTATTAACATAATATGTAAAATAAAATTTTTTCTCCCCAACCAGCACAGGAAGATTATGTCTCCTCTGTATCCCGACGAAGAAGATCAAGATGATTTCCGCCTCATACCCCCCCACCGTCGCGAGACAACATGGACTGGTAAGCTACGGAAATTTCACAGTCAATTCGACAGCAGCATCCGTGCTAAGTTTCGGGATTGTCTATTTCGAGAAATAGAAGAAGGCGGGGTAGTCACTTTCCAAATCCTTTGCCCTAATGAAGCGGTACAAAAACGTCTGATCCAGAAAAAACAGAAAATTGGCAACACGGTTAGATGGATCTGGCTGCAAAAAATTGACCGTTTGGCAATATGTGTAGATAATGGAGGATTGCAATGCCAAGTATTTTCCCTCCAGAAATATCTGATTGAATAGTAAATGCAGAAAAAGCTGAAATATCCTCACCTTGTCGGTTCCAAATGGACAGCCCAACAAAAAACGTGGGGTTGGAGACACTTCCAAGTAGTTAATCGGAAAAACCAAGGCAAGTTTGTCTTTGCCGAAATGGTGGCTTCCTGCGACCCCAATGTGCGTTTCTGGACTAACGCCAAAATTTTGAAAAATCCTTCTGAGTGGCAAGCAGGTTGGCAAACCTTACACGAAATGAGGGAAACTGAAGAAATAATGGGAGAGTATTGAGGAGTTAATTTTTATTTTTGAGTTATAAATTAGGGAATTGGAAGTTAAGAATTTTAAATTCTTAGTTGCTACTCCTAAGTTCTAATTTTTAGCTCAAAACTCAGAATTTTTTAAAAAAATAGCAATTATGACTGCGGTTTCCCTGCAAAAAGTCCACAAATTTTACAACAAAGTTCCCGTCGTCAACGACCTCTCCTTTACGATTGAATCTGGAGAAATGTTTGGCTTACTTGGCCCCAATGGCGCGGGGAAATCTACTACAATTCGGATGCTAACAACGCTCACAAAACCTAGCGATGGACGAGTTGAAGTAGCAGGTTATGATGTGGTGCGCCAACCGTTGCAGGTAAAGCAAAATATCGGCGTGGTGTTGCAACAAACCAGTGTGGATATGGATTTAACCGTGTGGGAAAATATGGAACTGCACGGACGAATGCACCACATCCCCACGAAGAAGCGTCAGCAGGATATAGATCGATGGCTGGAGTATGTGGAGTTGCACCAGAGGCGAGATAGTTTGGTGAAAACCCTCTCTGGCGGGATGAAGCGACGGTTGCAAATTGCGAGGTCGCTGTTACATGAACCGAAGATTTTGTTTTTGGATGAACCAACGGTAGGACTAGATCCGCAAACCCGCCGCCGCCTCTGGGAAATTATTCTGGATTTGAATAAGCAGGGGATGACGATGCTTTTGACGACGCATTATATGGATGAGGTGGAATATTTATGCGATCGCATTGGGATTATGGATGCTGGTAAACTGATAGAACTTGGCACCCTGGAGGAGCTACGCTCTAAACATGGTGAAGGTTTGGTGATGAAACAAGTAGGCGATCGCTTAGAATATCAGTTCTTCCCCAACTTAGAACAAGCTAACGCCTACCTTGACACCGCACCCAACAAAACTGGTATGATGGTTCGCCCCTCCAACTTAGAAGATATTTTTGTCGAACTCACCGGACGCCAACTAGACTGATTTTTTGTCAGTTGGCAACGGACAATTGACTAATGATGATGCCTAGCCTCGCTACGAAAATTGAAGCTATTCTCTACCTCAAAGGTAAACCCGTCTCTATTGCCGAAATTGCCGAGTATGCAGGATGCGATCGCGATGATGCTGAAGATTCGATTATTCAGCTTATGACCGATTACGCGCACCGTGACAGCGCCCTGGAAGTAGTTGAAACACCTGAAGGCTACACCTTGCAATTGCGATCGCCTTTTCAATCGTTAGTCGAGACTTTAGTGCCGCTAGACTTAGGAATAGGCGCATTGAGGACATTAGCAGCGATCGCCCTCAAAGGTTCCATCACCCAATCTGAGTTAGTAGACTTGCGCGGATCGGGAGCATATCAGCACGTTCAGGAACTCGTCGAGTTCGGTTTTGTCACCAAACGCCGACAAGATGATGGGCGTTCCTACTGGCTACAGGTGACAGAAAAATTTCATCAGTATTTTGAAGTGGAACAACTTCCCCAACTGAGTCAGCTGGATGTCCCTACAGCCGTAAAGAATGACGAATTTCGGTAGTAAATGCGCCGCTGAATACTTTGGCGCGCTACCAGGACACTGTACACCCTACGCCAGAGAGTTGCTAGGTCTTTTTTGAGCCAAAAATCTCTCCATCGACTTAGACAATCCGCGCTAAGGTACGACGTTGCAAAACAACACAATCGTTTAAAGTAGATAAAAGCCAATGAAATCCTTAGAAAATTCCAATGGTATTTAACCCCGATTTGCTTAATGGCGAACCTGAAGATACACAAGTCAATCAGTTGCTGAAATATATTCAGCACCAACCTCCTGAAGTTTTAGCGCGGGTTGCTAAATCCGTCACTCCTGAAATTAAGCAAATTATCTCCCAGAATGTTCAAGGGCTGGTGGGAATGCTACCTTCAGAAAATTTTCAGGTACAAATTACCACTGACAGAGAAAATTTAGCAGGTTTATTGGCATCAGCAATGATGACTGGATATTTCTTGCGCCAGATAGAACAACGCATGGAGTTAGAGGAAACTTTGACTGGATCTTCTACCTTGCCTAAGAAATCTTCCGGCAGCGAAAAATCCACTGATTAAACCCAATCAATTAGCGATAGTAAGCGAATAGCTGCTTTTAGCAGCATGTAGCAGCGATCGCGCTTCTATCTAAATTAAGGGTGCTGTTTTTTTTGAGGTGCTAACAAACAGCTAGCGCCAGGGTTTTTTTCTAGGCTAAAGCCATCACCCTATTGTGGACGTAGGCCGCTTGCTATTCCAATTCAGCCCCCAGCAGCAAAGGCACTCAAAATCAACACAGAGAGTAAAATCCCAGGAGAGAGCATCAACACTAACGTTAACAGTTCATTCGGGGTCATCTTCTAACACACTACCAACGCTAATTTATCTGATTGCTATCCTAGCACGGCAGAAATTTTAGGGAGAGTAAACCCGATGAAGAATAATGTCAAATATTAAGGATAAAGCTGGTTTGCTGATGAAAAGCCTTGTCCAATTTTGCAGGTAAATAGAAATTATATACATTTAATATTCAATAATTTAAAAATTTTTTATTTTATTTTAATTTCGGTATTTCTAATAGTTAATACCGGAAAATCCCAATGCTTATAAAAACGGCGAATAAAATTCGTCTGGTAGATTTGCACGCATCAGGATGCTCCCACCGGGATTTTGTGCTACGCGCGATCGCTTGCTGGATATTCCTACCCGATGTCTATGCTTGTTAAGTAATTGCACCTATATCACTAGGCATAACTTGGACTGGATGTAAATATTTTATCTATAAGAATTTGCAATTCTTAAAACTTATTGTTAAATTGCAGAGAATATTATAAAAAGTCGCAGCCAGCCATGACTAACTTTTTCGGAATTATTCCCTCACCGCCACCAATCGCCGCCCAGTCTCGCGTGTTTGATCTCAAAGCGCGACTGGACTGGGGCGAACCAGCGCTAACAATTATTGATGTAAGCGATCGCAGCTTTTTCAACATCAGCCATATCATGGGAGCTATCCCCATACCGATGAACGAATTAGTAAACCGCGCCTTATCTAGTTTAGAACTACATCGCGATATTTATGTATACGGCGAAACCGACGATGAAACAGCCGCAGCAGCTACACAACTGCGTGCGGCTGGGTTTGAAAATGTGTCTGAACTTAGAGGCGGTGTAGCGGCGTGGAAGGCGGTTGGCTATCCAGTAGAAAGAAATCTATCTATAGATGTTTAAGCTTGACTAGAAAAGAACACTGCTATATCAGTGTTCAAAAATATCTTTATATTGCAGTAAATCTAGAGCTACTATAGTGGGCAAACACTTAAAGCACTCTTGGGCAATTTCCCAACGTTCTTCTCGTTGCAGCATAACAATAAGTTTCTGGCGCACGCTCACTAGGTAACGGACATCATTCGCAGCATAGCGCAGTTGATCCTCAGAAAGATTCTCTGCATTACCCCAGTCGGAACTTTGAGAACTTTTATCAAGTTCCACCTTTTCTAATTCTTGCACCAATTCCTTAAGACCGTGGCGAGGGGAATAGGTTCTAGCAAGTTTGCTGGCGATTTTTGTGCAGAAGATAGGCTGAACGTGGATGCCGAGATGATAACGCAGCTGGGCGACATCGAAACGAGCAAAGTGGAAGATTTTCAGGACGCTTTGGGCTTCCATTAGCTTTTTTAAATTGGGTGCGTCTGTTTGTCCTTTGGCAATTTGCACCACTGTTACTCTATCTTTATCGCACAGTTGCACCAGGCACAAGCGATCGCGCTGCGGTAACAATCCCATTGTTTCCGTATCCACAGCGATCGCTTCCTGTTGCAGATACTCAGAAAGTATATTGTCGGGAAGGTCGCGATCGCAAACCTGAAAATCTTCCAATTTCCTCTCCTTACACCATTACTGAATTAACCCAGCCAACTCCATTACCCGCGTTTGATAAAAATCTGCGTCAAGTAATACTCGCCCTTAGCATTCTGGACAACACCAATCCCAGTTAAATTAAAATCACCTTGAATATTTTTCAGATGACCGGGACTTTTTATCCAACCCTGAACCGCTTGGGTAGCCGGATCGCTGTAGCCTTGATTGTACGCCACATTCTCCGCCGCACTGCGATAGTTTATCGACGTGCCAATTTCCTTGACTCGCCCTTCAAAACCATCGTGACTAAAAGCAACTGTACCATTTGCCATTGCTTGACTGTGCGCCTTCGCCTCTTTGCTGATTTCAGCATTCAGAGTTAAGGGGGGCAAATTCTGGGACTTGCGATACTGATTTATCTGTTCGTGAACAGACTGTTCCAAGGTTGTGTAGGAACCAGAATTTGAGGTTGGTTGAGTCGCAGGCGTACTGGGCGGCGGCTGATTATTTAAGATAGAATCGCAGCCACTCAGCCCAGCAGCCAGAAAAAGCATTCCCAAGGCTATCCGTGCGGATAATGGCATTACTTTTCTAACGATTCCGTGTCTTTGAGCAACTTCGCGACTGTTTGCACATCCTTGTCACCGCGTCCAGAACAGTTGATGATAATGCGGGGATTCCCACTTAGTTCAGGGCAAAGAGTATCGAGGTATGCGATCGCGTGCGACGTTTCCAGCGCCGGAATAATCCCCTCCAACTGAGACATTCGCTTAAACGCCTCCAGCGCCTCAGCATCAGTCACGCTATAATATTCTGCCCGACCTGCATCCTTGAGATAACTATGCTCCGGGCCAACACCAGGATAATCTAGCCCAGCGCTAATCGAATGCGCCTCCACAACCTGACCATCCTCATCTTGCAGCAAATAGCTCATCGCGCCGTGCAATACACCAACTCGACCTTTTGTCAAGGTTGCTGCGTGTTTTTCTGTATTCACACCCTCACCAGCAGCCTCCACACCAATCAGCCGCACGCTAGGCTCATTCACAAACTCGTGAAATAGTCCCATTGCATTTGAGCCGCCGCCGACACAAGCTAGGAGAATATCCGGCAACCCGCCCCATTTTTCCATCGCTTGAGCGCGAGTTTCCTGACCAATGACCCTATGGAAATCCCGCACCATCATCGGGTAAGGATGCGGCCCCGCCACCGAACCCAAGATGTAATGAGTAGTTTCTACATTCGTCACCCAGTCCCGAATTGCTTCCGAAGTGGCATCTTTGAGCGTTCCCGTCCCCGCTGCCACTGGGCGAACTTCCGCCCCCATCAGCCGCATCCGAAACACGTTCAGGGCTTGCCGTTCCATATCGTGAACGCCCATGTAGATGACGCAATCTAGTCCAAACCGGGCGCAAACCGTAGCTGTAGCCACGCCGTGCTGACCAGCACCCGTTTCGGCAATAATGCGTTGCTTGCCCATGCGCTTCGCCAACAATGCCTGAGCCAAAGCATTGTTAATTTTATGAGCGCCCGTGTGGTTCAAATCTTCTCGCTTCAGATAGATTTGCGGCCCCGTGCCGTCTGGCTTAGCATAATGAGAAGTCAGGCGCTCGGCAAAGTAAAGAGGGCTTGGTCGTCCCACATAGTCTCGCAACAGTTCTGTGAGTTCCTGTTGGAAAGCTGGATCTTTGCGATATTCCTCAAAAGCAGCTTCTAGCTCCAAGAGCGCAGGCATCAGTGTTTCCGGCACGTACTTGCCGCCAAAACGTCCAAATCTTCCTAGCGCATCGGGTTGTTGTGCAGAGGCGTTGGCACTTTCTTGAGAATTAGGAGAAATGGGAGTACGTGTCACAGTTATTAAAGGGAATCACAGCATAAACTTCATTATAGTTGTAGGGTGGGCAAAAAAAGGCTCTGATGCAAAAGGTAAAAGGTAAAAAATAATTCTCGATTTTTCCCTTTTTCCTTCTCAACCCCCACTGTACTTAATGGTTAAAGAACCTCATTCCTAACTGCGATGTCCTCTTCTAACCGCAAATCCTCCGATTCCCAAACATCTGCTCAAAAGCGCGTTGTCTACTCGGAATTTGGCAACGGCGATAATTCTGCCGCTTTTGAAAGACCAATTGCCGAATTACCGTCAAATCAGCAAAATCTGAAAGTTCAGGCTTCTCGTAAAGGGCGCAAGGGAAAAACTGTGACGGTGATTAGTGGCTTTCAGGTGAAACCTGAAACTCTAGAAGCTCTCCTGAAGCAGCTAAAAACTCAGTGCGGCACTGGTGGCACTGTTAAAGATAATACTCTGGAAATTCAGGGCGATCATACGCAGAAACTCGTTGAAATTCTTACTAAATTAGGCTATAAAGCCAAAATTAGTGGCGGCTGATTTACTTAATTATATCAATTCAGGTGGCGGATAGAGGTTAGTAGCGATCGCTGCTAACCTCTATCCGTATACCAATTTTTTGCGTTTATTAAAAAATATTAAAATAATTCTAATTATTTAGGTATTTCATGGTAACTTTGCGAGTAAAACAGCATTGAATCTGCTTAAAATCGGTATTTTCTCTGTTTCAATTTTCCATCGCATCAGTATAAATATCTAATTAGGGAATTTACCTGTTCCTGCTAATTAAAAAAGGTATTTTTTGTATTTTAATAACCATGAATGTTCCAGAGAATGCGGAACTGCTACAATTGCTGGCGGAACACACCCCAGCAGCGATCGCGATATTCGACCGCGATATGCGTTACCTGATAACCAGTCGTCGCTGGCTAACAGATTATGGCTTAACTAACCAAGATATCATCGGTCGCTCTCATTACGAAGTCTTTCCCGAAATTCCCGATCGTTGGAAGCAGATCCACCAGCGCAGTTTGGCAGGAGAAGTCCAAAAGTGCGAAGCAGATCCCTTTCCCCGTGCTGATGGAACAATTGGCTGGGTGAATTGGGAACTGCATCCTTGGCGGCAATCTTCGGGTGAAATCGGTGGCATTTTGATGATGACACAGGTAATTACTGAAAGTCCTGCTGTTAAAACGGTTAATAATAGCACAGAAGCAGCGCTAAAACAGGCAAAGGAAGCGTTAGAAATTATTGTTAAGGAGCGTAGTGCTGAACTCAACAATGCTATTGATCAATTGCAAGTTGAAATTGCCCAACGGGCGCGGGTAGAGGAAGCACTAAAAGAGAGCGAACAGCGACTACAGGCAATTTTGGATAACTCCCCAGCCTTAATCTACCTGAAAGATACGCAAGGACGATACTTTTTGGTCAACCGCCAATGCGAAGCTGTGTTCCACATCAACAAAGAAGAGTTAGAAGGTAAAACTGATTACGATATTTTTCCCAAGGAAACAGCAGACACATTTCGATATAACGACCAAAAAGTGCTAGCAGCCAAAACTCCAATGGAGTTGGAGGAAGTTGTGCAAGATGACAAACTTCACACTTACCTGGCGCTGAAGTTTCCCCTCTGTGACGAGAACGGTGTTCCCTACGCTCTGTGCGGCATTTCCACCGATATAACAGAACGCAAAGCTGTTGAGGAAGAATTAATCAAAGAAAGGAACTTCAGCCGCACCCTGATGGAAGCGTGTCCGGCTTTTTTTGTTACCCTAAGCGCAGATGGAAAGGTTCAGATGATGAACCCAGCGATGCTAGACGCATTGGGCTACACCTTAGAGGAGGTAGTGGGTAAAGATTACTTGCCGATGTTCGTCCCCGAAGCTGAGCAGGCGGGAGTTTTAGAGACTTTAGAGTGTCTCCTAAACTTTCGTGGATCAAACGTACATACCAACGAGGTACTAACCAAGACGGGTGAAAAGCGCTTGGTAGAGTGGCATGGTACGTTGGTGTTTAAAGAGACAGGCGAGGATATCTCTCCCACAGTTGACTTTTTTATGGCGGTAGGGATTGACATTAGCGATCGCCAACAAGCTCTTGATGCACTTCGAGAAAGCGAGGAGCAATTTCGATTCACCTTTGAGCAAGCAGCTGTTGGCATCTGCCATATTTCTTTAGATGGACATTGGCTGTTTGTCAATCAAAAAGTTTGCCATCTGCTGGGTTACAGCCAGGAAGAACTAAAGGCGCTCACCTTTAAAGATGTCACTCACCCGGATGACCTTAATAGCGATTTGGAGAACATTCGCCAGCTGCTGGCTGGGGAGATTCAAAGTTACTCGATCCAGAAGCGTTACATCCGCCAAGATGGTTCCCTTGTCTGGGCGCAGCTAACTCCGATGCTGGTGCGCGAGGAGTCTGGCAAACCCAAATATTTTATTACCGTTATTCAAGACATTAGCTCGCGCATTGCCCTAGAAAAAGAATTAGCCCTACGCCAAGCTCGCTTTGATGCCTTTTTCAGCGGTGCAACGGCTGGATTAGCTATAGTAGATGACCAGCTGCGGTTTGTGCAGATAAACGAAATGCTGGCAGAAATTAATGGAATACCAGCAACAGACCATATCGGGAAGACTTTCTCAGACATCCTCCCCGAACTGGCACCAATTTTAGAAGCTACCTATAGGCAGGTTTTGACCACTGGCAAACCAATTCTTAACCTGGAAATCAGCGGTGAAACCTCACAACAACCAGGCGTAGAGCGATATTGCATGTGTTCTTATTTCCCCTTACCTGGGCAAGATGGCACGCTTATAGGTGTTGGTGCAGTGATCTTAGAAATTAGCGATCGCAAACGCGCAGAGGAAGCATTGCAAAAGAGCGAATCTAGAAATCGCGCCTTGATCCAAGCGCTTCCAGATTTGTTATTTCGCATGAGCTTTGATGGTACGTATCTCGACTTCCACGCGCCGACAGAAGATTCGCTCTTAATGCCTCCCAGCTTATTTATGGGCAAAAAGATACATGAGGTGATGCCCCCAGAGGTAGCTGAGTTTACGATGCAAAATCTTTTAAAAGCGATCGCTACTGGCGAAGCTCAAGTTTATGAGTATCAGATGCAGGGGATGGACGGCAAAATGCGCGATTACGAAGCTCGGTATGCCGTCAGTGGGGAAACTGAAGTCCTGGTAATTGTGCGCGACATTACCGACAAAAAAGCCGTCGAACAAGCCTTAAAAGCATCGGAAGCGCAATTGCGAGAACAGGCGCAACAGTTAGAAAAAACTTTGCGAGAATTGCAGAAAACCCAATTCCAGCTGATTCAATCAGAAAAAATGTCTTCTCTCGGTCAGCTAGTAGCAGGTGTAGCTCACGAAATTAACAACCCGGTAAGCTTCATCTATGGCAACATCACTCCCGCCACTGAATACGCGGAAGATTTGCTGCGTCTGCTGCAACTTTATCAAGAACAATATCCCAATCCCACCCCAGAAATCACAGAAGAAATACAAGCTATCGACTTGGATTTTCTCAAAGGAGACTTTCCCAAAGTTCTCTCTTCAATGAAAATGGGAGCTACGCGCATCTGCGACATCGTTCTGTCATTACGAACTTTCTCCCGCCTCGACGAAGCCGAAATGAAAGAGGTAGATATCCACGAAGGTATCGAAAGTACGCTGATGATTCTGGAAAATCGCCTGCGAGTTCAACCAAATCGTCCCGAAATCCAAGTAATCAAAACTTATGGTAATCTGCCCAAAGTTGACTGCTACGCCGGACAACTCAATCAGGTATTTATGAATATTATTAGTAATGCTATTGATGCCTTGGAAATGGGAATTAGGGACTGGGGACTAGGGACTGGGGAAAGAGGTATAGACCAGGAAGAAAAAGCCTTCTCCTCCTTGTCCTCAGTTCCTACGATTCGGATTTGCACTGAAGTGCGAGGTAGCAATCATGTATCGATTCGGATTGCAGACAATGGTTCGGGAATAAACGAAGAAGTACGACGACGAATTTTTGATCCCTTCTATACCACAAAACCTGTTGGCAAAGGCACTGGTCTAGGATTGTCGATTAGTTACCAAATAGTAGTCGAGAAACATTCTGGATCTTTGCGCTGTTTTTCTCAGATGGGGAAAGGTACGGAATTTGTTATTAAAATTCCCATCCATCAGCTTGAGTGTTAGTTATAAAGCAATACAGTTCACTTAGAAGCTCAAAATCTCAAACCTGCAATTTGTTAGGTGAGGTGACTCAAACGCCACGCCACAAGGCACTCACCCAACAAATGCGTCTGATTGTTAGGTTTGAAGACTGAAATCCAATGTTTTATGGAAATATCTTTAGGGACTCTATAACCCATAATTTACCTCTTCAAAGTTCTGAAGGTTTTAGCGGCAAAGACACTGTAAAACAAGTTTGATTTGCACTACTTTCCAGCTGAATCGTACCTCCTAAAAGTGCCACTCGCTTTTGCACCAGCGCCAGTCCTAATCCAGTCCCACCCTGCTTCCAAGGATCGGTGCTGGGGATGCGGTAGAATTTCTCAAAAATCCGCTCCCTCTCGCTTGCTGGAATTTCCACCCCAGTATTATTCACGCTCACTTCTATTCTTGCTTGTGCGGTACGAGCTGTGACGATAATCTTTTCTTGGGTTGGCGTATACTTGCAGGCATTGGTCAGCAACTCGCTTAAAATTCGCCCTAAACTGGCGTGGTCGCAAACTAAGGGAGGCAGTTCCGGCTCGATGTTAATTTCTAAGTTTAGCTGGCGTTCTTGAGCTTGCTGAACAAAAGGCTCGATAACTTTGGGAAGCCATTCGAGCATTTCAATTGTTGTCAGCACTAGGGGTTGAACTTCAGTATCAAGTTTTTGCCATTCCAAGAGGTCATTAACTAGGTTGATTTCTCGTTCGCATTCGTTATGTAAAATATGGAAGTAGCGAGCTACCTTGTTTCTTTTTGCTGGTGGCTTGGATAGCTCTGCGAACAATCCGTGGTCTTTATTCAAGGCAATGCCTAACATCTGAATTGCCATTTTCATGTTGGCAACAGGCGATCGCAATTCATGAGGAACGGTACTTAAGAAGTCATCTTTAAGGCGAGTGAGTTTTTCCAGTTCTACTACTTGGCTTCGGGTTGCTTGGTAAAGTCGAGCTTGACGAATCGCGATCGCGCACCCAGAAGCAACTTGCTGCGCTAATCTGATTTCTAACTCGTTAAAAGCCTCTTCGTGCCGCTTGTATAACCACAGATCCCCCAACATCCCTTGGTTATCAAAAATTGGACAAGCTAAGATAGCCACTTGTCCGCGAATCCCTGGCACTAAGTAACAAAACTGGAAATACTGACCTTGCAACAATTGAGTATCTTCGGCAAACAAGTTGTCGATTGATACGACTTCCCCTAGAGCAGACGGCAATCCTATCGTGTACTCATGGGTAATAGTCGCCGTGCGGTCGGCATTGTATAAAGCTGTATCGCAACCTTCAACACCCAACACCAGAGTTAATTCCTGTACGGCGGTTTGCAAAATCTGGTTTTCGTCGAGAGTATCGCGCAATTTGTCGGTAATAAGTTTGAGCATTGCTTCAAACTTGAGCGCCCGTTGTAGCGCCCAAGTGCGACGCAAAAGCGTTTGGCGAAGTAACATATTGTGGGGCGCTTCGCACTCTGTTTCATCAGCTAGTTCGCCTTCCGGTTCTAGGGATTCTGCCAGCAAGTTTTCTAAATCGTCTTGGACACACTCCAGCTTTCTTTGGTTAAGACAAACCACCGAATTGTATTTAGTCTCAGTAATATCTTGCAGGAACCAGCGCAACCCTACCACTTGATGAGGTTGCTGCACTTGGCGCACTGGCTCTACGCTTAACACACCAGTAAACAGTTCGCCTTGGGCTTTAGCTAAGCCGATTTCCCAATTTTTGACAACCGCTCCTTGTTGCAATGCGCTAAGCTGAGCATGAAAGTCACCACGAGCATCGGCGGCGACAAACTCCACTAAAGAGTTACCCAGCAGGCACTCCTGAGAATTGTCCAACAATTGTGCTGCTGTCCGATTGGCTTCTAGAATTACCCCTTGTGGATTTGTCACCAAGTAGGCAATATCATTACTCGCTGCGATCGCTACTATTGGATCATCGGAATCCGCTTGACGATGTAACTCCTGATCAGATTGATAATGCTGTCCTTGTGCGACGAGTTCTACACGAGTGTTGGTAGCCAATTTTCTTTGGCGTATCTGGTAGCGTGTCACTACTTGCATTTCTTGCAGTTGGCTGGATAATTGCTCCAGAACTTCCACTATCGGCTGCTTTTCCAGCTCCGATAACTCTTCGGTATACTGCCACAACTCCTGCAAGCGTTGTTGGGAATCCTCAAAGAGCTGGTTAAGGTCATTTATCATTGCACCCCTCACTCGCTTGAACCAGGCTGCTCTAACAGCAGAATTACTCATAAAAATGACCGTTCGAGTTAACCGGATATCCTGAAATGATATCCAATGCAATCGCTGCCTTAATTTGTCAATAGGATAACTTCATATTTTGCGATCGCGCCACTCACCTAAAATGACGACCCTCTACCAGCGAAAAAGTTGATTAGTATAACTAATATTTATACTTTTTTACTTTACCAGCCATACACAACATTTATTTTATGGCACCGCTCGGCTGTCGGGTATTTAATTTACCTCCAATAAGCGCCCGAAGGGAAAAGCGACCACTGGCTTTTACAGTTTTTAATTTTTAATTTCTTAGTTTTAATTGCTTAGAGCTGCTTTTCTATCTCAATAGAGATGGCTCAGCCCAGTATCGATGCTACTGTTGAGAAGTATCAACCATAACTCTTATACGGAGGGTATTATGGATTTTTTCCGCATACTCATAGCCATTTTTATTCCACCTCTTGGAGTTTTCTTGCAAGTTGGGATTGGCACAGACTTTTGGATTAATCTCGTCTTGACTTTCCTAGGTTATGTACCAGGGATTATCCATGCAGTATGGGTTATTGTCAGAAAATAGCCATAATTCCTGCTTTTTCCTAACATTTGCATTCCCACAATAAAACAAAAAAGGAGCCTTAAACAATCAGGCTCCTTAAATTAAGTTTAATTTCCAGCCAGGAAGGAAACTTAATCAACCGTACCAGGTAGTTTTGGTGCCAATAAAGCTTGAGAATATAGAGGCGCTTGTTTTTGGGCAACCAGCGTCAGCACATTACGCGCCTGGGCTGCAACTGCAACAGTCTTAACATCATAGGTTTGAGTCGCCACCTTGGGATACAAACCAATTCCGATGATGGGTATTAACAAGCAAGCAGTGATAAAAACTTCACGAGGCTTAGCATCCATCGCCACTGATGTCGCCAATTCTGGATTAGACTGCCCGTAGAATACTTGACGCAGCAAATCCAGTAAATACATTGGTGTAAGAATCAATCCCACCGCCGCCAACAGCACCACCACAACTTTGAAAATTGGGCTGTAAACATCGCTTGTCGTCAAGCCTAAAAATACCGTCAGTTCGCCCACAAAACCGCTCATTCCCGGTAACGCGAGGGAAGCCATCGAACCTACTGTGAACAAGGCAAACACCTTGGGCATTTGTTTGGCAAGTCCGCCCATTTTGTCCATCATCAAGCTGTGGGTACGGTCGTAGGTAACGCCTGAGAGGAAGAATAACGCTGCCGCAATTAAGCCGTGGGAAACCATTTGCAGCACCGCACCATTCAAACCTAAATCTGTGAACGAGGCGATACCAATCAGCACAAAGCCCATGTGGGAAATTGAAGAATAAGCCAACCGCCGTTTGAGATTGGTTTGGGCAAAAGCGGTCAAAGCGCCGTAGATAATGTTAACCATGCCCAGAATTACTAGCACTGGCGCGAAGTAAGCATGGGCATTAGGTAGCATTTCCATGTTCATGCGAATCAGCGCATAACCGCCCATTTTCAGCAACACCCCAGCCAAAATCATCGATACTGGCGCTGAAGCTTCGCCGTGGGCATCTGGTAGCCAAGTGTGCAGGGGGAAAATCGGCAGTTTGACACCAAAGGCAATCAAGAATCCAGCATAAGCGGCTAATTCTAATGCTTTGGGATAATGCTTGGCTGCTAGCGTCGCCATGTCAAAGGTGACTGTATCGCCTGAAAATGCCATCAAGAAGGCTGATACCAGAATGAATACAGACGCCAAGGCGGTGTAGAGGATAAACTTGGTGGCTGCATATCGGCGCTTTTCTCCGCCCCAGATAGAGATCAGCAGGTACACTGGCACTAATTCCAGTTCCCACATCATGAAGAATAAGAGCATATCCTGGGCAGCAAAGACACCAATCTGGGCGCTTAACATCACCAGCATCAGGAAGTAAAACAAGCGCGGCTTTTTGGTAACTTTCCAACCCGCAAATATAGCTAGGGTAGTGACTAAGCCAGTTAAGACAATTAGTGGCATTGACAACCCATCGACCGCCATTGACCAGTTCAGTCCCAACTGCGGTACCCAGGCGTAGTTTTCTACCAGTTGAAAGCCTGGGTTATTTAGGTCGTAGTGATACCAAAAGGCATAAACCATCAGGGCAAAGTCTACAAACGCTACCCCAAGAGCGTACCAGCGAACAGTTTTGCCTTCTTTATCAGGTAGTACCGGGATGGCAAAAGAAGCTAGTAAGGGCAGCAGAACAATAGTGGTTATCCACGGGAATTGTGCGTTCATTATCTAGAACCTACGCAAGGTTGAGGGGTATACCAGGGGTTTCAGGTTGCGTATGGCAGGTACTTGCTTTGGCTACCTGTACTTGTCCCGTAAAATTTTCCTTAATTGACTGAACTAAAAAGTGACGTCTTAGGAATAAATACTTACAATATGAATATATACCTTAAATAACTAAAGTAACAAGCTGTTAATTTAAATAAATTTATGTTAAGCCCCAAGGGATAAAAAAAAGACGTGTGCGTTGACACCCCACACCTCCGAACTTCTATGCTCTGCATGGGAATTCGGAGGTGGAGGGTCTGTATTCATTACAGGGTGAGCATTTCTGATGAAGTGAGGTATGGGAGTAGAGCCTAGATATTCTATGTATGCGTTCCCAGCCTCACCCTAGAAACGAGACAAATGTAATATTTAGGAAGGTCAACCGTTAGCATCACAAAGAACAGGCTTTCCTGTAGATATAGCCTGTTCAATAATATCGGCAGCTCGACGAACTCCTCCAGCACGGTGAATTGCTGCTTGTAACCTGGTAGCATTCTGCTTGTAAGAATCTTGAGTCATCACCCCTTGTATAGCTGCTCGTAACTTGGGAACGCTCAACCGAGACAACTGCACAACTTCCCCACAACCCGTCCAAGCTATACGCGCTGCTACTCCCGGCTGATCGTTGGCAATCGGAATCGCTACCATTGGCACCCCATTACTCAAGGATTCCAAAGTAGTATTCAGGCCTGCATGGGTAATCGTCAGGGTGGCTTTTTGTAGTAACTCTAGTTGGGGTGCATATTCTACAACCAAGGGTGAACCAGGCAGTTCTGGGAGCGATTCTGGGGTAGTTGAACCACCCAGAGAAAGCACTAACTGAGCATCTAATCCCTCACAAGCTGCGGCAATATCGCGGAAAATATCCAGCAGGCGATTTTGTACAGTTCCCATAGAGGCGTAAATTAAGGGTTTTCCCGTTAACTTTTCAAAGGGAAAAGATACAGGTTCTCGGCTGGCTGAATTGTGGTATGGGCCAGTAAAATGAAAGACTTTAGGTAAATGCTGTCTTGGGAAGTCAAACTCAGCTGGCTGTTGACTCAACTGCGCTAGTTGGGAGTATTGATCGTTCGAGTGAACGTAGAGGGGTAAATTCCACTTTTGGCGATACTCGCTTATCACGTCCCGGACTGGCTTAGTGATGCGATTGAATAGATTGTAAGCTGCTTTGTTCCGCAGACGCGCCCACAATGCAGTGTTATAACTCCAAGGTGAAGAAAATGGGGGAACGCTGTCTTCTTGATTAACCATCATGGCACTGCACACAGTAATGAAGGGAATCTCTAGGAAGTCTGCTACCGTCCCTCCCCCATATGAAATTTGGTCTACTAACAATGCTTCTACACCTGCTGCTTTGAGGGCTGCCGGAGCCTCCCGAAGCAGCATAGCAGCACTCTGTTGGATCAGACTGATGGTATAGCGCAAGGCAGCCAGTCCGCTTAGTTTCCCCAATTCTCCCAAAGATTGCTTAGTTATCCCCTGTGGGAACTCGGATTCTCCAATTGCCCAAAAGTCCAATCCGGCTGCAAGTGCCTTGGGTTGAGCATCCTCAATCCCGAAGAGAGTGACGCGATGACCGCGAGAAAGCAGTTCGCGTCCTAAAGGAGTTATTGTGTTGAGGTGTCCTGTTGATCTAGGACAGATGATGCCATAGTGAGTCATATCAAATAGTGGTAATTGGTAATTTGTATTAGCTACTTATCTGTTGCAGCACTTGTTTTATCACATCCCGTGGCACCTGGTCGGTTACAATTGCTGCTCCAATTTGCGTCGGGAGGACAAAGCGCACTTTTCCGGCTTTAACTTTTTTATCGGTCGAGAGAGCGTCTACAATTGCTTCAATATCTAGTCCTGGTGGTAACGCAGTAGGTAATCCGGCTTTTTGGATTAATGCGTTTTGACGCTCTGAGGCTAACTTATCCCACATCTGTAGGTTTACGGCAATTTCACCCGCCGCTACCATGCCAATAGCTACAGCTTCACCGTGATTAACTACGCGGTATTCGGTTAAGCTTTCGACTGCATGACCGATGGTGTGACCGTAGTTGAGAATTGCTCTGAGTCCAGCTTCTTTTTCATCTTTGCTTACTACATCAGCTTTGGCTTGGCAAGAGCGAGCCAGGATTTCTTGTAATAAACCTGGGTCTAGATTGTCCAGACAGTCGAGATATTGCGATCGCTCCATCTGAGAAAATAATTCTGCATCCCAGATAATCCCGTACTTAATAACTTCGGCGATTCCAGCCCGAAACTCGCGCACTGGCAAGGTTTTTAGCACTTCTGGATCGATTAAAACTTCTCGCGGTTGATGGAAAGCACCAATTAAATTCTTCCCTTGGGGATGATTAACTCCCGTTTTCCCGCCAATTGACGCATCAACCATCGCCAACAGCGTTGTCGGTACTTGCACAAAGTTAATCCCGCGCAACCAAGTGGCAGATGCAAAGCCAGTCATATCGCCAATTACGCCACCGCCCAAAGCTACCATAGTTGAGGAACGCTCTAAACGATTTTCTAAGGCAGCGTCGTAGATTTTTTGTAGTGAGTCGAGAGTTTTGTAGCTTTCCCCAGCTGGGAGAGTAATTTGTGCGACTTCAAAACCAGCCTCTTTGAGGGATGCGATCGCCACTTCCCCGTAATATTGAAAAATTACCGGGTTAGAAACGACTAATACTTTCTTACCCAGGTTTAGCGAGATCATTCTGTCGCCGAGTTTTGCCAGATTGCCAGATGCGATCGCAATCTCGTAAGATTCCTGTGGTAAATTAACTCCAATAACCGATTCCATAAGTCTTCCCCATCAAAGAGCGATCGCTTGTCGGCTGTATTCTACTCCAGTTGATGATTCAATAGTTCATAGTCGATATTAGGTTAACGCGAAAAATGGATATCTCTGCTGCGATCGCTTACATTTTGATTTTGGGTGCTGCCTTTGGTGCAGCTTTAGCGCTATATTTCGGCCTTCGCGCCATCAAGCTAATTTAACAAGGGCTGGGGGCTGGGGAGTAGGGACTAGGTAAGATTCTTTCCAATCCCCAATCCCCAATCCCTATTTTCCTCAGGCTGTTACCTGTTGCAAATTTCGCTTCTTACTTTCTACTTGATTGTCAGTCGCTAGACGCGCCATCTGGATTGTTTTTGGGAAAACTCCTACCAACTGAGCCAAAATCTCATCCGGCATTTGGGTAGTTGCTTCGGGGCCAAAGTATCTCTCAAATAGCCTTAAAATCGCCACAGCACGGTGCAACGGTACGCAATGCTCCATCGCTTTTTGATTCAAGCGAATCCATTGCTGCCGGATGACATAAGCTTTTTGACGTTCTGCAAGAGACTCTGGGTAAACCACAGACGGATTGCCGATGGGGATTACCCGACGACAATTGATATCAAACAAACTGCCAACAGCTGCGCCTGGGCCTGCCATTTCCGCATGATGCCGATGGCAGATGATTATCGCACTACCAGGAAAACCGTTGACCTTAAGCAGTTGCCCACTCTTCAACTGATTTAAGATTTCTGTGGGTTGAGCGATCGCGATGGGGACGAGAGCTTTGTCTGGCATCGTAGGTCACAGAATCTTCTATTTTTAGTTTTATACATTTCTTTATATACGGAAGTGATTAAAACCGTGTGAGGGGTGTGATACCCATCTTTCTTTTAAGTGATCCTCCTCACAACATTTTTGTTACAAACAGAATATTTGTGCAATAAATGCAGTTAGCAAGGGAATTATGCCGCCCAACCTGTACTCGTCTCTACATGATGCCGAGGACGCGCGAAAAACTATGCCTGTGTTCTCTCTCTGATTAAGTTCGTCTGGCGGCATCCAAGAGCGCCTGAAATTACTCTATTGTCGCCAGAGGTAATATTGCTGTTTTAGCGTTCTGGTTGAGGAGCAGTTTGCCTGTAGCACTGACACTAAAATCTTTTCCTGGTATGAATCCTTTGCCAATCAACTGCTTGCAGACAGCGACTGAAGTAATTCTGCGGATTTGTTGCATCACATCGCTAGGAATCAGATGTTTTATAGTCCAGATAACTGATTCGGTGTCAAACCACATCAAACGCTCAATACTCACCAGCATCACACCAGCTACATCTTCAAGCGTCATCTGAGTTTTGAGATTGGCGATTAGGTCTTCCCCTATCTGGCTGTTACGGGTCATCATTGCCGCAGCCATCTTGCCAATTTCTTGTTCCAACTCTAAACAGTTCATTTCTGCCATTTGAGTTTTCTTCCTGATTGTTTTCGCAGTTCTGCCAAGTATACCCAAAGAAAGACGTAAATATTCCGTTAGATGGATGTAAAGAAAAGTTTTTTTTCTAAAATTATATGAACCCTGTTTATAACTCGACCTAAAAAAGCAAACAGTAGCCTTTAACGGGAGAAGCGATCGCTTAGTCCATAGATTGGCATAAATCTCAAAGCTTCCTGACCGAGAAGGGAATTGGGAATTGGGAAAAAGTCTTACCTAGTTCATAGTTCCTAGTCCCTAATCCCCAGTCCCCAGCCCCCTTAGTTAAAAAAAAACCCCTGGATAGGGGTAGTTGTTGTCTCTACTGGTGAATACTTATCGATGTTGAGTCCCAGGTACTGTGGAGTAAGTCTAATCTGGGTTTTTAATCAACATCACTTGTAAAATCTGGACAATGGAACAAACTCATAGCAGTCTTCTTACAGGAAGTGGGTATTAGCGTGTTCTACACGGTCAATGCTGACGATTCCGAAAATCTGTAACCGTTGAGTGCGACGCCAGTGTTGAGTGGGTACAACTCAACTGTCAAATACTGTGAGAACTGTCTAGCGAGAACCGAATTGCCGTGTTGGGTTGTCGTCAGATTTTTCCATCTTTTCGATGGCTGTCAAACCGATGTATGAACCCGCCAACAGCAATCCTGCTGAAACTAGATAGGCGTTTTCAATAATCCGAAGTGCGGTTTCAAAGGTAATGTAGGTAGTCATTGGTTCGTCTTTTCAGCTTTGGGCTGTTGTTTATCTTCCCTTATTACTCCACACCTTGGCTATCAATTTCCTCAGAAAGATCACTAGATTCTGCTTTAACCCAAAAAATTTCCCCGTAATTATACGGCTACGACTTGACCGCCTGAGAAGTAAAGGTAATATAAGGTAACTACAAAGACCGTAAAAACACTTAGGTTAACTACCAGGGGAGTTCTTTCCTAAAGCAGCATCAAAGAGAAGCTTCGCGCTTTTATACCATCTCGTTACTAGCTTTCGTCTCAAAAAAAAGCGTTCCCAGGCCACATAGCCTGGGAACGAGAGCAAAGGTAAAGGCTGAGACTGGGGACGAGAGGAAGGAGAATGTCTTCCTTCTAGACCAAACACCTTTCGATAGTCGCTAGGACAGACTCAGATAGCGCCGAGAGATCATAACCGCCTTCAAGACCAAAAAGGATGCGACGGGTTACTTGCAGACAATAATCTGTGAATACGCCAAAATCTTGCGGTTGCAGGTTGATGCTGGCTAACGGATCGTCTGCATTTGCGTCGTAGCCTGCACTGACAATCAACAAATCTGGCTGAAAGTCGGTTAAAAAAGGCAGGATTTTTTGTTCAAAACGCGGTTTATAATCAGCGATCGCGCTGCCTGGAGGTAATGGTAGATTTAATACGTTGTTGTAGTTTCCTCGTTCAGAGGCTTTTCCGGTGCCGGGATAGCAAGGATATTGATGCAGGGAACAGTAGGCAATTTTGGGATGGGTTTCGACAATATCTTGCGTACCGTTGCCGTGATGAACGTCCCAGTCGAGGATGGCAACGCGGTTGATTCCCGGTTGTTCAAGGGCGTGGTAAGCTGCGATCGCGGCATTCGAGAATAAGCAAAACCCCATCCCGGCGATTCTCTCGGCGTGATGTCCGGGGGGACGGGCTAGCACAAAGGCTGGGTTTCCGGTTTCGAGTACCCTATCCACTCCATCCAGCCACGCACTCACGGCTAATAAGGCGACATCGTAACTCTGGGGGGAAACCAGGGTATCGCCGTCCAAGTGTCCGCCGCCGTTTTGGGCGATACGCTGGACTCTCTCGATATGATCTTGAGTGTGAACTTGTTGTAAGATAGGCGCGATCGCCCTATCTTTCACTGGTGTCGGCAGCTGCCAATCAATTTGAGATGCCCAAGGAGCAGCATTTATTGCTTGTACAATTGCTGTTAGGCGTGCTGGTCTTTCGGGGTGAAATTGTCCAGTGTTGTGATTGAGAAAGTCATCCGAGTAGATTACTGGCAGCATAGTCGGAGAAAATTACGCAGGATTGATGCTTTCTGGCATTGTATCTATCCTGGTTATTTGTCTTCCTCCGATAAATCTTGCTTATAAATATTGTCTATCATATCTGTTCCGCCTGGGTCGTTAAGCGATTGCATTTGTGGTGCCACAGCAGGGTTATTGATCAGGTATTGTGGATCTTCTTCCATCAGAGTTTCGTTGATTGATGGAGGCTGTTTGATTTTAGCGATCGCTTCTTTGACTTCTGGCTCTAATTCTTTGTCTTGTTCGTTCATGTTTTCTTCTTGTGCGCTCATAGCTAATTCCACGCTTCTACTTGCATTTCTCTGTTTCAGCTTAAGCTTGCCTCTGGTAAGGTACCCACTACCTTGAGGCTTAAATTGAAATCAAATATTTTCACCCTATTACGTTTTGATATCGCTAAATTCAATAAATTAAAATTCTGCTGTCCGCTTCTAGAGTTAGCTTAGGATAAGCAGCTCTTTCGCTTACGATATCAAGGAAACAAGCCGTGTCACCCAGAAATCGCCCTCCAAATAATGAAACTCAACGCTGGACATTTCCTCAGCTTTTTGGGCTGGTAAAGCGTAATCCGTTAATGATTTCCCGTTGGGTCTTCCGCTGGGCGATTGTTGGTACTGTTTGCGGATTATTCGCTGGGTTGTACTGGAACATTCTAGAGTTGATGATTCACGTCCTACACCAGGTTGAGGGGCCGAGACTACTCCTATTGATGCCCCTGGCTGGTTTACTTGTTGGCACCGTAATTCATTTTTTAGGAAATCCAGGGGAAATTGCGGTAATTGTCGATAATATCCACTTTCGCGGCGGACGGCTGGATGCAACTAAAAATCCGTCAATGATTCTGGCATCTCTACTCAGCATATCGGCTGGCGGTAGTGCTGGCCCAGAAGCGCCACTGGTACAAGTAACCGGATCTTTTGGTACGTGGGTAGCGGATCGCTTGCATCTGGAGGGGGAAGACCTGAGAACGATGAGTTTGGCGGCGATGGCTGCTGGTTTCACTGCTTTGTTTGGCGCACCTCTTGGTGGTGCAATATTCGCTTTGGAAATTTTGCACCATCAACACGTTGTGGAGTATTACGAAGCAATGCTTCCAGCGATTGTTGCCAGTTGTGCGAGTTATCTCGTGTTTGCTGTAATTACTAAACTGGGTATTGCACCGACTTGGCATTTTCCCCAGTACCTTTTAGAAAACGTTGATGATTATGGCTGGGCAATTTTGTTCGGGGTTATTGGGGCGATCGCTGCATGGGTGTTTATGGCAATTTTTCGCGGGTGCGATCGCATCTTTGCCCGCATCGGTGGCCCGATTTATTTCCGCACCACACTCGCAGGTCTGGGATTGGGCATTTTAGCGGTATCTTTCCCCCTAACTCGTTATTTTGGTCACGAAGAGTTAGATACCGTCTTGGTGGGTAACTTTTCTGCTGTTTTCCTCTTTACTCTAGCTTTGGCAAAGATGGCTGCGATCGGCGTTACTGTCACTGGAGGTTGGCGGGGTGGGTTTATCATCCCGCTATTTTTTACAGGTGCGTGTTTGGGGAAAGCGATCGGAATTTTAATTCCCGCACTCAATCCTTCTCTTGCCATGATTTGCACAATGGCAGCGTTAAACGCAGCAGTGACGCGAACACCTATAAGTACCACTTTATTGCTGTCGAAACTTGCCAATATCAGCCCTTTAACGCCAATCTTGTTCGCTAGTTTAATTGGCTTCTTTCTCGCACCCAAAGCACCTTTGATTGCTTCTCAACTCAAGACTCAACAAGAAGCGATCGCAGAATAGTCATTGGTCAATATTCATCAGCAGCTATTGTGTCAGTATGCGATCACGCACTAGGCTGATCCATTTTCTCGCCATAGCGACCAATCAATAAAAACCCTCATTCC
Source organism: Trichocoleus sp. FACHB-40 (assembly GCF_014695915.1). Lineage (GTDB taxonomy): Bacteria > Cyanobacteriota > Cyanobacteriia > Cyanobacteriales > FACHB-T130 > Funiculus > Funiculus sociatus. The sequence goes on from NZ_JACJPF010000060.1 coordinate 56,502, forward strand.
CCGCACGCACAGCCGACGTAAGATAATCCTGTTCGGTTCCTGTTTCGGGGAGGGTTGGGAAGGAGTTTTTCGACACACCAATTGTCAATGACTAACGCCCAATAAAAGCCAAAATGTGATAAAATTTTCATATAATTTGTCATTCTTTAGAATTAAGGCGGAAATAATCGCAATTTTTTGCGTATTATCTGCCATTATTCTACATTTTTGGAGCTTTTTCATAGTATGACCACTTCCCAGGAGCGGATTATCCCAACGGATTTAGGGAATGAGATGTCCCGGTCTTACCTGGAATACGCAATGAGCGTAATTGTCGGTAGGGCGCTGCCAGATGCCAGGGATGGTCTGAAACCCGTACATCGTCGCATTCTCTACGCAATGCACGAACTGGGGCTTACCCACGATCGTCCTTTCCGCAAGTGTGCAAGGGTGGTGGGGGAAGTGCTGGGTAAATACCACCCCCACGGTGATACTGCGGTATACGATGCTTTGGTACGGATGGCGCAGGATTTCTCCATGCGCGACCCCCTGATTAACGGACACGGCAACTTTGGTTCAGTTGACAACGATCCGCCCGCGGCAATGCGATACACTGAATGCCGCCTAAGATCCCTCACAGGTGCCGCCCTTTTACAGGATATTGAGTCGGAAACTGTAGATTTTGGGGATAACTTCGATGGTTCCCAGCAAGAACCGCTGGTATTACCGTCACGCATTCCCCAAATGTTGCTCAATGGTTCCAGTGGTATTGCGGTGGGGATGGCAACGAACATTCCACCGCACAATCTGGGAGAGTTGATTGATGGATTAATGGCGCTAATCCAGAATCCAGAAATAACCGACCTCCAGTTGATGCAGTATATTCCGGGGCCAGATTTTCCCACAGGAGCGCAGATTCTGGGAGTATCTGGGATTAAGGAAGCTTATACAACTGGGCGCGGATCGATTACGATGCGGGGTGTCGCTGAAATAGACACCATTGAACATCGGGGACGACCGGATCGGGAAGCGATTATTATCACTCAGTTGCCTTACCAAACGAATAAGGCAGCGTTGATTGAGAAAATCGCCGACATGGTGAATGATAAGAAGCTGGAAGGGATTGCAGATATTCGGGATGAAAGCGATCGCGATGGGATGAGAATCGTGATCGAACTCAAGCGAGACGCTTATCCCCGCGTTGTCCTCAACAACTTGTACAAGCAAACGCCTCTCCAAGCCAACTTTGGGGCGAATATGTTGGCACTGGTGAATGGGGAACCCCAAACGCTCACAATCAGACAGTTCCTCACCGTTTTCCTAGATTTCCGGATTGAGTGCATCACCCGCCGCACCCGCTACGAACTGCGGAAAGCAGAAGAAAGAGATCATCTGCTGCAAGGGTTACTGATTGCCCTGTTGCACCTAGATGAGATGATTGAGTTGATCCGCCGCGCCGCCGACACACCAACGGCAAAGACGCAGATGATGGACAACTACGGGCTTTCTGAGGCGCAAGCGGATGCAATTTTACAGATGCAGTTGCGGCGACTAACTGCACTGGAAGCTGAGAAAATTCGCTTAGAACACGACGAGTTACAAGCGCAGATTGCCGACTTGCAAGATATTTTGGCACGACGCGAACGTATCTTAGAAATCATCCAAACCGAGGTGACGGAAATCAAAACCGTCCACGCGACACCTCGCCGCACCGTCATCGAACACGCGGAAGGTGAAATTGACGACACCGACTTAATCGCCAACGAAAAAGCCTTGATTCTGCTAACAGAACAAGGTTATCTCAAGCGGATGCCAGTTAACACCTTTGAAGCGCAAAGCCGCAACACCAGAGGTAAAAAAGGTACTGGCATGAAAGAGGATGATGGCGTTGAGCATTTCCTTACCTGCTGCGACCACGATAGCGTTTTATTCTTTAGCGATCGCGGGGTTGTCTACTGCCTCAAAGCTTACCAAATCCCAGCTTCTTCTCGCACAGCGCGGGGTATCCCCATCGTGCAAATGCTGCCCATTCCCCGCGACGAAAAAATCACTTCAGTCGTGTCGGTGAGCGAATTTAGCCGGGAAGAATACCTGGTAATGCTGACTAAAGGCGGCTACATCAAAAAGACAGAATTAGCTGCTTTCAGTAACATCCGCTCGAATGGCTTAATCGCCATCTCCTTAGAAGAGGGAGATCAATTGCGGTGGGTGCGACGCGCTAGAGTGGATGATAGCATCATCATCGGATCGCGCCAAGGCATGGCAATTCACTTCCGCACCAATCACGAGCAACTGCGTCCCTTGGGTCGTGCAACTCGCGGAGTCAGAGCAATGGCTCTCCGTACTGGAGATGAACTGATAGGCATGGATATACTGCCAAGTCAAGTAGTCGCCAAAATAGCGGAGATTGAAGAACCGGAAGCAGCTGAAGACGCTCCCATCCTCAACGGTAACGGGCCGTGGGTGCTAGTAATTACAACAGGCGGATATGGGAAACGGGTGCCAGTTGCTCAATTCCGGCTGCAAAATCGCGCTGGGATGGGATTAGTTGCCACTAAGTTCCGCAAGCCTAACGACAAACTAGCTGCTCTGCGAACCATAAATGAAGGTGATGAGCTAATGATGGTGACAAGCCGAGGCATTATCATCCGTCAAGCAACAGATGCGATTTCCCTGCAATCAAGAATGGCAACAGGGGTGAGAGTGCAACGACTTGATGAGGATGATGCGATCGCTGCGGCGGCGTTAGTTCCCCCCTCTACTGGTGATGAGGAAGAAGTTCCAGAAGAATAAACCATGAAGGAGGAAGGATGAATGATGTTGAACATATTTCGCCTTCCTCCTGTCTTGACAAAGCGCATTTCTTGGCGTTCACTCATCGCCTTAGTGAGTGGTATCTTGATGGGGTTAACCACTGCACCAGTAGGTGCGTGGTTTTTTGCTTGGATTGCCTTAGCGCCCCTGTGGGTTTTGGTTGTCGAAGAACGTAAAAAGTTAGAAGTAAAAGAGCAAAAAAAACGAAAATTCTTTCTTTTACCTTTTCCTGTCGCCCTTAAAAAGGGGGGTTGGGGGGATCTCCTTTTGCCTTTACTTTGGGGAATCGGCTATCACGGCGTAGCTTTATTTTGGATTACCGGAATTCACCCGATGACGTGGTTGGGAGTTCCCTGGCTGGCGAGTTTAGCGATCGCATTCTTCTGCTGGACTTTTATCATCCTTTGGGGAGCCGCATTAGTTACAACTTGGGCAACTTGTCAAGCTTGGATTAATCGAAACTCCAAATCCGCCTTAATTCGCGTTCTAATTGGAACAGCTTTGTGGTGCGGACTGGAAAGCCTTTGGGGTTCCGGAAGCCTGTGGTGGACTTCCCTTTCCTTCACCCAAAGCCCTCACAATCTGGCAATTTTACACCTTGGTCAAATCTCAGGCCCCAACACAGTAACAGCAGCAATCGTAGCAATAAATGGCTTAATTGCCGAAGCCTTCATTAACCGCAAAGAACGCCAAGAAAAAACTAATTCTACCTCTTCCTCTATATCTTCTGCACCTGGACGGTTCCTTCTCCACCTAGGCTATTTAGGTATTGCGGCTGGAATATTTGTAGGGTTGCATCTCATAGGATTTGGATTGTACAGCCGTCCCATACTCCAACCGCAAGCAGCAGCATTAAAAGTAGGAATTATTCAAGGAAATATCCCCAATAAAATCAAATTTGATCGGGCTGGCTGGGAGCGCGCCATAGAAGGATACACCAGCGGTTATAAAGCTTTAGCAACAGAAGTTGATGCAGTTATAATCCCAGAAACTGCATTGCCCTTCGTATGGAATCAGCCAGAAAGAGTTGGCAGTTCCTTCTACTCAGCTATTAAGGAAAACGGTGTTGTTGCCTGGGTGGGAGGATTTGGTAAGCAGGGAAATAACCTGACAAATAGCTTATTTACTATCACTGGCAATGGTGAAATTTTTAGCCAATACGACAAAGTTAAACTGGTGCCTTTGGGAGAATATATTCCCTTCGAGCAATTTTTAGGAAAGATTATTGATAAACTTTCCCCTTTAGATGCTCAGCTAATTCATGGTAAACAAAACCAAATATTTAATACACCTTTTGGTCGTGCCATCATCGGGATTTGTTATGACTCCGCCTTCCCCGAACTTTTCCGACATCAAGCGGCTGCGGGCGGGCAATTTATTCTTACAGCCTCTAACGATGCTCATTACACCTCAACTATGATGGGTCAACATCATGCCCAAGATTTGATGAGGGCGATTGAAACTGATCGCTGGGCTGTCCGCGCTACGAATACTGGATTTTCTGGTGTGATAGACCCCCACGGCAGAACGCAGTGGATTTCTAGAATGAATACCTATGAGATTCACGCACATACAATTTACCGCAGACAAACGGAAACTTTGTATGTGCGTTGGGGTGATTGGTTAACGCCATTGTTGTTGATTGGGGGCGCGATCGCGTGGTTCTTCAACACCTTCTGGAGAAATAATTATCGTCCGCGAGACTGATGGCAAACCAAAGTTTTGAAAGGCTACCATCGAAGTGCGATCGCATTTCGTAGATGAGAGGCAGTGGCATGAGTGACTTAGATCGACGGAAGCTTTTATCTGGGCTATGTCATGGAGCAATCTTTTTGAGTTCCACTATCGTATCTATCGGCATACCCATTGCAATATTGTTCATCATCGATGATCCAGTTGTCAAAGAGAACGCCAGAGAATCCCTAAACTTTCACATCAATCTTTATATTTATTCAGCCATTTGTCTGATGCTGAGTTTTATCGTAATCGGTATACCACTGTTTATTTTGCTAGGCATTGCAAGTTTTATAATGCCAATTATCGCTCTTGTCAAGGTTCTCAGCAATCCTAATAAACCCTACCGTTACCCGTTGATTTTTCGATTAGTGCAGTAGCAAATAATAGCGATCGCTCGGTGTAGATCCAGATTTACTAACTTAAAAAAAGACTTTTGGTAAACCGCGATCGCTTACTTCCTGAATTTTATGTATTACCGCTAATGGAACTCTCTTGAGCATCGGCCATCTGCTGCACATCAGCAATCATTTGCCTAACCTTCTCTGCATCTGGAGAAGTGAGTTGTTGAAAAACTGCTAAAGATTCCTGCAAGTAGGTTAAGGCTGTAATAAAATTTTTCTGAGCATATGCTAATAACTGTCCTATTTTCATCAAAGCTAATGCTTGAAAGTTCTCCTCACGCAGGTAATTCCAACATTTAAGAGCCTGCTGATAAAACTCAATTGCCTGTTGATATTGCTCTGAGAAAGTGTAAACATCACCCAGACTATGCACAGCTACGGCTTCAAGCCGGCAATCGCCAATTTCTTGTGTTAAGTGCAGGCATTGCTGATAAAACTCAATTGCTTGCTGGTACTGCTCTAAGGCAGTGTAAGCCTTACCGAGATTATTCAAAGTTAAAGCTTCACGCTGGTGATCGCCAATTTTCCGTGTTACTTTCAGACACTGCTGATAAAACTCAATTGCCTGCTGGTACTGCTCTAAGACAGCGTAAGCATTGCCTAGCATACCTAGCGAGGGGACTTCCCCCTGGCAATCGCCAATTTCCCGTGCAATTGCTAAGGACTGCTGATAAAATTCAATGGCTTGGTGGTACTGCTTTAGGGCAACATAAACATTGCCCAGACTGCGTAAAGTTTTGGCTTCACGATGGCGATCACCAGTTTCCCGTGCAATTGCTAAGGACTGCTGATAAAACTCAATGGCTTGCGCGTAATCCTCTAGGGTAGCGTAAACATCGCCCAGTTTATTCAAAGTCATACCTTTGAGGGGGCGAGTACCGATTTCCCCTGAAATTGCTAAGGACTGCTGATAAGACTTAATGGCTTGCTGGTAGTGCGCTCCTAAAGAGTAAGCATAGCCCTGAAAATTCAGAATTATGCCTTCTAGCAAGCGATTGCCAGTTTCCCTGGCAATTAAGAGTGACTGTTCTAAGAGGGAGATCGCTTGCTCAACTTGCCCCTGAAGAATGTAGACAACTCCTAATTCATACAGAACAGTCGCTTTTTTACCCTTTAAATCCTCATTTTTGTTTGTTAGCTCAAGTGCTTTTTCCAGGTATTCTGTCGCTTTTGTGAATTCAAACTGGCTGCGATTAGCCTCTCCTAACTGAATCAAAATATCAATCCGTGTCTGTAAATTATCTTCTGTTTCATGACAACCAGAGGGGCTGTATTCCATCAAGAGTCTATGTAACAGATCAACTCGCTCTTGTTTTTCAGGCAACTCTAACTCATCAAGGATTTTTTCAGACTGGAGAGTTTTGGCAAGGGCATCATCTTTAGTGGATTGAGCTGTATTGAAATGGAATATCCCTGATTTCCATGCCCAAAAATCAGGTGCAAATTTAGCTAGACGAGTAATGGCATAATCTGGCAAGCAAAAAAGAATAGGATGAGGGACGCTTTTAGTAAAGGAATCCCGAACAAAGTTGAGATCCTGTAGCACGGGTGGGTATTCCCCAAACATCCCAATTGATTTTTCTAACCCTTGCAGAATTAAAACTAATTTTTTATCAGGGTCAATATTTATATCTAGCAGATTTTGGATTATTGAATCCCTCAAAAAACGTAGCTCCGGGTTATCAAAATTTAGTAACTCAAACTGAATATCTTTGTATTTAGAATGTTTTTTGAGTGCTTTTATTAACGTATCTAAATCTTTATAAAAATTAATTTCTATAAATCCAATTGTAAAACCTTCAGCAAAATCTAGAAATGTCAACAGTTCAGATAATTGCTGCTGATTCATAGAAATAAATGTATCGACATCTGAATTTAATTCAGATAACTCTATATAATCATTAAGAAGATTGGAGAGCTTGTTTGAGAGCTTTTTGGAAGGCATCTATTTGCTTAATCACTGGGTTGACGTAGTTCCACCGATTGTTGCCGTTATATTCTAAAACAGATGTATTAAACAGCATCAATTGCCCTATTTCGTCTTTATTAATATCTTTATTTATGCAGACTTGTGCTAAGAGAGCATAGTGTTCTGTAGGAATAACCCGCTCAAAATTAAATTGTTCCTGTTTAACTGCATAGGTGACATCTTCAACCGTAATTTTATTGTGACCGCGAGTGCTAGCAGTTTGGCAAGCAGTTCGCATCATTTGCATTAACTGACGGACATGACCACCGCTGGCTCTTGCCAAATCTAGCAAGGGTTCGCGCGATTCAAATACAGCCTCAATTTCGACCCGATGCTCAATCAAACTGGCAACCGCGTCTAGTGCTTTTTGGTTATAATCTAAATCCACGCGATCGCGTTCAAATTCATAAATATTTACCATCGGCACAATATTGGGTTTATCGAAAACGTTATTTAAGTTTTTTTCTGAATAAAGTATAGAAATAGGTACCGTGTAGATAATCGTGCAGTGTAGTTCTTGTAACTGTGCTGCATAGTCAAAAAACAAATGATTGCCAACATTCGGTGGTACTCGATCTAAATTGTCAAAAATTATCAAAAATCCTTTGGAATGCGGAAATTTAGTTCGTAATTTTTTATAGCCATCACTCACTAAAAGATTAATATCGCTTTTGAGGCGAGAAATATCTCTTTCTAGAGCTTCTCTAATTGATATCTTTTTCTTTTCAGAACCTTTGATTTGAGCAGTTACTTTAGCTAATAATTTAGCAATAAAAGGAATCTCTGCACCTGCTTCTGCTGTTGTTTCTATACCAACCGAGTTTTCTATACTTGTTTCCGTCTCTTCAGTAATATCTTTAAACCAGGACTCAAAGCTATTTAGAAGTTGAGTGTCAAACTTTAAACCCAAAGTGCGTAATTCATACTCAACAAGCTTGATAATCACCAAATACAAATCTGTATAACGAGCATCGTTAATATCAATTTCTTCATCTGATTCTAAGTAAATCACCCGATAATCAGATTCCCATCGACTCTTAATGCGTCTCAGCTCTGTACTCTTACCGCAGCCTCTATGCCCTGTAAATAAAAGTGTAGTAAATTCTCCAGCTTCTTGAAAGTCTAAAATGGTGCTAACATCTTCAACCGCCTGAGTTTTCCGTACTGTTGATAAGTGAACATAGTATCGCTGGATATTTTCACCTTCTAGCGGGCGTACATCACAAACCCGATACGCAGCTTTAAGAGTCGTAGCACGATTGGGAGGAAGTGGAACCATCGGGTTAGCCTAGTTGTAGTAACTGAATAGAGCTATAAAAATTTATATAGCCAAATTCTAGGCGATTTGCTGTGCCATCTCAAACCCTATCGTGTCTTGCGGCAAAATCTACAATAGCGATGAGCAAGTAGCGCTTGCATACATACGCTTTGCGATCACTCCTTCCTCAAAATCTAGCAAAGAGCGATCGCACTCTCCTCGAGGAAAATGCGATCGCTCTTTAGTTATTGCCTGATACTACTGGTTCATCTGTGTCCCAGGAGTCGTCTGGGTTCCACGGTTCATCTGTGTCCCAGGAGTCGTCTGGGTTCCACGGTTCATCTGCGTCCCAGGAGTCGTCTGGGTTCCACGGTTCATCTGCGTCCCAGGAGTCGTCTGGGTTCCACGGTTCATCTGCATACCCGGTCTTGCAGGGGTATCATCGTTTCTTCCAGCAAATGTGTTGCGTGTCATCGTCGCCGCCATTTGCAAATGGCCCTGCACCCTTGGCAAAATCCTAGCAGCAAAAGTTCTCAGATCAGGATCTTGTCCCAGCAGCACTTGACGCTGGTACACCGCCTGACTTTCCATGTGACCGTTAAGCCCGCCCTCCATCATATAGGCTTTATCGAAATTCTCTCCAGACAACTGCTGAAGCTGCATCATTGCTGCTTCATACTTTGGCCCGGGAGTGGTTGGAGGAGTGATACCCTTTTGGGCGGCTAAGCTCATGAGTTCTTTATTTGCTTGCGTATGCTCGTTAATCATCTGCTGAGCGAATTGCTTTACCTCAGCGTTTGTTGACTTTCGCAACGCTAGTTGCCCAAGTTGTACTTCTGCCATTCCCCCGTGAGCAGCATCGATAACAAACTGCCTGTCTAAGGCGCTAAGTTGATTGTTTCTTGGCGACATTCCAGGTGCTGGCGACATCGGCCGGTTTGGTGACATTCCAGGTGCTGGCGACATTCCAGGTGCTGGGGACATCGGCCGGTTTGGTGACATCCCAGGTGCTGGCGACATTCCAGGTGCTGGCGACGTGGGTCGGCTTGTTTGAGCTACCGCTGAGTAACCCAAAGACGCAAATAATCCGGCTGCCACCAGGGCGGCAGTTGCTGTTGCCCGTCTAATCATTGTCAAAGTTCCTTATCTTTCTGAGTTTATATGTGTCCTAATACATTAATTAATCTGGTGAGAGACTAACAATTTTAGGACGGTTTTAAAGCGCCATTTTTTTGTTTTCTACCCAGACTAGGAGGAACATCTGAGCAGTAAACCATCTATTGTTAATGATGCTTTACTTTTGATAAATTCCCTCTTTCTTTAGGTATGTGTGTTTACCAATGAAAGCTAAAACTTAATTCTAAAGATAACTATTAAACACCTAACTATAGATAGATGAAGGTTTATCAAAAGGCGAAATTTAAAAAACTTTAAAAGCAGTGGTTGGGCAACATCCAAGTGACAAAGACGCTCTTGTGTAGCGAAAAGCTTGCATTGAACAATTTCGGAGTGGTAGCGTCACAGAGCTAGTTAAATTTACGTGGAAGCTGCAATATAGCCCAAATGATGAAGCGATCGCTCCTTAGCCTCACTCTAGGCTTAACTTTCCTAGAATCAGTCGTTCCAGTCGCCTTGGCCGCGCCACCCAGAAGCCCAGACCAAACTGTAGAATGTGAAATTTTGGTTGCGGGAGGCGGACTTTCCGGTGCCGCAACAGCATATGAAGCCTTGCTATCCGGGCGAACAGTTTGCTTAACTGAGATTACCGACTGGGTAGGCGGACAGATTTCCGCCCAAGGAACTTCGGCACTGGATGAACGCCCGACCCAGCGCCAGCAGCTATTTTATTCTCGCGGTTACTTGGATTTGCGGCAGCGGATCAAGAGTAAATATGGAGAACTCAACCCAGGCGACTGTTGGGTAAGCGAATCCTGCTTTTTGCCCAAAGATGCTCATAACATACTCTTCAATCAGTTAAAAGATGCCGCCAGACGGGGAAAAGGTACGCTGAAATGGTTTCCCTCGACGGTGGTTAAGGAACTAGACATCAACCAAAGTGGGAAACTGATTCAAGGCGCGATCGCTATCCAGCATCGTCCCGTTAAAGGCGCACCACCGCTAAACACTTCACCGCTGTCTCAAACCATCGAAGATTCCTATCGCTACGAGAACTCCCCTCAGTTTGAAAAAAGTATTGTCCGCTTCGTACCCCAGCAGCGGAAAAAGCAAACCGGGGGAACAGGCCCTGATTGGTATGTAGTTGATGCAACGGAAACCGGGGAACTGATAGGCTTGGCGGACGTTCCCTATCGGCTAGGTATCGACCCCCGATCTTATGTAGAACCATCGTCCTCCAGCGAAACAGGCGATCGCTACTGCACCCAAGGCTTTACCTACACCTTTGCTATGGAGGCAACCGATAAACCGCAAGCCCACACTCCGCCGCCGTTTTACGAACAATATGCGCCTTACTACAGCTATGAATTACAGCGATTGGCGGATTTTGGGCTTGTCTTTACTTATCGCCGCATTTGGAGTCCGAAAGAGGGACAACAAACCAAATTCGGGGGCGTTACTTATAGCGCACCAACACCTGGCGACATCTCGATGCAGAACTGGACTTGGGGTAACGACTACCGCCCTGGAACTGCCGAAGATAACTTAATTTACTCCCGCGATCAGTTGCAAGCTAGCGGACAGCTACAGCCCGGAGGGTGGATGGGAGGACTGCGGACAGAAACCCTCCGTAAAGGTGAAGAAAATGCCTTGGGATATTTCCATTGGTTGGTAGCTGGAACTACTGATTCTCAACTAGGCGCAAACGTCAAGCAGCCGCAACCAAATAATCGCTATTTGAGTGGGTTAGATTCCCCGATGGGAACAGCACATGGCTTGTCTAAGTACCCATATATGCGGGAAGGACGGCGGATTATTGGACGACCTGGTTGGGGACATCCCCAAGGCTTTACCTTGTGGGAAATTGATATTTCTCGCCGCGACTATAACGATGAATATTACCGCAACACTCTCTCACCACAAACCTATCGTAGTTTACGGGCAGCATTGGCTGGTTTTGAAGCAGCAAGTGCGATCGCAGGCACCAAGCCTTTAGATCAAATCATGCGGCGCAGTCGTTCCACAATTTACCCGGATTCTATCGGTATTGGTCACTATGCGATTGACTTCCATCCTTGCATGACTATGAGTCCGGCAGAAGCCCCAGGTAACAAAGAACGTGAGGGTGAACGGCGGGGTGCAGGACAAGCGTATCCGTTCCAAATTCCACTCAGAGCATTAATTCCCCAAAAAATCGACAATATGTTAGTCGCTGGGAAAAGTATTGCTACCAGCCACATCGCCGCCGCCGCCTATCGGGTGCATTCCTTTGAATGGTCAGCTGGTGCAGCTGCGGGAACAACAGCCGCTTTTGCCTTGGAAAACGGAATAATGCCTTATCAGCTAGTAGATGAACTGCCACGTCAAGAACCGCAATTAGAAGCGCTCAAACGTCGTTTGCAGAAAAATAGCAACCCAATTACTTTTCCAGATACCTCAATTTTTAACCAGAATTGGGAAGAGTGGAAGTAATATTTGCTAATGGCTAATGGCTAATTGTTTTTTATTAAAATAGCAATCCTATCTGAGGCATAAAATTCTTTCTTTTTCTTTTTAGAGTGCCTCGGCGGTTCGTTTTTTTACAAACCCATTAGGATTGCTATATTAGCAATTAGCAATTAGCAATTATTTTGCCGTTTCTACAGGTGCAGCCAACCACCCATCGCTGACACCAGCGTCGCGCAGCCGCATAGCACCGATATTGCGGCTGAGTACCGCTAAACCTGCCAAGTGAGCTTGCAAGCCTGCCGTACTAGCGCAGCAATCGGTGAGTATAATTGGTTCTACGCTGATGTCAAAAAGATCCATTGCGATTTTTAACACGCACATATCGGTATCAATACCGACGATGAAGATCCGCTTAATATCATGCTTTGAGAGATAGTCTGCTAAGGAATCCGGCAGTCCGCACAGTCCCGACTTGGAAAAAATGAGGTCTTCTTCTGCAAAGGTTTGGAGTTCTGGGACAATGTTTGTGTCTGGTTCGTGGTTGCAGCCGTCCCAGTTGAGGAAGCGACTATAGGGGCCATTTTGCGAGTTGATAAACCGAGTAAACAAAAGCGGTGTATAGTGCGATCGCGCGATCGCACGGGCGATGCGTTGTGGGATGTGATGAGTGAATTCGTTGATGAAACCGGGTTGCACATCAACGATCAGTAATGGCTCGGACATTTATTAAATGGTCTTATATACATTGAGGAATCTATCTTTCATAATTAGAAGAGTTATTAAAGGGAATTTCTACCCCTCTAAAGTTATAAACCCACTTTTGTAGCCTAATTTTAGGTTAGGTTGAGGCAACCGAAACCAAACAAAGGCTCATTAATGATTGCTAGTGGCTGATTGAATAATTACCATTAGCCATTAGCCATTAACCATTAGCCACTAACTACTTTTCAGACCAAATTGGCAATTGATTAATTTCTTCTAGGGTTAACTCGACATAGGTGATGTCATTTTCCTGGGCAACTTCTTGACCAAAATAGCCTTCCGGGCCATCGTGGGTGTGGGGGCCGCTGATACTAGCTGTATACTTGCCTTGCAGACGAGCTTGATTATATTCGCTGCCAACGTTCCACAGCCAGCGCGACGGGAAAATAATGCCGCCTATATCTTCAACCCAGTCTCGACGACCTCGCAGATGGTAGAAATGCTCGCTGGCATTAAAGCCAGTTCTGCCATTAAAGACACCACCAATCGAAACTATAATGATTTTTGCATCTAGCCACTTGTCAAGATAGCCAGCTGCACCCAAGGAAACTTCTACACCGCCACTCGTACCAGCGAGAATAATTTTAAAAGGTTTATTCTGAACCTGTGCGATAGGATGTTTAGCATTCATCCGTTCGATGATGGCATCGGCAATCCCCTGATTATAAACCTCGCCATAGCGAGGATCGGCTGAGATTGCGAATCGCCAGATATTGCGAATTTTGATCAGCACGTTTGCTATTCCAAACCAACCATCTGCCTTATTAGCAAAGTTCCATAGGGGAGCTAGCACCCGCTGACCTCCTAAACTTTTATTAGCTGCTGAGTAAGGGAAAACATCCCCTACGGCTACGCAACTGGGATGAATTTTAACTATCCGGTCTAGAAACTCTTCTTCTCCGGGAGTTAATTCATTAGCAGAAAAATCTCCCACTCCTGAAAGATAAACAATGTAACAATTTATTTGGGAAGATTTAACAACAGAAGTTACCGCATTGTTAGGTGGCAGGGTATAGGGCTGGTTTTTCTTCAATCCTACAGTTTCAGCCCCTTGCCCTAGCCACCACATCAGTGTTCCCACAGGCGATATGATTCCCCAAATTAGGAGGATGAATCCCGCTAGGATCAATAACCTTAAGGTTCCACCCCGAAGCCATAGAAGTATCCGCCCAATTAGTTGCAGCATTCAAGAATGTCTAGTTACCTGATTTCATTATCATGCCGCAAAGGTTGAACTTTTTTTTGTAATCTGCTGTCTGAAACTGTATGCTATCAAGTTGTCAGCAATTGCGATCGCAGGGATTCAACGTGAGTGACCAGAAATCAAAAGGCAGTTTTGGAAAGACGCTTTGGAAGGCCCTCTCTTTGGATGCAAATTTTTATGAAAATGCTCCCAATAATCCAACAACGAATCGCATAGCCCGCACAATGGTGATTTTCGCCGCAGTGTCTCACGCCTTGGGCAGTGCAGTCATTTTATTAATTAATCGGGCATCGCTTCCTGTGCTGGTTGTCGCACTTTTGATAGATGGCATCAGCGTCATGGCAGGCTATTATTTTTGGACTCTAACTATCTCCAAGATCGGGGATTGGCTAAAGCCGAATCACGTAGCGTTTGGAGATTTGCTGATTCCGATTGGCTTTGCCTATGCTCCCCAAGTGCTGAACTTCTTAACGTTGATTCCTTTGCTTGGGCGGGGTATTGAGTTGGGGCTATCTGTCTGGAGTTTGCTGGCTGTTATTGTTGCAGTACGCCAAGGTTTAGATATTACTACGGTTTGGGCGGCGTCCATCTGTTTGGTGGGGTGGCCTCTGGTTCAGATAGCGATTGGCTCTGTACAGGTACTTCAACAGGATTTGGTAGGGCGCTTTTAAGGGATAAAAAATTTAAAATGCCAGACAAGCGTGGTGGGAGACGTATTACCCGAAGCGTCGCCAGCCTAGAAGTTGGGGGAGGTTAGGCTTTGGTTTGCGGGATTTCTGTAATAAATCGTTAAAATGAGATAAATAGCTGTAAGTTAATTTTGTTAAAGTATTTTCGGAAACTGCCTTATGACTAGCAGACTTTCAGCGGTTGACGCGATCGCCTCTGCACCAATTCAAGCTCCTGAACGGTCTAGTCAAGTTGTCCGCAAACAATATCCCAATTACAAAGTCATCGTGTTGGACGATGATTTCAATACGTTTGAACACGTTCACGAGTGCTTGGTGAAGTATATTCCCCAGATGACCAGCGATCGCGCTTGGGAACACACCTACGAAGTCCACTTTGAAGGTCAAGCACTCGTTTGGGTTGGCCCCCAAGAGCAAGCCGAACTTTACCACGAGCAACTTTCTCGCGCTGGGTTAACTATGGCTCCTCTGGAAGCGGCGTAAAAAAGATAGCTAATGGCTAATAAACAATTAGCCATTAGCCATTAGCCATTAGCCATTAGCTATAATTGTTGCCATTGCTTTTTCAACTGCTTGCAAGGCTTGGTCTATTTCTTGAGCTGATACAATTAGCGGCGGGACAAAGCGGATTACTTTGGGGCCTGCGGGGACGAGTAACACACCGTTAGCGATCGCTTCTTTGACGACATCAGCACTCGTTAGCTGAGTTTCGGTATTTAATTCCATACCGTTAATTAAACCCCAACCGCGCACTTCGCTAATTTGGTCGGGATATTTAGATGCGATCGCTTTCAACCCTGCTCTTAACTGTTCGCCGCGTTCTTGCACATTAGCAAGCAGATTTTCTTTCTCTAGGGTTTGACAAACAGTTAAAGCTACAGCACAAGCAAAAGGATTTCCGCCAAAGGTGCTGGCATGATCTCCCGGCTGGAAGACATCACAGAACTTCTTGCACATTGTGGCACCAATCGGGATGCCACCGCCTAATCCCTTAGCAGAAGTGAAGATATCCGGTTCAATTCCCAGATTTTCATATCCCCAGAATTTGCCGCTGCGACCCATGCCAACTTGCACTTCATCTAAAATTAGCAAGATGCCGTTCTCATCGCATATTTTCCGCAATTCTTGGAAGTATTCCACATCGCCGGGACGCACGCCGCCTTCTCCCTGCAAGGCTTCCAGCATAATTGCGGTGACGGCTTGATCGCCTTCGTCGAGGGTAGCGATCGCATTCTTGATCGCCCCAATATCGTTGTATGGCACGTAGAAAAATCCCGGCATCAACGGGTCAAAATTCTTCTGATACTTCGGTTGACCTGTGGCGGTAATTGTTGCTAGAGTGCGCCCGTGGAAGCTGGCGTGAGCAGTCAAAATAATCGGCTTTTGTATCCCTTTTACCGTGTGGGCGTACTTCCGAGCTAGTTTAATCGCTCCTTCGTTCGCTTCAGCCCCAGAGTTGCAGAAAAACGCCCGATCAGCACAAGAATGCTCAATTAGCCATTTTGCCAGTTCCCCTTGCACGGGGATGTAATACAAGTTAGAAACGTGATGCAGAGTCTGAATTTGCCGCGTTACTGTTTCCACCAAGGCTGGGTGAGCGTGTCCTAGAGTACAGGTAGCAATCCCGGCTACAAAGTCCAGGTACTCGCGTCCCTCGGTATCCCACAGACGGCAACCTTCACCCCGTTCTAAAGCGATGGGATACCGCCCGTAGGTGGTCATCACAGACTCGTTAAAGCCTGCTGGATCGTAGGGGGAAGATACTACTGGCCCTGACTCGGCTGGTATTGACGGATCTTGAATGAGAGTTTCTATCACTGGTTACTCCTGGTGAATTTTTTATGGTTATTTCGCATCTTAATGGGAATTCTCAAAAAGTTTTGTCTAAACGGAACATCAAACCATGACAAAGCAATTATTACATCTAAAAATACTGGTTGCTGGTGCGATCGCTCTGTGCTAACGTAACTGCGAAAACTCTACATCTGTAAATGTAAACTGGAGCGTGGAATGCTGCGATCGCTCCTCACGTTTGTTTGTACCAATCAGCTAAATCAGATGATGCGTCTATTATCCTTAGCGAAACCCCCCGTCTGGTGCTTTCCGCAGCCGTTTATTCTCGCTAATCTTAACCAAACCAGCCAACAGCCTCAAGCAAACATTGCAGAATTAGTCCCGATTCTGATTATTCTCCTGCTAATTGCCACAGTTGTTGCCCTAGTGACACAGCGGCTTCGCGTTCCCTACGTCACGGGTTTAGTGTTGGCAGGTTTGCCGATTACGGAGCTATTTTCTCGTCGGATTGGACTAGATCCTTCCCTGGTGTTGAATCTTTTCCTGCCAATTCTCATCTTTGAAGCTGGCATCAATACAGATGTCAGCCGTCTCCGAAGCACATTTAAACCAATTGCCCTCTTAGCTGGCCCAGGGGCTTTACTTTCTTCTGCGATTATTGCCGTTCTGTTGAAATTTGGGCTGGGGCTAGATTGGATACCGGCGCTACTAATTGGAGTCATTCTCGCAAACACTGATACAGTTTCAATGATTGCCGTTTTTAAGGAGATACCTGTACCCTCCCGGCTTTCCACCATCGTTGAAGGAGAAACCCTATTCAACGATGCCGCTGCCCTAGTTTCATTTAACCTGATTCTGGCAGTTTATTCGACAGGTTCGCTCACGGTATTAGAAGGAATCCAACAACTGTTATTTGTTGCCGTAGGAGGCAGTCTCGTCGGCTTAGTCTTGGGCTACTTAAGCATACCTGTATTTATTCGTTTACACGACCCCCTTAGCAGTCTCTTACTAACAGTTGCAGTTGCATTAGGAACCTTCCAGATTGGGCAATCTTTAGGGGTATCCGGTGCTGTGGCTGTGGTTGTGGCTGGATTAATTTTCGGGAATATTGGACTTTCTCGCAGCACGTCTGCTTCCGAGCGAATTGCGTTGTTGAGTTTTTGGGACTATGCCAGTTTTGCGGTCAATACCTTTATTTTTCTGCTGATTGGTGTAGAAATAAACCCGGTGACGTTCTGGAGGACTTTGCCAGCGGTTCTGCTTGCGGTTTTGGCTTACCAAATTGCGCGAGTTATCACTGTCTATCCGTTATTGGCTGGGGTGCGTTTGTTTGACCGTCCGATTCCATTGCGTTGGCAGCACGTCCTATTTTTAGGTAACATCAAAGGCTCTCTTTCAATGGCTCTTGCCCTCAGTTTACCTACAACACTACCGGGGCGAGAGCAGTTGATCGCCTTAGTGTTTGGTGCGGTGCTGATATCTCTCGTAGGGCAGGGCGTAAGTTTACCTTGGTTTGTACGGCGGTTGCAGCTATCCCATTTCTCAGATTCTCGCCAGCAGGTTGAGGAATTGCAAGCTCAGTTGATTGCTTCTAAGGCAGCTCAAGATGAACTGGATAGTCTCCTGAAAAAAGGAGTTTTGCCAAAAAGTGTTTATGAAGAAATCCGAGCCGCATATCAGGTGCGAGTGGCAGGGGCAGAAAAAGCGCTGCGGAATCTTTATAATCGTCGTCCGGGAGAATTAGTTGAAGGCGATCGCTCAAAACTTGACGCGATTAGACGACGATTGCTATTGGCAGAAAAAGGGGCGTTGAATGAGGCAATTCGGCAGCGAATTCTTTCTGAGGAAATCGTGCAAGGGCGGATAAAAATGATTGATGAACAACTGATGAAACTAGAAGATGATTAGGTGCAACCGTTGATAAAATCGATGGCTTGATGTAATGATCCTGGCTTCGTTACCATTAATATCGTCGCTCCCGGCTCTAACACTGTACTGCCGTTGGGAATCTCTAAATCCATGTGGGGATGGGATTGATAACCAATAATTAAAGATCCCGTAGGAAATTGGGGTTCTTGAGCGATTTCAGCAAGGGTACGACCGACAACATAGCACTTTTCTGGAATCGAGAGTTTTAAAACTTCTATTTGACCCTGCTCAAAGTGCATCATTGATTCTACTTGCGGATACTCAATCGCATTCACCATTGTGGAAACTCCCAAATCGACGGTACTGATGATATGAGAAGCCCCGACAAGGCGTAGAGGTTCGGCAAAATCACGGTGGCGCATTCGACTCACAATATGGGAAACGCCGTAGTGTTTAGCGAGAGTGACCATTGCTAGATTTAAGGCATCGTGCCGGAGAACGGCTGCTACGGCATCAGCTTTGTGAATCCCGGCTTCTAATAGCACTTCGGTACTGACAGCACTGCCTTCAAAAGCCATTGCGCCGACTTCTTCGCGGGCATAACGGCAGGCACTCGGATCGATATCAATTACGGCGACGGTATGCCCCAGTTCTACCAGCCGTTGCGCCAAATCCAACCCAACAAGTCCGGCTCCGCCAATGAGTACGTACATAGTTTATCTCTACGAATGTTGACTTTATGTTTCACTTTACAAGTTGGGAACAGTTATCCTGCGATGGAATCCTCATTTTTTTTACCCCTATTTTGATCTAAGTGAGTACAGGAACTGTACGCGATTCTCGGACAGCACTTGAACAAAAATATCGACGTATCCGCCAAGAGCTAATTGGCGGGACGATCGCTCTCGGCGGCGTAGCCCTCGGCGGCACTCTCTGGTATAAGCTGGTTGAAGGCTGGTCGTGGTCAGACGCGGCTTATATGACTGTGATCACCCTGGCAACTGTGGGGTATGGGGAAACTAATCCTTTAGGCGATCGCGGTCGGCTGTTTACCATTACCCTGATTTTGATGGGTGTGATCAGCATTGGTTATATCGTCAATCGGTTTACAGAAGCCCTGATCCAAGGCTACTTTCAAGAAGGAATACTACTGAGGCAACGGAGGCGTTTGGTGGATTCCTTAAATGAACATTACATCCTTTGCGGATTTGGTCGCACCGGGCGGCACATTGCTGTAGAATTTGCTGCCGAGGGCATCCCATTTGTGATTATTGACTCTCAGCCAGAGCAAGTAGAGGAGTCGCAGGGGCTGGGTTATATTGCCGTACAGGGCGATGCTACTCTGGATGATACTCTGCATCGGGTAGGAATTGAGCGGGCGATTTGTTTGGTGGCGGCGTTACCTTCGGATGCGGAAAATCTTTATACGGTGCTTTCGGCAAAAACGCTGAATCCGCAAATTCGCGCGATCGCGCGTGCTAGTACGGAAGAAGCTGTACAAAAGTTGCAACGCGCCGGGGCTGATGCTGTTGTTTCTCCTTATATTACTGGCGGTAGGCGCATGGCTGCTGCTGCCCTTAGACCCCAGGTGATGGATTTTGTGGATGGGATTCTCACGGGGACAGATCGGGCTTTTTATATGGAAGAGTTCTTAATCGATCCCCAAAGTTGTCCGGTTGTCGGGCAATCTTTAAGGGAAGCGAGGTTGCGATCGCAATCTGGTGCTTTAGTTCTCGCGATTCGTCGCGCTGATGGCACTCTTATTGGCGGCCCCACTGGTGAAACTCAATTAATGCCTAAAGATTTACTAATTTGCATGGGTACTGCTGAACAATTACGAATGCTCAGTCAAATTCTTATTCCCATCAGTTCCCGCAAGTTCCGCCCACCTAAACACACTTAAAATTAAGCTTATGTCCAATTACTAATTACCAATTATTACCTTCATTAATCCTAAAACTGATTATGCTTTCAAGAAAATCTTTGGTTCTCCGCAAAGTAAGGAGCTTCTAATCAGTTTCTTAAATGCTCTCCTCTATGATGCTCAACCTGTCATCAAAGATTTAAAAATCATCCATCCTTATCAAGTTCCCCGCGTTTCTGGCTTAAAAGTGCAATAGTAAACAAAATCTTTTTCAATTTTGGGCTAATAAAAGGTAAAAGGTAAAAAGAAGGACTTTTTTACCTTTTACCTTTTACCTTTTTACCGCCGCCGTTCTCTAAACACGATCATGTTTTGCCGCATCGTCACGTTATAACCGCTGAAAAAGTTTTGTCCTAAAAGTGGCGCTCCGGCTACTAAAACTGTAAAATCTTCTATTACAGCACCGCCTACGTCAATAGAAGATACACGTCCTACTGGTACTTCAATAGTCTCACCATTAGCTACTTTTACTCGTGTTGTACCAGTCTTGCGAAACCCTATTTGATTTGCCATCTGTGGGGTAATTATTGTTACACTTGCCCCAGTATCTACCATCATCGGGAATCTACGCCTGTTGTTAAAAGTAACTTCAACTACGGGTATTCCCGACTGCCGTCCTATAATTGGAACTTCAAATATCTGTTGGTTCCTTCTTTGTTCCAAACGCTCTCTTCTTTGAACCAATTGGTTTGTGCTTGCGGGACGTTCATTTAGAGATGAGTCTAAAGCAGCTGCTAAAACTTTTTCAGAGGTGTCCCCATAACTGTTATAGGCAACAGTGGTAAATGCTAGTGTGCCAGATAGTAAAAGGAGTGTGGCACCAAATCGAGAATGTTTTTGCATCATAGTGTGTAATAGATGCGCTCAAGAGCGTCAAAAAGTGAGTTTTACAAAACTGAATTTTACACTACGCTGAACTTGCAATTCGCGTAAGCAACAACTGTTTGGCTTTACTGAAGTTATGGTAAAAACAGTAACAAGAAATACCTAACTTCTCAGGAGCGGCATGACATCAGTAGTCACTTTTGTTTATCGCCACAAAGTCAGAAGATCCAAATTTATCTACAAGTGAAGTTGCAGTTTTCCAGATTAATTAGCAAATAAATTTGCCAAACTCCAGATGATCCCAATCGCACCCCTGACGCAAGAGCTAATAAACAAGAGCTTTCATCGATTATTAATCTAGCTTTAGGGCGTTAACTGGCACTTCGTCCCAAGAATCGACTGTTCGCAATCTAGCAATCCAACCTGCACATTTTTGAACTTCAGTCAAGTTCTGTTTATAGGAATCATGACAATCTTTTGCCTGCTCCTCATCACAACAGGCAATGCAGGCATGGATCATACCAGACGGGTCGATCTGTTCGTTTACCCAAATCGTCATTAGGCCATTCCCCCTGAATTTTAAATGGATGGACTGGTTGAGTAGAGTTATTTGTTCAACTCAAGAAAAATCGCTTACCTCAAGGGCTGCACTCGCGCTTGTTCGAGGGATTTTATATTGATTTGTGCTTAATCTACTTATACCAAGTCGTGTTATCTCATACACCAGACCGTAATCGCAAGGCAAAGGTGTTTTGCAATTGTGGATTCAGTTGTGTAACTGATTGACCTGCATTGATACCAATACCATTAACCACAGATATACAATACCACCGTTAAATCTTAGACAAAATTGGGAATTCTAAGAAAGGAACCGGAAGCGGTAGCCTTCTTAGCGCATCACTCAATTGGCTCAAGGGAGGGAAACGTTACCAAGCGTTCTGGACAGCGATCCATCCCCAAGACAAGCGAAGGAGTTAAGAATCGCCATCCTATTAGGTTAACTGCGAAAGGCAGTAGGACTCTAGTTCAGTCACAAATTTAGTTTCATGAAATCTCGACTTCTCCGCTTTGCGTCCCTTTTCTTACTAAGCCTGGTACTCGTCACAGCTTGTAATGGCACGACAACCGTAACTTCCCGCCCAGAACAGCCGCCCTTGGAAGTCGGCTACAATCGCTGGACTGGGCTGTTTCCGATAGCGATCGCATCTGAAAAAGAATTCTTCACGGCTCAAGGGGTGAAAGTCAAACCCGTCTATATCCAAAACTTTTTAGATTCGGTGTCTGAGTTCGCTGCTGGAAAATATGATGGAGTCGCCATCACAGTAAGTAGCCTGATGAACATTATTGGGAAAAACCCAGATGTGCAGATTGTGATGGCAACCGATGAATCGGCTGGTTCGGACTCAATTGTAGTTCGCCCAGATATTAAAAGTGTCCCTGAGTTGAAGGGCAAGCGGCTCGGAGTCAGGTTAGGCGAAGGAGAATTATTTGTGAGCGAAATGCTCCAGAAACATGGTTTGACTACCGATAATGTAACCCTAGTCAACGTAGAAGGAGAAGCGGTTCCAGCACGTTTTAAGAGCGGTGATATTCAAGCAGGACATACTTGGGAACCGTATTTATCTGAAGTTACCGAATCGGGAGGGCGAGTATTATTCAGCAGTAAGGATACACCCGGCTTAATTTCAACTGTAATTGTGTTTCGCACCTCCGTAGTACGCGATCGCCCAAAAGACGTTCAAGCTTTTATTCGCGCTTGGTTCCAAGCTCAAGATTACTGGCAGGCAAATCCCGAAGAAAGTAAGGCGCTGATTGCGAAAACGCTCTCCATCAAACCTGAAGAAGTTTCCACTGAGGGTGTCAAGTTGTACACCTTAAAAGACAACATAAAAGCGTTTACTCCCGGTTCTACAACCGAGTCGTTGTACCATACCGCCAAATTGTACGCCGACTTCTATATTCGCACCGGAGGGCTAAGCACTGCGCCAGATATTCAAAAACTGATTGTTCCGTCTTTTGTACAGCAGTTGCAGCCAGGAAGTTGACATAACAGGCAACATCACCCCATTCAATGAAAAATTAACAGTTTTTCTGTATGAAATCTCGGTTTATCCGTTTTGTGTCTCTTTTATTGCTCAGCATTGTGCTGGTTACAGCCTGCAATGGCACAACCTCTACAAACTCTAAGCCTGAGCTTCCACCCCTGCGAATTGCCTACAATCTGTGGCCAGGATATTTCCCGATGGAGATCGCTTCAGAAAAAGGATTTTTTGCCGCTCAAGAGGTGAAAGTTGAACCTGTGTATTCAGAAAACTATTTAGGGGTTGTCTCTGATTTTAGTGCAGGTAAATATGATGGCATCATCGTAACATTGGGTGGTGTTATGAGCATCATTGGGAAAAACCCAAATATACAAATTGTTCTGGAAACCGATCAATCGGCTGGTGCTGACACCGTAGTGGTGCAACGCGATATTAAAAGTGTGGCTGATTTGAAGGGCAAGCGACTCGGCGTGAAGTTAGGCGACTACGGAGAATTGTTTGTTGTCAAGATGCTGGAGAGTAATGGTCTTACGACCGATGACGTGACGCTAGTCGATATAGAAGGGGAAGCGATTCCAGCACACATAAAAAGCGGTGATATTCAAGCCGGACAAACTTGGTATCCCTACACATTAGAGGCAGTGAAAGCCGGAGCGCAGGTACTATTTACCAGTAAGCAAACGCCTAGGTTGATTCCGAATGTCATCTTATTTCGCAGCAATGTAATACGCGATCGCCCTGGACAGATAAAAGCATTTGTCCGAGCTTGGTTCCAAGCCCAAGATTACTGGAAAGCCAACCCAGAAGCAAGCAAAGCACTGATTGCTAAGCGGCTGAAGATTAAACCTGAGACCGTTTCAACCGATAACATTCAGTTGTCCACCTTAAAAGAAAACTTAAAAGCGTTTACTCCAGGTTCCACAGAAGAGTCGTTGTACCATACCGCCAAATTGTACGCCGATTTCTCGATTCGCACTGGAGGATTAACTGCTGCGCCAGATATTCAAAAACTGATCGATCCGTCTTTTGTGCAGCAGTTGCAGCCAGGAAGTTGACCGCATTTAGTCACACACATCAACAGGTTTTAGGATGAAATATCGATTGCTACGCTTTGTATCTTTTGTATTACTCAGCATTGTACTCGTCACAGCTTGCAATGGCTCGACAACAGTGACTTCTCGCCCAGAACAACCGCCCCTGAGAGTTACCTACAATCTTTGGTCTGGGAATTTTCCAATAGCGATCGCTCACGAAAAAGGTTTCTTCCAAGAGCAAGGGGTGAAAATCGAACCCGTGTATATAGAAAACTATCTACAATCAATTTCTACCTTCAGTGCTGGCAAATCTGACGCGATAGCTACCTCAATGGGTAGCATCATGAACATTATTGGGAAAAACCCAGACGTGCAGATTATTCTGGCAACGGATCAATCGGCTGGCGCAGACGTTTTGGTGGTGCAAAGCGATATTAAAAGCATGAACGGCTTAAAGGGCAAGCGGATCGGCACTAAATTAGGGGATTTTGGAGAATTATTTGTCACCACGCTGCTGGAGAAAAATCGCCTCACTACTGATGACGTGACCCTAGTCAATGTAGAACCGGAATCGGTTCCAGCGCGTTTAGAAAGCGGTGATATTCAAGCTGGAAATACATGGGAACCATACACATCGCAAGCAGTTAAAGCCGGAGCGCAGGTGCTAGTTAGCACTAAGCAAACCCCTGGATTGCTTCCGAATGTCATCGCGTTTCGCACTTCGGTATTACGCGATCGCCCAAAAGACATTCAAGCTTTTATTCGCGCTTGGTTCCAAGCTCAAGATTACTGGCAGGCAAATCCCGAAGAAAGTAAAGCACTGATTACTAAAACCCTATCCATCAAACCTGAAGAAGTTTCCACCGATGGAGTCCAGTTGTTCACCTTACAAGACAACTTAAAAGCGTTTACTCCCGGTTCAACCACCGAGTCGTTGTACCATACCGCCAAATTGTACGCCGACTTCTATATTCGCACCGGAGGGTTAAACAGTCAGCCAGATATTCAAAAACTGATTGATCCGTCTTTTGTGCAGCAGTTGCAATCGGGAAATTGACCGCGTTCAGTCACACACATAAACAGGTTTTATCATGAAATATCGATTGCTACGCTTTGTATCTCTTGTATTACTCAGCATTGTGCTAATCACCGCCTGCAATAGCACGACAACATTAGTTACTTCCCACTCACAGTCTTTGCCTCTTAGGGTCGGATATAATCTTTGGGCTGGACAGTTTCCGATGGCGATCGCCCAAGAAAAAGGGTTCTTCCAAGCGCAGGGTGTTAAAGTCGAACCCATTTTTTCAGAAAACTATCTCCTACCCCTGTCTAACTTCAGTGCTAATAAAAATGATGGGGTTGCGCTGCCATTAGGTAGCGTTATGAGTACCCTTGGGCAAAACCCAGATGCAAAAATTGTTTTAGTCACTGACCAATCAGCGGGTGCTGACGCAATGGTAGCTCAGCGCGATATAAAAAGCGTGGCTGATTTGAAGGGTAAGCGGATCGGCACTAAGTTAAATGATTTTGGAGAACTGTTTGTCACCAAGATACTAGAAACTAAAGGTCTTTCTACTCAAGATGTCAGCTTAGTCAATATAGAAGCGGAAGCAATTCCAGGTTTCTTAAAAAGTGGTGAAATTCAAGCGGGGCAAACCTGGGGGCCCTATTTGTCTCAAGCAGTCAAATCTGGGGCTAAAGTGCTATTCACCAGTAAGCAGACGCCTGGGTTGATTCCAGATGTGATCATGTTTCACAGCAATGTGCTACGCGATCGCCCTCAAGATGTGAAGGCATTTATTCGAGCTTGGTTCCAAGCCCAAGATTACTGGAAAGCCCATCCAGAAGAAAGCAAAGCAATAATTGCCAAAACCCTGAAAATTAAACCTGAAACCATTTCAACAGATGGCATCCAGTTGTTTACTTTGCAAGACAACTTAAAGGCATTTACTCCAGGTTTGACAACAGAGTCGCTGTATCATACAGCCAAATTGTACGCCGACTTTTATACTCGTACCGGAGGGCTAAGCGCTGCACCGGATATTCAAAAACTAATCGATCCGTCCTTTGTGCAGCAGTTACAAAAGGTAAATTGACCGTGAAACATTTCCAACTTTCTACCCTACGCAATAAGCTGATCTTTTCTTTCTTGGGTGTGGCGCTCCTTCCCTTGCTGGTACTGGCATTCTTGAATCAGCGAGCCACGCAAAAAGTGTTGACGGACAATGCTAATCAAACCCTCTTAGCAGCAGCCACCCAAACTGCTCTCAGTATTGATGCTTTTATTAACTCTAATCTAGACGCTGTACGAGTGGAGGCACAGTTGCCAGTCTTCAGCAAGTACTTAAGTTTACCTACTAATCAGAGACAAAGTATCGCCGCAGAAGTCGAGGGCGCTTTACGTTCGCTCAGCCGTAAAGATACTTTGAATATCTCGTCATACGCGCTGCTCGATCGTCAGGGGCGAGATGTAATTGATACCTATACACCAGATATCGGTATAGATAAATCTGACTGGGATTACTTTCAGAAACCGCTCAAAACTGGCTTACCCTATGTCTCGCCCATCCAGTTTTCTCCAAGTAGTAATGACATCGGTTTGTACTTCAGTAGCCCGATACGAAATGCGTCGGGAAATATCATCGGTGTCTTGCGTATTCGTTATAACGCTGCTGTTGTCCAGCGATTGGTTAGCCAAAATACCGACCTGGTGAGAGGAACCGCATCCTTGGCGATTTTGCTGGACGAGTACCATATCCGTTTAGCTCAAGGCAATGCACCTGAGTTAAATTTTAAATCAGTCACGCCCCTGCCACCTGGCCAAGTGAAAGCTCTGCAAGCAGAAGGACGGTTGCCGCAGGGGAAAATGGCAGACCTGTCAACAAATTTGCCTACTTTTGAGCAAGGTCTAGATAACGCTGCAACATCCCCTTACTTTACAACCGTCTTAGACGCTAGAAGTAATAAGCCGAACGCAGCAGCAGTTACCAAGTTAAAGACGCAGCCGTGGTTTGTGGTTTTCGTCCAGCCTGAAGCGGTATTTCTTGCACCAATCGAAGCCCAAATCCGCGACACGCTGTTGCTGGCTCTAATTATTACCGGGGTTGTGATCGTCGCTGCTGTTACGATGGCACAACTGCTGGCTAAGCCGCTGATTTACCTAAGTAGCACGGTTACGCAATTTACTACTGGCAACCTCAACGCTCGTAGCTCGATCCAATCAAAGGACGAAATTGGCATCTTAGCATCAAGTTTCAATCATATGGCACAGCAGGTCGGTAAACTGCTGCAAGGCTTAGAAGAGCGTACTAACGAACTGGAAGTGAGCCAGCACGTTACAGTAGCGGTGAGCGAACTCTCGAAAGCGCTTCTCGATCCGGAACTGCTATTGCGGGAAGCGATCGCCCTGATGCAAAATCGCTTTGGTTTACACTATGTTCAGATATATCTATTAGATCCAACAAACAGCAAACTGGTTAGGTGGGCTGATTCTGGCAGTTACGATATACTCAGGCAAGACGAAAGTGCCTATATCTCGCTGGAGTGCGATCGCTCTGTTGTCGCTCATGCCGCCAGAACACACCAACCCGTCTGGGTGGATGATATCAGTAATGTATTGACAGAAAAAGAATTACAACCTGGTCAAGGGGGTTCCGAGGTAGCAATCCCGCTGATCAGTCGTGGCACGCTTTTGGGAGTGCTTAATATCCAAGATTACCAAAGCGATCGCTTCAGCCAAACCGATCTTGATACATTCAACACTTTGGCTGGACAAATCGCTACGGCTTGGGAAAACGCTCGCTTATTTGAAAAAATTCAAAAAGCTGAAGCTAAATACCGAGACAAAGCTAAAGAGTTGGAACAAACGCTACACGAGTTAAAACAAACTCAAACCCAATTGATTCAAACCGAAAAAATGTCTAGTTTGGGCCAATTAGTGGCTGGCGTAGCCCATGAAATTAATAATCCGGTTAACTTCATCTATGGGAACGTTACCCCTGCCAATGAATACCTGCAAGATTTATTGCAATTGCTGGATTTGTATCAGCAGTATTACCCCGATCCTGCCCCGAAAATTCAAACGCATATTGAAGACATTGAGCTGAACTACCTGACCGAGGACTTTCAGAAAATCTTGTCCTCTATGAGAGTGGGAGCTGAGCGTATACGTCAAATTGTTCTTTCTCTAAGAAACTTTTCTCGTTTGGATGAAGCGGACATGAAAGAAGTTGATATTCACGAAGGCATTGATAGTACGCTGGTGATTTTGCAAAATCAACTCAAAAATAAACCGGGGCATCCTGAAATTCAGGTAATTAAAGAGTATGGCGAATTGCCCTTGGTCGAGTGCTATGCCGGACAAATCAATCAGGTATTTATGAATTTACTCACGAATGCGATTGATTCTCTAGATGAGTACAACCGTAAGCGATCACTAGAAGAAATAAAAGACGATCCCGGCACTATCCGGATTTGCACCAAGGTTGTAGACCGCAATCAAGTAGAAATCCGGATTATAGACAATGGTTTAGGTATTACACCAGAGGTTAAGCAAAGACTATTCGATCCTTTCTTCACCACAAAAACTGTTGGTAAAGGGACTGGGCTTGGCCTAGCGATTAGCTACCAAATTATTGTTGAAAAACATAAGGGAAATTTAGAGTGTATTTCTGCACCTGGAAAAGGGGCTGAATTGGCGATGAAGATTCCGATTAGAGTTTAGAATAAGTGTTTTTTTAAGAGAGCGATCGCGTTTAGCAATCTCATACCACTAATTCTCTATTAAATATACATAGTACACCGTTTTTGTCAACCTGCTATTAAAAACCTAACCCCCAACCCTCTTCCCGGAATTGCGTCCTTAATCTTTACCTCCCAACTCAGCCACCGGAAATACAAACTGAGAATTTAAGCCTGTCTTATGCTAATAAATCAGCGTTTAAAGATATCACCTTCTCCGTCAAATCTGGTAGCATTACAGCGCTTATCGGTCCTTCCGGCTGTGGCAAAACTAGCTTTTTAACTTGCCTGAACCGCCTCACCGATTTAACTGCAAGCTGTCGATTATCAGGGCAGATTCTGCTGGGAAATCAAGATGTCCAAGAAATCGATGTAATTTCATTGCGTCGCCGCGTGGGAATGCTATTTCAAAAACCCAACCCGTTTCCGCTTTCAATTATCAGAAATATCGAATTTCCGCTTAAGGAACACGGAGTGAAAAATCGAGAAAAAATCAATGAAGTTGTAGAGGATGCTTTGCGTGATGTCGGCTTATGGGATGAGGTGAAGGACAGGCTGAAATCTCCTGCCCTTGCCCTCTCCGGCGGTCAACAACAACGGCTGTGTCTTGCCAGAGCGATCGCGCTCAAACCTGATGTTCTCCTAATGGATGAGCCTTGCAGCGCCCTCGATCCGCTTTCTAGTGAAGTGGTAGAGGATTTAATCGCTAATCTGCGCGGTAAATACACGGTTCTCGTCGTCACTCATAATCTGGCACAGGCAAAGCGCATTGCTGATGATGTGGCGCTATTTTGGGTTCAGGATGGCGCTGGACAATTGATCGAATCCGGTTCAGTTACCCAGGTATTTGCATCCCCACAGCACCCTCTAACGGCTGCCTACGTCACTGGCAGAAGAGGTTAATGGTGCAGATGCTAGGTTGGTGAGGGATTCTCCAGCCACTCGGCAAATCCGCCAGTCGGGTAAGACATCTGCACCAATGCGCTCATAGAAAGCGATCGCGGGTTGATTCCAATCCAGCACGCTCCACTCCATCCGGCCGCAGCCACGGTCAACTGCAAGCTTTGCCAAATAGCTAAAAATCTGTTTACCAATACCTTGACGACGATATGCTGGGAGAACAAATAAGTCTTCCAGATAAATTCCCGGCTTAGTGAGAAACGTCGAATAGTTATGAAAAAACAGGGCAAACCCGACCGCTTGCCCATTATATTCAGCTATAATCGCCTCCACGTAGGGTTTAGAGCCGAATAAGTGTTCTTTCAGGTCGTTAACGTTGCCAGTGACAGCATGAGATAGTTTTTCATACTCTGCCAGCCTCTCAATCAAGCGAAACAGCACTGGCACATCAGCTGGAGTAGCTGGGCGCAAATTCAAATCATTGATCATTTGTAAATAGCTAATAGCTAATAGCTAATTGTAAATTACCATTAGCTATTAGCTAATAACTTAACTAAGCCAGCCTTTCAAGCGTTTAGCGACTTGAGGACGGCGCAGTTTCCGCATTGCTTTGCTTTGAATCTGACGCACTCGTTCGCGGGAAAGATTGAACAAACAGCCGACTTCTTCTAATGTGTAGGGTTCGCTGCTAGTTAAACCATACCGCAGAGAGATGACATCTTTTTCGCGCTCGGTGAGAACGTCTCCTAAGACTTCCCAAATTTCCTGACGCATCATCGCTTCGCTCATTTGTTCTTCGGGAGATTGGTTATCACCATCTTCCAGAAGATCCATCAGTTCGGTTTCTTCACCTTTACCTATGCGATGATTTAGAGAAAGGGATCGCCTCCGCAACTGCAACAACTGCCGCAACTGGTTTGGCTCAATTTCTAGAGCCTTCGCCATTTCCTCTTCTGTAGGATTGCGGTGCAATTCTTGCTTTAATTCCCGCTGTGCTTTTTTGAGTTTATTCAGCTTCTCAACAATGTGGATTGGCAAGCGAATTGTCCGAGCATCATTCGCAATTGTCCGGGTAATTGCCTGACGAATCCACCAATAGGCATAGGTAGAAAACTTATAACCTTTGTCTGGGTCGAATTTTTCCGTCGCGCGGTTTAATCCGAGTGCGCCTTCCTGAATCAAATCCAGAAATTGAACGCCCCGATTTAAATAACGTTTAGCAATAGAAACAACCAAGCGCAGGTTGGAGCGAATCATCTTCCTTTTCGCTACTCTACCGCGATAAAGGTGATGCTCAAGCTGCCTTTCCGTCATGCCATCTGCTGCTGCTATTTCTGCCTTTGTAGGCTTGCGTCCCAACTCCTCTTGCAATTTTTCTTGAAGCGCCTCTATTTTTACTAAAAATTGGACGCGATGCGCTAATTCTACTTCTTCCTCTGGTTTCAGAAGTGGATAGCGTGCCATCTCTTTAAAGAAAGCTCCCACTGTGTCGTCGGAAACCGTTTTGCGGTAGCCGGAAGGGCGGCCAGCCGCTAATTTATCCACTTCTTCTGAGATTTCAGCTTCGACACTGCCTATTTCATCAGATTCCTCTAGATGGTGTTGGGGAATATCTGCAAAATCGCTATCAGATATAGATTCCACGTCACTTGGGTTCAGTTCAGCAATATTCATAACAAGGTCTGAGTCGGTATTGGATAAAGCGAGTGTGTTTAGATGATTGCTCTCTTTGTACATATCCATGACGGACTGAAGACAAGCTCTCTAAGCAAAGAATCAAGGCTCAATTTTTACTTCTCCTTTTTACTTCTCTGCTATTTTTGTTGTTCATTTATCTGATAATGACTTAAGCAAATCAGCTACCAGTATTGAAACAATCAAAATGTCTTTTTCCCACCTGTTGAGAAAGCAAATTGCTTTTTTAGGCTACCAAAATATTCTTTTCTGATTGTTCTCCTGATTACAGAATATATAATTCCTTTAGATTTGGTGGAGATTTGGATAAAAAATCAGGAGAAATGAAGGTAAAGCTTTAGTCTATCAGACGGTTGCCTTTAGCTTTCACGTCGTGGATAAAATTCCTTGAAATAACTTATAGCAAATGCTTATGTTTGGGATTTTTGATAGTTTTGCTGCCTCCTTTTGTAACTGAGCGATTCTAAAAGTTTTTAAAATTTAATTGGTTATGCCAACAGGATCTCATATAATTATTAGCTTCGCTCTCTATCAATAGGGAGAAAAACACAGATGCGCTCTTTGGATGATAGATAGAGGGTAGCAAATTTACTTAGGGCTGGGGGTTGGGGGCTGGGGACTGGGGACTGGGGATTAGGGATTAGGGGCTGGGGACTAGGGATTAAATAAGACTCATTGATGTCAATTTAAGAAGAGCTTGGCGGTTAAAACCGCAGCTATACAGACAAAACCAGGATGGTGCGAGGGTTTCAAAAGTCTTGATTTTCCGTTAGTCCGCGTGCGCGGACTTGGTTTTTGTAGCCGCGAATTCATTCGCCGGGGCTTAAGTTGACTTTTCCCAATCCCCAATCCCCAGTTCCCAATCCCCAATCCCTGAAAGGTCAACAGCCAGCTAAAATTAACTGGTTACAGTAAGCGCAAGGAAGGGGTTTGCCGGGTGATGGCATCCGACTGCCAAGGTGGAGGGGAAAGAGTATGTCGTCAAATCCCAATTTCGTGCTACAAGGCAGTGCGCTGGAGAGTAGAGCGTCCTACCAGTCTGGTTCTCCAGAGAATCAGTGGGTTGAAGTGCTGGTAGATTGTCCAGAGGCAGAAGCGCAAAAGAAATTGTATACGTACCGCTTGCCAAGTGAGTTGCAAGTGCAGCCAGGGGATATTCTGAGTGTGCCGTTTGGGGCGCAGGTGCTGGGAGCGATCGCTATCCGCATAAAAGACGCACCACCACCGGAACTGAATAGCGCCAAAATAAAGGATGTTGAGGATGTGGTCAGTGCTGGGTTTTTCCCGCCTAGCTACTGGCAGCTGCTCAACCGAGTAGCTGAATATTACTATACTCAGTTAATTCAAGTGATTCGGGTAGCATTGCCACCAGGATTGCTAGGGCGATCGCAGCGAAGAATCCGCCTTATTAAAAAAGACAAGGGAGATTTCCCAATCCCCAATCCCCAATCCCCAATCCCCAATCCTCAATACCTTAGTCCACCGGCTCGCCAAATTCTAGAAATCCTGCAAGCTCAAAGTGCTGGAGACTATAGTTTCGCCTACCTGCAACGTCAAGTCAGAGGAGCATATCGAGCAGTACGGGAGTTATTGCGGAATAACTTGGTAGAAAGTTACCTAGAACCGCCCAGAAAAGGACGCCCAAAGTTACAGAAAGCAGTAACGCTGGTTGTAGATGTCTTCCCGATGGATGTGACGCAACGCCAACGAGAAATTTTGGAAGTGCTGCGAAGACGCGGCGGTGATTTATGGCTGACAGAGTTGCTGCAAATTTGCAACGCCAGTTCATCCACCGTCAAGACCCTGGAGCAAAAAGGTTGCGTTGTAATTCAAGAGCGGGAGATGTTGCGGAGTGCAGCAGAACCCGCTTTAGCTGAGGATAAACCGAAAGAGTTGACAAATGACCAAGCTCAGGCATTGGAAGTTATCACAAGTTTATCTGGGTTCGCTGAGGTGCTGTTGCATGGGGTGACGGGGAGCGGGAAGACAGAGGTATATTTACAAGCGATCGCGCCCATCTTAGAATCAGGACAATCAGCACTCGTTCTAGTGCCAGAAATTGGTCTTACGCCTCAGCTAACCGACCGATTCCGCGCCCGTTTTGGCAATAAAGTCTGCGTTTATCACAGCGCCCTTTCCGATGGCGAACGTTATGATACTTGGCGGCAAATGCTCGCAGGTGCAGCTCAAGTAGTAATTGGCACCCGTTCAGCCATCTTTGCCCCCTTACCGCAACTGGGGCTGATCATCTTAGATGAAGAACACGACTCCAGCTTTAAGCAAGACCAACCAGCGCCAACCTACCACGCCCGCACCGTCGCTACTTGGCGTGCTGAGTTGGAAAATTGCCCCCTACTTTTAGGTTCCGCCACGCCTTCTTTAGAAACCTGGGTGAATATTAACCAGGGGTTAAGCAGAGAGTCGGGGATTGTACTTTCCCCCAATCCCCAATCCCCAATCACCCATTACCTCTCATTACCAGAACGCATTCAATCGCGTCCGCTACCACCTGTAGAAGTAGTAGATATGCGCTCTGAGTTGCAGCAGGGGAATCGATCCATTTTTAGTCGGTCGCTGACTGAAGGACTGCAACAACTGCAAGAACGAGGACAGCAGGGGATTTTATTTATCCATCGCCGGGGACACAGTACCTTTGTTTCTTGTCGCAGCTGTGGGTATGTGGTGGAGTGTCCGCACTGCGATGTTTCTCTGGCGTATCACCACACCCATGAGGATGCGGCGGAACTGTTGCGATGTCACTACTGTAACTTTGTGCGATCGCATCCTCAATCCTGTCCCGAATGCGGTTCCCCCTACCTGAAATTTTTCGGCAGCGGTACCCAGCGAGTCGCCCAAGAATTAGCGCAAGCTTTCCCCCAATTGCGTTTCATCCGATTCGATAGCGACACCACCCGCACCAAAGGCGCTCACCGAACCCTGCTGACCCGCTTTGCTAATGGGGAAGCCGATTTGTTAGTGGGGACTCAAATGCTCACCAAAGGTCTAGATTTAGCTCAGGTGACACTCGTGGGAGTTGTCGCTGCCGATGGTTTGCTAAATCTACCCGACTACCGAGCTTCAGAAAGAGCATTTCAAACCTTGACACAAGTTGCAGGTCGTGCTGGTCGAGGCAATGACCCCGGTCGAGTAATTATTCAAACTTACACCCCAGAGCATCAAGTAATTCAGGCAGTACGCCGTCACGAGTACCAGTCTTTTATCGAGACAGAATTACAACAACGAGAGGCGCTGAACTATCCCCCCTACGGGCGTTTAATTCTGTTGCGGCTAAGCAGCACTGATGCCGCCCAAGTTCAGGAAACTGCCGAAATGTTGGCAGCGACACTTACTCAGAAAGATGAGGATAGCACTGGTTACGAGATATTAGGGCCAGCACCCGCTAGTATCTTACGGGTGGCGAATCGATACAGATGGCAAATTATGCTGAAGTTTGCGCCGGATTCGCTGCCACATTTGCCCGATTTTAATCAATTGCGTCTTCTTTGCCCGTCCTCAGTCAGCTTGACAATTGATGTTGACCCTCTAAATCTGATGTGATGGGTGATGGAAAGTTAGGAGTTATTAACTCTTAACTCCTAGCTACTTGCAATTACCAATCGCCTAAGTTAGCTCATCGGGATTAACGCCCATAGCTCTTAACCGTTCTGCTAAGCGTTCAGCGCGTTCCATCTGAGATTGAGCCTGAGCCAATTGTGCGATTTCTGTACCATCCAGCACCAAGTTTCCCTGAGCATCCCACCAACGCAACCAGGGAAATTCCATAGAGGTGGTTCTTGAAAATTTTTCACAAATTTGCCATCCGACTCTGGTAACTGGGTGTGGTCGGGAAGGGTGAAACCGACGGCAAATGGTGTCTCGGCTGAGGTCATGGGCTGCCCTCTGAATGTAGCGGTTTACCAATTAATATTGCACATTTCTAAAATATAGTTTTCATTACAAGTAGATAGAATTAATTTGAATTTGGCACAGCGAGTAGGGAAAATTAAAAAGGTATTTCAGTTCTGATTGCTTAAATGATGCGCGTAATTGGTTTGATAAGCGGCACATCAGTAGATGGTATTGATGCTGCTTTAGTGGAAATTTCTGGTAAAGACTTGGATATAGAAGTGGCTCTGTTAGCTGGAGCTACTTATCCTTACCCAGATGCCCTGTCCAAGCAAATTCTAGAGGTTTGTGGCGGGGCATCTTTGTCAATGGCAGAATTTGCCCAATTAGATGATGCGATCGCATACGCTTTTGCACAAGCCGCCCAAAACATCCAAAACGGCAACCCGACCGCCGAATTAATTGGCTCCCACGGACAAAACGTATACCACCGCCCGCCCACAGACGATTTGGAATTGCCGATTTTAGATTCTGGATTAAAAAAAATCCCAAATCCAAAATCCAAAATGGGGTACAGTTTGCAATTAGGTCGGGGTGCCTTAATTGCCCATCTGACAGGCATTCCAACTGTAAATAATTTCCGGGCTGCGGATATTGCCGTCGGTGGACAAGGTGCGCCTATGGTACCAGCAGTAGATGCTTATTTATTGAGCCACCCCGACAAGCACCGATGTGTCCAAAATATCGGCGGTATCGGTAATGTCGCTTATCTACCAGCGCGTCAGGGCAACTGGCTAGAAGACATCCGAGGCTGGGACACTGGGCCGGGAAATGCGCTTCTAGACTTAACGGTGCAGCATTTTACCAATGGAAGCAAAACCTACGATCAAGATGGTGCGTGGGCGGCAACAGGTACTCCCTGTAAGGCGTTGGTTGACCAATGGCTAACCCAAGACTACTTCCAGCAGTCACCCCCCAAATCTACGGGTCGAGAGCTATTTAGCTTTGAATATTTACAACACTGTATAGCAGACGCTTCGGCTTATGAGCTTAGTACCGCTGGCTTGTTGGCAACGCTGACTGAACTCACCGCGGCGTCAATTGTTCACAGCTACCGGACTTTTCTGCCTCGGATGCCCGACGAGGTGTTATTGTGTGGTGGCGGTAGCCGCAATCTCTACTTAAAACAACGCCTACAAGCAATTCTGGAGCCTGTTCCGGTGTTAACAACGGATGAAGCTGGTGTGAGCGCCGATTTTAAAGAAGCGATCGCCTTCGCCGTTTTAGCATACTGGCGTAATCTAGGAATTCCCGGCAACCTTCCCCAAGTCACAGGTGCTGATAAAGCAGTGCTGCTGGGCGATGTCCATCTTCCCCACAACTCAAAAGACGCAAGGTGAGGAATTATTAATTCAAAACTCAAAACAACAGACGCAATAAATCGCGTCTGTACAATCCCAGTTCTTCGCTCTCGTGAGTAATAATACTAAAATCAGCGAGGGCATAAAGCCACAAAAGTATATGGGATTGTTCGTCACAATAGTCCGGTTATACTAAATTTACTTGCCGCTTTTAATCTAATTTTATCCGGGAACGGCAATAGGGTTAATTTGGATATCTAGAGGTGGTGGCATCATGGGATGAGAGTGTCAGAGGTTGAGTTCAAAAATTCTCCCGCTCTCCCACTCTTCCCTGAACCCACTCCCGATCCCAACCGTATTGCCTGCAACGGAAGAATAGTTCCTGGCGGTGTTTCATATAGGCAGCAAGGTAGACAAGCGTGGGTCACACGTTTTTAATGGAGGCAGGACGCTGGAGGCTACAGGGAACTTGGCTGGAGCGCAACGAGATGCCAATCACCGTGAGAGGCAGAACCTTAGTAGCTTGGGGTAGAGAAAATTGGTTCACAATGGTGACAATGCTGAGCTTTCCTAGTACCGAGCGCCAGGAAATTTCTTTGCAGTATCGCGGGCGTTTTGATGCAGGCGATCGCCAATATACCTTTGTTCTACAGCACAACGTCTTAGGTCGCGTTGAAGGCGAGGGCTGGGTTACGCCAGAATCAATTGTTCAGCGCTACTGGGTATTAGGCGATCGCCAACGGCGCAGTGGCTTTGAAACCCTGCACAGGATGAACGACAACACCTACTACCTATCCAGTGGCATCATGGCTGGTCATTTTTTAACCAGCACGATGGAGGGTACCCTAGAGCGTCTGCCAGAATCAAACTATTCTTAATCGCTCACTCGCTTTGGGGTGCGGGCAGTCAGCAAAAAGTATAAAGTGTGAAGTATAAAGTGTGAAATATTAAAGTATGAAATATCAACCAGTAAATTTCCACCTCTAGTTTTTCCTCGCTCTTTGTCTAAAAACTCATAACCGTTTCATTTTATAGACTTGAGGCTTGGCCCTTAAGCTTTCATCTTTTAGAATCTACGCCCTCGCCTCCTTACCTAGAAGGATTAGGGTAAATAAATGATGCGGTGTAAGTCCTGTCGTTAAGACTTGAAACTTCCTCGTTTTTGGTAAAAGCCGTTATACCATTTTGGATTGGAAATTGGGAATTGGTAATTGATCTTCTCCCCCAGTCCCCAATCCCCAATCCCCAGTCCCCAATCCCTCCCCGACAGATGCTCCGCGTTTTAGGAGCCTAACTATGACGCCAGATCCCAACAATGGTCGCTTACTTGCCAATCGCTATCAACTCGTGGAGTTGGTAGGTAAAGGCGCAATGGGCAGAGTTTATCAAGCCAAAGATATGTTACTGGGAGGTGTCACCGTAGCCGTCAAGTTTCTCTCCCAGACACTGCTGAATCAAAAAATGCGCGATCGCTTCGAGCGAGAAGCCACCATCTGCGCTGTATTAGGAGAACAAAGCATACACATTGTCCGAGTCAGAGATTATGGCGTAGACGAAACCGAAATTCCGTTCTACGTGATGGAATTTCTCCAAGGAGATAGCCTGAGCGACGTTCTCAGAGATCGTCCCCTATCCGTGCCGAGGTTTTTAAATATAACTCGCCAAATTTGTTTAGGTTTAGAGCGCGCTCACCAAGGCATTCTTTTAGATGGCGAACTCTGCCCAATTATTCATCGGGATATTAAGCCGAGCAATATTTCCATCGTTCAAGACACCACTTTAGGTGAATTGGTCAAGATTTTAGATTTTGGCATCGCCAAACTGCTCCAATCAGATAGTTCTCAGACCAACTCATTTATGGGTACTCTGGCGTATTGTTCTCCTGAGCAAATGGAAGGTAGAGAACTCGATAATCGCTCTGATATTTACAGTCTGGGCGTAATGATGTTTGAAATGCTCACAGGTGAAATGCCCTTAATGGCCGAAACTCACTCATTTGGCGGTTGGTACAAAGCCCATCATTTCATACCTCCTAGAACCTTTGAGTCAGTTAACCCGGATTTAAAATTGCCAAAGGCACTAGAAACTTTGGTACTTAGCTGTCTAGCCAAAGCACCAAGCGATCGCCCGCAAACCGCCGCGCAAGTCCTACAAGCATTACAACCTTTAGAACAACGCTTTGGTCAAGGTCGGCAACTTGGTCAGCGCATTGGTGCAGTTTTATCCAAACTACCAGTTGTCGCTGAGCCTAAACCCAAGCATCTACCCTCAGCTGATGAAGTCTGTCGCTTAACTTCCTGGCCCAAAAACAAACCCATTGCAGAAATTGTATTTCCCCATCTGCTTCGCACTAGCCAAGAGAGTTTAGCAACCCTCTGGGTAATGCTGCACAAACAAGAAATTCACAATCGTGTCATCAGCACTCGCTACAACCAGTTTCTGTTTTTGATGTCTCCCCATCCAATGCTGCTGTGGATTACCGCCCTCTACAACCGCGAACTTGGCCCACGTTGGCTCTCTTGCTACCTAGATTTAAAAACCCCAATGGGTCAGCAAATGGTGCGACAGTTAGGCGAAAGCGGGTGCTACCGTATTTTGTTCTTTGCCCTAGAAGAACCCCCTCGCTGTGCCAATGTGATGACTTCCACGATTGCCCCTCTGCAACGTCAAATGCTGCAAGAATGGGCAAATACCAGTCAGACTTTAGTATCAGCAGCCCAACCGCAGATGAGTAAAAGTCTTCTCAAGCAGGAGTTCGAGAAGCTAAAGCCGAAGATTCTGATCAAGCTTGAATCTATTCAAACATCAGATTATTCTTCAGATATCTCAGGATGATAAAAAGTTAAAAATAATTGTAGGTTCGGCCTTTGGTTCTTTGTTACCCAGCACTCAAAAATGCGTTTAGGTTTTAGTTTCGTTACCTCAAACCAACCAACAGTGTTTGAGTTTTTAGCTAAAAGATTGGTGTAAATTAAGCAACTTCCAAATTCCAGACCGGAATATTTTCTTGCTGAAGTGCGTAATTGAACAAACTAATCAAAAAATCTAATCTTGTACTTCAGCAAATAAAATAAGCAGCGGTTTTAACCGTAAACAGTTTTAAAAAATACGCTTTATCGAAACTTGAACTAAAGTTGACGCCCCGGCATCCCCAGCTTCTTTCCTTCTTGGAACAAAGCAAGAGACGGAGGTCGCCTACTGCGACACGGGATGCTCTACTCAAATTGAGCATTTGGCTCTAAGCCCCATTGGTGCTTTAGAAGATGCTTGTATGTCGCTTCGCGCATCATCATTTGTTCGTAGAGCTTGACCAAGAAGTGCTGAGCCTGCTCCCGGCTCATATTCTCCACCTGAGTTTCAAAAGAGCGAATACTGAATTGTTGTTCCAGAGACAGTTGTATAGGCTGGTTCATAGCTAACTCCAACTTTAGAGTGAGTGTGTTGTTTAGTAGATGAAGCACCGAAGTAGTAAGGCTTGACGGGGGCGAACAGGTTTTGTTTCTGCTCTTATTACGAAAGATAACAATTATTTGACAAAATGCCCATCTGTCTTCGTGTGTACTTCTGTTATACCAAAAGAATGAAAATCAGCCCGGAGACTTTAATTCCAGGGCTGATGTAGTTTTATCAAGTTGTCAAAGGCAAAATTGCTCAGTACGAACATATGACTGAGTAAATCTACTCAGTCATATGTGCTGAGCTGTTAGCTCTAGTTATAGGTAGCTGACTAATGACTAATCACCGCTTGAGGAGTCAAGTGCCACAATCACCACGGTGATATTGTCTCTACCCCCTTTATCTTTAGCCGCCTGAACGAGGTTCTCGGCTGCCTTTTCCAAGGAGGGCAATTTAAGGTAAGTCCCAATCAGATTATCCGAAAGTTCTTCGGTGAGTCCGTCACTACACAGCAACAGCTTGTCGTCCGCTTGCACATCCATTGGTTGGATATCAATCTGACGCAAATCCTTACGACCTAGACACTGGGACAAAACGTGACGCCAGGGGTGCATCTTAGCTTGTTCTGGGGTCAATTCCCCTGCTTTCATCGCTCGCGCTACCCAGGTATGATCCTCAGTAATTTGCTCTAGCTTGGAGCTTCGGAGGCGATAAAGGCGAGAGTCCCCAATATGAGCTACCCAGGACTGATTTTCCCGGAAAACCACCACTACGCCCGTCGTACCCATGTCTGAGCGCTCTGGATGATCGTCTTGATCCTGAATTATGGCGTGATTCGCCTCGAAAAAGGCTTTTTCTAATAAAGCTTGAGAAGACTCACTTGAATGCCAATGCTCATTCAAATAGGTATGAATGGCGTGAGTAGCGATTTGACTCGCCTCTTGGCCTCCTGCGTGTCCTCCCATGCCATCAGCAACGATGAAAAATCTCCCATCAGGATCGATGTGGTAATCATCCTGGTTTACGGAACGAACAAGTCCCGGATCGGAGAGGCCCGTGAAGCGACATATCATAAATGATCCGCTGGCATCAGCAACTTTACTTTACAGTAATCAAAACATACGATCAAATCGGTCGAGGCGCATGAGCTGGCGGATCAGGACAAACCCCAGAGCCACTGAAACCAGAATAACTGCCACCGCCAGCCCGACATGACCATTAACGAATAGGATGGTGGCTGACAGGGTGAAAGCACTGATTAGTAAAGTATAGTTGGTTAAGAGCTGAATACTGCTCATCCGCCGCATAATCCGGTCTGATTCTATAGATCGCACCCGAATTCGCAGGTCGCCGCGCTCTAATTTTTCAATCGTATCTTCAATGCGCCGGGGCAAACTCAAAGCTGAACTGCTGACTTGAGCTGCTTGACGCCCCAGTTCATTGAGAAAACTGTTGCGATCGCTTCCATTACTCTCTGTCATAATCTGCATTGCAAAAGGTCTTGCAACCTCCATAAAGTTAAATTCTGGGTCTAAGCCCTTTCCTACACCTTCTAAAGTAGAGAACGCTCGCATCACAAAGGTGAAAGTTGCTGGGAAGCGAAACGGTTGGTCGTAGGCAATTTCATAGAGGTCTTCGCTAATGGCAGCTACTGATTGGTTTTCAAACGGCTTATCCATGAAGTGATCCAGCATATACTGAACCGAGCGCCGTACTGGCCCCATATCGTCTGTTGGCGCTAAAGCCCCCAGTTCGACCAGAGATGTTACTACTCTGTCAGCATCTTTTTGGGCAATGCCAAAAAGCGTTTCCATTAGTTGTTCGCGGATATTGGACTTGATGCGTCCCATCATCCCGAAGTCATAGAAAATCAAGGAACCTTCAGCACTTACTGCTATATTTCCTGGGTGAGGGTCGGCGTGAAAAAACCCGTCGTTGAGGAGTTGTTGCAGGTAAGCTCTTGCGCCCATTTGAGCGAGTTCCTTCCTGTCTAGTCCAGCTGCTTCTAAGGCTTCATAGTGGCTAATTTTAATCCCTGGAATATACTCCAAAGTCACCACCCGTGGAGACGTATACCGCCAGTAAACACGTGGTACTTTTACCCAATCATAGGCGCGAAAGTTACGACGAAATGTATCGGCGTTACTGCCTTCATTTAGGTAATCAATTTCTTCCCAGAGAATTCGGCAGCACTCTTCATAGATTCCCAACCAGTCGCGGCCCCGGCCCCACTCTGGATGATTTTGAAAGAAACGGGCAATTCCTTTGAGGATTTGCAAATCAATGTTAAACAGCTGCCGCAATGCTGGACGCTGTACTTTGACTACGACTTCTTCGCCGCTATGTAGAGTTGCTTTGTGTACTTGCCCCAGACTAGCTGCGGCGAGGGGAATTGGGTCAAAACTTTTGTAAAGCTCTGGGATTTTTTTCCCTAAATCCTTTTCAACAATCGCTACTGCTTGTTCGTAGCTAAAAGCGGGTACTTTATCTTGCAGCTTGGAAAGTTCCTCTACATATTCTGAGGGGAACAAATCGGCTCTGGTAGAGAACAGCTGCCCGACTTTAATGAAAGTCGGGCCCAAATCCAAGAAAGTTTCTCGAATCCAGATTGCTTGCGCTGTGCGTCTTTGGGCTTGTTTTGCCTCGGTGATTCCGCCGGGATAGCTCCAAGATTTGTTGTAGCGCCAGATTCTAAACATGAGGCTTAAAACAAAGCCCCAAATGTCTATAAAGCGGCGTTGGCGGGAATAGCGATCGCTACTCCATCGGTAAGCCTGATCCGTGTGGGCTTTACCGACAGCCCGCTGTTTACTTGTCACAACAGCCGCTTTTGCCTTGGATTTCACAGGGTCACTAGGATAGGCTGACACTCGGATTCCTAAAAACTTGGTTTATTAAAGGTCTTGGCGCACAGAAATGGAGTTTTGAGTTTTGATTTGGATAATTAACAACCAACAAAACTGAATTTTTACTCAGAACACACAGGCGAGATGCCTGTGCTACACATTCACACAGAACGGCTGCGATAGCGTTGTAACTCGGAACGGAAACGAGCAACTTCTGCTCTGAGTTCATCAATTGTCGCTTGCATATCTACAGGCTGGCTACCCTGCGGCACAATGGTTGTAGTGGTTCGCCCCCGCATGACAGTTTCCATTTGAGCGTCCGAGCGTTCGGTGACTTTTATGGTAAATTGCCGTAGAGACTCTCGTTGTTCGGCATCAAATTTACCAATTTCCGAAAAAGCATTGGTTAGAGCGTTCTCTACCTGCTCGTTAACTGCTTCCGCCACTGCTCTGCCAACAAAAAAGGCATGAACTACAGGATTATTCATGGAAAATTTTAATGTGCGTCCGCTACAAATTATAACTTGATTGCTCTCAATACTACCTATAGCTGAGGTTGCAGCTCAGATGGCAGTGTCACTGGAGCAGGTGCCACTGGGATGACAATAGCAGATGGCGGTGATAGCAAGCTATTTTGAGGAGTAGGCTCAGGGATATCTGAGATCGGCCAGTCGTTGCGGGCGGGAAAGGATTGCTCGGTGTGTAGGATAGAAGAACCGGGTGATATGGCGGCATGATAGCGAATTGCCAAGCCAAACCCAGCACCAGCACAGGTAGCGATCGCAGCTGTCATTATTAACGTCTTGGGTGGGGTGAGCTTTGGCGGTTTTAAGTTTGGTAGGGCTGGGGTAATCTTTACCTTACTGAGTTTTGTAGAGAGGCGATGAATTGCCTCTTGAGGTTTAACGTTCGGTAAGGATATTTTCAGTTTGACTGGGGCGATGGGGCGCTTCGTCTTTACTGGAGTTTTTGCTTTTTTCGGGGCTGTGCTGACTTGTGTTTTGTAGGGGCGGGATTTTCCTGCCAATTTTGGGCTTAAATTCCAGTTCACCCCTTTGGTAATATCTTGTTCTTGTTTCTGCTTCTGTGGGGCTGGGGGCTGGGGGCTGGGGGCTGGCTGAGGCAGGACGGGTATTGGGGGAATCTCTGGGATACTGCTAGAAGGCAGCAGGGCTAGCCAATTTTCTACCGTTTGGGGACGAGATTCGGCTTTCATTTCCAAGCCACTCCCAAGGGCAGCGATCGCTTTTTCGCCCAAATTTGGTTGCAACTGTCGCAAATCTGGCAGAGGAATTTTCTCTCTTAACGATGCCGGAATCGGGGGTTCACCTGTCAGCAAGCAATACAGAGTTGCCGCCAAAGCATAAATATCTGTTGCTGGAGTACGCTTTTTCTTGGGAAAATACTGTTCAATTGCGGCATAACCAGGACTCACCAAGCTGGCGTGAGTTTGGATCATTCCTGGTGTAAGCTCTCCGGCAATACCAATTACCAGCACCACATCATCAGTACCCTGACGGCGGATGATGTTTTGCGGTTTGATATCCCGGTGCAGTAAACCTGCTTTGTGGACTAAACTCAGGGCATTGCCAATTTGACGAATATAGTCTATGGCTTTTTCTTCTGGCAGCGGCTTAATATCTGTGATTTCCGCCAGAGTCTGCCCCTCGATGTACTCCATTACGATAAAAGACTGTCGGGACTCTTGAAAAAGGTCGAGAACCCTAACCAGGTGAGGATGCTTGACTTTAGCAAGGCGACGGGCGCTACTCTCAAATTGCTGCCTAAATCGCTCAAAATTGGGATGAGTCCATAGGCTCTCATTGAGGGTTTTGATGACGACCGTTTGCCCTGATTTGGCATGAGTCGCCCGGTAGGTAATCCCAAAGATACCTTGACCCAGAGGGGTG
The DNA here is from genome assembly GCF_014695915.1 of Trichocoleus sp. FACHB-40. Lineage (GTDB taxonomy): Bacteria > Cyanobacteriota > Cyanobacteriia > Cyanobacteriales > FACHB-T130 > Funiculus > Funiculus sociatus. The sequence continues at coordinate 101,061 of NZ_JACJPF010000060.1, forward strand.
CCTAGTATATATTTGCCGTTCTTCAGGACTGCGCCAGCCGTTAAGTTCATTAAGTAATTGTTACGGTGTTCCCAACTATGCTACCGCCAAGCAAAGCGATTATATATTAAAAATTAAGAATTATAAGTTAAAGGAAGGATTTTTAACTTATAATTACGAGCTTTTAATTTTATCCGACAAATCTACCGGGTTTTGGTGTGGCTTTAAAGTGGATAATACTTTGCGAGGAAACTTTCGGCATCAGCGCGATCGCGTATTTCTCCGTCAAGAGTTGCCGCTAAGAGATGATCCAGCATTTGCTTGAACTCGCGCCCCGGCTTGTAGCCCAATGCCTTCAGGTCGTTACCATTCAACGGCGGCTGTATATGAGCATATTGGGTGAGATATTGCCAAATAAGCCGCCGAATCGGACGCTGACTCTGCACAGCAATTAAAATCAAAGTTGGCAACCCGTATTGCTTCAGCACTCGCGTAATTTCGCTGGGGCGAATGCACGCTGGCAAAGATTCCGCGACATTAGCTTGATCCAGATCCATCTGTTGTAGCCGCTTGATAGTGTCATCGGGTAGCTGGAGATTTTTGGCGACTTTCGGGCGATATTCCGGCGCGAGGTGAGCAATTAAAACTTCCAGCCGCATCTGCCAATGGTCAAGGGTTTTCTCAGGATCGAAGCGACGTAGACACCGCTCTAGTAAACGCACTTGCTTCCACAACTGGTCATCTAGTTCTAGGGTAGAATGCAGGCACTTGAGCGCTTCTAGATCGCCCAGTAACTTTAAAGCCCCTTTCCAGTAGGGAGCCTGTAAGATGTATTTCAGCTCTGCCTTAAGCCGTGTTTGTAGGGCGGGTGCTTTACTATTTTCGATAAGCGATCGCTCGTAAATTCCACTGTCTAACGCATAGCGGATATAGCGTTCCGTCTGGGTTTCAAGCTGAAATCCTAGCCGCACCGCAAACCGCACCGCACGATAAATTCGGGTAGGATCTTCGATAAAACTATTGGCGTGGAGAACGCGAATTTGACGCGCTCGCAAATCCCGCAAACCGCCAAAAAAATCCAACAATTCACCTGCACGAGGTGACGTAAGTCTTACAGCTAAAGCATTGATAGTGAAATCCCGCCGATATAAGTCTTGGCGAATCGAACTAGCCTCAACTTCCGGATTCGCCGCCGGGTAAGGATAAAACTCTGTCCGCGCCGTGGCAATATCCACCCAGAGAGAGTCTAACACTGGATCGAGGTGCCACAACAGCGCCGCAGTTTGAAATTGACCGTGGACTTCCAGACGCGCCTCAGGGTAAGTATTTTGGAGTGCCTTAGCTAGTTCCACACCAGCACCGACATCAGCGGAACGGTGGAAGCCATCAACCACCATGTCGATATCTGACAGCAACAAAGTTTCATCAGGATCGGCTAGTAATAAATCTCGCACGGCACCGCCGACAAGGTATAAATGCCAACCGCGTTTTTGGGCTTGTTCGGACGCTTTGGCGAGGAATTCCCACAGAGGAGGCGCAAGGCGATCGCGTAACTGAGTGCTGAATGATGTAGAGACGCGATATATTGCCTCTTGAGTGTTGAGTGTTTTATTGTACTCAGTCTTCAGTCCTCGTTCCTCAGTCCTACCTTGGTGCAATTGGCGCAAAACATCGGTGCGCGTGACAATTCCCACCAACTGCCCATTTTCTAAAACTGGCAAGCGTCCGACATCGTAAGTCACCATGATGGACTCAATCTCTGGCAGTGAGGTATCCGGGGTAATCGTGTTTAAATTCGTAGTCATGTAGCCTTTGACTGGTGCATGACTAAAGCCGTGATGCAGCGCCAGATCGATATCTCGCCGGGAGATAATTCCTACTAGGGGGATTGGGGATTGGGGATTGGGGATTGGGGTTTCTCCCACTCTTCCACTCTCGTGTTGAGCTTCTACCACACACAGACCAGAATGCCCGTAACGTAATAAAATACGCTGAGCTTGCTCAATTGTGGTGTCAGGGCGAATCGTCCGGACTGGCGATGACATTAATTCTCGCGCCGTGGGTGGCTGGGGAATTTGCGCGATAAGTTCATTTACTAACCGTTCGAGAGTTGCTTGGGGATCGACTCCGCGAGTTGCCACTGATGCAGCTTGAGAATGTCCGCCACCGCCCAACGGTTGGAACAATTCATTGAGATTGGTGCCTTCAATACGCGATCGCCCAATCACAGTCAATCTTTCTTCACCAGGATCTCCTACTGGAAACGTAGCTGCCAGCAACAAAGCATCACTTTCGGTAATATCAATAAGTCGAGAGGCAATGCTTGACAATCCAGGCACAAAATCAGCAGTTTGCAGCAGCACCCAGGAAACTTTATAGTCCTCAACAGTTGATTGCAACTTGTCCAGCGCCGAAGCGAATAATTCCTGCAATTGGGGAGACAAGCCGGGATCGACGTACTGGGCGATTACGGACAAACTTGCCCCTTGTTCCATCAACCAAGCTAATGCGATCGCATCTCTGGCTGTCGTTCCCTCATAAGTCAGCGAACCAGTATCAACGTGAATCCCCAAAGCCATCACCGTCGCTTCTGAGGCGGAAAGCTGAATTTCTGCCTGCTTTAGCTGTTCTACAATTAAAGTCGTCGTGGCTCCTACGCGGTCGATATAGGTGCTAGTGGCGGGAATATCGCTTTCAATGTCTTGGTGATGGTCATAGACGACAACTTCCGCCAAATCTGGTAAATCGAGCCATTCGGCGGCTTTACCAATGCGATCGCGCTTTTGAGTATCCACCACTGTTATCGACCGAATCTGTTCCGGACGAACAGACCGTCTTTCGATCAACGCATACTCATCCCGATGCAATGCCAAAAAATCCCGCACTGCTGGATGACTTCCGCCAGTCAGCACGATTTTCGCTCCCGGAGAAAGGCTCGTTAGCCCCACCGCCGCTGCCAAAGCGTCAAAATCCGCTGTTGTGTGGCACAAAATTAGGTGCATAATCATTACTTAATAGTTAATACTCAATAGTCCTTAGTCATTAGGCATTAGTCCTTAGTCCAGTGGTGTCAACTTAAGCCCTGGCGAATGGAATTCGCGGCTACAAAAACGAAGTCCGTCTGCCTTGGCTAAGGCTCTGATCAAGATTCTTATAACCCGCCTGCGCGGGTTTTGTTTGTATAGCTGCGGTTTCAACCGCCAAGCTAACATTAAGTTGACACCAATAGTCCTTAGTCCTTTCCCAATGACCAATACGTATGTTTCTTTTTTGCATGAGAGCCTTTTGCATGAGAGCCTTTTTTTGATACGGTACTACTAATCGCGGTTAATTTTAGCCAGCCCGTCGCTGTCTTGGGAGAAGAAGAGATGACAATTTTATTTCAGTTGGTACTAGGTGCTTTAGTTTTGTTGTCATTCATTATGGTCATTGGTGTCCCAGTCGCCTATGCCTCACCTCAGAACTGGGATCAATCGAAACGGCTTATTGTCCTCGGTTCTGGTGCCTGGATTGCGTTGGTACTTCTGACCGGGGGCCTGAGCTTTTTTGTAGTTTAAAAGTCACAGTTATTCAGTGGTCAGTGGTCACGGAAACGTTCCAACGCTTACAGATAACTGACGAGTGACCACAGACCACAGACCACAGACCACAGATAAAAAGCTGATATCTAAAAACATGGCAGTTTTCGAGGGAACGTTTACTCAGACTCAATCCCTGCGGTTTGCACTCGTCATTGGTCGCTTTAACGACATGGTGACAACCAAACTGCTAGAGGGTTGCCAAGATTGTCTGAAGCGCCACGGCATTGATGTCAATCCTGAAGGCACTCAAGTTGACTATGTTTGGGTGCCTGGTAGTTTCGAGGTGCCTCTGGTGGCTAACCAGTTGGCGCTCTCGCGCCGATACGATGCCATAATTTGCCTGGGCGCAGTCATCCGGGGTCAAACTCCCCACTTTGATTATGTTGCCTCGGAAGTCTCTAAGGGAATCGCCGCCGCTGGGTTTCAAACTGGGGTGCCGATAATTTTTGGCATCCTGACAGTGGATACTATGCAGCAAGCCTTGGAACGGGCGGGTATCAAAAATAATAATGGCTGGAATTATGCCATGAATGCTATAGAAATGGCGAGTCTAATGCAGCATATCAAAGGCAATGTGGGGGCAGGTGCCTACGGTGACAATGCTGCTCATGTAGTGACAACTCAGGCGCTGCCATCGTCGAACCGCGCGATCGCTGAGTCAACTGTTGAACACAAATCTTCGTCCATATAGCGATCGCTACCAAGAAGACTTAAGGATTGTTCGTCAATGATGTTCGCGAACAATCCGTTTTCAAAATAATGCGATCGCGTCCCTGGTTTTTTGCCTCATAAAGTGCCTCATCCGCCATAGCAATTAAGGTTTCCGGCAAACAATCCTCAGTAGGGATGGCGCTAGAAACACCCAAACTTAGGGTAACGTAGTCCCTCACCTTTGATTGAGCGTGGGGTAGTTTAAGTTGTTGCACCTCCAGGCGAATTGCCTGCGCCACTGCGGTTGCTCCCTGAGCAGAGGTATTAGGCAAGATTGCCGCAAACTCTTCGCCACCATAGCGAGCCACCAAGTCTGCTGGACGCTTAACTGCACGGCTTGCAGCTTTAGCCAACTGTTGCAAGCAATCATCGCCGGACTGATGCCCATAGCAATCGTTGTATCGTTTGAAATAGTCTACATCAAACAAAATTAAGGATAAAGGCTGTTGTTCCCGTGTCGCCCGCTTCCATTCGTGGGAGAGATAGTCATCAAAACGACGACGATTGGCAAGCTGGGTTAAGCCATCTATACTGGCAAGGCGTTCTAATTTCAAGTTTGCCTGTCTGAGAGCCGCTTCTGCTTTTTTGTGCTGAATCATCGAACCAAATTGGGCTGCGACCGCATTCACCAGAGAAAGCGATCGCTCATCCGGTGCCATTTCATGCCTTTGGAAAAACACCAATACTGCCAGAACTTGATACTTGATAGTGCATCCGCACCGCTTTGCGATCGCAATCGGAATTCCCAGCGCACCTTTGAGTCCCGCTTCCGCAGCAATTCGACTACGATGAAAAACCCGATTGTTCTCCCGCGAAACATCTGCTATCCATTCCAGTTGTTGAGAAAGCCAAACCCGTCCGACAAGCCCCTCGCCCAGAGCAAAGCCAAACGTTTCGCTTTGCTGTCGAAATTCATTCAATAGGACATCGCTGGCATACCAAGCGCGACTGTATTCGATTACAGTTCCCTCCTCATTCGGAATCCAAGCTTCCCCAAAATCCCAACCAATAGTTTGACAAACGTTTGCCAAAATCGCTTCTAATGCCTCTTCCACATCAGCAGCTTCACTAATTGCTTGAGTCGTAGTCAACAAAAGTTGCAATTGGGCATTTTGGGCTTGCAACTGTAACTGAAACCGCCGCAAACGCAATTGATTTTCAATCCGTGCCAAAACCTCGACATATTCAAAAGGTTTTGTGATGTAATCCACCCCACCCAACATAAATGCAGTCACTTTATCAAAATTTGCATCCAAAGCACTAATAAAGATCGTCGGGATATCACAAGTTTGCTTGGAAGCTTTTAGGCGCTGGCAAACTTCATATCCATCCATGTCCGGCATCTTAATATCAAGCAAAATCAACTCAGGAGGACTTGAACGCACAGATTCAAGAGCCAGTTTGCCATTAGGAGAAACTCGCACTTTGTACCCGTGACTCGACAAAATTTGAGTTAATAAAGTAATATTTTCAGGGGTATCGTCTACGACTAATATGTTGGCTTTAGATTTAAAATGCTGCCCCTGATTCATAAGTTTTTTATGGTAATAGGTAGTAATAAATAGGTTGGGGAGCCACTCCCGCTGCTGCGTTCCCCACGTTGAGGGGCGTGGCGTTTGAGGAACGAAACCCAACATCATCTAATAAATGGTTGGGTTTCCCTATGGCTCAGCCCAACCTAAGAATTCTATATCTTAGATTAATTATTATTCTAAAGTTACTTTCGACCCAAAAGAAAATAAGTTTTCATTTCCCCTTTACCTTTAATTAGTACAGTACCTCGTTCTTTAAAAATAAATTTTTCCTTTAACCGCTCATAAACTGCTGCTGTTACCTGAGTTTCACCGGGAATACCGTTTGACTCCATACGAGAAGCAACATTAACTGTATCACCCCAGAGATCGTAGCTGAATTTACTCAAACCAATAACCCCAGCTACCACCGGGCGGATATTAATACCAATACGCAGACGAAAATCATCGTTGGCTTGGGCGTTGAATCTAGCAAGAGCAGCTTGCATATCTAGTGCCATTTGCGCGGTTGCTTCAACATGATCTAATCGGGGTATCGGTAGCCCTCCAACTACCATGTAAGCGTCCCCAATTGTTTTAATTTTTTCCAATCCGTGTTGTTTAGATAATAAGTCGAAATCACTAAAAATATGATTAAGAATTTCTACTAATTCGGTGGGACTTTGGTGAGAAGCAAAATCAGTAAAACCTGCTAAATCGGCAAACATGACACTAACATCCGAAAAGCTATCAGCAATTACCTGGTGTTTTTTTTGTAACCGTTCAGCGATAGGCTTTGGCAAGATATTTAATAAGAGTTTTTCGGTTTGTTGTTGGGCTATTTTTCGGGCGGTAATGTCTGAAACTGTTCCTTCGTAGTAGAGTAGCTTTCCCTTAGAGTCACGCACTGCACGAGCATTTTCAGAAATCCAAATAATCTTGCCGTCTTTGCGATTAACTTGAGATTCAAATCCGAGTACAGCATGGTTTGCTTCCATTGCTTCACTAAAATCGCGCCGCCGATTAGGGTCTACATAAAGCTGCTGTTCGACATTTTTGAGACTTGTCATTAAATCTGGCGGAGAGTCGTAGCCATAAATTTTTGCTAGTGCTAGATTGGCACTCAGGTAACGTCCGCAAGGTGTAGTTTGGTAGATACCCTCTACCGCATTTTCAACAATACTGTGATAGCGTTCTTGCGTAATTCGCAGTATCTCTTTAGTTTGCTTGCGTTGAATTAAAGAAGCCAACTGTGTCGCGACTGCGGCTACTAAATTTATAATCCGGGAATTGATGGTCGCAAAATTTTTGTTAAAAAAAATTAAAATCGCTAATACTTCATTATCTAGTATAATAGGAACCCCGAAACTGGATTTTAAGCCAAATTTAACAATTTGAGGATACCGAATAAATAGGTCTTTTTCTATAAAAACATCTTCTATCCACTCTGCTTGTTTTGATGCCCAAATTCTACCTTGAAACCCAACATTGGGAGCAGAAGCCACTGTTAAGCTGTGATTTTTAAACTCAAATAAACTAACCTCGCTACCATACCAAGCTTGGCTGCATTCTAAAACTTTGCTATCATCGGGAATCCAAGCTTCTCCATAATCCCATTGGATTGTCATACACACTAAACGCAAGACAGCTTGCAAAGCTGAGCGAACGTCATCATGGCGACTAATGGCTTGGGTTGTTGCAAGTAAAAGACGAGTTTCAACTTCTGCTTGTCGGCGTGCGTCTAGGTGCTGTTGCAGTAGTGTATTCTGCTCTATCATTTGTAACTGGAGTTCGCGCAGACGTAGTTGATTCTCGATTCGAGCTAAAACTTCTAAAGGCTCAAAAGGTTTTGTAATATAGTCCACTCCGCCAACTGTAAAGGCATTAACCTTATTTATAGCTTCATCTAAAGCACTGATAAAAATTACTGGAATATCACGAGTTTGCTTTGAAGCTTTCAGATGTTGGCAAACTTCATAACCATTCATTTCTGGCATATTGATGTCGAGCAAAATTAGATCGGGAGGATTGCTCTGACAAGAGTTTAGGGCAAACTTTCCACTAAGGGCAACTCTCACTTTATAGCCATTTTTAGATAAAATTTGAGTTAACAGTTTTAAATTGACTTGGTTATCATCTACTACTAAAAGATTACCTTTAGATGTAATAGCCTCTGTTGATTTCATGTTTTACCCCCAGGTTGAAGTAAAGTTAATAATTGATCAAATTGATATTGGTTTGCTAAAGAAAGTAGAGCATTTGCCAAAACTTCATTTTGTAGATGCACTTGTTCCAAGAGTGCCGTAATTTGTTCCAAGTCTCCCTCAACGATCGCCTGACGCAACCTCGCCAATAAATCTTTAGACAAAACGGCGATATCGGCGGCACTCAACGCTAACGGCTTGGCTGAAATTGCATTGGGTACAGCAGTTGATTCCTCATAAATAAAGGATACGCCTAAATGTTTGTGTAGAGACTCAAATATCTCTTCTTCTTGGAAAGGTTTGCGGATAAAATCATCGCATCCCGCTTCTAAAACAGCCGCTTCCTCAAATTCCAAGGCACTAGCAGTTAGGGCAATAATAACTGTACGGTGATTGGACGGGAATTGGGAATTGGGAAATCTTCCTTCCCTTGTCCCCAGTCTTTTTTGCCTAGCTTGAATGCGTCGAGTCGCTTCATAACCATCCATCACTGGCATTCGCATATCCATCAAAATTAAGTGAGGTTGCCACCTTTCCCAAATTTCTAATGCTTCGGAACCATTGTTTGCTGTTTGCAGTTCAAAGCTCAGGAAATTGAGGAGTTTAATCAACAATTGACGATTATAATCATTGTCATCTACAACGAGTATTCTATAGCAAGGTTGGTTGGGGGCTACGGCAATGACGCGGCGGCTTTGGTGCTGGTTTTCAACCTCGCTTGGGGCAACAATGCCCGCTGAAATGTCAAATTTAAACGTTGTACCTTGTATAGGTCTAGTAGTTTTGTTTTCTTTCGATTTATGCGGAAATTGCTGGATTGTGGAAGCGGGAGATAAGGCGGAATTTTTATTAGAAATTGAAATATTGAGTTCCCAGTCAGCCAAACTGGGAGTAAAGGCTTTGCCGCGACTGATGACGGTCATTTCACCTCCCATTAAGCGAATGAATTGGTAGCTGATACTTAATCCTAAGCCTGTCCCTTCCTGAACTTGTTGACCGGATACGGTTTGCACGAAGGGTTGAAATAGATTGTGGAATTCATCGGCAGCAATACCAACTCCTGTGTCTGAAATTTCAAAGGTGATTAGGGCTTGGGAAGAAGAGTTTTGAGAATTCAAAATTGAGAAATCAGAACTATTCTCAGCCTCCAAGTTTACTCTGAGTGACACACTTCCGTGGGCGGTGAATTTAACAGCATTACTGAGCAGGTTAATCAGCACTTGCCGCAATTTTACTTCATCAGTACGAATATGTTGGGGGACATCAGAGGCAAGTTCAAATATTAACTGTAAGCCTTTATCTTTGGCTTTTAGAGAAAACATATTTTCGACATCAGCTAGTAAGCGGTAGAGGTCGAAGTTACTTTCATTAAGCGCCATGCGTCCGGCTTCAATCTTGGAGAGATCAAGCACTTGGTTGATCAGGGTGAGTAGATGTTCGCCGCTACGATGAATGATGCCGAGATTTTCTTGTTGTTCGGTAGAGAGATTTGTGGAGCGATTTAGCAGTTGGGAGAAGCCGAGAATGGCGTTGAGGGGGGTTCGCAATTCGTGGCTCATGTTGGCTAGGAAGCTGCTTTTAGCGCGGTTGGCGGCTTCGGCAGCATCATGAGCTAGTTGAAGTTCTTGTTGTACTCGTTTGCGATCGCTAATGTCTCGGCCTTCTGAGATGAGTAGTGTCACCTCTCCGGCTTCGTCGAGTATGGGACGGAGTGAAAAATCGATAGCAAGAACCCGATCCTCTCGGCCCAAAACGTCAACTTCATAACGAATAAACTCACCTTTTGCAGCTTGGGCGATCGCTACTTTTAATTGTGCTTGCGTTTCCGGGGAAATTGTCCACCATCTTGCTTCCCAGAACGGCTTACCGACAACATCCGATCGGATAGCGCCCGCAAAATCCAAGGCTGTTTGGTTGGCTTCCAAAAGAATTCCATCCGGTTGAAGCAGCCCCACAAACTGAAAAGCTTGATCGAAGATAGCACGAAATCTTTTTTCGCTTTCGCTCAGTGCTTCTTCTACTTGTTTGCGATCGTTAATATCCCGTCCTACTGCTTGGTATTCAACAATGTGACCAAAGTCATCAAATATTGCCCGGTTGATCCACTGCGTCCAACGCACCTCCCCGCGAGCAATCACCCGATTTTCATTGGTGACGACGGGATTTTCCTTACTGACGCAATTCATCATTTGAGCCACATATTCGCGGTCTTGTTCAAACACAACAGGTTCGTAGTGATTGTTAATGAGTTCTTCCCGTGTTATCCCAAAAAACCGACAGAAGGCTTCATTGACAAAGCTTACCGTGCCGTCTGGCAATAACCGGACAATCAGTTCCGTCTGCTGTTCGAGGATAGCGCGATAACGGGCTTCTGATTGCCGCAATGCCGCTTCCGTTTGTTTTATTTCGGTAATATCTGTGGAAATCCCGCAGATGGCATAAATACTGCCGTCGTGATGTTTAAGGGGAACTTTTACAGCCAAAAAGTGACGCTCTTTGTTGTTAACAACACCGACTTCATCAAAACGAAGTACAACACCACTTTCAATAACCTGCCTATCATTCTGTCTGATTGATTGGGCCATCTCTTTTGAGTAGAATTGGAAATCATTTGTCCCGATAATTTCTGCTTCGGGAATGCCAAATAACTCTACGCATAAACGATTGGCGTAGATGTAGTTGCTGTTTAAATCTTTGATGTAAATAGATGCACCAACATTTTCTATAATTGCCGATAGTTTTTGTTTACTGTTTTGTAATGACAATTCTATCTGCTTGCGTTCGGCAATTTCTTGCTGTAATTGTGCATTGGCTTGGGCTAGTTGAGCCGTGCGTTCAGCAACCTGGAGTTCTAGAGTTAGGTTGTAATCGGCTAAGAGTTGTTCTGCCTGTTTGCGAGAGGTGATATCAATGAGCAAACCATCCCAGACGATATCGCCATTGGGCTGCCGTTCGGGGCGGGAGGAGCCTTGTACCAACTTGAGGCGACCGGAGGGAGTAATAATGCGATACTCCATTAACCAAGGCTGTAGGGTCTGCGCTGACACCGTAATGCTTTCTAATAGAGGCGCGATATCATCAGGATGGACGATATCAAACACAAGTCGGGCATCCTGCACCAGAGCCTCTGGTTTTTGTTCGTAGAGTTCCTCAGTGCCTGGGCTGGCATAGGTAAATTCGTGTGTTTTGTCAGGATGCAGCACGTAGCGATAAATAACACCAGGTAAATTCTCTGCAAGGCGACGGAACTTGGCTTCGCTTTCTTGCAGGGCAGCTTCTACCTGTTTGCGCTCCGTAATATCGGTGATAGTTCCTATGTAACTAATGACATTGCCATCAGCATCTTTTTGGGCGATCGCTTGCCCAAATACCCAGAGAACGCTGCCATCCGGTCGCGCAAAGCGGTACTCGCATTTAAAGGGGATATCTCGCTGTACCAAGTTATACCAAGTAGCGATGACGCGATCGCGATCGCCGGGGTGTAGATTCTTCGCCCAACCCGCCCCAAAAGCTTCTTCTTGAGAAACTCCGATCATTTCAAAACTGCGCTCATTCCCATACAGGCAATTGCCTTGGGCATCGTGGCGAAAAATTCCGACAGGGGCTGCTTTTGCTAAAGCAGCATAGCGTTGTTCGCTTTCTTGCAGTGCTTTTTGGGCTTGTTTGCGATCACTAATATCGTGAAAAGCGGTAATGGCGTAGGCAACATTCCCCTGACTATCAAATACCGGAACTGTTCGCATCTCCAAAGCGATCGCCATTCCATCTCGACGAATTTCCATATCATCCACCATGACCGCTTCTCCCTGAAGCGATCGGACGCAGGGGAGGCGCTCGCCCGGATAAAGTTGGTCAGTTCCCGCAAGATAAACTTGATAGATAGCAGAGCGATTTTCCTGTCTCGTGTCGAAAATTATATCTGTACCCAATAGCTGCTTTCCCATCTGATTTGTATAGGAAATGCCATCCCGATTGATCACAGCAACTCCAACAGGTAACGCCTCCAACAGTTGATTTATTCGCTGCTCGCTCTTCTCCAGTGCCTCATTTAAGCTTTTCATCTCTGTAAAAGATACTTGCAGTTCTTTCGCCATTTGATTGAAAGACTTGGCAAGTTCGCCAACTTCATCAGAACGGTCAATTTCAACCGTTTTATCCCACTCTCCTTTCGCAACTTTCTTGGCGGCATTATTCAGCCTAAGAATCGGTTTAGTCACCCAAGAGGCAGTTTTCATGCTTATGACTATAGAGCCAATTAAAGCCAAAATACAAAACAGAATAGTTTTGTGGTTATTGGTGTTTATTTGCCCCATAAAATCCGCTTCTGGAACAACGGCTACTATGAACCAATTTAAGCCAAAATCATCTTTCCAGGGGGTTACACGCACAAATTGGCGTTGGTTGTTTTCTTTGATTTGCAGCTGTTGAGTATTTTTAATCTGGTCGAAACTACCCAATTGTTTTGTTAAATAGCGAACGGTTGCCCGCATCAGCGGATCTTTGCTCGCCGATACTGGAATTCGTTGTACTTGCCCATTAACTACGGTGTAGTTTGCCTGATTACTTGAACTAGCTACTAATAATCCATTTGGTTCTAAAATGAATATCTTGCCGGAGCGACTAATACTTAAACGCTGCAAAAACATATTAATATCGTTTAAGTACAAATCAACAGCAGTCACCCCGCTTAACTTACCAGATTGGTTAGAAAATGGCATTGCTGCCGTAATGGTCAGTCCTTTGTTTGCCTCCCCAATAAAGGCATAAATTTCGCTCCACGTTGCTTTACCTTTTTGGACAGCTGCTTTATACCAAGGGCGACGGCGCGGATCGTAGTTGGGAACAACATTTAATTGTTTGGTGCGGTTTCCTTGGTTGTCTGTGCCGTAAGAAACATAACTACCGTTGGTTGTACTGTCGGTTACTTCGATAATGTAGGAAAGCGTGCCATCTCGCCTAACTGGGCCTGCACCGATAAACTTGCCTTGTTCGTTACCTGTATAAATAAAACTAACGGAATTAAATGTCTTAATTCGTTTGAGAAAATAAGCGTCCAAACCTTGCAAGTTCTGGGAGTCTAGGTTGATTTTTCCTAATTCCAAGTCATCGGCAACGACTTGTGCAACTTTTTGGGGAAGCTCAGTATAAGATTCAAGGTGTTGCCCAGTGCGATCGCTCACCTGGTTCATCAACTGATTGGCAAGATCATTCACCGCCTGTTGCCCATTTTTAAATGAGAAATAAGCGACCAATCCCACTGTGGCGGAGATTTGGACAATGAAGGGAACAATCAGAACCGTTTGCAGGGGGAGTTTTCCTACGACCTTGGTGACAGACCAATTTAGCCGTTTGAGTAACATAGTGCCTTTTATTTTTTCAGTTGGTAGCTCATGCCCCTGAAAATGAAGGAAGTTCTAATTTAACTTCACATCTGGGTTCTGTAATCTCGGAGAGCAAACCTATTGCAGGCTAGATCGCCTTATCGGTCGCTGTTTTTCTGGGATAAATTTGCCCAGTGCGATCGCATCCACAGACAGCCAAGCTAGCTGTCTGGTTGAGGTAATAGACCTTACTATTGGAATTGCAAATCCTACCCTAGAGAGTATTGAATGTCAACTACCTTTGGTGGGATAATATCTTATTCAAGTTAACATTTTTATCAAAGAGGTTTCCAGTAGGGCTACCCAAAACAAAAAACACTGTAAAATTCTTCGCCCAAAAGGTAAAAAACAGTTGACAAATTCCGAGAATTTTGCGAACCTAAATAAAGAGCAAATTTTTGCGGGTATAGCTCAGTGGTAGAGCGTCACCTTGCCAAGGTGAATGTCGCGCGTTCGAATCGCGTTACCCGCTTTTTATAGTTAAAATAATAGCGGAAGCTGTGACAGGTTAAAAGTAGAGCTGCAAATCTTAGTATTTACGAGCCGTGACCTGTTTATACCAAGGTTCTCAGTGTTAAAATTCGCCTAAGTAGTATGTGACTTAAAGCGAATTTAGTAGAACCTTCCTCCAAAGGCAGTTGTTAGGTGTCTACGGAATCAACCGCTTGGATGAACCTGCTGCACAAACATACTTTAGGTAAGTGTTAAAAATTTTTGTTTAATTAGCGCTTGTGCCATCTCAGAAAGATCAGAAAATAGACTTAAATATCGATTATCCGTGTCCGTGCCGAAGGCGGGGGCGGCTGGTACCCATTACACTAACAGAAGCATTTGGCTGCGATCGCTGTCAGCAAATCTTCGTAGTAGAAGAAAATGGGTATGTAATTGAGCAACTTTCCACAAGCTATCCTTACAAGCGAAGTTGGCGGTGGAGCGGTCATCGCTGGAGTACCGCCCATCCCAGCCTGGGGGACAGCTACATACCGATGTCTTTAGGCATCATTGTGGTGGTGCTGATCGCCGGGCTTTTCTTAGCTCAGATTTCACCACAAGCGCCACAAAGTATCATAATTGTTCTATTTGCAATGGTGAGCGTGCTGGCGCTACTGCTGCCGGCGCTGATGATCTGGCTGACTCACCGTCGTTAGCGCAATGACTAACATTTTTAGATTGGCACCTGATCCGATTACTGCCGTTCGCCGCGCTTATGAAGCTTCCCTGGAATTAGCAACCACCAGGGGGGTAGACCGCAGTCGTGCTGTGGGAGCAATGGCGAAGGCGCTCTCCAAATCCCTAGACGATATTCTGGAAGCGAACACGCTGGATCTGGAAGCTAGTCGGGAAATGGCAGTACCAGAAATGATTTTAGATTGGCTGAAGCTGACACCGGAACGGCTTACTAGCACTATCCAAATTTTGCAACAGTTAGGCGAGTTGTCCGACCCGATCCGGCGGGTGATGAATGCGACTTATCAGCTGGAACACTCCCAGACTTACTCTCAGCTGATGCCCTTGGGGGTGATAGCTTTAATTTACGAAGCGTTTCCGGCGCTGGGTGCGATCGCAGCCGGGATGTGTCTGAAAACTGGCAACAGCTTGATTCTTAGAGGCGGTAGCGAAGCCAGTCACTCAAACGCAGTCATTGTCGAAGTTTTACAGACTAGCTTAGAACAAGCTGGTTTGCCACCGGGATGTCTGGAGTTACTACCTTCAGATCAAGGTGCTTCCATCCGAGATTTAGTGACTCAAGACCGATATTTGAATTTAGTCATTCCCTACGGTCGCCCCAGTTTAGTGCAGAAAGTGGTGCAAATGTCAACTGCACCAGTCTTAAAATCTGCTATGGGCAACTGCTACTTATATTGGTCGCCTAGTGGCAGCTTAGACACGATCCGAAACGTAATCATAGACAGCCATCAGAGTGAACCTGACCCGGTGAATGCGATTGAGAAAGTGCTGATTCATACCCATTGCAAGCCCTCATCTCTGACAACGCTTTGGAACAGCTTGAAGGAAAAAGGGTTTCAACTCAGGGGAGATGAGGAAATAGTAGCAAAGTTTCCCGATCTGAAACTAGCTCTAGAATCAGAATGGAGTGAAGCTTATCTCAACAAGACGGTGGCGTTCAAAGTAGTGGATAGTATTGAGAGCGCCATCATTTGGATTAATCAATACAGCAGTGGTCACGCTGACTGCTTGGTTTCCGAATCTTACCAGGAAAGCCGCCAATTTGCCTTGGGGATAAATAGTGCCTCTGTTTACCTGAACTCTTCGCCAAGATTTTCTCGCAACCCAAAACGGGGAGACTCCCTGTTTCTGGGAATGTCTAACCAAAAAGGACACCGCCGAGGGCCAATTAGCTTGGAGACATTTACAACGGTTAAACACGTTGTGCAGGGACATAGTTAATGGCTAATGGCTAATTATTCAACCATTAGCCATTAGCCATTATTGTTCTTTGCCGACGAGTTTTACCTTAGAGGCAAGACCTAAAGATTGCAGGAATTGAATCGTCATCCAAGTTAAGTCAATTTCCCACCATTTCATCCCGTGACGAGCAGAATATTGATAAGCGTGGTGGTTGTTGTGCCAGCCTTCGCCGTAGGTGAGTAACGCCACCCACCAACAATTAGTAGAGCGATCGCTAGAATCGTAAGTGCGATAACCAAACTTATGCGTTGCACTGTTGACAAACCAAGTGCAGTGA
Source organism: Trichocoleus sp. FACHB-40 (assembly GCF_014695915.1). Classification (GTDB taxonomy): domain Bacteria; phylum Cyanobacteriota; class Cyanobacteriia; order Cyanobacteriales; family FACHB-T130; genus Funiculus; species Funiculus sociatus. The sequence goes on from NZ_JACJPF010000060.1 coordinate 117,135, forward strand.
AACACTGCCACTAGGCGGACAAAAATGCCCCAAACCACAAACGGCCAGCCACCCAGTAAGTAGAGAACAACCCCCAAAGCGATTTGGATTGGGAAAAAATACTTTTGTAAAAACTGATAAACCGGGTCATCAGCAATATCTTTGGTAAAGCGAGGGATTTCCTTATCCGCTGGGACGTGATACAACCAGCAAGCCATGTGACTCCACCAAAAGCCCAAATTGGAATCATGGGGATCTTGTTCCTGATCCGAGTGCAGATGGTGCATCCGGTGCAAGCCCACCCAATCAATCACCCCTCCTTGGCAGGTTAGGGAACCGCAGAAAATAAGAAAATATTCCAGCCACTTAGGGACTTGAAAACTGCGGTGAGTCACAAGACGATGGAATCCGAGGGTAATTCCTAGGCCACCAGTCACCCAGTGAAGAAAGACAGCCACACCTACTGCTGCCCAGCTAAAATTACTCGGCAGTAAAGCAAAAAGCGCTGCTATGTGAATCACTGCCATAAAGATGATGACAGTCCACTTAGGGCGTAGGGGTAAGGCTTCCCTTACCTGTTCTTGGTCATTAGTTGTCGCAACAGTCATGCACTAACCTTAAAACGAATTTTACAGCCCCATCTGCTATCCAGATTTGGGATTTTGGTTTGATTTCCTAGTAGGGACAAGGCTAGAGCCTTGTCCTTACGCCTGGGAAAGCAGATTTTGGTTTGGGGAAAACGCTCCAAAATCTAATATAAATAGAAAATCTCTTTTTCCAGGTGATGATGAACAGCTTTCAACAGCTACACGAAGCAGAAAAGGCACTGCTTCCGATTTTTTCCGGAATTGACGCGACAGTCAAGCAAAATCTCAAAAAAGTGCTAGAAGCTTTTCGTCACCATCGGGTGGGAGCGCATCATTTCGCGGGTGTCAGTGGTTACGGACACGACGATCTAGGGCGGGAAACGCTTGATAAAGTGTTTGCCCAAGCCGTGGGAGCAGAAGCAGCTGCCGTGCGGGTGCAGTTTGTTTCCGGTACTCATGCGATCGCCTGCGCTTTGTTTGGCGTTCTCCGTCCGGGAGATGAAATGTTATCAGTTGCGGGTGCGCCGTATGACACATTAGAAGAAGTCATTGGAATAAGAGGCAAAAATCAAGGCTCTTTACTTGATTTTGGCGTAAATTACCGAGAATTGGCTCTTACTAGCGAAGGAAAAATAGACTGGCAAGCGTTGGCTCATGGTATAAGCGATCGCACTCGTCTGGTTTCGATCCAGCGTTCGTGCGGTTATTCCTGGCGTTCCAGCCTCTCAATTGCCGAAATTGAAAAAATCGTCTATTTAGTCAAACAACAAAATCCCCACACTGTCTGCTTCGTTGACAACTGTTACGGAGAATTTATTGAAGATCGGGAACCAACCGCCGTTGGTGCTGACCTAATGGCAGGCTCTTTGATTAAAAATCCCGGTGGTACGATTGTCACAGCTGGCGGCTACGTTGCCGGACGAGCAGAATTAGTGGAAGCTGCCGCTTGTCGCCTAACAGCCCCCGGAATTGGCTCTGCTGGGGGTGCCACCTTCGATCAAAATCGCCTGCTATTCCAGGGATTGTTCCTCGCCCCGCAAATGGTAGGAGAAGCTATGAAAGGCAATCACCTCACAGCTTACGTATTTGATAAACTAGGCTACCCAGTGAATCCTTTGCCAATGGCACCTCGCCGCGATGTGATTCAGGCAATCAAACTCGGTTCTCCAGAGAAGCTGATTGCCTTCTGTCGGGCGATTCAACAGCATTCACCCATAGGTTCTTATCTGGAACCAGTTCCAGATGAAATGCCTGGTTATGAGAGCCAGGTAGTAATGGCTGGGGGTACGTTTATTGAGGGCAGCACCTTAGAGTTTTCCGCAGATGGGCCGCTGCGAGAACCATACGTGGTGTTTTGTCAAGGGGGAACCCATTGGAGCCATGTAGCGATCGCTCTTGAATCCGCGATTGAAGCCATCGGCCCAGCTTAGAATAATTTCGTGCCAAGACGCGAAGAAACACTTTGCGCCTTTGCGTCTTGGCGCGAAACCTTCTAAGATTCCGGCAATTTATACTGCCCGACAATCCGCTTGGCATATTCTGGTACGTGCGCCTCTAACTTCTCTGGATGATTGCGCTTCACGTACAAATAATTGCGGGTGAAGTGGGAATCAATCGAGAAACGGGCATACTCTAAACCTTTGGGGCCAATTTTTTCAATCACGACTCCCATCAGCTTTGCCGCCCACATGGGGAGAGTAACGCCTTTATCGTAGGCGGGGATACTTTGTTGTACAGCTTCTTTGCGGTTTCCGTGGGACATCACTGGCTGCGTGTCTATCTGATCTTGCACCAAATCCAGCATTTCTTTGCCAGTGTCATTCCGCACCACAATCCACTGCCAACCAAAAGGTGCGCCCATGTAACCTACTACTAAATCTGCCAGAGAATTGACGTAATCAAAACAGCTCATGCAAGAAGGCGCAAAGACATCCTTCAACTGGTTGGTCTTCAATCCAAAGAAAGGCACCATTTCCATAGAGCCATCCTCGTGCTTGAAGTGAACCCGGAAATCTTGCATAAACTCGTAATGCACCACTGTATCCGGGGAACGGCTAGTGGTTTCCAAGAATTTTTGCAACCCGGCGCGGTTAACATTATCCACACAGGGCGTACCCAAAACATAAAGCTTTTCTAGTCCCAGTTCCTTCTCAACGGCTCGTAATGCTTGAATTTGGCAACCAACGCCAATTACCAACAGCCGCTTCATCCCAGATTGCTCAATTTGCTCCAATACAGAAAGATTAGGCGACAGCGTTGGTTTATTCACCCGCGCTGCCAGAATTTCTTCTGGAGTCCGAGCAATTATCGGCATTGGCTGAAATCTGTCTTCCTTAGTATTCTGGACGCAGACAACGCCCTCAACCATGCCGCGATTGAGCATTTCGATGGCGATAGTGCTGACAATTCCCGTCCACTGCGCCCCCTCAATTGGCTCAGTTTTCCGCGCCGCCATCATCTCTTGACTAACCCCAAAGTACCAATCATCGGGATTATCCAGATTGCGGCTTCTTCCGTGAATTTGTTCTTCCAGATCAGCTATCTGCTGATTAAGAAATGCACACGCTTCCTTGACATAGTGAATATAGTATGTGTCGCACAGCCCACATTCGCTACAGAGTTCTTTAGCAGGGCGACGGCTAGAGGATTTGAGGGCTTTGGCTTTATCGTGAGGGCGCACCGAAGTCATATTAAAGGCAGTTTATTAACTAAAAACATCTATCTGAGCAAGATAGCCCAAAGCTTACTTTTACACAAAAAGCCAGAAAGATGATGAAAACTTCAGTAATTATTACGAAGCATTAATAATTGACTTAGTTTAATTTTGAGTCAGTTCTACTACTCAGATACCACTGCGATAGTTATCTGAGCTGATACCAGAGCTTGTGAATTCTCATATTCCTTAAAAGGCAAGAAACTCATGGGATTATTCGAGCGCATTAGCCTAAATGCCAGAGCCAATCTGAATGACGCGCTTAGCAAGGCTGAAAACCCAGAAAAAATTTTGGATCAGTCCATCATTGATATGCAAGAAGGCGTGGTGCAGTTGCGTCAAGCAGTTGCCAGAGCCATTGCTGCTCAAAAACGGATTCAGCAACAGTACAACCAAGCCCAAACTGAAGCAAACAACTGGCAACAACGCGCTCAGCTGGCTATCCAAAAAGGCGATGAGAATCTTGCTAGAGAGGCGCTGGTACGCAAGAAGACACACGCCGAAACTGCTGCTACCCTGAAAACCACTTTGGATCAGCAGAAGGCTCAGGTAGAAAATCTCAATCGCAACTTAATTGCCCTGGAAAGTAAAATTTCTGAAGCCAAACAGCAACAGGATAGGCTCAAGGCACGGGCGCAAGCTGCTAAAGCCAACGAGCAGTTGCAAAACACTGTGGGACGCTTGGGAACCAGCAGCGCGATGGGAGCCTTCGAGCGCATGGAAGAAAAAGTTTTGGAACTGGAAGCCCGTTCTCAGGTGGTTACTCAACAAACTCCTTCTTGTGTCGAAACTCGATTGCTGAAGCTTGAAGGTGAGCTTAAAGCCATGAAAGCTCAACTACTAATTCAGCAGACAGCTATTGTGAACAGCCTTACACTGAATTCCACTGCTTTAGAAGAGGTGAGAGATATGCTTCAGGAAGTTCGTTCCCAGCCTAGGACGGAAGTGGCTACTAAAGATTTTCTTTCCCAGCCCACGCAGGAATTAGTTTCCCATAATTTAGAAGAGCAATTTGCCATGCTGGATGGCAACGACGTTGATGATGAATGGGAGGCGCTGAAAGCTCAGATAACTGGTTCTTACACAACCCAAGTACAATTACCCCTAGCTAACCCAAGTACTACCTCTAAATCTAATCCACCAGTTGATAACGAATTGGAAGACCTAAAAAAGCAACTAGATAACCTTTAACAAGCAGACTGTCTAATAGCAAATAGACTCTTTACCCTGCTTCATGATTGAGGGCAGATGGGAAAAAGCGCGATCGCATTCCCACCTTCCACTAAAACGCGAAACCCAGCTAGTTTTGATAGCTGGGTTAACAAATTTACACTAAAACCCTATCAACCAGGGCGAACGTCAAGACAGCCTTCTGCATAATTAACTTCTGGAACTTTACCAGCAATCATGCGATTTACAGTCTCGCCATTCGGAGAGACAAAAACGAGACGGAAGTCTTTGTCAGCAAAGCTGCTTGGTTGAACAACCCAAGCTTTACCTTTTTCGCTGTTGGGAAGACGACTTACCTGAATTTGTCCGGGATAAGCAGACTTAATTGTGCTTTCTGTATCGTCAACTTTGATACCATGAACAGTGGTAATTTTATTGGTTTCAACTTCTACCGTAGCGATACGACCTTCCGTGACCATGAAAGTAACACCCTCAGGCCCATTTGCTGGCTTGTAGTAGTCACAGACGCGATTGGGATTTTGCCGGGATGGAACTATTTGAGTCCCAGCAACGCTTGATGCCTGAGCAACAGTCATGTTAATTTTAACTGACCCAAGTCCGTCAATCGATAGTCCCGATTCAGTTGTCAGTTTTTCGGCTTTCTTTAGGCAAGTATTCTCGCCACTTTGATCACTTAAGCATTTGCCGTTTCTATCCAGAATAATAACTGAGTTGATAGTTGCAAATTGCTTAAGGGTGGTATTAATAGAGCTTTTTTGACGAGCATCATCTCCAGTGCCTCCTGAAATTACCGATTTACAAAATTTCAGTCTGGCAGTTCCATTAGTGATAGAAAGTGTAAAATCTTTGCCACAGTTGGAAGTGCCTTTGAATTCAATAGGGTCACTCAACCCACGAGCTTTTTCCTGACTTGTCGGCCCTGCGATTAATTGCTCAATAGCAAACTGAGCAACGCTGGCACTTGAAGTTGTCCGCAAAACTGGCTCAACATAAGTGAAATCTTGGCCGCTTTGGGGGTTTTTAGGAAAAAAAACTTTAACCTTTTTGACAGCTGCTGGAGCTTGGGCAGATACGGCTGGAGTTGCTTGTTTAGTTAAATTGGTTTGTTGCGAGATTGTTGCGTTAGTTAATGATTCAGCGGGTGATAGTCTTTGTGACGACATTGCATTTATTGTTTGGCTACCACAGCCACTAATTCCCACAAATGCCACGAAAAGACAAAAATTAAGTAAGGTTGGTTGGCGCATAAGAATTTAGATTCCGAAACTTGTGAAGCTTTACTTCTATACCTTAAAAAGCCTTGAGCATAAAAGTAAGCTAATTATGTGTCAATATTTAAAGTGACATTTAAAGTACGCTAAATGTTTCTGGCTCCAATAGCAGAAGCACTTTGTTTAGCAACAAACATTTTTATATAGTTGCGAGACTTTGGGACAGTTGCCAATCGGCTATTTTTTTAAGAGGTGTCGAGGACAATTTATGTAGTGGCATAAATTAATTAAAGGAAAAGTAGGGACGCGGCATTGCCGTGTCCCTGTGTCCCTACCTGCGCCCTACAAGGAAGGCTGTTCTTGTTAGGTCTGTATGGGACTCAACTGCAAGCCCCTATGTTTGAGCTGCTGGCAGATTAGTCTTACCAAGGATTGCCAATCATAGTAAATGCTGCCCAGTAATAGGGATGAGTAAAGGTTGTATTTCTTAAATTTGATAATTCAGACGGGAGATCCACCCTTTGTTTAGAGTTATATAAATATCCTGACTGCAAGCGAATTTGCCCCTTAAGCATAGCGATTTGCGCCCGCCGCAGAGCCTCCGCCTTGATAGGTGCCTTCTTCAACTGCTGATAAAACTCGGTCATCACTCCTAATGTCCCTTCATCGCTGATGTACCAGAGACTTGCCAGCGCTGACTTAACGCCTGCTTGTACCGCCAATCCAGCAAACCCCAACTCAGCTTCTTCATCTCCCAATGCTGTGCGACAGGCACTTAGAACCAATAATTCCACTGGCGGGTTATTCCAGCCCAAAGTTCGCAGTTGGTCGAGGCGTAGTTGTTGATTCCACAACTGGATATAAGAATTACTGATGTCTCCGGGCTGAAATTCGGCATGAGTTGCTAGGTGGACAATACCGAAAGGCTGCTTGGAACGCTGGCTTTTGAGATTTTCCAGAGTGAAGCCATCGTTAAGAAATGACTTACCTTGCCACAATTGCGTAATCGTAGCTAACTCGACTGGTACCGCTGGTAAAGGCTTTTGATTAGAAAATTCTGAACTACCCATTGCTAGGAGTTTGGAGTTTTTGATGTTTGTGTAGCGGGTGTCAGTTAAGGTGAGACTGGGCATCAGGCTGAGGCTGTACTTTTCCACCAAAAATTGTTTGCCATCATGGAGAGCAGCTAGGGGCATGGAGCGCAAACCGGAATCTAAAATAAATACCAGATTCTGGATGTCTTCAGCTTGTAAATCAGCTTCTAGGGGTGCTATCAGCCACTGATAGAGTTGCTGGGAAGAGGTAAGGTACCCCTGCTGGCTGGCAACGTTTTTGATTTTGTTACTAAATTGTTGAGCGACTTTGAGCGCTTGCGATCGCTTAACACCAGTTACCTTGCGAATGGTTTTCCCTTTGGAAGTCACCAGAACCAGTTCCAGTTCGTCTTCTGGACTTTGGAGTTCGGAGTTTGGATTTTTGATTAATTCCGAATCAACGGATACTTTGACAGCAGGAACAAAAAAGACGTAAATTATCGCTGGTTTAATGCCTGTTGCTGAATGGATTTTTCGCAGCTGGTTGCGAATATCTGGCAGGGATGAGGGGCCGCGAGTGATAGCTGGTTGTTTAAGATGTTGCTCAAATTGCTGGGTGAAGTTCTGTTCTAACTCCCCAATCTGAAAGTCAATCGAATCTGAGTCCAGATCGTTACTGGGCGAAATTTGTAACGACTCAAGCTGTGAATCAATTAAAGCTGTTTGGCTTGGGAACGAAACATCCGGGGGTGCCACTACAGGTGGCATCACAACATCTGGGGGTGCCACTACAGGTGGCATCACCACTGGAGGAGGTAGCACTAGAGGCGGCATCACCACTGGAGGGGGTAGCACTACAGGCGGCATCACCACCGGAGGGGGTGGCAATTCAGGCGGCATCATCGGGGGACGCGATACCGGCGGACGGAAATCGGTAATGATTTTAATATTGCCTAAAGTGTAGCTGCCGGGAAACGATTGGTTTGGCGCGATCGCATAATTTCCACTCGTCAGAGAACCGCTTGTCCCGTTGTTGGTTGCATCACCCACATTAAAGGGAGTGTTTCGCAAACCACCACCGTGCCGAATTGTAATGTCTCCTCCCCATACCCCCCCGGCTGTCGAAATGCTTGCTATTTCCTGATTTTGGTCGGTGAAGGTGCCTGTAGCCAGAAAAAATCTCTCTGTGCTAATGTCTACATTGCCGCCAGTGCCATTGGTGCCACCTTGGGCGTTAATGGAGACGACTTGGATATTGCCAGATGGATCTAGAGTGACGTTACCGCCATCCCCTAAACTAGAGCTATCGATCGCACCAGTGGTAATTGTGTTACTAGCAATAATATTGATGTCTCCACCCTGAGTCACTCCTGAGGAATTCAGGTTTCTGGTGCTAACAGATCCTTGAAGGCTGGTAAGGTTAATTCCCCCATTGGCGGTGATGTTGTTTGTGGTAATGTTCTGGTTTGCCAGTAGAGTAATTGAGGCATCGCCTAACCCCGTAATCGTTCCAGTTGCGGTGATGGAACCCGACAAAAGTGGCGATCGCATTATCACTGGATCGTTGAAGGTGATGTCACCCGATAATGCGATCGCGCCCGATCCGTCAGCTTGACCGATATTTATCGAGTTGAAGCCATCTGCAAATGATGTCCCTGTCGCTGCGATCGTTAAATTTTGACTGGGTGTTAAAGGTTGCAATCCCAAATTCCTGCCGCTACCGCTGACTGCGTTCCCCAAATTAATCTCAGCGGCTGTCAGTGTCGCGTCAGATAGCAACTCTAAAGTGTCCTGAAAATTTATCTGACTTGCGTTGACATTTCCATTAATTCGTGTATTCCCCAGAGCGTCGGTTGTGAGGATATTTAGGGGATTGTTACTGCCGACGGCACCGAGAAAGGTCGTTGTGCCTGTGCTATTTAATGTTAAGCGTTGATTTCCATCAACACTGCCGTTGAAAGTAATATTTCCACCGCCAGAATCGAGGGTGATATCAGTACCAAGCTGGATATTATTGCCCAGAGTGATGTCAGTACCGCTTGTAGCGATGGCAGCATTTAAGGTTGTAGTGGCACTGTTGAGGGTAATTGAGGCGTTCCCTGTCCCAGTAATTATGCCATTAACAGCGATCGCGCCGTTGGGAGACTGAATCTTCACCGGATCACTGAAAATGATGTTACTGGGGATGGTAATCGTCCCGCTACCGTCAATTCTGCCGATAGTAAGCGAAGCAAAGCCATCTTGCAATAAACCCAACTCAGTTGCAGTCAGATCCAAAGCAGTTGTAGTGTTGTCAATTCCACCGATAGCGATCGCACCATCTGGCGTAAACGGTTGAATAGTAATATCCCCAGTCCCGCTAATCGGTCTATCTCTCGTAAAATCAATTTCGTTGCTAATTAAGGTGATATTCCTCCCCTTCAAAGTGCCAGTTTGATCGGAACCAGTCACATTAGAACCGCCTAAAATAATGCCATTAGCGGCCGTGAGACTAATATCACCAGTACTGCCAGCAGCGCAAAAAACACCCGAACTTGAAATACAAGATGCCACGCTGCCTTCGGCATTTCTTGCAGCAGTATTAATCGTGCCACCAGTGCTGATAATGGTGATATTCCCACCATTTAAACCACCTCTCGTCTGAATGTCGTCGCTTTCAATGTTGCTGCCAGCAGTGATAGTAATATTGCCACCAATGCCATTTTCACCCCTAGAGAGAACATCTAGAAATGAAATACTGCCAGCAGCATTGAAAGTTATATCGCCGCCATTTCCATTACTACTTACGGAGACATTACTATCATTAATAGTAATGTCTCCCTCGGCATCTAAATTAATATTGCCGCCATTACCTGAACCTGTTAAACCATTCCAACTAGCACTAATTCTGAAAATATTAATATTGCCCTTAGCCTGCACAATTACAGGTCCAGCATTTACACCATTAATGTTAGTTCCTGTGTTGATTCTGCCTACCTGAATACTGCCGGCTGGCAACAAGCCGGTAGCGGGGGATGAGAAAGGTGCAGAAATATTAACAGGATTGGCTAATTCGTCCACGCCCGCCCGCAAAATCAATGCGCCATTTGTAGTCGGATCGGTTAAAAGGGCAATATCTGGGTCTGAACCCGGAAGTATGTTAATGTCTGGCCCTGTAATCGTAATATTGCCACCCTGGATGCTACCTTTAGCCTCAATCTTGAGAGCGACACCACTATAATTTCCGAAAGAAACATTACCATTAGAGCTGATGATTGGGTCATAGAGACTAACAAAGTCTCCTGGTTGACCTGACAATTTCAGCATCGACAAACTACCGCCACTGGCAAAGTGAGTATCCCCAGAGATATTGCCATCGCTAACCAGATTCAGGTCGCCGCCGCTAACAAAAGGTGTCTGTGAAAGATGATTTAGGGCTAGGATATCAATGTTCTGATTGCCCTGGATGAAGAGATTGCCTCCAGCATGGGCGATAAAGGGATTCGCCACACTATCCCGCACCCGCACCGTATTTTGAGCCAATAACTGTAAGTTACCAGTTGTCAACAGCTGGCTTTCCACCAGAGTCAGGTTGTTAGCTGCTGATAGTGTAGCTGTTTGAGTAGCGATCGCTCCCTTGATTGCCACATCTCCATTTTCCACCAACAATCCAGAGCCTGTCAGTCTCACTTGACCATTGTTGTCCAGTGTCAACCCCGTGGCATTCCCCACACCAGAACCCGTAAGCAGTTGCGGCAAAGATAAGGCATTAGGATTTCCGATTTCCAGTCCCAAGTCCCCAGTCCCTACCTCCAAATTCAGCAGATTTCCCGCCAAAGAGATACGAACCAAGCTTTCACCAGGTACAGCGGCAACGACGATTTTACCTCCTGGTGCTTGCAACTCTCCTGTACTAACCACAGTACCCCCCAGCAAGGTGAGATTTTGATTGGTGCCTACAGACAGCTGACCTTCGTTGATAATGGTTCCAGGCTGGGAGGTGTTGAAGACAAAAGCATTAGGATTGCCTACCAAAGCAGCATAATCATTGCCGCCCATTGTATTAAACCAACCCGAATTAAAGCCGATCCCAGTAGCGGTGGTGGCAGTAAAAGAGGCAGGCACGTTAAGAATAGCGTTTGCACCAAAGACGATGCCAGCTGGGTTGAGTAAGAATAAGTTGGAGTTGCCGCCTGTAACCTGGATAATACCGTTAATAACCGAGGCTTCTCCACCTCCTACCCTGCCAAAAATGTTCTGGATGGATGGGTTGGAGAGAAAGTTGACAATCTGATTTTGGTCGATGCCAAACTTGGTGAAGCTGTGAAACAGATTCGCTTTGTCTCCCGATAGCTGACCGCCAGTGATATTGTATATAGAAGTTCCCGAAGGACTGACAATCGTTCCTGTGCCGTCCGATGCTGGAACTATGGTTTGTGCCAGCACGTATTTGCCGCCTGTTGCTGCTGCGACTAAAAATATACTTAAAATTTGGCTAGTTCTTCTGAATCCTAATTTCACAAGCTCTTTTATGTTTTGCTGAATCTCCTAGAACTGGACTTGCACCAAGTCCGGTTCTAGTGTGGTGAACCTGACTGCTGCCTGCCTGAGTGGATCTAAACTAACTCCAGATACTTGTAGGCAGCATCCTTCCTTCTTACCCCTCTTTTCCCCTAACTCTGAGCCGGTTTAAACTCTTTTAAGTAAGACTCAGGTTTACGGTTGCACTGTTATATTAATCTACGCACTCAGGGCTATTTTGGGTTGGGTAGACTTGACCCACATAATGTTAAGTGAGTAAAAATTACTGATGGCTCAATCTACAAACCTTGCCGATCAGTAGATTATCATCATCTTTAAATTAGTGTCTCTGTCTTGGGCAGAGGATTTAGCTTCTGGCGGTAGAGTGGGTATTGCTTTACAAATGTAGTGACTGGTGGGGAAAGCCCGCTCTACTACGCCTGTTTATTTACGCTCACCTACTTAGCACAGTGCGATCGCATCCCATCCTCAGAATTTTTTAAATGGCATCTGGGGTATCTGCTGATTGCCCAATGCAAAAAATTTCTTCCGATCTGATCGAGAGGATGTTTAGCTTTTTCTAAGCTACCACTACAGTCATAAACAATTTATAAAGTTAACAATAAGTAAGTTACTTAAAACATATTAAAAGTTTCTTTTGTATTAAATATAAAGATAACGCGAACCGAAGATTAATTTAGTCTGGGCTTACAGTAGGGCGAAATTATTGGGATAGGTAGGGGAAAATTTTAAAATCTATTATCTACCCATTGGCGTTGCCAACGTATTAATCCAATAGCAACTAACTTTTACATAAATTAAGCAAGAAAGCTCAATCAGGGATATGAGAGGAGCAAAGGATCTGGCTGATGACTGTTGTCAGCATCAAGAAAGTTCTCCCAAACTATGGAAGTATTAGAATGCGATCGCTAAACGTCGGTAAAAACTGAATGGAGCAAAATCCTCGCCAAATAGCATTTATCGCCCTGAGAGACGTTCACCGAGGGGCTTTCGCTGATGTGGCACTTGACCGAGTGCTGCGAAAAGCCGATCTGAGCGCTCCCGATCGACGGTTGGTGACAGAATTAGTTTATGGGAGTGTGAGAAGAGTGCGATCGCTTGACTTTCTTATCGACCGATTAGGCAAAAAAAAATCTCACCAACAACCTCCAGACCTGCGCAGCATTTTACATCTAGGCTTGTACCAACTGGCTTATCTGAGCCAGATTCCTGCTTGGGCTGCTGTCAATACCACCGTAGAACTAGCTAAAGAAAACGGATTTTCTGGACTTTCCCGTTTTGTTAATGGTTTATTGCGACAGTATATCCGTCTTGTAGAGACAAATGCGATCGCGTCTTTGGAACTGCCAGAAAACCCAGTTGAACACTTAGGAATTTTACACAGCTATCCCGACTGGATTATTGAAGCTTGGTTAAACGAGTTGGGAAAGACAGAGACTGAACAACTCTGTCAATGGCTGAACCAACCCCCAACAATTGACCTCCGGATAAATACCCTTTGCACCTCAATAGAGGAAGTAGAAGCAGCAATGCAAGCTGCTGGTGTTGGTGTCACTCGTGTTCCCCATCTACCGCAAGCTTTAAGATTGACTAACACAAAGGCGGAGGAAAGGGGAGACGCAGGGACACCGGGACTGGGGGCTGGGGACTGGGGACTGGGTGAAGAATCTTCAAGGGTTCCCAATCCCCAATCCCCAATCCCCAATCCCCAATCCCCAATTCCCAATCCCCAATTCCCAATCCCCAATCCCCAATCCCCAGTCCCCAATCCCCAATCCCCAACCCCCAATCCAAAATCCAAAATCGAAAAGTTGCCCGGTTTCAGTGAGGGTTGGTGGACGGTGCAAGATAGTAGCGCCCAACTGGTAAGTTATCTATTAGATCCTCAACCTGGTGAAGTGGTAATTGATGCCTGCGCTGCACCGGGAGGAAAAACTACTCATATTGCAGAATTAATGGGAGACAAGGGGGCAGTGTGGGCGTGCGACAAGACTGCTTCCCGCCTCCGAAAACTCAAAGAAAACGCCGAACGGCTAGGCTTACAGTCGATTCAAATTCAGGTTGGCGACAGCCGCAGCTTAACTCAGTTTATCAACACAGGCGATCGCGTCTTATTAGATGCTCCCTGCTCAGGACTCGGTACGCTGCACCGCCACGCCGATGCGCGTTGGCGGCAAACTCCAGACACAGTTCGGGAACTTTCGCAGCTTCAAGGGGAACTCCTAGATCAAGTAGCTACTTGGGTAAAACCTGGCGGAATGTTAGTTTATGCAACCTGCACGCTGCATCCGTTGGAAAATGAAGGTGTGATTCACGCCTTTTTAGAACGTCACCAAGAATGGCGAATTTCGCCACCCAACCCCAATTCCCCTTTTTCAGCTTTTAGTACCCCCGCTGGGTGGATCAAAGTCTGGCCTCACCGACATCAAATGGATGGATTCTTTATGGTTCGGCTACAACAGAAACATTAATAAGTCTATATGGTAGTTGTGGTTGCGATATTCTGTTGATGCTTGATGAATTAATCTGTTAGGGGAAAGTAGAGAAAAGCCTATGGTCGCCAATTCCAGTATTAAACAGCTTGTCAAGATTCTCATCGGTGCGGCTTGGATTGATGGCAGAATACAGCCAGAAGAACGGCAATATCTCCAGCGAGTAGCCAAGGAAAAAGGCATTGCTGACGATCCAGAGCTTCAGCCTTTATTGTACGAACTCGTATCTGTAAGCCCCAGCGAGGTCTACAATTGGGTTCAGGATTATTTAGGCGATCGCCCTAACATGGAAGATTACCAGCGCCTTATCGAAGCCATCAGCGCCTTAATTTACAGCGATGGCGAGGTGGCAATTGAGGAAGCTAAACTCCTGACTCGATTACAGCTTCTAGATCCCAACAGCGAAACGCAGAAGTCTACTCCTAGCCCTGTCCTGAAAGCGATTCAAAAACTCTACCGTCGATGGGCTGACCTTCAGGGGTAGTAAATCTCTCTTCAAGTTGAATTTCTTCATCCGAATTTTGTCAGTGAAGGCACACCTATATATAGGTGTGCCTTTCTTGTAATACTCTTCCAGTCCGGAGGGGGAGGAGCGAGAAAATGAAGGCAAGAGCCTCCCCAGGGAACAAACTATATTACTCAACCAGAAAACGAGGATTAAGAGTTTTTCTACAACAAGCAACTATTTTACCACCCATGCGTCTTTAAGTCTTAGGGAGAGTACAACTTTCCGCTGAACCTGTATCTTTTTCCCTATTTTGTCAAAAACTAAAAAAAAATGATTTGACATCAAATTTTTAGGAACCTATTAAAGAATTGCAGGTCAAAGTAAACAAAGGGACGAGAAAAACGGAGAACGCTCACAATGTCTAACTTCAAGCGCATACAATCAGGAACAGCTTTATTAATGTTATTGGGAATGACATCAGGCACGGTGGCACCAATGGTGCAAACGATGATGACACCTGCACCTGCTGTTGCTCAAACTACTGTCAGTTTTAGCGATGTATCTTCAAACTATTGGGCAAGAGATTTTATTGTAGAACTGGCAAGAAGAGATGTTATCGCAGGATTTCCTGATGGTACATTCCGCCCCAACGATCCAGTAACTCGCGCTCAGTTTGCGGCTATGGTTCGTAAAGCTTTTGATAAAGCTAACATCCGCAACCCTGTCAATTTTAGCGATGTTGCATCAAACTACTGGGCTTACAACGCGATTCGGGAATCTTACGCAATGGGATTTTTATCGGGTTATCCCGGTAATGTCTTCCGCCCCGGACAGAATATTCCTCGCGAACAAGTTCTGGTTTCTTTGGCAAATGGTTTGAACTACAGCACCAGTAATGTAGCCAGCAGCTTGCAACTTTATAACGATGCTTCTTCTATCTCTAACTATGCTCGCAACAGCATTGCTGCTGCTACAGAAAAGAGCATCGTGGTGAACTATCCTACTGTTAGAGCGCTGAATCCAACTCGGAATGCTACTCGTGCTGAGGTGGCAGCTTTCATCTACCAAGCTTTGGTTAGCGCTGGGCAAGTCACAGCAATTAATTCGCCCTATATTGTGGCGCTTAATGGCACACCAGACACACCTCCAGTAAACACAACTTTAGCTATTCCGTCTGGAACCACTATTCCAGTTAGGTACGATAAAGAAAAAATTCTCGTCACGCCTGACGAAAGGGCGCCCCTGACGTTGACGGTGGCGGCTAATATTACTACCGCCGAAGGGACTGTGCTAATTCCTGCTGGTAGTCAGGTTGTGGGTGAATTGCAACCTGCACCTAACAGAGGAGGCACCCGGTTTGTTGCCCAGCAGCTGATTCTGCCGAATAATCAAAGGCTACCGATAAATGCCTTTTCTCAGGCAATTACTAAAACCGAAGAAGTTACTAAGGGTGCCAGCCTGAGTAATATTATCAAGGATGCTGCCTTGGGTGCGGCTGCGGCTGCGGCGGTTTCGGCGGTGACTGGTGACAAAGCGATCGCTACCGAAGAAGTTTTGGGCGGTGTTGGTATCGGCGGTTTAATCGGTCTGTTCCTCGGTCGGGACAAAGTTAGCTTGATTGCAATTGACCCGGATACTGATCTGAATCTGAGATTGCGCGAGGATTTGGTGATTAGACAGTAGGGAATGGCTAATAGGCAGAAGTTAGCAATTAGCTATTGGCAATTAGCAACCAAACAATAAATGTTGTTCCCGGTCTTGAGGTATGGGGGGAACTATCAGAAGCCCAGCTTAATACAGCTGGGCTTTTTATTTCTATTTCACCCTGCATTTGTTGAACTAAATCTCGCGCGATCGCTAACCCTAATCCACTCCCAGGTATGTCACTTTCTGCCTGAACTCCGCGATAATGTCGCTCAAACAGATGCTCTCTATCTTGGGTTGGAATGCCGGGGCCAGTGTCGCTAATGGCGATCGCTTGAAAATTTCCTTGCGGCGAGGAACGCTGCTCTCCTGCCTGAATATAAACCTGTCCTCCGGCTGGAGTATACTTCAAGGCATTGTCGATTAGATTGCTCAACACTTCCCGCAACGCTTTGGCATCAGCTTGCACTGGCGGCAAGTTTGGGGAAATTTTGGAGAGTAAAGTCAGATTTCTCTCAGAGGCGATCGCTTTTGCGTTAACTAAAAGCGGTGACAAAACTTCTGCTACCAAGCAAGATTCCAACGTCAGCGCTGAATCGGGAAGTAGGGAGTGGGATGCAGGTAATGGGCAAGAAGCCGCAATTGGCGCCGACGCTAATGGCAGTGTATAACTTGGTTCTAGCTCTTCTTGATTCATAGCAACTGCTCGGTCGAACTGCAAGAGCAATTCTTGCAAGCGATCGCTTTCACGCACGATGCTGTTAGCAACTTCCCGGTTAGCATCTCCGGGTCGCAGTCTTCTGACGAGCAATTTGCCAAACGTCCGCAAAGCGGTTAGGGGATTACGAAATTGGTGTACAAGATCGTCCAAGAGGTCGCGCTGTTGCTCCCCAAGACGCTGTTGCTTACTTAACTGCTGCTCGAACCATTCAGAGCGTTGATCTAGAAAACAAGCGATCGCCAGCGTCCCAGCAATGCGTTCAATTGCCGCTCGTTCTCCCTCGTTCCAAGGTCTGTCTTCTCGCGCTGTCAGCAAAAACCCCATCACCACACCCTCATGAATCAGGGGTAGTACGATTTGACGAGAGGAACCGCTTATAGCATGATCGGTATCGGGCGATCGCACTATACCCTCATCCGCTCCCTTCTGGGGTGTATGAGCCGACTCTTGGGCAATCATCAGCCGGGAAGCTTCTCGTAACCGAGGAATAGATTCCATCGACCCCTTAGAAGGTGCGACCAAAGCCCGCTCCGTTTCCCACGACCTCGCTGTCGGCGGGTAAGCCACAATTGGTCTTAGCTTAGCTGGGACACCATCTACCAGTTCTTCGGTCAAATACACAACGCTCAAGGCAGCACCCAGCCCTTGAGTTAACAGTGCCACCTGCGATTGGCACAGAGCAACGAATTCTGAACTGGTAGGCATAAACACATTCGCCTTTGTTTCGATGTTTAACGGCTTCACCGAGTAGAATTATCCCGATCTCGCTTTCTTTCTATGATGTCGCGCCTGGGTGCAACTGGCGCAAGAGCCAAAAGGCGTGCAAATTTGTCAATTTTTTTTAAATTTTGTTAATAAATTTATATTTTTTCCGGTATTATCCTAATTTCATAGATGTTTTTGACCACCTAAATTTTCCCATAAACAAGGTAATTAAGCGAATTTTAGGGTTAAGCTAAAGTTTCAGGGGCGCAAGGTAGCTTAAAGAGCCTCTATTACCCAGTTGCTTTTGTTTTATTTGAATCTCTAAACTTCTGTTTGATTTGTATCAGTCCATGAAAAGCAGTTGATATTTTGAACTCAAACCGATATACTTGCGACGGTTTTTGTATCTATCATTACAACTGTCAAATATAAATAGGAGGTAATGACGTTGGCTAGAAGACGTAAGCGTAAAAGTCGCCGTCGGCAGGAAGGACGGAGAATTCTAGAACACGTGCCTCAGTTTAGTATCGAAAGCGGCGAAGATAAACCGGTCACGGCTGCGAGAAGGTTTATTCAAACCGAGGGAATACTTCCACCCGCTTTGCTACTCGTAAAGCGGAACGAACACACCACAGATCGGTACTTCTGGGCAGAAAAAGGATTGTTTGGCGCTCAATATGTCGAAGAAAACCATTTTCTGTTCCCCAGTCTCAGGATAATGGACAATAGCGCCCAAGCTCCTACAGTTGCGGCTGTTCGTAGCAACTGAGACGTGGGAAGGCTGAAGGATGAAGTAAAAAGGCTCTCATGCAAAAAGCTCTAATACAAAAAAGAATTCTTCACTTTTTCCGGTCTGGTCTATAAGATTCGGAGAAGCAAAGCTACATCCTTTATTTGGGGCGCTTTTTCCTTTTACTCTTTTTGCTCATCCTTCCCCTTTCCGACCCTTGAGTTAATATAGATTATTCAATCACAGGCTTTAATTGCAGCGCCTCTTGCAAAGCCGCCAGTTCATCACGATGGGCAGTGACAGTAATTAGGCTTTTGGTTCCAGTGGCTTCACTTGCTAAGGCTTCCACCTTGAGAGATACCTGCTCCTTGCGACCAGCTTTTTTCCAGTAAAATACTCCAGCTGCTGGCGAGAGGAGAACTAAACCAAGAAAAACTTTAGCCAGATTGGGAAAAAGCATCGCTAAAACGAGTGCTAGACACAGGAAGCCACAAAAGGCTAGCAGGCTCAGGAAAATAGCCAAAAACCAGCTAGGGCGGACAAATCCCTGAAATGTAACTTGATTTTGCGCCGCATCCACGGCAGCAACCTGATAGGCCCTATTGTCAAAATACTGCTGCAATTGAGTTAGAAGGGATTCTTCGGATTGCTCTGTAATGAGTTGTACTCGTTGGGTTCGGTCTTTTGCGGAGGCTCTAATAAAGAAAAATAGACCAACTGCCAACAACAGTGTTAACAAAAACGTTGAGGATAAAACAGTCGTATTCACGGATTTCTAGCTTTCAGCCAATGAGAAATAGGCAATAGCCTATAGCGTATCGCCTATCGCCAATATTTGGCACTTTCTTCAGATTGCTTGTTTATCCCCCCTCATCGTATAGTCGTCCCAAAGACGGGCAAGGTCTAGAGCTTGATCCCGGCACTCTGGGCGAATTTGATACATCCGGCGCGGTCTTCCTCGCCCTTCCACTTTTTTCCAATAACCAGTGATGGCAGCTTGGTCTTCTAGGAATTTTAGGGCGCTGTAAAGGACGGTATCAGAGAGTCGATAGGTTGGATATTCACTCTCAAGTCGTCCGATGAGTTCTGTCCCGTAAGATTCCCCACCCAACAAGACCCAAAGGACATAACACACCGCTAGTTCCTTGTTGAGATAAGTGGGAGGAGGGTCTTGAAAAAACTGATATATATCCTCAAATTTCATGTGCATAACTCATTAAGCTCCCCAGCCAAACAATTTGGAATGGGATATGTTTCCCCAAACTAACGATGCTTTTATCAACCCGGAAAATTCACCCGTCAATCAGCGCGTTTCTCACCCTTGCACCCTTGTATGCACCCTTATAGACGTAAATAGTTCGTTGCTTTAGTGCTTTTCTCTCACAAAAAGACTGAACGATACCATTAATTTTAGACACTCAGTTCTGGGTTGACCTGCCAGAGTTCATGGGTGATTTTGCCATTTTTATCGAATTGGACTTTGTAGGAAATTGACAGCACTACAGGAGTTCCGTGGTTAGACTTGGCAGCGATCGCGATCTGGGCTTCGATTACGCGATTGGTTTGTTTGCCAAATGCCAGCTCGTCGCCAGAAAGATGTTTTTTGACAACCTGGAAGTCTTGAATGTGGTACTTTGAAAAAAATTCCTCCCAGGCTGGGTAGATTGACTGACCCTGATAAACTTCATCCAGAGCGCCATAGGATCGGATTAGAATGGCATTGTCACTGTATTGAGTGACTGTAAGCTCTGGATCTTCGGTGGCGATCGCGCGAAAGTGCTTCTGAACCACAGAAAGCGGTTTTGGAGTAAAGGCACCTTGGTAGACCACCAAACTGCACACCAAAGCAATGGCGTAAGTGGCGGAAACTAAATGCTGCCTAAGAGTCGGTTGCAGAAACTTCATAATGCTGCTTCCAATTCGATTGGGCTGCTCTTGAAAAAGGCAGGCGTTTAATCACAAAGTGATTCGGGTGCCTGCTCTTGACAGAGTGACGGCGAGGTTGACTTAAAAGTTCTCCAGAGTTTAAACATCTTTGTATTTTGTTGATTAGAGAGATTACTCTAAAACCAGAGAGCGATCGCTACTTGTTCAACACAACACCTTTTGTTTAGAGACATCCGGAATCAAGCCGCCTTAAAATCAAGCCATGCAAGAAAAGTTTGACTCTCCTCCCGTTCCTTCAGCTATACAACGGATTGCCAGTGCTTTCCGCATAACAGGCTGGATAGGCTTTTGGGTTCAGTTAGTGCTATCTGTTGTCTCCACCCTGATTTTTTTGTTTGCCATCCCATCTGCCGGGCCCCGTGCTGGCGGGGGTGGTGCCAGTAATCCGGGGACTGGGGGCAGTATATTTTTTGCTGTTTGCGGCCTTTTAGTGCTTTATTTCAGCATTTATCAGGCTTTTCGATACACCCGTTTAGGCTTACAGTTAAAAGATTCTAATCCTAACCTGCGCCCTAAGAAGGCAGATGCGATTAAAGTTTTAAGATTTGGATTAACCGTGAGTTTGGTAGGGCTACTGCTGGCGGTTGTGGGGGCAGAAGCGATTACTGGCACTCTACTGGCAAAGTCTCTTTCTCAGGCTCAGGGTGGTGTGGCAATCTACGATCCTCAATTTATTAATCGGCTCATTCAACCATTGGATATCTTTGTGGTGCTGGCAAATACCCATACGATTACCGCCCACGTTGCAGGAGTTATTGTTTCTTTATGGTTGCTCAGTCGCGTTAATAAACAGTAACAGAAGGCTAGAAAGGAGGGGATTCACGACGGGCTGGGGAACAGAAGAATTGCCAGTGTTTTCCTCAATCCCTAATCCCCTTCGTAAAGCACTCTACTCGCCCAATATGGTGAAACTTATATTTAAGAGTCCATATTTATCCTAAAAATCTAAAACCTACAAATAACACATTTGTTTTGTACTAACTCCAGAGGGTAATTTTTCAGACTATTAATATGGAAAATATTCTTCCTGTTCCGTGAAAGATGCGATCGCATTCCTTTGAGCCGATGGATGGATGCGATCGCGTTAAAAGGTCAACTTCTTTGATGACAGCAAAAAGGGAGAATTATATATAGTTCACTTGGTAGCCAATATCATCTAGCAGAGCAATGTCTAGATTATTGGGTAACTTTCTGGTTCCCCTAGTAATTGAAGGATCCATAGCAGCTTCTCCCATATTGCCAATCGAAAAACCATCTTGCACATGACTCAGGTCAGAAGAAAGCGGAATCGGATTGCCTCCATTCAAAGCTTTGGCGTTAGCTCCAATGAAATATCCACCAGAAACTAAGTTTTGGAAGGCTTTTCTGTTATAACTGATGCCCAAAACATGACCGAGTTCATGTACTGCAACCGACAAAAAATCAGAACTTTCTACAGGAATATCATTTGAGGTATTAGATGTGGCATCAAAAAACCATGACTCTGAATAATCAAAACTAATAGCGCCAGTCCACGGCTCAAAATTATCGGAGCTGTTATAGCGAGTATCTAGACTACTGCCTCTGTAGTACCAAGCTGACGAGCCTCCTTCTGCTAGAGTTCCACCTGCTCCATCTATGTTTCTTGCACCAACAAACACCGCTAGATCGTCAATTTCATAAGTTGAACTAAAGTCAACAAGCGCGTTTGTTTGAGGATTCAGAATATGGAGATTGGTTCCAGTAGGAACATTAGCGAATTCATCTTGAATGATGTTTTCCCAAATACTAGCTGCTGCCTCTAAGACAGCCCTGCGACTAGAAGTGAAGAAACCGTTGGTATCAAAGCTGTAGTCAAACTGGATGTTGAAACTACGGGTAGATGTAGTGACATCAGCTTCGTAATACTTACCACCAAAGTAAGTGTCGCTATTGCCACTAATTAAGTAGCCATACTCGCTACCTAATCCATTGCTGCCATAACCAGAATTAGGAGTGTAGTTAGTGCTATTTTCCGTGTTGTAGTAGCTGCCAACAAAGACTTGGTTGAGTTGAGAAGTGCTACCAGTGTAGTTAGTAACTCCAGTGATTTGATAGGAACCGTAGTTACCAGTCTCATTGGCAGAAGTATCATTAATGTACTGATTTTGGCTATATCTGCCGTAGCTGGTGTAACCGGAACCCGTGTAGTAATCGCCGTTGCCGTAGCTATATTTGAAAGTGTAAGATTGATAGCCATTGAAATCAGCTTCGTAATACTTACCGCCAAAGTAAGTGTCGCTATTGGCACTAATTAAGTAGCCATACTCGCTACCTAATCCACTGCTGCCATAACCAGAATTAGGAGTGTAGTTAGTGCTATTTTCCGTGTTGTAGTAGCTGGCTACAAATACTTTGTTCAAATCATAGGTGGTGCCAGTGTAGTTAGTAACTCCAGTGATTTGATAGGAACCGTAATTACCAGTCTCATTGGCAGAAGTATCATTAATGTACTGATTTTGGCTATATTTGCCGTAGCTGGTGTAACCGGAACCCGTGTAGTAATCGCCGTTGCCGTAGCTATATTTGAAAGTGTAAGACTGATAGCCATTGAAATCAGCTTCGTAATACTTACCCCCAAAGTAAGTATCGCTATTGCCACTTAATAAGTAGCCAGACTCGCTACCTAATCCACTGCTGCCATAACCATAAGAAGGAGTGTAGCTAGTGCTATTTTCCGTGTTGTAGTAACTACCAACAAAGACTTGGTTCAGTTGAGGAGGGCTACCAGCGTAATTAGTAACTCCAGTTATTTGATAGGAACCGTAGTAGCCAGTTTCATTGGCAGAAGTATCATTAATGTACTGATTTTGGCTATATCTGCCGTAGCTGGTGTAACCGGAACCAGTGTAGTAATCGCCGTTGCCGTAGGTATATTTGAAAGTGTAAGACTGATAGCCCGTAGGGACAGCAGAAACCCCAAGAGTGTAGTTAGTGCTTGCTCTTCTGGTAGCTGGGTAAACACGAATGTAGTAGTCGCCCCCATCCAACGTAGCTTGAATTGATTCTGCTGTCCTACGAGTATTGACTGAACTCTGCAAAACTTGACCGCTACTATTGAGCAGTAGCACATTAGCATTTGCGGTCATTCCACTGAGGGAAAGATTGAAGCTGCTACGACCGTTGAGAGTGAAGCGGTAGTAATCATTCTTATCTAAGGAACCAACATAGTCTGAGAATGTCTGAGTGCTGGGAGTGATGTTCAAACCCAGAAATGTTGAATCTAGATACAAAACTTTACATAGTCGAATAGACTCTTCCTATCTAAGAGCTTTGAGTTAACATTTAGTTAACTTAGTCATCCAGTGTACATAGCTGATTTCTTGACACATACACGCCTGAAGATAGCGAAATTTATCAAGTAGCTTTTGCCCCCATTGTTGAGGAATTTCTATAACTTGTAGTATCAAATAAGCAATTAATGTTGCATAAATCTGTATAGCAATTCCGTTGAGATTTTTGGTAATCAGTTTATCGAGTTTCAAGTGCATCTTCAAAAATTTCCATAACAACTCAATTCCCCAACGGCATCGGTAGATGTCCATGACCTCGAGGTCAGTCACAGCC
>NZ_JACJPF010000061.1 GCF_014695915.1 Trichocoleus sp. FACHB-40
ATAGTATAAGCACCTTCTCTCTTACATAAGGATTCTCATGCTCTTTTAAAGTCTTTAGTAGCCGTTCCTTTTGTTCTTGAGAAAGATGGTTTTTGGCTGGCATATGTGGCTAAAAATAACTTAGTACTTAATTTTATATTATACAATCAAGCTGCGTAACAGCTTAAGCAAGCGTCTCGCTTTAGTGCCGATGCTGCACACGAACTCAAGACTCCCCTGGCGATTTTGCAAGGAGAACTGGAACGCACATTGCAACAAGCGGAACCCGGCTCAGAGGTGCAACAGGGTTTGAGCAATTTGCTCGATGAGGTGCGCCGTCTAAGCGGCATTGTGCGTAAACTTCTGCTGCTTTCCCTAGCGGATGCTGGACAAATGGCTTTGTACCGAGTTGGGGTGGATTTGTCTGGCTTGTTAATTGAGATGTTGGAAGATATAGAACTGCTTGCACCTCATCTAGAGGTTAAAACAGAAATTGCCGATGGTTTGCGCGTGCAGGGCGATCGCGATTTACTCGTTCAGGTCTTGCAAAACTTGATTAGCAACGCGATTAAATACAATTTGCCTAACGGCTGGATTCGGATTGATGCTCGTCGTCAGGGTGCAACCGTATTGATTACCATCAGTAATTGCTCGAAAGAGATTCTATTGAGTGATCGCGATCGCATTTTTGACCGCTTCCATCGCGGTGATCCAGCCCGAACGCGCAAAGTGGAGGGAATTGGATTAGGACTCAGCTTAGCGCGAGAAATCGCGCGATCGCACGGTGGCGACCTGAAGCTTGACCCAACATTATCTGGACAGACTGAATTCACCCTAACCTTACCAGTTGGTTTATAAATAATTGATTATAAACATTAATTAATTTATTTTATAGCAATAAGACTTTTTTTTAGAAAAAACTTATATAAATCACCCGTTCGCCTTCGAGTTGTGAATTTTTTGTATAGCAATATTGCCCTCTTTGTTAAGTCTTTAAACTACTTCAGACCTAATTGATGATTTCTTTATCTCAACTGTGATATTACGGAGTGGGTAAGAATTCTATTAAAGAATTAGACTAACCACATATTTTTCATCAGCCGTAAGGA
This sequence comes from Trichocoleus sp. FACHB-40, assembly GCF_014695915.1. Lineage (GTDB taxonomy): Bacteria > Cyanobacteriota > Cyanobacteriia > Cyanobacteriales > FACHB-T130 > Funiculus > Funiculus sociatus. The sequence continues at coordinate 1,089 of NZ_JACJPF010000061.1, forward strand.
AGAGATTGATGTCAGTATTTACCAGCAGAATCGGTGTCCTGTTAGCTTGGACGTTGCTTTGGGCGGTTGTAGGTGTACGCACATCTGCCGAGACAATTATTGCGACACCGGATGACACGAAGACTGTAGTTAAGCAGGATGGCAAACGAATTGACATCACTGGCGGCACCCTTTCAGGCGATCGCGCAAATCTCTTCCACAGCTTTACTAAATTTGGTGTCAATTCTGGCGAAATTGCCAACTTTCTCTCCAACCCAGACATTCAGAACATCCTGGCCAGAGTACGTGGAGGCGATGCCTCGGTAATTAATGGTCTGATCCAGGTAACGGGCGGGAATTCTCACCTATTCTTAATGAATCCCGCAGGCATTGTTTTTGGCGCTAACGCTAGGCTAAACGTGCCTGCCTCTTTCACGGCCACTACTGCTAATGGCATTGGCTTTGGTGACAATTGGTTTAACGCCACTGGTGCCAATGACTACGCTGCTTTAGTCGGTACGCCCAGCAGCTTTGCGTTCACAATGAGTCAGCCTGGGGCGATAATCAATGCCGGAGACCTTGCAGTAGGACAAGGGCAAAATCTTACCTTACTCGGTGGCACAGTTATCAGTACCGGGAAGTTGTCCGCACCAGGAGGTAATATCACCGTCGTAGCCGTACCCGGCGAGAAGGTGGTACGGATATCGGAACCGGGAAAATTGCTGAGTTTAGAAATTGCACTCCCTAGCGCAGGGGGGACACCTGAGAATTGGATGGGGCCAGTTGCAGATTTACCAACTCTGTTGACAGGCGCAAATGTAGGGAACGCCACAGCAGTCACAGTAAACAGTGAGGGAAAGGTAGTTATTAGCGGTTCTGGGATACCAGCAGCACCGGGTACTGCGATTATAACTGGTGCCGTCGATGTATCGGGAACTGGCGGCACGGTGCAAGTTTTGGGTGAAAAAGTTGGTTTAGTTGGTGCCAATATTAACGCATCAGGCAACCTCGGCGGCGGTACAGTGTTAATTGGCGGCGACTATCAGGGGAAAGGAAAAGTCCCGAATGCCAACCACACCTTTGTTGACAGCAAAACCACAATTAACGCAGATGCCGTAACTAATGGTAATGGCGGACGTGTAATTGTTTGGTCGGACGACAAAACCGAGTTTCAAGGCAATATTACAGCGCGTGGTGGCGCTAATTCTGGTAATGGCGGTTTTGTCGAAACATCGGGAAAGCTAAGTCTTAAATATGACGGTTTTGTGGATTTGCGGGCAAGTAATGGATTAACTGGGCAATTATTATTAGATCCGCCCGATTGGGTCATTGCCGATAGTGACGGAGATATTACTCCTTCGGACGTAGTAACGGCACTCCAAACTGCTGAGGTCTTCTACTCCGGTACTAATTCCCTCACCGTTCAAGATACCGTTGATTCCAGCGGCAACGCCAATGCTAACAAGCTAACTTTAGGCGCTCCTACCGTCAACTTGAATGCATCGATGAAGCTTAAGGGCGGTTTGACTATTAATAGTGTAGTGCTAAATATTAACTCTGCTGCTGATTTGGATCTGGGTGGTGCTTTTAGTCAAATTAGCGCCGGAGTTGTTAATACCGCAGGAGATATCACAACTGCTAACCAAAGTATTAGCTTCACGGGTGCAGTCAACCTGACAGAAAACGTAACGCTAAACGCTGGAAATGCTGATATTATCTTCAACAGCACGATAAATGGCGGTAAAAATCTAGGACTAACGGCAGGCACAGGTAATATTGATTTTATTCAGGCAGTGGGTAATAATACCCGTTTGGGCAATATCACTATTACCAGTGCCACAGATGTAAACACAAAAGCTATTTCTGCTACCAGCATTACTCAAAGTGCAGGTACAGGAACTACTACTTTTGATGGCGAACTCAATACTGCTAGAAATATTAATTTAACAGGTCAAGGTTTTGACTTCAAAAAGCAGGTTATAACCACCAATAACGGAACTTTTACTATTAACAATAGCGGCAGCTTCAGTATTGCTGCTGGCATGAACTTGCAAGGGGAGTTTAATCAAAACGGTTTAGGTGCAGTTTCTCTTGGCGGCGACATTAGCACCAGCAATGACAACATCAGCTTTAAGAGTGCAGTCACTATGCCTGGGGGTGATGTGGCAATCAGTGCGGGAACTGGTAGGCTTAACTTTGACTCTACCGTGGCTGCTGGTAACAACAATCTTACTCTGACAGCAGACGAGATTGATTTCACAAATCAAGTATCTGGCAGCAAAAATCTTGTACTTGAGTCATTCTCAACCAACAAAGCGATCGCTATCGGTTCAACTGGCAACAATACGGCTGCTTTGGATCTGACAGCAGCTGAATTAAATTTATTGCAAGATGGCTTTTCCTTGCTTACCATCGGACGAAATGATAGCAACGGAACGATTACCATCCCCAAGAATATCGCCTTCAGCGATCCGGTGAAGATTCAGTCTCCTCAAGGTGCGATCGCTTTGAATGGGTCAATTACGGGATCGGGTAATGCCTCAATTACCATCAATGGCAATGTTTCCCTCGCTGGTGCAAATAACCTGGCAATTAACACAAGCGAAGCTAATGGTAACATTACCATCGATGGCACTATCAATGGCAATAAACCGCTATCTTTACAAGCTGGAAGCGGCGATATCAGTGTTAACGGTGCTATCGGCAACACCGCACCTTTAAGTAGTTTGGCAATCGCTGGCAAAAACATCAGTGTAAAGGACATTGGCGACAATAATACTATAGGTGTCAGCGGCGATACTTCAATAAATGCCACAACAGCGATTGCATTCACTGGAACCACCTACAAAGCTAACAAGCAAACCTACATAGCACCCAATTTCGTAATGAGTGGGGCAGCAAAAACGTTCACTTCATCAGGAGATAACATAGCCTTCCAAACTGGCAGCATTAAACTAGAGGATAACTCTAACCTGACGGTGAATAGCAACAACGGCAATATCAACTTGGGAGAGATACGTGGCACCAGTGATGAAGACTTGAATTTGAATGCAGGTACAGGCACCGTGAGTGTGGGTGCAATTGGCTTTTTGAAGGCAGATGATATCAATGCTATTTCGATTACAGCTGATGAGATTAATTTAGCTGGCAATGTGTTTGGAAATACAGCAGAGATTGCCACAAGCAAAGCAATTTCCCTCGGCGGTGTGGTTGCAGGTGCTTTGAATCTGACCGCAACCATAGGAAAATTGCAAGATGGTTTTAGCTTAATTACGATTGGTAATGCTACTGGAGGCGACATCACGGTAAATGCGATCGCATTCGCCGATCCGGTGAAAATTCTCTCTGGAGGCACAATCAATCTTAATGGTTTGGTTGCAGGCACAGACAATGCCTCGATTACTCTCAACGGTACAGCAATCAACCTGAATGCAGGTATTACCACAATAGATCGAGATATCAATATCACCGCTACTGGTAATGATGGGGTGAAACTGGGCAACAGCTTAACGCTTAACACGGGATTGACGGGCGGCGGCAATATTAGTATTGAGGGAAATATTAACAGCAATAACCCTGGCGTGCATAACCTGACTTTGAATGCAGGCAGCGGTAATATTACCATTAACGATGCAGTTGGCAACAGTACGTCACTGGGAACAATTGGGGGCATCACTGCTTTAGAAAGCTTAAACTTCAGCGGCAACAATATATCTGTTGGTAATATTGGCGGTACAGGGGCGGGTGTCAGCGGCGATACTTCAATAAATGCCACAACAGCGATCGCATTCACTGGAACCACCTACAAAGCTAACAAGCAAACCTACATAGCACCCAATTTCGTAATGAGTGGGGCAGCAAAAACGTTCACTTCATCAGGAGATAACATAGCCTTCCAAACTGGCAGCATTAAACTAGAGGATAACTCTAACCTGACGGTGAATAGCAACAACGGCAATATCAACTTGGGAGAGATACGTGGCACCAGTGATGAAGACTTGAATTTGAATGCAGGTACAGGCACCGTGAGTGTGGGTGCAATTGGCTTTTTGAAGGCAGATGATATCAATGCTATTTCGATTACAGCTGATGAGATTAATTTAGCTGGCAATGTGTTTGGAAATACAGCAGAGATTGCCACAAGCAAAGCAATTTCCCTCGGCGGTGTGGTTGCAGGTGCTTTGAATCTGACCGCAACCATAGGAAAATTGCAAGATGGTTTTAGCTTAATTACGATTGGTAATGCTACTGGAGGCGACATCACGGTAAATGCGATCGCATTCGCCGATCCGGTGAAAATTCTCTCTGGAGGCACAATCAATCTTAATGGTTTGGTTGCAGGCACAGACAATGCCTCGATTACTCTCAACGGTGCAGCAATCAACCTGAATGCAGGTATTACCACAATAGATCGAGATATCAATATCACCGCTACTGGTAATGATGGGGTGAAACTGGGCAACAGCTTAACGCTTAACACGGGATTGACGGGCGGCGGCAATATTAGTATTGAGGGAAATATTAACAGCAATAACCCTGGCGTGCATAACCTGACTTTGAATGCAGGCAGCGGTAATATTACCATTAACGATGCAGTTGGCAACAGTACGTCACTGGGAACAATTGGGGGCATCACTGCTTTAGAAAGCTTAAACTTCAGCGGCAACAATATATCTGTTGGTAATATTGGCGGTACAGGGGCGGGTGTCAGCGGCGACACGATTCTGAATGCCAGCAACAACCTCACCTTCACTGGCACTACTTATAACGCCAACAAACAAACCTACACTGGAACAGCTTTTAATCTAAGCAGTCGCGCAGCAACCACCTTTACTTCTAGTAGCGATGCCATTAGCTTTGAATTAGGCACGATCCAACTTGACAACGGCTCTGACTTAACTATCAACAGCAACGGCGGCGCGATCGCTCTTACATCTGTGCGCGGTGACAGCGGCGAAAATCTCACCTTGAATGCAGGTACGGGTAGCGTCAGCGTCGGTGCTATTGGCAATGGAAATGAAATTAAAACTGTAGATATTAGCGCCGGTAATGGCATTACCCTGAAAGGAAACATTACTACCTCAGATGCAACTGGTAATAATGTCACTCTAAATGGTTCAACAACTCTAGAGACAGGCGTTACTATTGATACTGATAACGCAACTAACGACGGCAATATTAACTTCAACGGCCCTCTGGACGGTGGCTTTAGCCTGAATTTGGAAGCAGGAAACGCAGATATTACCTTTGGTGGAAAAGTAGGTGATAGTGGCTTAGGTAAACTAACTGTTACCAGCGCCCGCAACGTCACTGCAAATGACTCTATAACCGCCTCTAGTATCAGTCAAAATGCAGGTACGGGTACTACTACCTTCAAGGGCGCACTTGATACAAATGCGGCGGATGGCATCAGTCTAACCGGAAACGTTTTTAATCTGAATACAATTAATACTACTGGAGACGGCGGTGTTACTATTAATAATAGTGGTCAATTAACTATTAGTTCTGCCGCTAACTTTACCTTAGATGGAGGATTCATTCAAACTGGTACAGGTGCCGTTTTTACTGGTAGTAATATTACCACCACTAACGACAATATAAGCTTTAATAGTGGCGTTACTCTCAGAGAAAATATTAAACTCGACACGGGTGCTGGTGCGGGAAATATTAGCTTTAATAGCAATATAAATGGCGGAAAAAACTTAGAATTGGCAGCAGGTACGGGTGATATTAATCTAGGTGGTGCGGCGCAAGTTAGAGAACTGAATTTTACAAGTGCTAATAATATAGAAACGCAAGCGATCGCATCCTCTAGCATCCGCCAAAATGCAGGCAGGGGTACTACTACTTTCAACGGCACTCTAAATACTAATACCGCAGATGGCATCAACCTGACTGGTAATAATTTCACCTTTCAAGGCGCTATCAACACCGCTGGCAATGGTGGATTCACTATCAAAAATAGGGGTCAGTTAACAATTAATTCTGATGCCGACATGAACCTGGCGGGAGCATTTTTACAAAAAGGTTCTGGCACAGCTATTACTGCGGGAGACATTACTACCAGCAACGACGCTATTACCTTTAAAGGGCCAGTGCAACAGACGGAAAATATCGCACTTACGTCTGGAAGAGGTACGATTACTTTTAAGTCTAGCTGGGCAGCAGGTGACTACTCCCTAACTTTGACAGGAAATGAAATTAACTTCAAGGGAGGAGATAATACAGTTACGGGTAGCAATACTATAAGGCTGCAACCTGCAACAAATGGGTTAGCGATCGCGATCGCTGGATCTGAAGGCACTTCGGCGCTAGATATCTCGAAAAGAGATATTAATGCTATGAATGGGTTTAATCCCATTATCATCGGTTCAGATAATGGCAGTGGCAATGTCACCATCAAGGCCGCCAATTTCAACGACCCAGTAAAAATTCAATCTCCCAATGCGACTATTGATGTCAACGGAAAGATTACAGGCCAAGGAAATGCTTCCATTACCCTCAACGGTGCAACAATTAATCTAAATGCCAATATTAGCACAGAGGGACAAGACATTGTCCTCGGTCAATTGGACAAAATTGTCAGGCTAAATAAGGATATAGAACTGGCAAGCAATGGCGGTAAGATCATCTTTCAAGGTTTTATTAGCGGGTTAGAAGCTAATGAGCAACTGTTGACACTCAGTCCTGGTATAGGAGGACAAGCTATCTTTAATGGCGATTTAATTGGTAAACCAAAGGCACTCAGAGGCTTAATTATTAATTCAGATATTTTAATTATCGGCGGGAATCAAGCTACCATTTCAGGTGATAAACTCGTCGATGTTTTTAAAGAAGTAACTATCAACGCTTTGGAAACAAGATTATCAGGCACTATTACTACCTTAGATGGCAACATCACTTTTAACGGGAATGTTACTCTGACTGACGATACTTTCCTCAACACGGGTGCTTTCGGTAAAGGTAATATCTCGTTCAACGGCACCCTAGATAGCGAGACAGGCGAATATAACCACTTGCGGATGGTTGCAGGCACAGGAAACATTTTATTCGGTAACACTGTGGGTGCTGGAACGGGTAGAGAGTTGGGTGCAATATTAATTGAAAATGCCACGGATGTAACCGCTAATTCAACAATTGCTGCTGCCAGTTTCACGCAATTAAGTGGTAGTGGCACTACTAATTTAGCGGGGGATATCGCAACTACTGCGCCTGCTGGTGTGAATATCGTTGCTAACAATGTCCAGGTAGGCAATATCAGCACTAATGGCGGCAAAGTTAATTTAAACGGGGATACACAAGTCCGCACCCGTAATGTCATCTCGAAAGGTGGGGAAATCACCTTTAATAGCGACAGGGGATCTATTAATACCGGATCTTTAGACTCATCTTCTGCTATTAAGGGTGGCGCGATCGCGCTTTCCAGCAACTCCGGAAGCGTACAAACTGGTAATATTACATCACGCTCTAAAACTGATGCTGGCCCAATTACGGTTATAGCGCGGGACAACATCGAGACTTTGGATCTAGACGCAACTTCTAAAAGTGCTGGCGGCGCAGTTTCTCTCACCAGCCAACAAGGATCTATACAAAGCGGCAATATCACCTCGAAAGACGCAGAAATCACCCTTGCAGCGCCAGACGACATCGCTACAGGAAACATAGATTCATCTGGTGGCACGATTTCGGCAAAAAGTCAAGATGGTGCCATTAAAACAGGAAATTTAACATCTTCTGGAAGAACCAACGGCGGTGCAGTCACTGCAACCTCGTCGCGTAACCTCACCACTGGCAACATTGATTCGTCTTCCAAAAATGGCGCAGGCGGCGCAGTTACTCTGACAAGTCAACAGGGAACCATTACCAGCGCCAATGTAACGTCAACCTCCTCTGGGAAAGGCAGTGGTTCTGTCACCGCATCAGCTCCCAACGGCATTGTAACCGCAAATATAGACACATCTTCTAGTGCTGGTACTGGGGGAGCGATCGCGCTAAACAGCGATATCGGCAACATACTTACCGGAGACTTAACATCAACAGGAGCAGCAGGCGGCGCTGTGATCGAAGTTGATACACTTGGCGCTATAAATACTGGGATTATAGACTCTAGTTCTAGCTTGGGCAATGGCGGTAATGTCACCATATCTAATCCTCTTAAAAAACTTGACAGAACTCCGATAAATGACATTCAAGTTGTTTCCATTAACGCCCAAGGTGGAAGTGCCGGAGTAGGAGGAATTGTCACCATTACCACCGACCATTTCTTCCGCGCTACAGGCACTTTCACAGATGCTAGAAACCCATTTCCTACCAGCATTTCCACCGCCGGAGGAATTCTAGATGGTTCGATTAATATTTTCCACGGCGGCGGCACAGCTTACACTGCCTTTGTTGTAGGTGATGCTACAGAAAATGGTACTGCGGGTGCTATTAGCAGCGGCATTGGATTGATTAACACGATTTTGCCATCAAAAGAGTTTACCTCTGCTTACCGCCAAGGCAATATTCAAATTATTCCCCGCCGCCCCGGACAAAACCTACTACCTTTATCCGGAGTCGCTACGATTGGTACATCTACCAATAATGCTACTGTTGAAATTGATAAAAACGTTGGCGAAATTGAGAGAAGCCTCACGTCTGAATTTGACCAATATTTAGGTAAAACTGGTACCACTGCAATTAGAAGCCCAGGGGAAGACAGAGAAATTTTAGGCAGAATTGAAACTAAAATTGGTGTCAAATCAAGTTTCATTTATGCCACCTTTGTTCCGGCGCGGGTATCAGAAAGCTCTAACATTCAATCAGAGAAAGATAACGACCAATTAGAACTGGTAGTAGTTACCTCTAAGGGTTCCATTGTCAAGCGAATTCCGGAAGCAACACGGGCTAAGGTACTCGCACAGGTTAAAAAATTACGCAACGAAGTAACTATCAGGGACAATGCTGAACGTAATAGTAAGAGTTATTTACCTTTTTCCCAAAAACTTCATCAGTGGTTGATTGCACCTATACAACCCGATTTAGAAAAGCAAAACATCCAGAATCTGGCATTTATCATGGATAATGGCTTGCGAAGTCTGCCCGTCGCCGCCCTCCACGATGGACAAAAGTTTCTCGTTGAAAAATACAGTGTCGGTTTGATGCCTAGTTTCAGCTTAACTGATACGGGTTATGTGGACATTCGCAACGCCAAAGTCTTAGCAATGGGAGCATCAAAATTCACCGACCAAGATCCCTTACCTGCTGTACCCTTGGAGTTGGACATCATCACTCGGAAACTTTGGTCGGGTAAGTCTTTCCTCAACAAGGACTTCACCCTAGAGAATATCAAAGCACAACGTCGCCAACAGCAGTTCCAGATCGTCCACCTAGCTACTCATGGCGAATTTAAAGCAGGCGCACCAAGCAATTCCTACATTCAGATGGGAAACAGCAAGCTGAGTTTGGATCAACTACCCAATTTAGACTGGAAAAAACCAGCGGTGGAACTATTGGTTCTAAGTGCTTGTCGGATGGCGGTAGGAGATGAAGACAAGGCAGAGTTAGGATTTGCTGGGTTAGCGGTGCAAGCGGGAGTTAAGTCAGCGCTGGGTAGTCTGTGGTATGTGTCAGATGCGGGAACTTTGGGGTTGATGACAGATTTCTATCAAGAGTTGAAAACAGCCTCAACTAAGGCGGAGGCGTTGCGGCGGGCGCAGGTAGCAATGCTGAAAGGAGAAGTGCGCTTGGAAGGGGGACAGCTACATACTGCTGCTGGTAATATCCCTCTTGGTTCCGAATTAGCCAAGCTGGAAGGTAAGCAGTTACAACATCCCTATTTCTGGTCTGCTTTTACGATGATTGGTAATCCTTGGTAGAAAAGGAAAATGGCTTTAAGCGTTAGTCGTAGGTTGGGTGAGGTTCCAAAGCCCCAACCTACGGCTTTGTTGTTTAAGAGGCTACCCGCTGGGGTGTTGCTGATATAGATGTTAGGCAGCAGTATGCCCCTAGTACCGATTCCTGTTCAACTTTTTGTAGCGGAATTTCTACAATAAATTCTGTTCCTTTGCCGGGTGTTGATACACACTTTAGTTGCCCGCCGTGGCGTTCAACTACAACCTGATAGCTAATAGACAAGCCTAAACCGGTGCCTTGTCCTACGGGTTTAGTGGTAAAGAAGGGGTCAAAGATTCGTTGTTGAATTGCTTCTGGAATGCCGGGGCCATTGTCGGAAATCCGGATGATAACAGAGGAAGGAGCAAGGTTTACAAGGCAAGGATTAATGAAATCAAAGTCATTTTTTATACTTCCTTGTTCATTCTTCAAGGATGTGCTAATGGTAATCTTGCTGCGATCGCGATTTATTTCTTCAAGCGATCGCTTAGAATTATATTCTTCCAGGGCATCAATCGCATTACTGATTAAATTCATAAACACCTGGTTGAGTTGGCCTGCGTAGCAATCCACCTCTGGCAATTCGCCGTATTCTTTAATAATTTGAATGGGGGGACGGGAGCATTCTTCTTTTAAACGATGCTGCAAAATCAATATGGTATTGTCTATGCCTTCGTGAATATCAACTGGTTTTTTCTGGGCTTGATCGTGACGGGAGAAGTTTCTTAAACTCAGTACCAAATCGCGGATGCGGTCTGCTCCCATTTTCATAGAAGCTAATAATTTTGGTAAATCTTCAATTAAGAAGTCCAATTCAATAGCATCAGCTTCTTCTTGAATTTCTTCTGGTGGTTTTGGCAGGTACTTTTGATAGAGTTTCAATAGATTCAGTAAATCTTTGGCGTACTGACTGGCAGGTGCCAAATTTCCATAAATGAATGAAACTGGATTATTAATTTCATGGGCGACACCAGCGACTAATTGCCCCAAACTGGACATTTTTTCGCTCTGAATTAGTTGAGCTTGAGTTTGTTTCAGCTCATGCAAAGTTTGTTTTAGCTGGGTTGCTTGTTGTTTTAGCTGGGTTTCTGATTGGCGCAATGCAGCTTCAGCAGCTTTGCGTTCGACCAGTTCAGTTGACAACTGTTGAAACAGGGTTGATTGTCCAATAGCGATCGCTAGTTGCACGCTCAACTGTTTTAGCAACATCACTTCCGATTCTTGCCATTTCCGAGATTCGCTGCAATGATGAGCAATTAGTAATCCCCACAAGTGTTCCCCTTGCAAAATTGGAACTACCAAATTTGCTTTCACCTGAAACTTCGCCAGTAAATCAACGTGACATTGCTGAATACCATCTGTGTAAATATCTTCAATTGCGCGAACTCGGCCTTGTTGGTATGGTGAAACGCAATTTTTTGCAAAACAGGGATCTTTGATGTTGGTTCCCAAAATTGGCATCCAATCCTCACCGACAGATTCCACCGCTACAACCCCGTCCCCATCAGGCTCCAGACGGTAAATTAGCACTCTGTCTGTCCCTAGCAAAGTTCGCACTTCCTCGACAGTAGTGTTGAGGACTTCTTCTAGATTCAGAGAGGCGCGGATGCGTTTAGCGATCGCTCCTACCAATCTTTCTCGCAAAAATTGCTGTCGCGACGCTTCCTCGGCAAGTTTACGCTCGGTGATATCCATCACCGTTCCCATCAGTCGCACCCCCTCACCTCTCTCATCGCGCCACACGGAGCCCATACTCACAACCCAGCGCACCGTGTTTTCAGGGGTGATGATGCGATATTCCGAATTTAAGTTTCCTCCCTCCTTGACGACGCGAGCCATTTCCAACGCTACGCGGTAGCAATCATCAGGATGAACGCACTTGAGATAATCCTCATAAGTTTTAGCACGGGAACCAGAAGCAATCCCAAAAAGAGATTCCACTTCTGGAGAGCCGCTTACCTGCTCAGTCCGCAGATCCCATTCCCAAACCCCCATTTTTGCCGCATTCAGAGTCAGTCGCAGTCTCGCCTCGCTTTCTCGCTCTCTCTCTTGAGCCTGCTTCCTCTCTGTAATATCCGTCTGAACCCCAATAAATTGAGTTACGCGCCCTTCATCGTCGCACACCGGAGAAATGGTCAGTTCATTCCAGAAAGGCGTTCCATCCTTCCGATAATTCTTCAGAACTACCACGCATCCTTCCCCTGTCCGCAAAGCTTGGCGAATTTGCTCAACAGCGGCTGGATCAGTATCTGGCCCTTGCAAAAATCGGCAGTTGCGTCCCAGCACTTCGGCGGCTGAATAGCCTGTTATTCGCTCAAAAGCAGGATTGCAATAGATTATTGGATTATGCGGTTGGATCGCATCGCTGATCGTAATCCCGCAACTGGTTGCTGCCATCGCTCGGTCATAAAGTCTCAGTGTCTCTTTGTCTCCTTGATGTCCTGTGAAGTCTTGAAACGCCCCAAACCTTGCTTGCTGGCTTGCCATCAGATTTTATAACCGAACGTTTACAGCATTTTTACAAGATAAATCATAATTTAAAAAAAATTAAATATATCTATAGGTAGATCAACAAATCTCCTATCGTCGAGTTTATATTTTTGCTAATAAAAATTCCCTGATTCCTCAATCTATTGTAAACCAAATTTCAGGAATAGCCACCATTTGAGGCACTTTCTAAGAATCCGGAAATTTTTCAAAAAAAGTATAAATTTCCTTAAAAAATTATAATATATATATGAAGCTTTCATTAAGTTAAGAATGTTGCCAGCTGCAAAATGTATCCTTCCAGCTGGACAGCACTGTGCGCGGCAGTATGCTGTCATAAAACACGAGTACGAGCGCGATCGCCTATAGCAATTCTTTCATTTTCCGGTATTTCTTGGAGATATCGCAAAATATCATCACTTCGATCTGCAATCAGAATTTCTGTGCCAAACTCAAAGATTGTGTCGAGTCCAAAGAAGCGATCGCTAATAATCCGAGTTCCACACCCCGCCGCCTCAAATAGCCGCACACTGGGAGAATAACCAGCCCGAATCATATCAGCTCTAGTAACATTCAGCGTGAACCGCTGCGAATTATAAAACCAACGGTCTTGAGCAGGCGGCAGATGGTCAATGCGCTCAACATTATAAGTATATCTAGTTTGAATAGGCCAAGGTCAGAGATTGTGCCTCCAGAACTTGTTCCGAGTTTTTCACTCAAAAAGAGAAATTAAAGTAACTGGAGAATTTCTTTAGCGGCGCGATCGCATACTCCAACTTCCCCTAAAGAAAGACGCATCTCTTGATAGTCTGCCAAAATTTGCTCTCGGCGTTCGGAATTGAAAAGTATTTCTAAAGCAACATCCACAATATTTTCTGACGTAGCTTGTTCTTGCAGTAACTCCGGTACAATTGACCGCATCAGCACCAAATTGGGCGGCGACATAAAGGGAATAGAAAATTTGAATAGGCGAGCAATCAAGTAAGTTAATGCGCTGAGGCGATAAATAACTACCTGCGGAACATTTAATAGCGCAAGTTCTAAATTTACAGTCCCAGATTTAGTAATTGCCAAGTCAGCAGCAGCCAGCACTTGCTGCGTCTTTTCTGATACTAGAGTGGCGTTTAAATCATATTTCTGAATCGCCGCTTCTATTTTTTGTCGATAAACTTCCAGCGACAAAGGAATCCAGAAATGAACTTGCGGTAACTTGTCCTGAATAGCTTTAGCAGCCTCAAAAATTACTGGCATCAAGTATTTTAATTCTTGAGGACGCGAGGCAGGAATTAACGCGATCGCTGTCTGTTCTGACCCGATTCCCAAAGCTTGTCGCGCCTCTTCCCTACTAGGTGCAGTAGCCATTCTATCTACCAGAGGATGCCCTACTAAAGCTACAGATGCACCTCGTTTTTGGAAATAAGTAGCTTCCCCCGGAAAAATTGCCAGTAAGCGATCGCTTATTTCGATAATTCGCTTCGTATCCTGGGGAAAAGGCGACCAAACCCACACCTGCGGCGAAATATAATACACCACTGGCACGGATGGCAACCGACGTTTGATATAGCTACCAAAGCTCAAATTTGATCCCATGTAGTCAATCAAGACTACCAAATCCGGCGGACTAGCTTGCAGATATTGTTTAGCGCGACGCTGGACTTGTAAAGTAGGCAACACAAAAGGCAGAGATTCCAAAAGCCCCATTGAACCAATGCCGCTGGTATTTGCCAGCATGGTAGCACCAGTAGCCGCCATGCGATCGCCTCCCAAGGCAACAATGTCTAACTTTATACCAGCAGCAGCAGCTTGCCGATAAAGTCCTTCAATCAGCAGCGCCCCCTGCAAATCCCCAGAAACTTCGCCAGTGCTAATAAATATACGCATTAATTTAGTAATTGCTAATTGAATGATTGCTAATTTATTACCATTAGCTATTAGCCATTAGCCATTAACCTTTCCCAGGAATTGGCCCTCGCCGTCCTTCAGATTGAGAAAGTTGCAAAAAGCTACGCAGGTGCTGTAAATGTTCGTTATCGGGAAGTAAATCCAGCTGTTCTAAAGCTTCAGTTAGGGGTAATCCTGAACGGTAGAGAATCCGGAAAGCTTTCTTTAAGTATCCCAACTCAGTCATGCTTAAACCTGCGCGTTTAATGCCAACCAAATTGAGACTTCGCACTCGTGACGGGCTTCCTTCTACCAACATATAAGGTGGTACATCCCGGTCAATGCGACTCATCCCACCAAGCATTGCCATTCGTCCGACGCGAACAAATTGATGAATACCTACAGCACCACCAATCACCGCCCGCGACTCAATATGGACGTGTCCAGCCATTGCTAAAGCATTGGAAATTATGACGCTATCTTCAATTACGCAATTATGAGCCACGTGGACATAAGCCATTAACAAATTGCCATTGCCAATTACTGTGGCTTCACCTGCGCCAGTTGCCCGATTAATTGTGACATACTCCCGAATAGTGTTTCTGTCGCCAATTTTTACCCAACTGGCTGCACCTTGATACTTGAGGTCTTGGGGTTCTAAGCCAATTGCCGCCCCAGGAAAAATTTTATTTTGGGAGCCAATTTCTGTTAGCCCATCTAACACCACATGAGCGCCAATTACGGTGTCAGAGCCTACCTTTACTTGCTCCCCAATTACCGCATAAGCACCAACTTGGACGCTAGGGTGTAGTTGGGCATCAGGGTGAATTACAGCAGTGGGATGAATTAGTGTTTTCATAAAAATTAAAAAGAAAAAAGTAAAAAGAAAAAAGGAAAAGGTTCTTTCTTTTGCCTTTTACCTTTTTACTTTTGCTTTTGTTTTAGTCCACAAGGGAAAACATTAGCTCGCCTTCGGTAACTAATTGACCGTTAACTTCGGCACGAGCTTGCATCTTTCCAAAACGACGACGCTTGACACACAGCAGTTCCGCTGTCATCACTAGCTGGTCGCCCGGTACTACAGGACGACGGAAGCGGACTTTATCAATGCCTGCGAACATAAATAAGCCGCTTTCAATATCTGGTAGTTGGGTTAATACTATACCGCCTACTTGGGCCATTGCTTCCACAATTAGCACTCCCGGCATAATAGGGCGACCTGGGAAATGTCCTTGAAAATGGGGTTCGTTGAAGCTGACGTTTTTTATGCCTACAGCCTTTTTTCCAGGTACGTAGTCGATAATCCGATCCACTAAGGCGAAGGGATACCGATGAGGCAGCAGTTTGTGAATTTCTTCGAGTGTGAAGACAGTTTGATGAGCCGAGACGCGATCGCTATTTTCTACTTTCTCAGCATCTTCTTTATTCTCGGTCGCCGCCGTAGCAGATGTATCAGCGGTATTGGCATCAATCAGTGTGGACATGAGCAAATTTTGAATCGGGGCTAAGGGCAGTAGAGGAGTCAGTGTAAGCGCAATTACCTATCATCCCATAGGTATGTTTCACCAACCCAGCTGCGTTGTGAGTTAAATTGCATCTTCAGCCCTTAACATTCATTTTTTGGGCTAGCTGCTGGGCGAGTTGGATGTGTAGGTTATGGCTAGCTTTGTAAGCCAGGATATGCGCTACAGGAAAATCTCCCAGTAAACTTAAATCCCCTACTAAGTCTAAAAGTTTATGACGTGCTGGCTCATTTGAAAATCTCAAAGGAGGATTAATCCAACCTTGAGAACCGCAAACCAGCGCATTTTCTAGACTTCCGCCTTTTATTAAACCTGCGGTTTGCAGTTGCTCAATTTGGTGAGCGAGTCCAAAAGTGCGGGCGGGCGCGATCGCTTGGGCAAAACTTTCCTGCGCTGGACACCAGCTGTGCCACTGATTGCCAATCGCTGCTAAATCAAAATCAATCCCGTAGGAAAATCGGGTCAAGGGTGCTGGCAGTGCCGCAACAAAGGCATCGCCATCATACACCCAAACAGGTTCTTGAAGGATAAAGGAGGAATCTGGACTTGATTCTAAGTTTGGAACAACTCCCACTTGGCTAATCGCTTTCACCCACTCCAGGGCCGATCCATCCAACAGCGGTACTTCCGGGCCATCAATCTCAATTCGAGCATTATCAACACCGCTACCAGCTAAAGCACACAGCAGGTGTTCGACTGTCCGGACACGGGCTGAACCCTCACCCAGTTCCGTTGACAGAGTTGTAGAGACTACCGCCTTCACCTGTGCGGGAATTTGCGGAGAATCTGGGAGATCCACCCGTACAAAGTAGCGTCCCTCTCCCACCTCTGCTGGTAGCACCCGGACATGAGTCACGACACCGCTGTGTAGACCAATACCAGACAGTTCAAAAGATGCCCCTAGCGTTTGTTGCTTGTCCGTTGTCATTTCTCGATTGCCCGTTGTTAGTTGAAGGATGGCTAATGGCTAATTGCTCTTAAACAATTAGCCATTAGCCAACATTAAAATCTCTCCCCAATCCCAAAGTGGAGACGGCTGCCACCTTCATTATTAAAACCGTAGTCGATTCTAATAGGCCCTAGGGGAGATTGCACCCGGACACCAAGACCGGCACCAATACCGCTTCCAGGCTTGTCCCGCACTCCAGCGGGGTCTCCAGGGACGCTTCCACCAGTACCCAAGTCAGTTCCTATATCGACAAACAAAGCGCCGCCGACAATTGAGAAAATCGGGAATCGATATTCTGCGGTTGCTTGGATAAAACTGCGACCGCTGCCAACATCCCCTTCTTCAAAACCCCGCACAGAGTTACTACCGCCGAGGGAAAAAGCTTCATAGGGAGGTAAATCGCCGATTGCTGTCCCCGCTTGAACGTTAAAAGCGAGAGCTTGTGCGCCTTGGGAAAAGTTAGTGTATCTAACTGGAATGTAGTAGCTGTAGCTACCCCGCAGACGATTTAGGAAGATGTTGCCGAGTCCTACAGGGATAGTCTGCTCAACGCCTAACCGCAGCAGCGACCCAGCGGTAGGTTGCAGAGGGTTATTGCGGCGATCGCGTACTAATCCCAGCTGAACGCTAAATATGTCGTCTTTGCCTTCTCCACTAAAGCTCAGGTCGTTGCCTAGTTCATCCTCTGGGGTAAGGTCGCCATCGGAATCGCGGATTGAAACCCGTTGATACTGCAAGCCCAAACTGCCTACCCATTCAGAAGTGGCAAGAGGGTTTCTATTTAGAGGACGAGTAAAGGTGACACCGCCGCCGAGTCTTAGAATGCGCGGGCGATCGCCATTAGGCAATTCAATATCGTTTTCACCGCCATCAAAAATCAGCGAAATCGACCGCCGTCTGAACCCATTAACAGTGTAGGAAGTGCGGTAGGGATCGCCAGCAATCCAAGGATCTGTGAAGTTGACATCAAACAACACCTCCCGCTGACCTACCTGCAACTCTGCCCCCAGTTTCTGGTTATTGCCACCCAGATTTTGTTCTTGATAGCTGATCGTGCCAAATAACCCGCTAGCAGAACTAATACCCGCACCTGCTGCGATAGATCCGGTATTCTTTTCAATTACGTCCACATTGACAACCACTCGGCGCGGATCTTTACCGGGAGCAAACGAAAGCCGCACATCTTCAAAGATGCCTAAGCGAAAGACTCGTCGCAGATCCTGTTCCGCAGTCCTCCGGTTAAAAACCTCCCCAGCTTCCAACTCCAGCTCTCGCGTAATAATGAATTCGCGGGTACGACCGCGGATAGGGCCCCCTTCCTCGTTAGTTGTCTCACCTTCCTTGTTGATATAGCGGACTTGTATATCTTCAATTAGCCCTTCTGCTACATCTAGACGTACCGTGCCATCTTCGCCAATCTCGGGTGCGGCAACCACCTGTGCTAGGTCATAACCGTTTTCTTTGTACCACTGGTTTAATCTTTTAACAGCTTCTTGAAAGCGGCGGAGGTTAAGGGTGGTGCCATACTGAGGCCCGAAGATGTCATCTATAACTTTTTGGGGTACGGCACGACTGGGTTGTTCGGCAGGCACAGGAGTAACTACGACGCTTCGCAGCACCGGGTTAGGCTCCACTAAAAAGGTGACGCGCACGCCCAAAGGTGTATCCTCTGGCTCTACTGTGACGTTTCTGAAAAAGCCTGTGGCGTAGATGGCATTCACATCTTCCTGTAACTGGCTGCGGGTAGCAGTCCGTCCAGGGCGGGTGTTAATTGCCTCATAGACTTCGTTTTGCAGCTCTCCTTCGACGCCGCTAACTACGACTTCACCAACCAGCACTCGCGCTTCTGGCAAATCGGGGACTGGCGCAGGAGAAGGTTGAATATTTTCAGGGGTGGGAGCAGGTTCCACAGTTGGTGGGGGCGCAGGCACATCAATATTTGGCTGTGAGGGCGCTCCTGGCGTGAGATCGAATTCAATTCGATTCGGTGTCTCTTGTTGCGGTAACGATTCGGTGCCTCGTTCTGGAGTCACTGGCTCTGTTGCAGGCGTGGGGGCTGGGTTTGGGGTTATAGGAGTTTGGCTGAGTACGGGCAATTTTTGGGGCGACTCAACAGCTCCCATCGTCTCTGGGGGGCTTACGGGGACTATTACATTGCCAACAGGTTGAGGAACAGCGCCAAGCGTTGTGGTGCCAACAGCAGCATCGCTATCGCTATTAGCTCCCATCGTCTCTGGGGGACTTACGGTGGCTATTACATCGCCAACAGGTTGAGAAACAGCGTTCAGGGTTGTGGTGCCAACAGCAGCATCGCTATTAGCTGCTGTCTGAGTATTGAAATCAGCGGACAAAGCAGCTGGTTTGGGAGCTTCCGGCGTAGAGTTTGCAGTTTCTCCCCTAGCAGGGAATGATAAACCAAAGGCAGATGAGGCAGCAAAAACTGCCAATAAGAAAGGAGATAAGCGCATTTGATTACCTTTTTTCGACACTTCCAAACACCATGTAAACAATTTGTTTTTAGTCCTTAGTCAGTAGCTAATCACTACTTTCTACTTGTCTCTTGAACTCTCTTGAGAACTTGCTGGTAGGCATCTTCCACCTGCCCTAAGTCGCGGCGGAACCGATCTTTATCCAGCACCCGCCGATCGGGATCTTCTTCAGACTCGTCCCAAAGGCGGCAGGTGTCCGGGCTGATTTCATCTCCCAGTCGCAGCTGCTGCTGTTGGTCAATGCCAAACTCTAGTTTGAAGTCCACTAGGGTAATCCGAGACTTGTGGAAAAAGTCTGTGAGGATTTCGTTGATTCGCAAGGCACTAGCCTTTAATTGGTCGAGCTGTTCTGGTGTTGCTAGAGACAATAATAAGAGGCGATCGCGTGTCAACAAAGGATCTCCCAAATCGTCATTTTTAAAATAAAATTCCACCAGCGGATCAGGTAAAACTTTACCTACTGGTAATCCTGTCTGTTGACATAGACTTCCCGCAGCAATGTTCCTGACTACGACTTCTAACGGCACAATTTTCAGCGCCTGAACGCGCATTTGGTTGGGTGCCGGAGTATCAATGTAGTGGGTGGGTATGCCTGATGCTTCCAAAAGCTGGAACAAATGACTAGAGATAGTACAGTTAATCTCTCCTTTGCCAACGATCTGGCCCCGCTTTTTGGCATTAAAGGCGGTAGCATCGTCTTTGAAGTGAGCTAGCAGAATATTCGGATCGTCTGTGGCATAGAGAATTTTGGCTTTGCCTTCGTAGAGGCTTATGTGTTGGGCAGACATGGAGAGTAGTTGTTTGTGTTGATGGATCGCCTTGGCAGCACACAAGATTTTAATCCCTTAGGAGCCGCATAGTGTAAACAGATGGGCAGATGGGATTAACTGGCACGTTTTAGATTAACCTTTGGTTAAGTTTAGGTTAAAATTATATTAAATGGATGATACTCTTTATATCTAAAGATCGCCTATAGAAGCTAGGTGGGGCGGCAAAACTTGAACCCAAAGTAACCAAAATCAACCGTGTATGCGAGTAGTGGGGAGCGATCGCGGGTCAAGGTGATGCGGGGAATGTCTGCCTGATTCTCTAAACTTGCTTTTTAAGTCGTGGCGAAAAAAAGTGAACCGTAGGTTAATTTGTGAGGTAGAAAGTTAGGTAGTTTATGCTTAGGAGTTAGCTATGACAGACCGCTCTGATTTTTTGTATCCAAGAAGTCGTTACTACGGTCAGGTGAAGCCGGAGAATTTAGTTTTCAACGCTAACCTACAAGAATTTTCTCAAAAGGTGAACTACATCTGCAACTTAGAAACTTCAGGCAAAATCTCACCTACAGATGCCTACGAACAGATTAAGAATCTCTGGAAACAGTTGAAACAAACAAAAAAGCAACTAGGAATTGGCGAAGACCCCTTCCAGAACAGCGACGAAAACCCAGCGGATTCGTAGGTTTTTATCAGCAGTCAGTAGTCAGGTGGTAATAACTAATGAATAATGACTACTTACTTGCCATTGTGTGGACTCCATCCCAAGCATCTGAAGGTGGGTGGTCAAGATAGTTTCTACACCGTTCCAGGTGAACTTTGACTGCCTGATCGTTAGGGTTTAAGCGGTAGGCATCATCAAAGAGGTTAATTGCTTTTTGGAAGTGCCTATTTATATAGGCTTGACGCCCATACTCGTAGAGATCCAAAAACTTTTTCGTTGAGTCGTTGAGAGGTTCTCGATAGTCACCTATCAATTCGTAGATACTGACGGCGGTGTTTTTCCCTTTGACGCGGATTTTGTCTAGTTCTCGGACTAAGATGCGATCGCGACACAAGTTGTAGGTAAACTCGCTCAAGATAATATCGCAGCCATACTCCTTAGTAACGCTTTCTAGGCGAGAACTTAGGTTAACTCCATCCCCAATCACTGTATAGTCCATCCGTTTGTGAGAACCGATGTTGCCAGAAACAACCTCACCCGAACTAATTCCAATCCCTATGTGAATCTGTGGCTGGTTGTCAAAAAAGCGACGCCTATTAAATTCGGATAGACGGCGACGCATATCCAATGCTGATTGGATAGCCATCCAAGCATGATTTTCCGCTAGTGGCAGAGGTGCGCCAAACACCGCCATCAAAGCATCGCCGATAAACTTATCTAAGGTGCCTTCGTGGTTAAAGACTGCCTCCACCATTGTTTCAAAATACTGATTCAGCAGCGAAACCACTTCCGACGCACCCAAATTTTCCGTTAAGGTGGTGTAGCCGCGAATATCGGAAAATAAAATTGTTACATCTTTACGTTCGCTCAACATCAGGGCATTGTCGCCCAGTGCCATAACTTGTTCTGCCACCCTTGGGGTCATATAGCGGTACAGAGTGTTCTTCATCCGCTTTTCGTGGCTGATATCTTCCAACACCACCAAACCGCCTCTTACGCCTCCTTCGGGGTTGGTGAGAGGATTAACGGTAAGATTGGTACTGCGTTCAATTTCTTGAACTTGATCGACACTGAGAACCCAGTCGGCAGGAATGAGCGGATCATTCCAGGGAATATATAATTTTGGATTGATGCGATCGCGTAGCGCCAAAATATAAGCCTCTGTTTGTCCTCCCTCAGCATTACAGCCTACTTCTGAATTCAAAGTTTCTTCTACTGAAAGCTGACACTTGGCGCATTTCGCCTGTGTAGGCACTTCATTAGCTGACTGTTGACTCTTGGCTAAATACAAGCCAATTGTCAGGCTTTGCTCTGGCACATAATGCTTAGCGCCAGTTTTCAGACTATCCTGAAGCCGGAACTGGAGATTTTCAATCGGCACCACATCCCAGACGTAGCGCCCCACCAGTTTCTGCTCCCACAAATTTTTGTGGCATTTCCCCACAGCTTCCTTAATAGGGCAACCCAACAACTCCAGCGCCGCTTCATTAATCATCACAATTTGCCCCTGCATATCTGTGGAAATCACAGCATCCGAGAGACTTTGCAGGATGTCTTTCTGATACTGCTTTTCCACCAGCACATTCTCGAAGAGTTTGGCGTTTTCCAAGGCAATTCCCGCCTGGATATTAAACGCCTGCATAAACTCTTCGTCGGAACTGGTAAAACTGCCAGGGTGCTTATTAATCAACTGCGTCACGCCAATTAATTCATTAGCTGAATTAAACACTGGCATACACAGGATATTGCGCGTCAAATAACCCGTCCGCTTGTCAGCGCTGGGGTCAAAACGCGGATCTTTGTAAGCATCGGCGATATTCAGCGCCTGACGAGTAGAGGCAACGTATCCGGCAATCCCTTTGTTAGAAGGAATCCGTATCGGTATGATCTCTGTGCCATCCTTGTTGGGAACTTTAGTCCAGAGTTCTCCTGTTTCTTTGCTCAACATAAACAGGGTACTGCGGTCTGCCTTCATCAGATCCCGCGCTTGCTCCATCACATAGCGCAGTGTGGCTTCTAAGTCAAGACTCTGACCCAGATATGTTGTTGCGCGTAATAGTGCAGCTGCGCCCCGTTGCTTGCGAGCCGCCACATAAAAAGATTGGCAGCTTTCCAAGATAATCCCGATGGAGGCGGCAAAGTCACGGAATCCTTGCTCATCCTCGGTTGTAAATGGGGAATCTCCAGCTTTATTCAACAGCTGAACTACAGCTACAATCTGGTTTTTGCTGCTATAAATCGGCATACATAGCAGATTGTGGGTGCGGTAGCCCGGTCGTTCGTCAACTTCTTTGTTAAATAGCGGGTGGCTGTAAGCGTCGGGGATGTTGAGAGTCTCACCCGTGGTAGCTACCTGACCGGCAATACCGACATTAATGGGAATGCGAATTTCTTTAGTGGCTCTCCCGTTGTCGGTTTCGGGAATTTTCGACCAAAGTTGGTTTTTTTCTTCGTCAACTAAAAATATTGTAGTTCTGTCTGCTTGCAGAATTTGACCCATTTTTAGGGTGAAAGCGTCCATGACCTGCTCTAGCATGGATTCCAGAGCTTCGTTGTTGATCATGTCGATCGCGCGCAGAAACTGCTGAAATTCAGCGGTAATAAAGTCAAGCAAGCAGATAAACTCACCAAACGATAGCTCTTTGACACGCGATGTCAGGACGCTAGTACGATTAAGGGTGAGCTGAGATAGAGTCGCCAGAACGCTGCCAGTATTGGAGAGTGTCATGGGGAGGAGCAAGTGCCAGCTATGGTGTTAGCTATTAGGTGGTAGGACTGAGCCATTAGCTGTTTTTAGTAAGTAGCTGGTAAAAATCAACGTCAAATGAACATTGAGCGATAAAAATCGTGTATGGAGTCTATGTAGCCTCTATACGGGGAAAAAGGGTTTTTGGATCTCAGGTGATTTTTGCCCACTTACTTACTTATGTAGTCGCTATTGGCTAAATTCTTTTTTTCACACCCATTAACCTAATTTAACCTCGGTTACGATAAATGCTCATCAGTAGTTCTTAGTATTTAGCCATTAGTCTGTAGCCAGTTGTCAGTTATCCATGACTAATGACTGCTTTGTAGTAATTTTGTAGCTGACGGGTGGCAGCTGCCCAACCCCAGCGTTCGGCTTCTTTCCGGGCATTTTGCCGGAGGGTTTCTCGTTCTTGTTGATGAGCAAGGAGGCGTATTGTAGCTGCGATCGCGCCTTCTTCATCAGCTGGGTCAAATAAATATCCGTTGACTCCATCTGTCACAATGTCGGGAATCCCCCCAGAACGTGCGGCGACGACGGGACACCCAGCTGCCATTGCCTCCAGAAGCACTAATCCCAGCGTTTCGGTGCGTGAGGGGAATATAAAGGCATCAGCTGAGGCAAAGGCACTGGCGAGGTCTACGCCTGTGAGATAGCCAACAAAATTGGTGGGTGTACCAGCGAAGTATTTTTCTAAGGCTTGCCGATGGGGCCCATCCCCAACCAAGGCGAGGCGGGCGTTGGGAATTGCTTCTAAAACTGGTTTGATGCGGTCAATTTCTTTTTCTGCACCAAGACGACCTACGTAAAGCAGCAAGGGGCTGTCTGGATGACCTTGGGTTAAACGCCTACGCATTTCCTGGCTTGCTAGATGCGGTTGAAACAGCTCTGTATCCACTCCTCGTTGCCACAAATCCACCCGCTCGATGCCGTGACTTGTAAGTTCCTGCATCATCGCTGTGGAGGTGCAGAGATTTAACCGGGCTTGGTTGTGAGCTGATTTCAGAAATTCCCACAATAAGCCTTCTAGGATTCCCCAGCCGTAGTGGTGGAGGTATTGGGGCAGATGAGTATGGTAAGACGCTACCAAGGGTACTCGCATCGTCTTGGCGTAATATATCCCCGCTAACCCCAGAATTGCGGGGTTGACGACATGAATTGTATCTGGCTGAAACTTTTCTAGCTCATACCCTATTGCTGGGCGTGGCAAAGCCATTTTTAACTCTGGATACCAAGGCAAGGGGAAGCCAGAGACTCCGTAGATTCTGGCTCCCTTGTATTCTGTCAACCCCCCATCTGGGGAAAATATCAATACTTGGTCGCCGTTGCGCTGTAAGTGTTCAACGGTGTGGCGCAGGCGCGTCACTATGCCGTCAACCTTGGGCAAAAAGGTTTCGGTGAAAAGAGCGATTCGCATAATTTGCTAATGGCTAATGACTAATGGCTAATGGCTAATGGCTAAGGGAACAATTAGCTATTAGCTATTAGCTATTAGCAACTGACTATCTGTGCCAAGAAACTTTGGGCAGAATTTGGTTTTTATCGACGCGGTTCTGGTATTTGACAGCAAAGTTGAGCAGTGAGTCAAGCAGTGCTTCGGAGAGATAATGGGGTTGTAAGCCTAGATCGAGTAGGTTGGTGTTTATGGCGTTGAAGTAGTGTTCTTCCTTCTCAACTCTGGGGTTGTCGAGGTTATTAATTTCGACATTGAGTCCCAAGGCATTGCCAGCTTTTTTCACCATTCCGGCTAAATCGGCGATGCTGAATAGTTCGGTGAACTGGTTGAAGACGCGAAACTCGCCTGCTTGGGCGGGATTTGCGATCGCTATTTCAATACATCGCACTGTATCCCGAATATCCAAAAAGCCTCTCGTCTGTCCGCCCTTACCATACACCGTCAGCGGATGACCAATTGCCGCCTGAATACAGAAGCGGTTCAGCGCTGTGCCAAACACACCGTCGTAATCCAAACGGTTAATCAACAACTCATCCATGCCAGTTTCTTCCGTCAAAACGCCGTAAACAACGCCTTGATTCAAGTCTGTAGCGCGTAGCCCCCAAATCCGGCAAGCAAAGTGGATATTATGGCTGTCGTGGACTTTGCTGAGGTGATACATCGATCCGGGCTGCTTTGGATACGGCAAAGTATCTTTGCGCCCGTTATGCTCAATGGTGATATAACCTTCTTCGATATCAATGTTAGGAGTACCGTACTCGCCCATTGTCCCCAGCTTCACTAAGTGGCAGTCGGGGAAATCTTCCTTGATCGCGTACAGGATATTCAGCGTCCCGACCACATTGTTAACCTGGGTCATTACGGCGTGTTCCCGGTCAATCATCGAGAAAGGTGCCGAACGCTGTTCGCCAAAATGCACGATTGCCTCTGGTTCAAACTGGTGCAGCGCTTTCGAGAGGAAATCGTAGTTGGTGATATCGCCAATAAACAAGTCAATGGATTTGCCAGTGAGGTCGCGCCAGCGCTGAATACGTTGCTGTATCGGTGCAATTGGGGTCAGGGTATCTGCGCCCAGTTGTGCATCCCAATGCCGCCGCACTAGGCTATCCAGAATCCCGACTTCGTAACCACGATTGGAAAGATAGAGTGCGGTTCCCCAACCGCAATAGCCGTCACCGCCAATAACCAAGACTTTCATACTGGTTCATTAAATCTCGCTTGCCAATACTCGGTAAATTTACCAGGTTTGGGGCCACTCTAGACCATCGAAGTGAATTACTTTCGAGCGATCGCGTAGTACACCATACCTAAGTTTGTAGTAGCTGGATTCTTTCTCCTCTATCCTTCTGCCTTCGTCATCATTCTTTGGGCAGAAAGGTTAGCCCCTATAATCGCAACAATGGGATCTAGTTGGAGTATTTCCACTTGCTGCATGGATTGAAGGTTGGAATCTCCAACTTTGTAACCCTTCAAACCTTGACTTCATCGGCGAAACTTGCCCAGCGGACGAAGTGAAACGGGCCTGCGACTGAACCCCAAATATGCTCATCCGTTTCGGGGTCGCGTCCCCGGTCAAGGCTGATAAATTTGGTGTCGTCAATCTCGAAGGTGCTGTCAAGATAGGTGTTTTGACCTTTGCGAACCACCATGCAAGCTTTACCGGGTTCGACGTGACCTTTGAAGCTGTTGCCCGTCCACTCAACTATCATGTTGCAACCGGGTAATTTTTCCAGATTTTCTGCTTTCAGAGTTTGCAGGCGGTTTAAATCGCGGGAAGCACCGTAGAACTGTTCTGCTTGCTTAACGGTGTAGTTTTCGATTTCGATGCGATCGCCTGCTGCAATCAACTTTAAAACCCGCAGCCGATAGGGGCTATTGATCATATAGTCATAAGCTTGTTCGACAAGGAAGCTCACGCCTGAGAGCAGTTCTAGAGGCAAAGGACGCATACAGACGCGAATATGGGCAAAAAAGGGCGGATTTTCAAAAGCTTGTGCTTGATTGCTGAAGTCGGCTGCCATCAAGCGAGCTAAGGTGGCAATATCAGTAGAATGGGTCATTGTTTATAAAAAGGCAGATATTTAGCAGCGATCCCCTTATTTTAAAACGAGCGATCGCCTCTATTGAAGGTTTGCGAACTATGAATTCTCTAGAACGAATGCAGTTGTCTTTGAGTGGGCTTTCAGTCGGAGACGCACTTGGGCAAAGGTTTTTTGGGGTTGGAGAACAGCTGAACGAGCGAATACAACAGCGTCAGGTTCCCCCTAGGCTCTGGCGTTATACTGACGATACCGAGATGGCACTTTCGATTGTGCAGACATTGTGGCGTTACGGGCGGATCGATCCCGATGTCCTAGCCCAATCGTTTGCCGAACGGTATAACCCTTCACGGGGCTATGGTGCTGGGGCGCAGCGGCTGTTAGTCAAGCTTCAATGGGGAGCAGACTGGCGAGTTGAGGCTTCACAGATGTTCGGGGGAAGCGGTTCTTATGGCAATGGTGCGGCGATGCGAGTAGCACCTTTGGGCGCTTACTTTGCCGACAATTTAGCAGCGGTGCGGGAAAATGCGATGCTCTCAGCTCAACCAACGCACGCACATCCAGAGGGCATTGCTGGGGCTGTTGCTGTCGCTGTTGCGGCTGCACTTGCCTTTCAGGTAGGGGAAGGTGAGTGTATGCAGCCTGTACAATTTCTAGAACTTGTTGCCGAAAACGTTCCTGAAAGCGAAACTCGTAGCGGCATTAAGCAAGCAGCAACGATTTACACCACATCTCCATCGGTAGTAGCACAACAACTGGGTTCGGGATACAAAATTTCCGCTCAAGATACAATACCTTTTGCCCTCTGGTGTGCCGCCCATCATCTGGAAGACTATCAGGAAGCTTTCTGGGCAACACTGAGCGGTTTAGGAGATATGGATACAAATTGCGCCATTGTCGGCGGTATCGTTGCCCTCTCCGCACGCCAACGAGGAATACCCGCCGACTGGATTGAGTCGCGGGAGCCTTTTCCTGATGATTTTTTAAGGGTTTTGATAGACAAAAGTCATTAAAAGTGCAAAATTTAAAAGACAGATTCTTTTTAATTTTTTACTTGTTCCTCCACTGGCGGACATACAGATTTATAGAAATCCTCAATGATACTTCCGGGTTGAATTTGCATTTCTAGCAATTTGTCTTCTTTGCCTATATCGTTTTCAGAAACAATGCGACCATTGGGATCAAAACGAATCGACCGCCGCCAGCGGAATAAGCCTTTTTTACAGTTTATGGAATGATAATTATCTACTCCAAAAGCGCCGTCAGGTTGAGGAGTTGTAAAGAGGTTACGCCGCCAGAATTCTACAATATCCCCCTTCCTAACTATGCGCTCCGGGTCGATATATATGGGGGTGTTGTCGGGTGATTTGCTGATTTCCACCCAAGATGCGATCGCGCTCAAACTAGCATTGATGGCGATGAAGCTTATCCCGGATACTAGAGCTATGCGCGACAGTTGAAGTTTTAGCAGCTTATTCATTGGCTTACAAAAATTATTCCTAATTTCTTGGAAGTGTTTAATTTGGTTGAAAAGTAAAAAGAACAAATTATTCATTTGTTTCTTTTTACTTTAACTCTCCCCTTGTTCAGGTAATTTGGGGGAAGCGCATTTTATTTTTCAACGCCCATTTTTAAGACGAAACAAAAAAAACTTAGTTACTTGCTCAGGTTGGAAATTATCATCGCTAACCAGAAGTAAACTTTGGCTGCCATCAGGTAAACGAGGGCCAAAAGTCATCCCTTCAAAGTTCGCTAAAGCCACACCTAATTCATCCAAGTTTAATAGTAACTTTTTCTTGACTGGGTTAATTCCACTAACCTCACCCTTGAGGCTGGGAACCCGAGAAATATCAGTGGCTCCGCCAGTTGCTGCTTGATAAATCCGCACACTAAAACCTAATAAACTCAAAGAACGTTCTAAAGTGAGAAAATGCCCACCCGTATCCACAGCTAATAACTCCGCCAAGCCATCTTTTAATGCCGCACTGGGGGGAGGCTCCATTTGATATAAATGTTCGGCAATTACCAGCGGAGGCCCATCGGTGATTAAATAGTGCAGTAACCGACATTTGGCTCCCTGGTTAGAGTTAGCTGGTTCTTTATCCTGCATCAAAGATGATTCTGTAGCTGTAAATAAGCGAATTGCTTCTCCTTTAGCGGGAATAGTACCGAAGGGACTAAGGGTGAGTGATTCAAATCCTAAGTTATTTTGAATGCCAGTTGTTGCGTCTTTATTTGATTTTGTAGCATCAACAAGATAACGCTCTGGGATGGGCAAAGTTTGCCGTAGCCGTCCGGTTTCTAAGTCAAATTCGCCTACAACTGGAGAAACGCCATTAGGGGGAATGCCTTCGCTAGCGATAAATACGGATTTTTGGGGAGTAATGGCAATTCCTTCAGTATCCAAGGTGCCTTTAGGATAAGTTTTGCCTTGCTCGTCGGTGAGAAAGGTAACGTCTTCAACTTCTACTTTCTGAAGGCTGATCTGGCGATCGCTATCATCATTTAAAATTAGCTTCAGCGTGTAGAATCGGGCGGGAGCAAACGTGCCACGATCATCGGAAATGGCATAGAAACGGTTTTGCTGTCGGTCGTAGGTCAGTCCCGATAAGCCCCCAACGGGTGTATCCTTAAATTTCATCTTGGGCAGCTGGTACTCTCCCAAAAAATCTAGGGATAGATCCAGAAACACCCGATCTCGTGCCACCCCTGGCTGGATGCCACAGGAAGTGAGAAAAATTAAGAATGCGATCGCTATGCCTAAAAGCCTTGGTAGCGACCTAAATTTGCTCCGGTTCACCGACTCTCTCCTAAACTTGACTGTTCATCTGGAAACTCTGGTTTTACTGTAACAGTCGAAAAACTATGAAGTATAAAGTATCAAATATTATCTTGTATCTAATATGCAGAAGTTAATGGCTCAGGTGTGGTATAAGCAACGTCCCTCAAAAGCACTCTTTTTAGGAATTACCGCCTTGTTCCTGCTGTGTTCGGGTTCTGTCGGTTGGGCAGCTGATGATGATAAACCCAAAATCAACCCCCTGGAAATAACGACACCCGATCCGCTGTTGCCTTCTCCACCAGTAGAGCGTCCCGCTACCCCCCAAGAAATCCGCCTATTGAGAGAGGCTTTGGATGATTTAAACGCCCAAGCAACTGAACAGCTAAAAGCAGGCAATGCACCAGCAGCTTTTGAAATTTGGTATCGGGAACTGCGCTTGCGGCGATCGCTTGGTACTGTCGAAGAGGTGCAAGCATTGGGACGGATTGGCGATATTGCCTGGACGAATAATCAAAAAGCTGATTTGCAAATTATCACCCAGCGTCTGCAAACGATTCGGGCTGAGGCGTTGGGAAAGCCGATCCGCAAAAACGAGAAGCGTCCTTTGGGGACAGCAGATGTTCCTGCTACCGTAACTGATGTCACACCAGAAAATGCGGAGCTTTTGCAAGCTTTGGGTCAAGCTTACCAGCAAATTCGCTTAGCTGGTGAAGCTGTGGAGATTTATCAACTAATTTTAGCTGATGCGCGCCAGCGCCAAGATGCTGCGACAGAAGAAGCAACGCTGAAGACAATTGCCCAAGGCCACATGAGTTGGTTTGATTATCCCAAAGCGGCGGCAGCTTATGAGGAGTTGCTGGTTTTGGCGAGTCAAAAAGGCGATCGCGTTAGCGAAGTCGTTTATCTACAACAACTGGCGTATATTTACGACAAGGTAAAGCAACCGGAAAATTCTCTCAAGTTTAAGCAACAGCTTTTGCAAAACTACCTCACCGATCCGCAAGCTGCAAATCAAATCCCAGCGATTAAGATAGCGATCGCAGACGACTATCAAGCCCTCAACCCACCAAACCCAGATGCGGCAAGTCAAAACTATCAGGAAGCCTATAATCTAGCATGGACTTTGCAACAGTTTGCCTCTGCCAGCGAAGCCTTGAAAAAACTAGGCGATTTGTACCGAAATTATAAAAAGCCGGATTTTGCTTTGCAGGTTTATCAAGTCTTATTGAAGGTAGATCAGCAGTCGTACAATTACTACAACTTGATGAATACCTACGATCAAATGGGACAAATTTATTTGGAACGTGGGGACATGGAGCAAGCCAAGACAGCATTTCAACAAGGGCTGCAATTAGCAAAGTCTTTGAAGTACCAAGAAAATTACTTTGTCACTCAGATTGAACGAGTGAGTAAGCAAGATTAGCTCAATAGCGCCTGCCCAGACGTAAGAGAAAGCGCGATCGCTTAATAGCGAATCCGAGGATCGATATAGGCATTAATGATGTCAATCAAAATGCTGGCAAATACCACAATTGAGGCAAAAAATATCATGATGCCTTGAACTGTGGGGTAATCTCGTAAAGAAATTGCCTCATACAAACGATTACCTAATCCGGGCCAAGAGAAGGTAACTTCTGTTAAAACGGCACCGCCTAGCAAAGCAGCAAGAGTTAACCCCAGGACGGTAATCACGGGTATCATGGCATTTTTCAAGGCGTGGGCAAAGAGAATCCGCCTTTCGGGAATGCCTCTGGCTCTTGCGGCTTCTACATAATCTGCTTTCAAAGTTTGCTTCAAATTCACTCGCACAATCCGCTCAAAAATCCCGCTGAGGAGGATTCCTAGTGTCAGGCTAGGGAGGGCAAGATGATGTAAAGCGATGAAAAATTGGCTGAAGTTACCGCTTAAGAGGCTGTCAATAGTGTAAAGACCTGTGATGCTGGGGGGAGCCTGTAATGTTAGGGGAAAGCGCGATCCCAGAGGAAACCAACCCAACTGTACTGAGAAAATCAGCTGTAGGATCATCCCCACCCAAAATAAAGGCAGCGAGTAGCTGATGATGCCAAATAAACGCCCACCAGCGTCTAAAGCGGTTCCGGGACGGGAGGCGGAAAGGATACCAACACCAACGCCAACAATAAATGCGATCGCCATACTAAAGACCGCTAATTCCACCGTCGCCGGGAAGTATTGCCCAATTACCTCCCACACCTCTAGCCCGCGACTGGTGATAGATTTACCTAAATCTAGATGCAGTAAATCTCCTAAATAGCGAATGTATTGCACCCACAGCGGGTCAGATAGCCCCAATTCTTGACGATATCTTACCTTGACATCTTCTGGGGCGCGACCGCCTAAAACCGCATCGACTGGATCTCCTGGTGTCGCCCGGAGGAGCAAAAATACGATGGTAACAATTGTCCACAGCATTAAAGGTGCTAGAAGGACACGGGCGAAAATGTAATATTGTAGGGCTTTAGAACGTGACATTTGAAATGGGGAATGGGGAATGGGGGAATGGGGAATTGGGGATTGCTAATTGCCACGAGATTTTAAGTAGGCATTTAGCTTGGGTGGCAGTTCATCAATGATTGGTTTGAGTTTGGTTACTTGTTCATGTGTCAAGAGCTGTCGAGCGTATGCTAACCTCAACAAACTTATTGTTTCGTATAAAGACCCTCTAGCAATCTTTATAAAACGCCGATTGTCTTGGAAATTGTACCGACCTCTTCCTTCAGCAATATTGGCACAGACGCTATCTGCGGCACGAACAATTTGTTTACCAAGTGTCTGTTTAGCAAAATCGTCCCATTGCTTAACAATATGCCAAATTTGATTTGCTAAACTCTCAGCTAACTTGTAAACATCCAAATCCTCAAAATCTGGTCTTCCCATGCTTACCCCATTAACTACTAAGCCGATAGGAGTAATTAGACATTACTCCTGAAAGTCGGTAATTGGGAATAGATAATTGGGGAAAAGAAAAACCAACAAAAGAATCTTCCAATTCCCAATTCCCCATTCCCAATTCCCTATTTACTTTTTGATTGTCCAAAAAGCAAAATCTTGAGTCGGGTTGATGCGAAGACCATTGACACCTTTTTGGGCAAAGGCGTAATCTTTACTTTGCCACAAAGGGACGTAGGGAACATCTTTGGCGAGTAAGTCTTGAATTTCTGCGAAGACTTTCTTTCTGGCTTCGGGATTTTGTTCTTTTCGCTGCTGTGCAATTAGCTGGTTCATGCGATCGCTATAGTAAAACGACCCCTGCGTTTGGCTGGCTCCTTCTTGACACCCGGTTGCTGCTGAACCTTTGGTACAATCCAGAAACGGCTGTACGTAGTTGTCAGGATCGAGAAAGTCCGGATACCAGTCCAGTAAGACTGTCTGATAAATTCCCTGGGACACGTTCTTAAAAAAGCTGGCGGAGTCTTCAGTTTTGACTTCAAATTGCAGCGCGCCACCGAACTGTTGAGTCGCTAATGCTTGGAGTGTACCAGCAGCGAGTCGGCGAGTAGGTGAAGTAGATGGATACCAAACCTCTAACTTTAGGGGGTTGGTGGGAGAGTATCCGGCTTCCTGCAACAGTTGTTTTGCTTTTTCGGTGTTGCCATCGCCATACTGGTCTTTGAATACTGGCTTGTAGACCTCAAAGGTTGTCGGCACCATGCTATAAAGTGGTTCGGCTTGATTTTTCAGCGATCGCTCATTTACCAGCGGTCGATTTACCATCGATGCGATCGCTTGCCGTACTATTGGGTTATCCAGGGGCTTAGTTTTCGTATTCAGCACCATGTAACTAGCCGCACTTCCCTGAGACTCGTTAACCTGCCAACTGCCTTTTGTCCCCCCATCTTTCAAGCTGGCAATCTGATCTGGATCAAGAGATAGGTAAGCAACATCAACGCCGCCAGTACGAAATGTGTTATACAAGTTAGCTGAATTGGTCAGCACCTGTACATCAATTCCCTTATTTACAGGTTTTTCTCCCCAGTAGTTATCAAATACATCCAACCGTTGCGACTCGCTGCTAAACTGCACCAATTTGTAAGGGCCAGTGCCTACAAATTCGTTTGGTTTGAATTTTCCTGCGCCAATTTCATAGACTTTCGGGGAAACTGCACTAGCACCGTTAAAGGCAAGTAGAGAAGGAAAGGCAGCAAAAGGCTTTTTCAATTTGATGCTTAATTCATACTCGCCGCTTGCCTGCACCGAGTCTACAATATCGCCTAATAGGAATGACGGTTTACCTTTGTTTTCGATGAAGCGTCGTAGAGAAAATGCCATTGCTTCGGCATTGAAGGGGGTGCCATCGTGAAATACAACACCTTGACGCACGGGGATGGTATAACTTAACCCATCTGGACTGACTTTAGGTAATGCTGTCGCTAACTGGGGTTTGAGGTTGGCAGTTCCCGGTTCGTAGGTATACAAGCGATCGCCCAAATTATAGTGCAAGTAGCTTGCTGCCAGCTCGTAGTTATCCGCTGGATCCATCGTCCGTGGCTTCTGGGTGGTGCCAATGGTAATGCGACCTCCACCAGCAACAGGAGAAGGAGACACAGCAGTATCAGCACTCGGTCTTCTACCGCAGCTGACTGCTAGAAATAAACAAAGGGAGAACAAACAAAAAAATTGTCCTGCGCGTCGCCACTGTCTGATGAACATCTATGTCTTAGTTAAGGATTAACTCGCGAGTCGTTATCAACTTTCCGTGCATTGAATTATAAATCCGTCTAACGCCGATTTTTCTAATTGGGATACTGCGATCGCACTTAACGTACTTTTTCGCCTCCCAGTTGCCGACTCTAGTCTCGAAATACTCCTGAAACAGCAGCTATAATAGCCGTCTGGTGTTTGGCAAGTAAAGCGCCACCTCTCTGCTTGCTCCAACATTTTGCTAATCTAGCCGAGAGTTAAAGCAATTTTCGAGGATTGTCTATGGACGACACATTTATGACTATCCCCAGCAACTGGCAGGACTGGCTAACTGTATTCGGCTATATAGTCTTTACTAGCTTCATCATCTGGCGCGTCTTTGCAACAAAACCGAAGTAAAGAGCGATCGCATATGTCAAGTTTATAGGCGATTTTATTATGGTTGTAGATATTCAAAAGAAAATAATTGTTCGATGGACAAACTAAATCATTATCCCAATTTAATTCAAAAAATATTAACCAAATACTATGAGTGGGTGTCTAACACTCCTCAAGATGGTGATGGTATAGAGGAATGCTTAGCATTTGATGAGATTCGAGACCACTATTTTTGGTTTCACCTTGGCTGGGATGGCAAACATAGGGTTCAATCGGTAATGGTTTACCTGCGGATTCGAGATGGAAAGATTTGGGTTGAAGAGGACTGGACAAAGCAGGGAATTGTCAACGAACTGTTAGAAGCTGAGGTTCCCCATGAGGATATTGTTTTGGGATTTCAGCATCCCAGTAAGCGACCGTTGACAGAATTTGCAAGTGCTTAGTTTGGATTTTTGGTCTGATTGCGATCGCATTAAGTTTACGCAATTATTAGCTTCGTCAGGTAAGGTAGGCAATGCCCACCCTACCTTTGAGCTGATAGGGTGATTTTAAGCAACGCATGGAAAGTTAACAATGCCCTAGCGATCGCGCCTACGCCTTAAACTTCTCAATAATCAGCAAATCAAATTGAATAGTACAGTGGGAAAGATTTTGCGTCTTTTGGCTTGACAAATACTTGTTGTTGTGTATTGAGTTTCAATTGGTCAAACTTTTCGCGGGAAATGTTCGCTGTCACCACCTGACCATCATCTAAGATTAATTCTGCTTGAATTTCCCAACCTAGATGAATCAGACGATTGACTCTGGCAGATACAGTAGTTCCGTTTGGCTCAGTTTGAATTACCACATCATGGGGACGCAAAAATATTTCCGGTTGGCTGGAATCAAACCCGTTACCCTGGAAAATGTGTGAACTACTGGGTAACACATTTACCGGACCAATAAAACTCATCACAAAAGGCGTGGCTGGGTGGTCGTAAATCTCGGCTGGCGTTCCCACCTGCTCAATTTTGCCTTTGTTCGTCACCACGATTTCATCAGCAACTTCCATTGCTTCTTCCTGGTCGTGGGTGACGAAAACCGTTGTAACGTGTACTTCGTCGTGCAGCCGCCGCAACCAAGCTCGTAGGTCTTTGCGAACTTTGGCATCTAATGCTCCGAAGGGTTCATCCAGCAGCAATACCTTGGGTTGAACTGCTAGACTTCGCGCTAGGGCAACTCTTTGCCGCTGACCTCCGGAGAGTTGGGAAGGATAGCGATCTCCTAGTCCTTTCAATTGAATTAACTCTAGCAATTCTTCCACCCGCGCCTTGATTTTTGCCTTGGGAACTTTTTGAATTTCCATCCCAAAGGCGATATTGTTGCGGACACTCAGGTGCTTAAACAGGGCATAGTGCTGAAACACAAACCCGATATTTCTATCTTGGACGCTCTGATTTGTGGCATCTTTGCCAGTGATCCAGATTTTGCCACTATCTGGTATCTCTAGACCAGCTATTAGCCGCAGTAGCGTAGATTTTCCCGAACCCGAAGGCCCCAATAGCGCCACCAGAGAGCCAGTTTTAATTTCTAAGCTTACCTGGTCAACGGCTTTGAAACTGCCAAACTGTTTAGATACGTTTTCAACAACTATGCCCACTGCTTTCAACCCCTAGACAAGAACTTTCTTGAATTTATCCTGGGTGGTAATCAACCCGCAAAATATCAGAATAAAATAATCCCCGGTTTCCCGATGATCTTACCGTATTTTGTTATATCACACATGGAGAGGATTGGGAATTGGGGACTAGGGACTGGGGACTAGGGGCTGGGTAAGATTCTTCCCAATCCCCAATCCCCAATTCCTTATCCCCATTTGTAGATGTGTTAAGCTCTGTTGCAATTCAGTAAGATCCAGAGGGCTAGGCTTCAGCTAAATAGAAAGTCCGTGATAACATCTCACCTTGTAGCCGTAAGAAATTGGGAGAAGACCTTTGACACTACGGGTTGCTGTTGTAGGATCGGGACCTGCGGGTTCATCTGCTGCCGAAACCTTGGCAAAAGCCGGAATCGAGACTTACTTGTTTGAGCGCAAGCTAGACAACGCCAAGCCTTGTGGCGGGGCAATTCCGCTGTGCATGGTGAGTGAGTTTGATCTGCCGCCAGAGATTATCGATCGGCGGGTGAGAAAAATGAAGATGATCTCACCTTCCAATGTTGAAGTTGATATCAATATCCAAAAAGAAGATGAATATATCGGTATGTGCCGTCGCGAGGTGCTGGATGGCTTCTTGCGCGATCGCGCTGCCAAGTTGGGTGCTAATTTAATCAACGGCACCGTTTATAAACTGGATATACCCACAAACAATACTGACCCTTACACCTTGCACTACGCCGATCATTCGGATGGTAGCGCTGAAGGAGTAATGAAGACCCTGAAAGTCGATTTGGTAATTGGGGCAGATGGTGCAAATTCCCGCGTTGCTAAGGCAATTGATGCCGGGGATTATAATTATGCGATCGCTTTCCAAGAGCGAATTCGCCTGCCAGATGACAAAATGGCTTACTACAACGACCTGGCAGAAATGTATGTCGGTAACGATGTCTCTACTGACTTCTACGCCTGGGTATTCCCCAAATACGACCACGTAGCTGTCGGTACTGGCACCATGAAGGTGAACAAAGCCGACATCAAAAATCTGCAAGCAGGCATCCGCGCCCGTGCTGCCCGTAAGCTTGCAGGCGGTGAGATTATTAAAGTAGAAGCTCACCCGATTCCAGAGCATCCCAGACCCCGCCGCGTCGTCGGTAGAGTCGCCCTAGTAGGAGATGCTGCCGGAACTGTCACCAAGTCTTCTGGTGAAGGTATTTACTTTGCCGCTAAGTCGGCGCGGATGTGTGCTGAAACCATTGTGGAATTTTCCAACGGTGGTCAGCGCATTCCTAGTGAAGCCGACCTCAAGGTGTACCTGAAGCGTTGGGATAAGAAGTACGGACTCACCTACAAGGTGCTGGATATCCTGCAAACCGTCTTTTATCGTTCCGATGCTACCCGCGAAGCCTTTGTAGAGATGTGCGCTGACAAAGACGTGCAGAAGCTGACATTTGACAGCTACCTCTACAAAACGGTTGTCCCAGCAAATCCCTTGATTCAAATGAAGATTACTGCCAAAACCATTGGTAGTTTGCTTCGGGGTAGTGCTTTAGCTCCGTAATCGCGCATCCATTACCTGATAATCTCCGACTAGACCAGTGTCTAGGCATCATTAAGATGTCTGATGCTGGTCTTTTTCGCGAACCGAGCTAATGGCTGCGGCATCTACCGTAAATTTACTTAGTTAAGTAAACTTTTTATTACACATACTCAATTATAAGTATGGTCATTGATGCTATATCTTCACACTTTAATGAAGACTTGGTAAAGAGGGAACTTTTTGCTTGTGTGCAGCTCCTGAGCAGAGTTACTTTGGCTTAAGCAAGCTACCTAAGAGATAAATTATGTTAGTTAAATTCACCAACCTTCAGTTTAAATTAGCTACCGCTGCGCTAAGTATTACCGCAGTGGTGGGCATAACAGGTCAAGCCCAAGCTATAACTTTTACAGGAACATCATCTGGCTCGTGGGGATTGCCTACTAATCCCTCTAGGAGTACCTTTCTATCTAATCAGAATGGCGGTATAAATAATCGTCTAACTTGGGGCAATCCTGGGGCTGGTAGTTTCACCAACTTCGTCCAGTATGATAGTGTAGGCTTTAGCGCTAGCAAGGATAGCTTGTTCAACCTTGGCAATCTCTCTTACCGCAATGGTGCGACGTCCGATACCTTTGACGGCGACTTCCCGCTCAGTGTTGCTCTGTCTTTGAGCAATCCTTTGAGTACCACAGAGACTTTTGACTTCTCATTTAACATCTTCAACACACCCAACAACACTGGCAATCCGGTTTTAGATGGCGACAGATTGCGTTTTTCTACTGCTGGTGCATCCAGTCAAATGTTTAGCTACCAAGGAGTTGATTACACTCTGGAACTGGTTGGCTTCTCTTCTGATGGTGGTAACACCGTTGTCAGCGAATTCAACGCACCCGAAGAAAGTACCGCCCGCGCCTCTTTGTTCGGCAAACTGACTGCTGTTGAACCACCAGCAAAGACACCTGAGCCTGCAAGTGTAGTTAGCCTGTCTCTATTAGGTATCTACGGTGCTGCTCGTCGCAAAGGAAGTAAGCTAAAAGCTGTAAAAGTTGCTGTTTCCTCCAAGTAAGATACTGAGGCTCTGCCTCATATTTTCGTCACCCAGTTTACGCCTGGTAACGAAAAGAAGGCAAAACAAAGAGTTTTCTCTCTTTGTTTTGCCTTTTGTATGAGAGCCTTTTCCCTTTTAAACCGCGTCTGCGGTCATTTGTTCAGCGTTTGGCAACTCCAGACAATAGCCTGCACCATACACAGTTTTGATATAGCGTGGGTGACGCGGATCTGGCTCTAGCTTCGTTCTTAAGTGCCGGATATGCACCCGAATGGTTTCTATGTCATCATCCGGGTCATACCCCCAGACTTCCCGCAGAATTTCACTGGGAGAGACAGTTTGACCGTGCCTTTGGAGTAAGCAGTGCAATAGTTCAAACTCCAGATGAGTTAGCTTAACCGTTCCACTGAACCAGATAGCCTCAAATCTTTCTGGTACTAACGTTATCGGCCCATAGCTGAGGATTTCCGAGTGTTTGGCTGCTTGAGGGATGCGGTCTGTACGTCGCAACAACGCCCGCACTCGTGCCAGCATTTCTTCCACTTCAAACGGCTTGGTCAGGTAATCATCGGCACCAGCATTAAAGCCTTCTACTTTATTTTGAGTCTGACCCAGTGCTGTCAACATTAGCACCGGAATATCGGCAGTACGCTCATCCCGCCGCAAGCGCTGGCAGACAGTGAAGCCGTCTACCTTGGGCAGCATCAAGTCGAGCATGATCAGGTCTGGTTGCAGTTGCATAGCCAAAGCCTGACCTTTTATGCCGTCTGGTGCTTGGCTGACATCGTATCCAGCCATTTCCAGATTGATTGAGACTAATTCTGCGATCGCAGCGTCGTCGTCGATGACGAGTATCCGGGGCATCACTAGAAATTTATAGCTACAGTTTTTTTTAACTTTCAATAAGAACCTTCATAGAAATACAAAGATTCCTGTACAGATTATACGCAAGATTATAAATTCTTCCTAAAGATAGTCTTGTATTATTCAAAAAATCGCTATACAGGTTAAGTAATAACCGTTTTCCGACGGTAATACAACTTAATATTTCCCAACCACCATCAAAAAGACTGGTTGAGGAAAAAATATATTTGGCAACAGCAGCGGCATTCTGCTGATATGGACAAAATTTTATAAATTACTGGTTGGCGCTTCCAGAACGCTGACATCAATCAACGGCGTAGCATTGAACCCTTGCTCAAGTAAGTGGCTTTGGATATTGCGTTCGATCTGGGTGCGAATTTCTTCGGTAGGCATGGTAATGCCTTCGCGACGTTGAACGTAGATGGTGCCGAGCATAGTGTTTTGACCTTTAATATCGGCACGGGTGAAACGGACATTCGCCTCCACCAGGTCGGCTAAATCACTTCCATTCAGCACCTTCTGAATCTCGCCAACAGCACGTTGGGCGCGGCTGGAACGCTGCAATTGCGGGGGATTAGAGAACTGCCAAGTCAGCAAACCCGCTAAAGCCAAAATTGTAGCTGTAAGACCGGAGGGAAAAACCCAATTTTTCCCTCTGTCGTAACGAGCGCCGCGAGGGGAGAGTCCGTAGAGGCGGAAGACGATCGCTCCTGAAAAGTTAATCCCAACCAATTGCAGCAATAACACAAAGAAGCCGTTAAGCGCCAGATCCCATTGACCAATGGCGATCGCCATCCCAATTAATCCCGCAGGGGGTGCAAGTGAAGCCGCCACCAGGGTTCCCACCGCTGCCCCCGATACCAAACTACTCCGCTCAGATTGCACCAGGTTCAAGGCTCCAGCCGCACCTGCAACTAGGGGCAGCATTACTGCTACTGTGGAAAGATTACTGGTGCTAATCATTTGTTCTGTGGCGGCTTCCTGCCTTAATAGCAGGCTAAGTAGGCCAGTTACGGTGATTGTTACCGCCAGCGCTGCAACATATCTTAAGAGGCTACGTTTGAGCAATGTTCTATCACCGCGTGCTGTAGCGATCGCTACGTTCATGGCTGGCCCCGCGAACGGCGCAATTAACATGGCAGCAACTAGCAAATAGGTAGTATTGGTAAATAAGCCAATCCAGACAACAAAGCCTGCTGCTGCTGCATACCCCAAAAATCCTCGCCAGGAACCGACGCTTTGCAAACCTCCGAGAAACACTTCTACGGGAGCGCGATTGCCGACATCTTTAACCTGCTGTGGTGCCTCAGAAGGTGGTGGCTGTAAGGTAATCACCCCACGGGGAATTAGCGTGATGTGGGCATTTGGGAGCTTTTCCAGTTGTGACAACAGCTGCTCAACTTTCCCATTAGGAACATTAACGATCGCTAGATCCAACGGCCCTTCAGTCCCAGTGGCTTCTAGGAGGGCAAGGTTTGCTCCATCACAACTCTTAGCGATGTCGATAACTTCTTGCCCGCTTCCGCGTGACACCTGCACCAGTAATTGCCGCATATCTCCCTGCCTAAACTGCGATCGCTATCAGGGTATATCACTGGAGTTAGAGCCTGCATCACAGTTTAGGTAGATTTCACTATCCGAGTAAGGATGCGATCGCATTCGCTAAATATTCATACTGTGCTGGCGTGTTGTAAATTTGAGCGGAGATGCGAACTAGCTGCTTGGGGCGTGCGGGAAAAAATATTATTGGCACCTCAATCCCAAAACGCTCCCACAAGGCATCTTGTAGCGGCGGGAGCAATCTTGTTTCTCCTCCAACGTCATCC
This sequence comes from Trichocoleus sp. FACHB-40, assembly GCF_014695915.1. Taxonomy (GTDB): domain Bacteria; phylum Cyanobacteriota; class Cyanobacteriia; order Cyanobacteriales; family FACHB-T130; genus Funiculus; species Funiculus sociatus. The sequence continues at coordinate 42,669 of NZ_JACJPF010000061.1, forward strand.
GCATCATCCGGCAAAGGGACAACCGCCAGGGAACCGATCATCTCATCGGGGCAGGGCGGCGATACTAAAAGCCTCTCACAAAGGGTTTGCCTTGCTGCCAAAACCATTGTGCGGTTGCGCTGCATCAACTCCTGCCATCCGCCCGGTAGTAGCGATCGCATAAACTGAATTGCTTCTGGTACACACAGGTAAGCTGTAGGATCATGGCTGCCTGTCCAGTCGAATTCTAGATGAAAGCGCGATCGCTCTTGACGGGCCGAGTTAGCACCGTGGCTAATCGTTAACGGACGAATTTCCGGCTGCTTCTCTCGTCGCACGTACAGGAATGCCGCACCTTTTGGCGCACACAGCCATTTATGACAGTTGCCAGTGTAATAAGTTGCCCCAATTTCTTCCAGGTTCAGAGGCACCATCCCCGGTGCATGAGCGCCGTCTATTAGTGTATCAACGCCGCAAGCTGCAAGCTGGCGCACTAGCTGCTGGATGGGAAATATCAGCCCGGTTTGGCTGGTTATATGATCTAAGAGTGCTAGCTTGGTTTGCGGTCGAACTTTGTCCATCACCGCTTGGATTACTTGTTCTGGCGATGTGATCGGGAAAGGTACTGTCGCGACTACGACTCGCGCCCCAGTACGACTAGCAATAAAATTGAGAGCGTTGCGGCAGGCGTTGTATTCTTGGTCTGTCGTCAGTAATTCGTCTTCTGGGGATAACCGGAGCGATCGCAATACTGAATTCACCCCTGTTGTGGCATTCGGTACAAACACCAAGTCTCCAGGATCGGCACCTACAAACGCTGCAAGTTCTTTTCTTGCAGCGTCTAGCAGTTCCTCATACTTTCGGACAAAAAATCTTACTGGTTCTCGTTCTAGTTGCGATCGCAGGCTTTGCTGCTTTTCCAACACTGGCACAGGAGTGGCACCAAACGATCCGTGATTCAGGAACGTTACAGCCTCGTCGAGCGACCATAATTTCTGAAACTCTGAAGGATGAAGTCTAACTGACATTTCTTCCTTCATGCTTCATCCTTAAATTAATCAAACTCCCCAGGCAAGATTCGAACTTGCGACCAATCGATTAACAGTCGATCGCTCTACCACTGAGCTACTGAGGAACGTTAGCTTTTTCTTTTCAACAGTTACTTATCTTATCTACAACTCCTAGTATTTGGCAAGCCCTTTAGCAAACTTTTTATATTTCCTTAATATTTCCGAGTCCACAAAGCGGTTTGTACACTTGCTGGGCGCTGTACTATTTTTGGTCTAAACGCCATTCAGCTAGGCGCTGGCGGGCTTTCGCATCAATAGAATCAGCTAAAAACCGACCTGATGATTTTTTCTTAGGTTTATTTCTCCGCCGCAGGCAATTAGCTGTAGATTCCACGTCGTAGCTTAGCTGTAGGGCTGACATACATTCTGCCCCATACCCGACTACTGTTAGTTGCTGCGCCCTGTCGGATGTAGCAACAATCAATCGCGGCGAGTTTCTGGAAAAGTTGCGACTATAGGAAGCACAGGCTTTTTCTATGTACGTGTCTGCTGTCTGCCCAAAATCGGTGTAATAAACAGATAAAACGTTCGTGACAGGTTCGCAATAGCCCCGCGTATCTTGGTACTGGGCATCAAAGACAACCTGAGTATCAAAGCCTTTGTAAGCACTATAGTTAACTAATGCCTCGACTAGGGCTTTACGAGCGTATTCCAGCCCATCGCGATCGCGGGTCTCTTGTAGGTAAGACCATAATCCGATCACGTTGTATCCGTCAACGAGCAAAACAGCTTGCGGTGAAGGGCGTGGCATTTTTCCAAGGTAAGTAAGTTTTAGGTAAAAATAACTATTTCATTACCTTAACATTAATTACGAGTATTTACTTTTTTAATGATAATTCTATAAAATGTCTGCTACCCATTTCAAGTAATGAGAGCAAAGAATCTCAAGAATTATTAACTTAAAACTCATAACTCCTGAGTTTGCAGGAGGCGAGCTTTCAAGCGTTTTGGCTCCCCTCGATCCACAACTAAGCCCTGCTCTAGTAAGAATGCGCCGTCAGCATAATTTAACTCGTCTAACCGATGCGTAACCCACAGGGCAGTTAGTCCCCTACTTTTAACTAAGCGTTGCACTTGTCCCACCAGATCCATCTGAGAATCTGGATCGAGCAGAGCGCTAGGTTCATCCAATAGTAAGACTTCTGAGCGTCGGGCGATCGCACCGGCGATCGCTATTCGCTGCTTTTGACCGCCGCTGAGAGCGTAGATGGGTCGTCGGGAGAGCGACAGTAAATTTACTGCCGCCAGTGCCTGTTCTACCCGTCCGCTTACCTCCGCAGGCGAAAGATTTTCCTCCACCAGCCCAAAGGCAACATCTGCGCCCACAGTTGGCATCACCAGCTGATGATCGGGATTCTGAAAGACAAAGCCAACAGGTTGCAGAATCTGAATTTTACCGGATTGGGGAGCCAAAAGCCCAGCTAGCAACCTCAACAAAGTGGATTTGCCGCTACCGTTGGTTCCCAATAGCATCCAAAATTCACCTTTAGGGACTTCTAGAGAGCAGGACTGTAAAACTTTTGCTCCAGAAGGCCAGCTGAAGCAGAGGTCTTGCACTCGAATGGCAGGATCGGTCATGAGCAAGGGGAGATGGGGAGAGGGGAAAGGGGAAGAGGGGGAGACAAGGGATGAGATTGGGAGAATTATTCATCCTTTATCTCTCATCCTTTGTCCTTCTTGTCTCATCCGTCAGCGAGGGCGTAAAAGCCTGGGGGTCTTCCAGTTGCTGCTGTACTGGATTTCTGAGAGATTTGCACGGCAACAATCTCACTGCTAAGTAGGGCGACTTTTTTCTCCGTTTGGCGATCGCAAGTTAGTTCTAACACAGTGGCGTTGCCACGCATCGCTGTCATAATTTCCTGATAAAGAGCTTGGGCATCTTCATCTGACTTCCGTTGCACCGACAACGGCATGGGCGTATTTTTCAGAATTAAGTCGATGGTGAACATGAGAGGTAATGCAGTCTAAATATAGGCTCCTAGTCCTAGTATCTCAGACGCGAAGGGTGTTGATGCCTGTCGGGGGGAAGGGAGTAACTTATATGAGTGACTTGTACTTATTGAGACGAAGACAGCCTTGGGACCCTACAACTGCCTGGTAGAGGTGCAATCGGCGCGCTCGCTCTCCGGACAAATATTAAATTCAGTAAAACAAATTGCGCCAAAACTGTGCAATTTGTACATAATAAGATTAAACTCAGTAAAGAATCGTAAACTGAGTTGACATCAAACTTTGTTTTCTGCCTATCCTGTCTGATTGACAGAGAAAGCAGGCAAAAAAGACGATTGCTGTACTTATAACATTTGGAGATTTGCTGTCATGACTATTGCAGTCGGACGCGCTACTAACGAACGGGGTTGGTTTGACTCCGTAGACGACTGGCTAAAGCGCGATCGCTTCGTCTTCGTCGGCTGGTCAGGTTTGCTACTGTTTCCCTG
>NZ_JACJPF010000062.1 GCF_014695915.1 Trichocoleus sp. FACHB-40
TTGGGTTTCAATCATTTAATTAATGCAATGAATCAATTTAAACCCTTTTACGCTTCTGGATAATTTTGCTTGTTTCCTATTTTCTCTCTTCGGAGAGTGACAGAAGAGGGATAACTTTGAAAATGGCTCCCTCCGGCTCCCCTTCCCTGGCAGGGAAGGGGCTGGGGGTTAGGTCTGTCACTTGTATGTACGCGGTAGCCTTTTTAAGATGAGGTTGGAGAAATCTCTTTATACCTTAATCATTTCCCAGCATTTGCAATTTGTATAAACTCGCATAAAGACCGCCTTGCTGCAATAATTCTTCGTGACTGCCCGACTCCACCAATTGCCCGCGCTTCAACACCAAAATCCGATCCACATTGCGGATAGTAGAAAGTCGGTGAGCGATGATAATAGCTGTGCGTCCTTCGAGCAACTTATCTAAAGCATCCTGAATTAAAGCTTCTGTAGCAACATCCAGACTTGCCGTTGCCTCATCTAACACTAAGACACGGGGATTGCGGATAGCAGCACGGGCGAAAGCTAACAACTGCTTTTGTCCGCTAGAAATATTAGTGCCTCGTTCTCTGAGTTGGGTGTCGTAGCTTTGAGGTAGCCGTTCGATGAAACTACCAACATTGGTTTTTTCGGCTGCTGCCTTAACTTCCTCGAATGAATAAGTGTCTCCCAGGGTGATATTGCTCTTGACATCGCCAGCGAAGAGAAAACCATCCTGAAGAATAACGCCCATGTGTTCCCGCAGTTCTTGTTGCGGTAAGTCGCGGATGTTTATTCCATCGAGGAAAATACGACCTTGGGTGGTGTCGTAAAGGCGGCACAGCAGACGGATAATAGAACTTTTTCCGGCACCTGTTGGGCCAACTAGAGCAACTTTTTCACCTGGCTTGATGGTGAAGTTTAGGTTTTTGAGGACGTATTCATCGTTTTTGTAGGCGAAAGAGACATTTTCAAAGCGAATTTCACCTTTTCGTCCGTCGTCCGTTGTCCGTTGCCCGTTGAGCGTTGCCAATGACGACTCGGAATCGCGGATTTCAATCGGCTCATTTAGAATATCAGTGATGCGCTCGACAGCGGTAAAACCAGATTGTAGCGCGGTGAACTTTTCAGCAAATTGACGCAAGGGATCGAATAGACGCTGGGCATACAAGACAAAGGCTGATAGGGTGCCAAAATTTATGGATTTCCCCATAATCAGGATGCCGCCTAACCAGAGTACGCCCGCGATCGCTACCAAGGCAACCCACTCCAGTGTCGCCGATACCGCTGAGTCGTGAAAGATGGTTTTATCAACTTCACGGACGTATCGCTGGTTGGTAGTGCGAAACAGTTCGGCGTTGAATTTCTCCCGCCGGAACAACTGCACCACGTTTACACCAACGATATTTTCTTGCAGCGTCGAGTTAAGCGCCGAAAGTTCGTCCCTAGCTTTGTAATTAGCTTTGCGGTACTCCTGCTGGAAGTAAATAATCAAACCTGTTACTGGTACCAACAACAGCACCAGCATCAATCCCATCTGCCATTGCAAGGCAAACATGGTGATAGCAATTACCAAAATCGAGACTAAATCGCTGACAATCCCAACAGCACCTGTAGAAAAGACATCCCCCAAGGCTTCTACATCGCTGGTGAGGCGCGTAATCAATCTCCCTACTGGTGTCCGGTCAAAAAACCGCACTGCCAGAGAAGTTACATGGTTAAATAAATCGGTGCGAATTTCTGCGGTAATTTGCTGCCCGACCTTCTGCACCGTGTAACCTTGGATTGCTGTAAACACCAGCCTTACCACCATTGTTACCAGCAGTAAAAGCGAGAGAATATTGATCCCATCTAATAAAGGTTTACCCCTAAGAAAAGGCCAAACTTGTTCGGAGCGAATCAACGAGATTGCTTGCCCGATTATGATTGGTTGAATGGCTCCTGCTACGGATAGCGGCAGCAACAATATGAGAGAAATTATTAGTAGACCACGACTGCGACGCGCATAGGGTGCTAGTCGTAGGAAAAGCCGCCAGTCGCTTTCGCGCCGACGCGGTTTTGCCAAATTATCCGAAAGAAGCGGGGATTGAGTCATGATCCTTAGTCTTTAGTCTTCAGTCATTAGCCCTTAACTAATCGCTAATGACTAATGACTAACTTTATTCTTTCCCCTTCAGGAGTGCGGTGGCAGCTGCCTGGAGAGATATGTAGGCAGTTTCTGGTTGTCCGTTGATGTAAGAATTACCGTCTTCGGTTTCGCAGAGGAGGCCTATTTTTTGCCCATCAGCACCAACTACCTCTAGTACGTCCTGAATCGTCTCAATGTCAAAACCTTCGACAACTGAACTCCAATCACTTTTGTCAACTGCGCGAATTCTAATAGTTTCTTCCATCTAGTTGCCTACTCCTAACAATTCAACGTTGCGTTTCGCAACTGTTCCACCCATTTATGAATATCGCCACCGTTCAGACGATATGAGAGAGGGTGGGCAATCAGCCGCGCCGTACTCTCAAATAGTGTATCAATTTCTACTAAACCGTTTTCTCGTAGAGTGCGACCTGTGGAAACCAAATCTACAATCGCCTCCGACATTCCCGTAATCGGCCCTAATTCCACTGAACCATACAAAGGCACGATTTCCACAGGTAAATCTAAGCTATCAAAGTATTCGTGGGCGCAGTGAACATACTTAGATGCGACTCTACCATGAGGCGGCAATTCCAGCACAGAACGATATGGACTTTCGGCGCGTACTGCCACGGACATCCGACAGCCTCCAAACTGAAGATCGGCTAAATTAGCTACCAGGGGATTTTTTTCTCGCAGCACGTCATAGCCGACTATTCCCAAATGCGCTTGCCCATATTCAACGTAAACGGGGACATCTTGCGCCCGTACCAGTAGCGCTTTAGCTGTACCTGTGGGATCTTCGATCTGGAGTTGGCGGTTGGCAGAATCTTGAAAGGCGCTAAAATCGAGTCCGACAGATTGGAACAGTCGAATGCTATCAGATAAGAGTGCGCCTTTAGGCAATGCAACGGTAATCATGAATAGTGCAGTAAACGTCCTGCAAAATGGTAGCTGAAAGCTGACACTTTGCACCGTCACTCTTAAGAAGAATGGCAGTGATTTAAGACTTAGAGGATAGGTAGCGCGATCGCGCTACCTATCCTCTCCCTTATTTTAGTTGGGTTTCTCGCCCCTCACCCCTCGGCTCTTGCCGAAAAAGGGTAAAAAGAAAACTCTAAAATATTTTTCTGGCTCCCCTTCTCTGATTATGGGAGAAGGGGGTGAAGCGCATTGTGACTCAGTTAGCCCTACGACGCTTCAGGCGAGTAAGCCCTACAACTGCCACTAAACCTAGTAGCGTAGTCGGTTCTGGTACGGAAACACCATTGCCATCACCAGGTACAATTACCTGGCCCCCAGTTGCAGGAGCAACCAAGGATGAGACATCGCGGACACGAATGCCTTCACCCCTCTTAATATCGCTTTCATCAATTGTGCCTCCCAGATTTCCGCGGATATACTGTTCCAGAGCTTGCTGGTAGGTAACACCTGAGAGCGTGAACTTGCGATTTTGAGGAATATTCGCCAGAGTTGCGAAGTTGTCCCCACCGTTGGCGGTAAAGTTAATTGTTGCCAGATCGAAGAGTCCTTGGTCAGAGTTTAGCAGGAAGCCACCCTGAGCCACATCATAGAGGAATTGTCCCGTCCGGTCATTGTCAGGATCGAGGAAGATACTCTGAATGCGCGAGCCGGGAGTAGTAATGATGCCATCCGCAGTCACCACCTGAGCAGGGCTGGTAACATCATAAACAACCTCTAACCCGGATAGCTGGAGGAATTGACCGCCACCACCCACATCGGGTGCAGTTTGCCCAGAAACGGCTCTTTCTAAGATTTCCAGCAGTTCTGACGCTGTGATGTCTGTAACTACTGAGACAAAATTCGAGAAGGGCAGAACATCGAAAGTGTCAAACTCTGAGATTGTATCACCGGGCAAGAAACGGCGATCGTTGCGAATGCCACCTCCGTTCTGAATGCCTACTAAAATATTTTCTGGATCTAAACCTACACTTTCTGCACCATCGCGGGCAGCATCACGCACAGCATCAGCAATCAAACTACCAGCAAGTGTACTTTTGGCACGAACATTGGTACGGATGCTGTCCAGAGGTACATTCGTTACTCCAACTGGTGTTTGTTGCAGCCTATCAACAAAGGCCGCAACTGGGTTCTGAACTTGCTCTACCAAATCTTGACGGGGAGTCAGCCCATCTAGACTCGTGTTGCGCTTGGGGCCGCTTTCTGGTTCTAAAATGCTTGTAACCCTACCATCAGCGAACTCTACCTGCAAGTTGCCCAGATATTTGTATTCGCCATCTGTGGAAACAATCAGCACTGGTTCGCCCGTTACCGCCACCAGACTGTTGACCTGTGTGCCAGTGCTGGAGTCATAGACCAGGGGGTAAGAGGGAACTGGCGTTTCTCCGGTAAGGGGCAGCAAAGGGTCATCTGGATTTGCTAGACGAGTATCGCTGCCAGCTGCAACGATGATGTCTACGTCTTTGAGTAGACCTGCTAGAGCTTTTTCCTCGTTGATGTTCTGGAGGTGAGAAACCAGTACAACTTTATTGATGCCTTGCTGAGTTAGTTTGTCAACTTCGGTCTGCACTTGGTTGGCTAAGGCGGCAAAACCAGGAGTACCTACCACGTCACCGATTGTCTCCACATCTTCGGGGCTGGAAATTGAGCGCAGTAATGGGGTTGTCACGCCTACAACACCAAGGCGCTCTTGCACTCCATTCACGGTCTTGGTGACAATGGTGCTAGGCTGAATCAATCCTTTGAGGGGATTGTTGTCTGGAATAATCAGGTTGGAGGAGACGAAGGGACGGAAACCAGTACCATCGCCTTCTGGGTCGATGAATCTAGCCAGCACATCTGGGCCAAAGTCAAATTCGTGGTTGCCGATGCCACCGACATCAATGTTAAATAGTTCTAGTGCTTTTGCATCGTAGAATTGCTGCCCTTCTGGGAGGCTCAGGCTTGCCTGGAATTGCGGCCCTGATAAGTAGTTATCTCCAGCTGTCACCAGTAGGTCAAAGTCTGTGCTGCTGGCGTTGCGTTGCCTATCGATTAAATCGGCAAACAAGCCAACGCCACTATACTCAAATGTGGTCGGTGGCGTGGTCGTTGGGGAAACAGTGCCAGTTCGGGTTAGCAGGGAGGATTCGGCATCGCTGAAGTGCAGCAGGTTGAGTGTTAGGGCGTGTGTTGTGGTGGATACTAAGGCACTGGTTAAACTCAAACTGGATACTAGCAACCAGCGCTTGCCACCAGAAAGTTGCTGAAACATTTTATTTATTTCCCTTCAATTACTTAGGTTTCTGCAAGTGGGAAGGTTGGGTCGCTAATAGGTAGCGATCGCGCCCTCTGGGTTGCTCCAATTTCTCCCCACTTTTTTGGGGTTAGATTAATAAAGATTAAGCAAATACCCTATACGTATTTGTACGAGTTAGTTCTGAATATCTGATAAACTTCTAGTAAAGAAGAGATTAATAAACTTAATATTTACTTAATCTTCATATAAATACCCGACTGCTTCACAAAAGCTTTATATATTAAACGGATTGTCAGTTTTTATACTCAGTGGGTCGGAAAAAGTAGCTGAAAGCTGATAAGCAATTCCTTTATAGGTTGTGGCGAGTCTGTCCTTTTTTCGAGGCATCCTATACGTCTCGGAAGAAGAAAATTTTATGATTCATAAAGAAATTGCCATAGCTAATTATGCGGATTCTTTTGGTAGATGATGAAATTGAGCTTGCTGAACCGCTTTCTCGCTTACTTAATCGTGAGGGGTACAGTGTTGATGTGGCTTATAATGGCGCAGATGGCAGCCAGATGGCAATGCAAGGCGGTTACGATTTGCTAATTTTGGATTGGATGCTACCGCAAATGACTGGGTTGGAGATTTGTCAGCAGATGCGATCGCTTAAACTTACCACACCAGTTCTGTTTCTCACTGCCAAAGATACTCTAGACGACCGAGTTCTGGGGTTGGACGCGGGTGCTGATGATTATCTGGTAAAGCCGTTTGAACTGCGGGAGTTATTAGCAAGAGTTCGCGCTTTGTTGCGGCGTTCTGCTGCTGATGCGTCTATAGCACCATCAGCATCAAATATACTTCATGTAACAGATTTAGAGCTTGACTGCGACAACCAGCTAGCGTATCTTCGAGGACGCACTATTGAGCTATCGGAAAAAGAAAGCCAACTGCTTGCCTATTTTATGCGTCATGCTGGGCAGTTGCTAACTCATAACCAAATTTATCACCATTTGTGGGATTCCGGAGAACAGCCCAGCAGCAACGTTTTAGCAGCTTTAATTCGCCTGTTGCGGCGCAAAATTGAGGCATCTGGGGAGACACCACTAATTCACACTGTTTATGGCAAAGGTTATCGTTTTGGCGATGGCAGTTGAACAATAGCGATCGCGCTTGTACAATTCTGCCTACGGAATTGCGATCGCTGTACTGAAGTTGTAATTCAGTATAAATTTTTATAAAAATATAATCTAAACAATGCTCTACAAGGAAATGGCCTTAATTGTTGAGTTGTCTATTTATCTTGACTACAATGAAAATAGCTCAAAATTAAATTACAAAAAACAGAGTTGATATGCCTGAAGATTTTAAAGATCCATTGATAGCTTGGAACTTGAGAAATTTAGATATCATTTTTACGAGTATTCTGTTTATAGGTTTAGCATTCCTTCTGGGCTGGCTAACTCGAAAAAATCCCTATGCTTTGTGGACTACTCTAGTTACTGCTGGCTTAATAATTCTATTATTATTAGTAACGCAGAACGATCATGGTTTTGCTTTTTTCAGCCTGAAACTTGAATAATTAGCTTAGTGTAAAACTAATCAAACTAAACATTTAGTATAGGTTGGGGAGCCACCCCCCCGCTGTGTTCCCCGCGTTGAATGGCGTGGCGTTTGAGGAATCTCACCCAACATTGACAAAATTAAAAATTAAAAAAATATATTAAATTTTTAATTTTTAATTTTTACTTCTTTGATTACTGCTCCATAGCCGAGCGTCCTTGCTTGCCTAGTCGAATCAGGACAAAATAGCTCAAGTACAATACATAAATTATCAATCCTACCATTCCTAGAAAACCTAAAAATTGGGGTGAAGTTGTGGAACCGGAGTGGAAAAACTGTTTGTAAAGTCTGGGGGCTTCCAACCAGACATTGCAAAATGGAGACTTAATCGATCCAGGGGAAAACGCACAAGAAAGGAAAGGTAGAAAAGCTAACGCGCCTAAGGTGAGGTAAACAGTGATAGCCCAACGCCATGCTGTTAGCGCTAGTTTCAAAGGACGCAGGGGCCGATCGTCAATGTCATCGTTGATATCTTCCCAAAACCAGAGAGAGACGGGAACCAGAAGGCGAGATCCGAAAGAAGCGACAAAAGCAATAGGCCATGCAGGAATCATCAGGTAAAGTGCGATCGCCATCAAACTAGAGACGCGCCAGTAGATAATTAACAAGCGGACAATGGCATCAGCTCTCTGGACAAAAGCCCAAATGAGCAGAATCAGGGGGATGATAACCGTAAACAACACTCCCAGTCGGTAGTCCATCCAAACTAGCGGTCGAAACCAGATGTCATTTTGCATGGGCGGTGTATGGCAGAAATGGCGATTTTTACCAATTTATTTTACCTGCCATTAACACCTTGCACCATGCCCATACACTCTCTATGCGATCGCGCTACAGCATAACGCACCCAAAAAACAAGCAAGGAGAACGCCCTTGTTAGACGTTCTCCTTGCTCATATCTCAGAACTATGCCGGAATAGCGGCGTTTAGCACCACGTTAAATCTATTCTTCGTAAATGCGGCACTCAGCAGCGTCCGGATTATCGTCGCAGTATAGCTCAAGAGAGTTTTTCGGTTTTTGTTGACGCTTATGAGACGCTTCTGCTTGCAGTTCTTCAACGGCATCCCACGCAGCAGCGCACTCACCGGAAGTGTCACCCTTGGCATCACAAACAGCCCGGGCTTGATCGCGTTCTTGTTCGATTTGTTCTTGGATATTGCTCATGACTTTATTAGTCCCCGTTTCTTCTTTCAGTTCAGGAAACCTGGTGAATATCGACCTTTGGCGGCATCCAGTCAGGTGTACTACTTAACTTACTCAGTTATTTCAATGATTCCTTATTTGTCATATCTGAATATGCAGTACCAGCACTGGATTGATCTTTATCTTTTAAGATTTGGTCATTTCTCCCTCACCGATGTGCCAGTATACACAACATCTGGCGCATCTAGGTTCATATTAACTAATGTTAATACACCATTACACTAACTTGGTTCCCCCATAGAGATATTGCCCTGGTAGTATAACCAAGCTAACCCGTGCTGGTGTTAGGCTTATGATAAAGCTTTGACATCCTGCCAATCTACCCAAAGGCATCGGATTTCTAGGTGAGACTTTTGTGTAATCCCTATGACTAACCAGATCAAGTGGGCAAACGCCTTATCAACCCGTCCGTCCTTGGAAGCGGCAGTCGAGGAAGTGGTCGAACGCGCCACTAAATCGTTAGAAGCACCTACTGACTTGGGTTTGGTGTTCATCTCCTCTGCTTATGCAAGTGAGTATACGCGGTTGATGCCATTGCTGGAGGAGCGGCTAAAAACAAAAGCCCTGATCGGCTGTGGTGGCGGCGGCATTATTGGGATGAACTCGTCTGGCGAGGTTGAGGAAGTTGAGGGAAAACCAGCTTTAAGCCTCACCTTGGCTCATCTGCCTGGGGTTAAGGTTCACGCTTTTGATATTGCTGGCAATGCTCTACCTGACTTGGATAGCCCTCCTGATGAATGGGTGCAACTGGTTGGCGTATCGCCTGCTGATGAACCGCAGTTCATCTTGTTAGGCGATCCTTTTTCTTCCAAGATTAACGACCTGCTCCAGGGGCTAGATTTTGCTTATCCGGGATCGGTAAAGGTGGGAGGGTTGGCTAGCGGTCGCAACATTGGAGGCAATGCTGGTTTGTTTTGTAACTACCAGTTATACGATGAGGGCGTTGTTGGGGTTGCCTTGAGTGGGAATATTGTTCTAGAAACGATTGTGGCGCAGGGTTGTCGTCCTATTGGTCCGCCTTATCGGGTAATTCAAGGGGAGCGTAATATTGTGCTGTCTGTTTCCCAGCAGGATAATGCTGATGTCAGCAGCAGCGATGGGCAATCTCAGACACCCCTGGAAGCGCTACAGAAGCTAATTGAGAACCTAAGCGAGATAGATAGGCAGTTGGCGCAGGATTCGCTGTTTGTGGGGATTGTACGGGATGAGTTTAAGCAGCAGCTAGAACCGGGAGACTTTCTCATCCGCAACTTACTGGGGGTAGATCCAAGAGTGGGGGCGATCGCTATTGGCGATCGCGTCCGCCCAGGTCAGCGCATCCAATTCCACCTCCGAGATGCCCACACCTCCGCCGAAGACCTGGAACTGCTACTCCAGCATTATCAAAAAGCAGCCACAGGCGAGACACCTACCGCACAAGAAGCAGGTGCCTTGATGTTCTCCTGTCTGGGGCGCGGAGAACGACTTTATCAAAAGCCTAACTTTGACTCCCAGTTGTTCCGTCGCTATCTGAAAAATATTCCTGTGGCGGGTTTCTTCTGTAATGGTGAAATCGGCCCAGTGGCAGGTAGTACCTTTCTACACGGCTACACCTCGGTTTTTGGCATTTGTCGCCAAGGTTAAAATTTTGTATTTCCTCGTTTCCAGCACCTTCATAAGGCGCTGAAACGAGGAAAATTAAGAGCTTATACCAATTTGATTAATATCTGAAAGCTTATACGTGGGTAGGAGCATGGCAGTGCCATGCCCCTACCCTCAATTGATGTGTTGCATTGTTTTTTAAAATTGGTATTACATTACAAAAGTGGTACTTTTTCTGAGTTCTCTGAATTACTATTTCGCTTTTGAATTACCTTTGCAGGAACTCCAACTGCAACTGAGTAAGGTGGAATATCTTTGGTGACAACGGCTCCTGCACCAATGACGCTACCTTGACCAATTGTGACTCCATCAAGTACCTTTACTCCAGCCCCTAGCCAACAGTCATCCTCGATCACAATTCCTTTGCGGGTGACTCCTTGGTTCCATATATAACGAGAGGGATCTGCAAAGTTATGATTGTTTGCATAAATCCCAACGTATGATGCAATTAAACACTTTTTACCAATTTTGATATTACCGGGGCCAGCTAAACAGGTGTAGGGGGAAATGTGCGTACCTTCACCAATTTCAATATGGCAGTTACCTTCGTGAGGAACAACGTTGATATCAACACCTCGATCGAGGCAGACATTAGAACAAATGCGGATCTTACTATTTTTTTCACAAGCGTTTAAACGAACGTCACGGAGAATCTTGACGTTATTCCCAATCTCAATGCAACTAGCACCAATAAATTCACACCCAGTCTGAATATATACAGACTTACCTAACCAACCAAACATTTTAGGGTATAGTAGTTTCCGCATTATAGTGCCTACGGGCCGCCGAATTTGTCCTAATAATATAGTCAATACAGCTTCTTTCACCCGCGACAAACGTGTAAGAGAATGATGTTCCGGTGAAGGAAATTGAGATTTTTCATTATTCATAACAAGACTCATGGTAAATACACTCCCTGATTGTTAAGTAAAATCAAAGCTAGTTTTTAAAAACCAACTTTGGTGATGGCATGTGCAGCTTGTTGGATAGCTTTTTCGACTGAATGAAGTCAGTCTAAAGTAGCGATCGCTTGAAATTATGTAGGAAAACGTTCTCAAAGAAGTTAATACATCAGGCAGACTTCCTTGAGGTTGCTATTAATTTGTTTTCAGCAAAAAAACGTACTTACTAGAAACTGGTATAGTTTTTAGTAGTATCTGTAGGGTATTTATGGAGAAGTAATTTAAACCTACGCAGTTACTTCCCACAGCTGTGTCTTAATACCTGTGACCCAAATTAGGGTGGATTATCTCCAACTTCAGCCATCACGTTAAAATTTACCATCGGTGCAAATAATAAAGGACTTCCACGACGGCTATAGCGACTTTCCTGCAACCAATTTTTTTCTTCTACTGTTAGTGGCTTCACGATGTAGAGAGTGAATTTATAAACTAAGTACAGACAGAGTGCAACTAAAGTTATATGTTTTAAGACTTAATCTAGTCAAGGCAAATATTCAACACCATCCCCCTAATGGTAGATATTAGGAGTAGGGATCGTAAACTAAATGAATAAAATTGTGGAGTTGTCGATAAGCTTAGGGGTGCCATCGGTAGCGATCGCGCCAAATGACTCGAAATATCGCTTTACTGCGGGAGGGAATTCCGAAAAGTCAAATAAAGCGTCGCCGTTAGCAATATCTGCCCAAAAATAGCGCAAATTGGGGACTAATTTTTCTGCTTCTGCTATTGGTAGATTTAAAGGCGCATCGGTTAGCAGTTTGAGCATAAAGGGAACAGAGCGATCGCCCATCCACTCTCTCGATTTCTGCGACAGCATTGGGTAATTTGGCACAGATTCTACCCGTGGTGAATCAATCTGTAAGGATTTTCTACCTTCCTTGTCGGTGCGAAAATCCAATATCCGGTAGGGATGAGGATAGCTAACTAGAGAACCCGTGGTAATATCAAATACATTGCGATCGCAAGCGATATCCTGAACGTGCAAATGCCCTGTAAATACCAGATTTACTCCAGAATCGCGGAGTATTTGCAACAGTAAAGGTGCGTTTTTCAGCATATACCTACGTCCTAGCTGATGTTGCGATTGTTCAGGCAAATGCTCGACAACGTTGTGATGCACCATCACCAGCACCAACTCGTTATCATCAATATCTGCTAACACCTGTCGCAGCCAAGCTAACTGTTGCTCATCTAAACACCCTATCTGTTTTCCCTGATCATCAAACTGATTAGAATTCAGCCCAATTAGCCGCACTCCAGGCAAAATTTCACAAGTATAATACAACTGCTCTGGATTTTTATAACCGAACTGCTGATAAGCTGTTCGTCATTTAAACCTGATTGTCAAGAATTGCCGAATCCTTGTAGTGCGACCATCTTGGTTGGGACTAATAACCAATTTAAAGGAGTAACAGCTTAGTAGTAGGGAAAGTCTTTTAGCCCAATATTTTGCCCAGTTGATACTAAACTCAGTACATCATGATTCCCCGGAACGACGAAGACTGGGAAAGGTAGCTTCAACAGACGCTTAGCAAGCCAAGCGTGATTATCTGGTTCCCCATCTTGGGTTAAATCTCCGGGTAACAACAGAAAATCTAGGTCGAGTTTTTCTATATTTTCCAGTACAATCTCTAGTGCTGGGATACTTACTTCCACCAGATGAAATCGGCTGGGATGATCGGAAATAGTGTGAGGAAGCGCGATGTGTAAGTCGCTGACTACAGCAAAGCGAAAATTCAGACTCATAGAGATAATGCCAAGAAAGATCGAGGGATGTAATAATAACTGATCCCTGTAGATCATAACCTTTGCTACATTACCTTACGACAAAAGCTGGCGCAGAACTTCAGTATGGCGCTATACAAATTAAGCCTGAGGAGAGTAGGCTTATTATCTATAGCAGTCCTATTTGATTCGTAAAAAACGAACCACTTCAGGCGCAGAGGGCGCAGATAAATAAAAGAGAGAGGGTTACAACTCATTTAGGATTGTTATATAGCTTGCTGTCTTCAGGCTTAGTTTGTTCGACCTTGACTTTAGTGGCCGAATATTTGAAAAAGGAGTTTAAATTTTGGGATCTGTCCGAGTTCGCCAACACGTTAACCCACTTTCACAGAAGTATCTTGAACCAGTGAATCCTCCCGACTGGGAGAAAATTTATGCCAATCCGACACAACCGCTGCATTTGGATATTGGATGCGCCAAAGGGCGATTTTTGTTGAAGATGGCAACTGTGGAACCTGATTGGAATTTTCTAGGTTTGGAAATTCGAGAACCATTAGTAGAAGATGCAAATGAACGGAAAGTAAGCGCTGGATTGCAAAATGTCCACTACATATTTTGCAATGTGAATAATTCGTTAAATCCTCTTTTAGGTTCTTTGCCAGATGGCACCTTGCAGCGCGTGACAATTCAATTCCCCGATCCCTGGTTTAAAAATCGCCATGCTAAACGTCGCGTCGTGCAGCCAGAGATGGTAGAAGTTTTAGCAAAATATCTTGTTAGTGGAGGAGTTGTATTTTTCCAGTCAGATATTGAGGTTGTGGCGGTAGAAATGCGTGATCGCTTCTCATCTCACCCAGCTTTTCAAAGGCAAGGTGATACCTGGCTAGATCCTAACCCGTTACCAGTCCCGACTGAGCGCGAAGTATCTACTATTTCTTCTGGTGAACCCGTTTATCGCGCCATATTTAAAAAGCGATAAACGGGTTTCTCTCGTTCTCTAGGCATAAGCTTGGAGAACGATCAATAGCTTTTCTAAACCCAATTTGGCAACCATTGGCGTAACCAAAACGGCACATATTTACCATTGAAGCGCGGCATTCGCCAATTATAAGCTTCCGGTGATAAAGGTAAACCCAGATAAATCGGCATCCAAAATATAAAAGCTAACAAAATTGCCACAATTATTGTGATAGCGATCGCGCGAAACTCAGGTGTCGGACTAAATAGCCATCGATCGACAATCCAAGCTAGCGCCAATGCAGCAAACACGCATGCTCCCATGTAATGATACAAAAAAGTGCAGCGTGTCACTCTCACCCAAGGCAACAAGTTTGCTAACCAGTTAAAAACTAAATACAGGCCTATCCAGGTTGAAGCGCTTGGCGTATATTTCCAACTTTTTTTAGTTAGAAACCGTTGAGTTACTAGCAACAGCAGTGAAATAATTGCCACTGTTGACAGCCACCACAAAATAGGATTCCCCATCGCATGAACATCATAAATTACTTTCGCTGTACCTACAGGCAAAGGTGGTAAATTTGGTACAGTTTCAGTAGTATTTTGAGCGGTTTGGTAAAAGTAAGCAACTGGGCGCAGCATCAACAGCCAACTGTACCATCTGGAGCAGTAAGGATGAACTTTAGGCCCATCACCTACCCCTTGGTGGTACGTCAAAATTTTCTTTTGCACTTCCCAAAATCCAAATTCTGGGTTTAGTTTTAAGTGAGGAATCCAGATGACGGAGTAAAACAGGAAGGGGATTATTGCTAAATTTATTAAAATGTGAATTAACTTTATTTGCGTTAAATTTTGTAGCGGTATTTTGGGAATAAGAGGGGATAAATTATCGGCAACAATTGAAGAATTATCTTTAGCTTTATTTTTAAGTATTTTATTATTAACTATTTGTAGTATCCAGGCAAAACCCCAGATAAAATATACTCCTAATAGAAACCATAAGCCATTCCATTTTATGGCAACTGATGCGCCGAAAAACATACCAGAAAGAGCAAGAGTTAACCAACGTCGTGTTGATTGATTAGCTAATGCCAACAGGAAAAAATATTGTCCTAGCAGCCCGAAAATAACTAGGTAAACGTTATTAAGGGCATAGCGGGACTCTACTAGGAATAAACCATCAGCAGCGGCAAATATGGCGGCGATTAAGGCATAGCTGCGGCGGTAACTCAGCTGATAAGCGATCGCTCCCACAACTAAGGGAATAAAAGAGCCTGTGAGTGCGTTCAGCCACCGGTAACTCCAAGGTGATCGCAAAGAACCCGATAATCCATTCATCCCATCGCCCACAGGGAAGCGATCGCCTATCCACATCCCGACGGCGATGATGTATTTACTCAGAGGCGGATGTCCATCAAAAAAACGAGTTTGAGTTAGATAGTTGTTGGCAAATTTAGCATAGTAAACTTCATCAAATACCAGAGTGTTAAATCGTTCCAAACCCCAAAATCTCAGGGCAAGTGAAACTAAAAATACGCCAGTCATGCCAAGCCAGAACCAGTGGTGCCTGATAGAAAATTTGTTCGATGAGGACATAAAATTACGTTAAAAATATTCCTGATATTCCTATTACAGTGCGGCTAGACAAACAAAGCTTGACAAGAGCAGGCTAACAAAAGGCTAATGCTTAAAGGCTGCTAACGCAGTTTTTTCTCAAGTAGCTGCACCGTTGAGGGTGTCGCCTACTCTCAGGATGCACCTCCTCAAAACTGTGTAGCATCATCCCAAAAGTTATTCAATAAGAGTTTATCCTGAGTGCAGTAGCTGCTGGGTACAACCATGAAACACGATGATTTGAGCGATCGCGAAGTCGTTGCTAGTCGCGGATCTTCTCCGCCGCCGTCTGGGTGGCAAGGCGCGATCGCGAGATTCTTTAAGTTTGACGAATTCAACACTAACTTTCGCACCGAGGTGCTGGCTGGTGTCACTACCTTTATGACAATGGCATATATTCTGGCAGTCAATCCGGGGATTTTGTCAAATGCGATTTTTCTCTCCCAGCCGCAGGATTTGTTTGGCGAGTTGGTAATAGCGACGGCACTTTCCAGCGCGATCGCTACCTTGGTGATGGGCTTAACGGCAAATTATCCCTTCGCTCTTGCGCCGGGGATGGGGCTAAATGCCTTTTTTGCTTTCTCCGTAGTTTTGGCGCTAAAAATCGATTGGCGGGTGGCTTTAAGCGCTGTCTTAATCGAAGGACTAATTTTCATTGCCCTTACCCTATCAAATATTCGCAGCCAAATTATTAAAGCAATCCCCGAATGTCTCAAACAAGCCACAGCAGCGGGAATTGGCTTGTTTATTGCTTACATCGGTTTGGCGGGCGATCCCAAGACTGGCGGCGCGGGAATAATTGTGGCAAACCCCGCCACGAAAACCGCTTTGGGTAATTTTGCTCAACCAACGACTTTGGTAGCGATCGCAGGTATTCTCATCACCGCCGCTTTTGTCGCCCGCCGGATCAAAGGGGCGCTACTGTGGGGAATTCTCGCAACTGCCTTACTCGGATGGATTCTTCGCATCGCACCCGCGCCTTCTGGTATTGTCGCATTACCGCAGTGGCCTGGAGATTTATTTGGGCAAGCTGTCGTAGGTTTGAGTCAAATTGGTAGAACTAATATCTGGGATTTAGTCGCTGTTACCTTTGTCTTTCTATTCATAGACTTATTCGACACCATTGGCACCCTCGCAGGTGTCGGAACGCAAGCAGGCTACATTGATGAAAATGGCGAACTTCCCCGCGCCAGCGAAGCGCTGATGGCAGATGCGGTAGGAACTACAGTAGGTGCAATTTTGGGAACTTCCACCGTCACTACTTACATTGAATCTGCGGCTGGAGTTTCAGAAGGAGGACGCACCGGTTTTACTGCTGTTGTCACCGCCATTTTATTCACCCTATCGATATTTTTTATTCCCCTCCTTTCAGCAGTTCCCGCTTTCGCCACAGCACCAGCATTGTTAATTGTTGGCGTATTGATGGCGGGCAATGTGCGGATGATTCGTTGGGACGACCCAGCAGAATCTATTCCCTCATTTTTGACAATTTTACTAATGCCTTTAACTTACTCAATTGCCGAAGGTCTAGCGATTGGCTTTATCACTTATCCGCTGATTAAATCGTTTCAAGGGAAAGCCCATGAAATTAGTTTAGCAGTGTGGATTTTGGCTGGAATTTTCGTGCTGAGATTTGTGTTGATGGCTGTAAGAGCAGGTAGTTGAAGAATGCGATCGCATTTTACCCTAAACGCGATCGCTTCCTACCTACTACAATTTTTCTTCTTTCTCTAAATTTTTAATGTATATCCTCCTCTGTAATCCGCTAAAATTGCTTTCTGCTGAAAATACTTTATATTACACAGAATTTATCCCCCGTAAACAACACCTTGCAGCGGTAAAAAAGTTGGACAAGCCCATCATATTGAAATTTTTAATAATACGATGCCTTTAATAATTTATTAATAAAATAAAAAAAACCATGCCTTTATCTACAAATTTAGAAAACTGCATGGGAACTATCTGGTATTTTATCTATCATTAGAATAGATCGCTACTTGTGTAATAATTTATTACTATATATTGACCACTAACAATTTATATGAGCAATTCTGTAGCACAGCGTCTGGAACAATACACCGTCAAGCGATCGCAAGAGGTTTTACTTGTCACCGTTTTAGTTGCTGAGGAAGAAGATCAAATTGCCATTTTTAAAGGATACTCTAGTTCTTTGATGCGCCCCACAGCTTTTGATCCCGATATTCCGGTGCTGCCAGACCATGCAAAAATTATCTCTATTGATAGGCTATTTGCCCCCTATAATCCCTCTTCTCCCCATTATATACAGCAAGGCTTGACGTGGGAGACACTGCAACCGCTCTTGTCTGAGGTGGGAGTTTGAGCAAAACTAAGTTAGGCTGATAGTAAAAGCAGAGTGTAAATTTAAGTAGTGACAGGTTAAGAATAGTATTTAAGTATTTCACTTAACGCTTGACTATGCCACCTCAAGACCCTGGTTGTTCCCCAAGAAGCAAAGTTGTAGCTGATAATCCTGCGCTAGAGAGTCAACCTCAGCTCTCACAACCTTCATCCCAATGGGTAAGCAAACTTATCCATCATTCCAGTATTAGAAAAAAAATTGGCCTTGGCTATGTCCTTGCCCTTTCTGTAGCCATTGTAGGAACTAATATTGGGCGTTTAGTAGGAGGTTATTTATATGAAATTCAGGCTAAGGAAAAGCTAGAGCTTGCCCGTAAAGAAACACTTCTTTTCCATGAATTGAGGTCTAACGTATTAGAGGCACGAAACCACCAGCAACAATTTATATCTTTTATATCGCAACCAGAGGAATTTAAAAAACACTATTCCCACTATATTGAGCATTCAGATGAAGTTGTGCATCTGCTGTCTGAAATAAAAACTTTAGCAGATATCACAAATCGCCAGGATTTGCAGCAATTTCTCCAAAATCAGAACAAGCAAGTAGAAGGCTACTTTCAGCAAGTAGAAGCCCTTTTAAAGCAAATTAACTGGAATAATTTAAAACCAGAAGGAATTCCAGCGGCACAACAGGCACTGATCGCTTTTACAAACGAAAGCGTGGCTACCGATTTCGATGAATTTTCTGAAGATATAGAAAACTTGATTGCGATTGCTCGCAAGGCAGAAGACGAAGCCTATCTTGCCCTACAAGAGGCAGAGACTTTAGGAACAAAGGTGGCAATTATCGTAATGCTACTGTCGATCGCGATCGCTACAGTGATCGCCATTTCTACCAGTCGCGCGATCGCTCGTCCCATTGAAGCTGTCACCAGAGTAGCGCAAAAAGCGACGGAGGAAGCTAATTTTGATTTGCAAGCTCCTGTCACCACCAAAGATGAAGTAGGCGTATTAGCGATCGCTTTCAACAATCTCATTCACCGAGTAAAAGACTATACCGAAAAATTAGAGCTATCTCGTATGACATTGGAAAGACGAGTAAAAGAACGCACCGTCGAACTTTGGCGCAAACATGAGCAGCTAGAGGAAGCTCACGAAGATTTGCAACAGCTAAATATGGAATTAATATCTCAGGCTGACGATCTCAATCAAGCTCTGCAAAATCTCCGAGAGACCCAGGCACAGCTGATTCAAACAGAAAAAATGTCCAGCCTGGGGCAGATGGTAGCAGGAGTGGCACATGAAATTAATAACCCAGTTAACTTCATCTATGGCAACCTGTCATACGTCAATGAATATACTCAAAATTTATTAACTTTAATCGACTTTTACCAACAACGCTATCCTAATCCTGACCAAGAACTCCAAGACTACATGGAAGCCATTGAACTAGACTTCTTGGGTGAAGATTTACCGAAAATGCTTTCTTCGATGAAGATGGGAACTGACCGCATCCGCCAGATTGTTCTTAGCTTGCGGAACTTTTCTCGTCTCGACGAAGCTGCTATGAAATCTGTCGATATTCACGAAGGAATTGATAGTACGCTATTGATTCTCAATAGTCGTCTCAAGCAGGGAATTGAAATTACTAAGAAATATGGAAATTTGCCTTTGGTTGAGTGTTATCCAGCTCAACTAAATCAGGTGTTTATGAATATCTTGAGCAATGCGATTGATGCCCTGCTAGAACAAGTAGAGCAACCAGTCAAACAGATAGTGATTCATACAGAAACTGTAACTCCAGAAAATAATATCCCATCTGTACTGGTGCGGATTTGTGACAACGGCCCCGGTGTTCCTCCAGAAATCCGAGCTAAACTATTTGAAGCGTTTTTCACCACGAAGCCAGTAGGAAAAGGCACCGGGCTAGGGTTGGCGATTTGTTACCAGATTGTTGAAAAGCATGGCGGCAGAATTGAGGTAATTTCGCAGGTTGGACAAGGAACCGAGTTTGCGATCGCATTACCTATTCAACATTCTTAAAATAGAAATCCATTCATTCTCTTTTCCCATACTGTGGGCGAATGTGGAACCAAACGCACAAAGCTGGCTCAGATTCTGAATCTGGGTTTAAATACTTAATATTCGGCAATTGAAAGAAAATATATAAAAAGCTATATGGGGTGAACCCAGAGGCAGGGCAAGAAAGCAACCTGCCTTCAAAATCGTCCCACCATACCTAGTGTAACTGCCAAGCGGCTAAATATCTGTGCCTATAGCAGTAGAGTGTCAATCCTGAAAGTGCTATTCTCCACTGTAAGTGTGTTGTGTGGAGTGATTATAAAATATGGTTTCATCCCCTATTCGGACTCAGCCCTCTGGCCTGTCTGAATCTACCTTGTCTTTGGCTGATGCGGCGCCAGCTGTAAAAAACCTTAATGTTAGAGCTGGTTCGAGTCCCCTAGCATTACCAGCGACACCATTGTTTGGCACAGATGGGATTCGTGGAAAATTCGGAGAACTGCTGAGTGAAACGCTCGCCTTGCAAGTGGGCTTCTGGGCAGGACAAGTGCTGCGAGCATCGGCAAAAACAGCCGGGCCAGTGATTATTGGGCAGGATTCGAGAAACTCTAGCGATATGTTGGCGATGGCGCTTGCTGATGGTCTGACCTCGGCAGGGCTTGAAGTTTGGAATTTGGGGCTATGCCCAACTCCCTGCGTTGCTCATCTGGTGAGCGCAACGGATGCGGTGGGAGGAGTGATGATCTCTGCCAGCCACAATCCGCCAGAAGATAATGGGATTAAGTTTTTTGGCTCAGATGGTACGAAACTGCTCCCGGCGATGCAGCAGGAGATTGAAGCGGGGTTGAGAGGAAATGGGAATTTTGCAATTTTAAATAAAAGTTGGGGACAGCACTATCATCGACCGGAATTGGTGAGAAATTATGTTGACTCGCTTCAGCAAAGTTTGCAACCATCGATAAAATTACAAGGTTTGCGGGTTGTGCTGGATCTCGCTTGGGGTGCTGCTGTGCATCTGGCACCTGCGGTATTTAAAGCTATGGGAGCAGAGGTTATTTGCTTGCACGATCTTCCTGATGGCGATCGCATTAACGTTAATTGCGGTTCCACTCACCTCGCCTTCCTCCAGTCAGCCGTAAAGCAGCACGGTGCAGATATAGGTTTTGCCTTTGATGGGGATGCTGACCGAGTGATGGCAGTTGATTCCCAAGGTCGCGTTGTTGATGGCGATTATATCCTTTATTTCTGGGGAACAACCCTCAAAACATCGGGGCAGTTGCCTGGGGATTTGATTGTCGCGACGGTGATGGCAAATTTAGGCTTTGAACTGGCTTGGAAACAGCTAGGCGGCAAATTTGTTAGGACTTCTGTAGGCGATCAGTACGTCCAGGCAGAAATGCTGCGGACTGGCGGAAAACTGGGCGGCGAACAATCAGGGCATATCCTTTGTCACCATTACAGCCTCACCGGAGATGGACTGCTGACCGCTTTACATTTGGCGGCTCGTGTGCGTAGTACCGGAGAATCCCTATCGCAATTGGTAGATAAAAGCTTCCAGACATATCCGCAGGTGTTGCGGAACGTGAGAGTCGAAGATCGCGATCGCCGTCGGCGATGGCAAGAGTGCGAGCCACTGATGAATGCGATCGCTAAAGCCGAAGCCGCAATGGGAGACTCTGGACGAATTTTAGTTCGCGCCTCTGGCACCGAACCCCTCATTCGCGTTATGGTAGAAGCCCAAAGCGCCGAACTTACCCACCACTGGACAGAACAGCTGGTACTAGCGGTTGAGAAACACCTAGCCGTCTCCTGAGACCTCAGCAATTCACGCAATTAAATCTTACTGGGAGGATAGGAAAAGCCTGTCCTCCTAATTATTTTATTTGCCAATATAAACCTGAGGCAGCTATCTTGGAATGGGCATCTTGCCCAGCCCATATCTGCTCTTTTAGGCTAACATCAACTTTAATTGAGAAAAAACAACGATGAATCAGGCGATGGAGATGAATAAAAATGGAATTTGTTTAAATATTGGGTGTTGGATAGATGTAGCGGAAGGATGGGAAAACATCGACGCATCACCCTACGTTAAAATTTCTAAAATTCCTCTCATCGGTTCCCGCGTTCTCTCGGCTATCGGTGCTCCAACCTTCCCAAAGTCTATCAAGCATGGTGACTTACTAAAAGGTCTAAATCTCCAGCCGGAAAGTTGCGAATTGATTTTTGCATCCCACGTTCTTGAACACTTGAGCTTGGCTGATTTTGATGTAGCACTAAAAAACATTTACCTTTATTTGCAGCCCGGAGGGATTCTGCGAATCATCGTCCCAGATTTGGAAAAGTATGTAAAGACCTATCTTACTCAGCGTTCCGATAATTCATTATCAAGCAAGGCAGCTCATAAGTTTATGCACAACTCCTTTCTGGGAAACACAGGAAGTAGAATTACTATTAAAGAGCGGCTTAAAGAATTATTCTCTAATTCAAGACATCAATGGATGTGGGATGAACCATCACTTACCGAGGCCTTGACAAAGCATGGCTTTAAGAATATACGACGGTGCGAGTATGGCGATTGGTCAAATCCCAAATTTGGAACTGTCGAAAGGAAAGATAGGCATGGGGATGCTATCTGTATAGAGGCAATCAAGTAATTATGCGGAGTATTTTATAACTTTTACTCCACCATGCCACGTAAAAAATCAACATCGAAGAGTAAATCTAAAAAGCAGCCAACGCCTGAAACTCCAACTCTTACTAAGAAGGAAGAATCAGCACTAAAGCGTAAGGCTATTAAGGAGCGCGAAGAATTCATAAGCTATACCAGCGCCACCTTATTTGGCTCTCTTTTTCTGGGTTTATTCCTGTTTCCATTTGGCGGTCCGAAAATAGCGGGGGGAGCAGTTGGAGCAATAGTTTCTATAGCTCTTTCCTACAAATATCCCCGTAAAGCTCTTTGGTTATTCCTGATATATATGCCCTTCGGAGGAACGGTAGTATATATGGCTGCTGGCGGAAATGCCCTATTTCAGGTAGCTAAAGATGCTTTTTATATTCCAGCAGCGATCGCCTTCTATCAAGAATGTAAAAAGAAACGCTTACCCTTCCTGCTTCCCAAAGGGCTGAAGACACCCTTAAACCTTTTGTTGGCGTTCTGTATAGTGACCTTGCTGTTAGTAAATGGGTCTCAGCAGTTTATAGGCAAAAGACCAGGCGATCAGCCGATCGCAATGGGGCTTTTAGGTTTGAAAGTTCTGCTGGGATACCTTCCCCTGATCGCTTGTGCTTACTATCTAATTCGTAACAAGCGAGAGCTACTTTTCCTAACTCGATTGCACGTAGTTCTCGCTATTATCTGTTGTGTGCTGGGATTGGTACAGTACAATATGCTACTCACTGGGATCTGTAAGAGTACAGAAGCTTTTGCTGTTGAAGGAGCAGATTTATTTAAAGCTAGTCTGGAGGCAAAGTGTTTAGTCGGCGGCTCTCTACTGTATAGTACGTCGCAGGGAGTGATCCGCTTGCCTGGTACGTTCGTTTCTCCCTGGCACTGGGCATGGTTCCTGATATCAAATGCCTGTTTAACTTATGCTACTGCCTTCAGCGACCCTAACATTCTCTGGCGGTTCGGAGGTTTAGCAGGTATGGCAATCGTGTTTGTGAATGCCGTTATCTGCGGTCAAAGAATTTCCCTAATGTTGGTTCCTACTGTCACAATAATCCTACTGATACTCACAGGCCAAATAGCTAACCTGAAAAGATTTATACCAATTGCAGTAGGATTAGCTGTGGTTATAGCAATCGGGATGGCAATGTTTCCTGGCATAGTACAAGAGCGGTTAGATAGCGCTGTTGCACGTTGGAATGCTTCGCCACCCACAGAATTTATTGCCTCTCAAGCTGAATTTACATCTAAAGGTCAAGAAGGAATTTTTGGTAATGGCTTGGGAAGAGCAACAGCTTCTACCCGCGCCTTTGGCAAAATTAAGCTGATAGAGACATACTATCCAAAATTGCTCTATGAAGTTGGACCAGTGGGAACAATCGGGTTCTTGGCGCTTGTCACCACACTCACGGTAATTACTTTCAAAATTTACCGCTCTGTTAAAGAGCAGAATTTACGAAGCTTTGGAGCGAGTTTCTGGGTTTTTATTTTGATTATCAGTTACAACACCTATTGGTATCCACTTGATACAGACCCGGTGGGTATTTATTACTGGTTTTTTGCCGGAGTTATTTTAAGATTGCCAGAAATAGAGCAGCAAGAACAGGAGAAACTAAAAGCAGCTCTGGAAAATGAGCCTGAACCTAAAAAGAAAAGAAACCTCAGTAAATCAACAGTTATGAGTCATGAATCAGAAGTTGAAATTCAACCCTCATAATTCAAAACTCGCAGCGGGCGGGTTTATGTATATTATCTGTGAGATGCCAGCACTATCATCAACCCCGCCTCTACAACTCATAACTTTTGCAAGGAGCCGTAAACTATGAACTGGCCTTTGATTTCGGTGATTATTCCCACCTACGGACGTGAGGAGCCTTTGCAAGATACGCTAAAGGATGTTTTAAAACAAGATTACCCAGCTTTTGAAGTGCTGGTAGTTGACCAAACCGCCACGCATAAGCCGGAAATTCAAGCTTATCTAGAAGAGCTAGCAGAGTCGGGAAAAATTCGCTGGTATCGAGTTGATTGGGCTAGTTTACCTGGGGCGAGAAATTATGCTGCACGGCGCTCATCTGGAGAAATTATTCTGTTTATTGATGATGACGTACAGATGCCAATTGAATATTTAACAGCCCACGCTCGCAACTATTTGGAAAACCCAGAGATAGGGGCAGTAGCTGGAAGGGTATTCGACCGAATGAAACTGGCAGATTCAAAAAAGGAAAAATCGGGCGATAACCTTTACGAAATTGAATATTTACCTTCGGAAGCGATGGACCCTGGAATTGCCTGGTATCATATTGATTTGGTGCATACGGTGAAGCCGCAGCAAGTGCTAACAGCTAGAGGCTGTAATATGTCCTTCCGCCGCGAAATTTTCACTAAGTATGGGCTGCGGTTTGATGAGCGATTTCGTGGCAGTGCAGTCCGAGAAGAATCAGATTTTTGTCTGCGGATACGGCAGACGGGTTACAAGATTTGGTATGACCCAGAGGCTTATTTGGTACACCTGGGCGAAGAAACTGGTGGATGCCACGATATTAGTACGCGATCGCTCAAATATCAAATCACTTTCTATCACAACCACTTCTTGTTAGGGCTGAAAAGCCTTACCCCAACTCAATGCCTACGATTCTTTGCCAAGCTTTTTGACTGTCACGTACTGGGACATCCCCCTTGTAACAAAAGCGGTTCCCCCCTAAAAGTTCTCAGCCGCTTTGGTTCCTACACTTTAGGCTTTCTCAGCGCTGTCTGGACACTCATACAATCGATTGGAAACGATGGACAATCTTACACTAAACAAGATGTTGAAACAACTGAAGAATTAGCCGCATCTTATCAACAATCTCCGGCTCAGTAAAAGTGAAAGCTGAGAAAAAATATATGAAGCTAATAATTCTTGCTTCACATCCAGTGCAGTATTATGCTCCTGTGTTTCGGGCTGTTTCTGAACAGTTAAGTCAAGCAGGGTCAGAATGTTTAGTGGTTTATTTGTCGGATTTTTCCATTCAAGGATATCGCGATCGCGATTTCGGAACTGCCTTTGCCTGGGATGAGCCTTTATTAGAAGGGTATCGCTCAAAAGTCTTAAATCAAGAGTCGCAACAGCAACCTAAAGGCTTTTTTGACCTGAAAGCACCAGGTTGGCAACAACTGCTACAGACAGAAAAGCCAACTAGACTGATGCTGACAACTCTGAATTATCAAGGAGCCATTAGTGCGGCAATTCAAGCACGGTTTCGGGGTATTCCTGTCACTTTGAGAGCCGAAACCAATGATGCAGCATTCATGCGCTCAAAATCAAAACAAGCTGTCCGCTCTATAATTTATAAAGGTATTTACAACTTATTTGATTCAGCGATCGCTTTTGGTTCTCTCAACCGCCAGCACTTACTAAATCATGGCATTAACCCCAAGCAAATCGGGTTGAGTTATTTTTGCGTTCCTGACCGCTTTCAATCCATAAGCTCAGAAGAAAAACAACGACTGCGGGAAAATTTACGCCGAGAGCTAGGTTTTTCTGAGGAACAAACAGTTATTTTATTTAGTGGAAAACTGATTTCCAAGAAAAACCCAGAGCTGTTATTAGAAGCGGTGAAAAAACTGCCGCGAAAGGAGCGATCGCAACTGGCAATAATTTTTCTTGGCTCTGGAGTTTTAGAAGAAAAACTGCAATTAAGTGCTGCTAATATACCTGATATTAAAGTGCATTTTGCTGGCTTTAAAAATCAGCGGGAATTACCGCCTTATTATTTAGCAGCCGATTTGCTGGTGCTACCTTCCCAACGGCAAGGAGAAGTTTGGGGTTTAGTGGTGAATGAAGCGCTACAAGCCGGGCTGCCCTGTATCATAACGGATGCTGTTGGTTGTGCCGCCGATTTTGCTGAATTGCCTGATTTTCAAATTATTCCAGAAAATGATGCGATCGCATTCAGTCAAGCGATCGCATCATCAATCGGTAAACCCCGCGATTTTGAGCGCTATCGTCTGTTGATGAAAGAGTTCTCCGTTGAGCAATGCGCCCAGAACATAACTGATTTTCTACTCAATTTACCCACCAGTGGAAAAAACCATTAGCCGCATGAGTCCGCCTCTGAGAATTTTACAAATTATTCCTTCGATTTCCCTCGTCTATGGTGGCCCTAGTCAGATGGTTCTAGGACTATCGGAGGCGCTGGCGCAAGAAGGTGTAGAGGTGACGGTACTAACAACAAACAGCAACGGAGATGTCGGTCAGCCGCCGTTGGATGTGCCTCTCGACCGCCCGGTGGAACAAAACGGCTATCAGGTGCGTTATTTCCCCTGTTCCCCGTTTCGGCGCTATAAGTTTTCCCTGGATTTGTTGCGCTGGCTAGCGGGACACGCGACTGAATTTGACTTAGCTCATATCCATGCTTTATTTTCGCCCGTAAGCACCGCAGCGGCGACTGTGGCGCGATCGCGTCATTTACCGTATTTAATGCGTCCTCTGGGGACGCTAGACCCCGCAGACTTACGCAAGAAGAAGAGAATCAAGCAGATTTATGCGGCGTTGCTGGAACGTCCCAACTTAGCAGGCGCGGCGGGAATTCACTTCACCAGCCCCCAAGAAGCTAAGATTTCCGAACGCTTCGGAACTTCAACGCCAGATATAGTGATTCCCTTGGGCGTAAAGCAGCCAGCGATGCTCCCAAAAGGTCAATCTAGAAAGGAATTAGGCATTCCGGAGACTCAGCCTTTGCTGCTGTTCATGTCGCGGATCGACCCGAAAAAGGGGCTAAATTTACTAATTCCAGCCCTGGAAAAACTTTTAGAAGAAGGTGCTGATTTTCACTTTGTGCTGGCGGGTGGCAATCCCCAAGATCCAGCTTATGAAAACAAAATTCGAGAACAATTGCAAGCGTCACCCTTACGCGATCGCACTACTATAACCGGATTTGTAACTGGTGAGTCGAAAACTGCCTTACTACAAGATGCCGATTTATTTGTCCTCCCTTCTTACTACGAAAACTTTGGCATTGCTGTAGCAGAGGCGATGTGTAACGGAACCCCGGTGGTAATTTCTGACCAAGTTTATATCTGGGAGGAAATTCAACAAGCAGAAGCTGGCTGGGTTTGCGCCTGTGATGTAGAGAGTTTAATTAAGCAATTGCGCGATTCGCTGGCTGATGCTTCCGAACGACAACGCCGGGGAATCAATGCTCAAGAGTACGCTTTGAAAAATTACAGTTGGAAAGCGATCGCTCAAGCAACCATTAAAGCTTACCAACAAATTCTTACAAGCAAAAGTAGGTTGGGTTGAGGTACGAAACCCAACATCACATCCGATATTTGTTCAATTTCACTAAGCTCGATCGCATCTCATCGTCGCTGAGATGGAAGCACAAAAATCAACATCACATTAGATATTGGTTCAATTTCACCAAAGGCGATCGCATCTCATCATAGCGATCGCTCTATCATGGGGTTTGGGGGGTGGGGTCGATGTACCAGCCGATGCCATTGGCGTTGTGGTCAAGGAGGAGGGTACCGCCGTTGGGGCGTCCAAAAGGGTCGAAGGAGGTAATTTGAGCTTCGGCTAGTTGTCCAGTGGGGAGGTCGGCGATTTGGAGGTTGATGTTGAGGGAAGGAGTGGGGTTGAAGAGGGAAGTCTAAAGGTTTTGGGCGCTATTGTTGAGGGTGTAAATGGATGCGACAGATGAGTTATGGATGCTGAGGAATTGCTCGAACGGTACAATGCTGGGGAAAGGGATTTCAGTGGCGTTGACTTGAGTAGAGCTAATCTGAGTGGAGCTAATCTGAGTGCAGCTAATCTGAGTGCAGCTATCTTGTGGGGTACTGATTTGAGGGATGCTAACTTGAGTGGAGCTGATTTGAATCGGGCTGACTTGAGAGTTAGTCGCATGGAAGGGGTCAATCTGCAAGACACCAACTTGAAAGGTGCTAATTGGCATGGCGCTGAGATGTATGGAGCTTTTTTCTGTAATACTGTCATGCCCGATGGGGATATTGTTGCTGAACCTAACTGGCTTGAGTGAATCAGGATCAAATTTTGTATTTTCTCCATTCAGATTCTCTGCAAGTGCGATCGCATTGCCTCGTAGTAGCGCGTCTAGGCTAAAATGCTGGGTTGAACAAATGTGGAAAAGGTTACATTTCGAGCTTTTTAGCCCTCAGCAAACCCAGCAAATTAAGCTTGTCGCGCTAGTAGGTTGGGTTGAGGCAAACGTTACCCAACACCACATCCTCAACTAAAAATAATTCAAAGTGCGATCGCATCGCCTCGTAGGTTGGGTTGAGGCAAACGTTACCCAATACCACATCCTCAACTAAAAACTATTCAAAGTGCGATCGCATCCCCTCGTTATAAGTGCGATCGCGTTCTCCTGTCAAAGAGCGATCGCATAAGCTAAAACAAGGTAGTCCCCTCTACAGCTGTTGGTTTTAGTTGGAAACAACAATGCAAACATCCTCTGCTACTCCCTCCGCTTGGCAACGGCTGAAAAATCGCGAAATTGACTGCGAACAAGCCCTAAAGCTCCTGATCGATGAGCAAGGAAGTGTTAACCTAGCTCTACTTGACCGAGAAGTGAGTTATCGGTTTTTTAGGGAATTTCAAGATAGAAAAGTTTTGCCCCCAGTGGTTCCGCTGCTACTCTGGCGAAACTGCTACTACCTGGGAAGCCCGAAAACTGTGTCGTTGGAAGCTATCAAAGAAATAAGCGATCGCACCTTCACCGACATTAAAATTATCCCAATTGCCGACAAAAGTTATCGCACCTGGTATCACACCCAAAATCTTAACCCCAACTGCATTTCCTCGGCTCCTCTGGTAAATCCCCTCACCGGAGAACAGGAACAAGAAAACATCAGCGAAACCACAGAACTATACCTTTCCAAAGCAGTTGACCAAATTGGGCGGATTAAAACCCTAATTTCCGGCGCATTGCGGAACCGCGCCAGCGACATTCACATGGAACCCGCGCCAGAAGGCTTAAGAGTCCGTTATCGCATTGATGGCGTACTGCGAGATATTACCACCCTGCCGCTCAATGTTAGCCGCAAGGTAATCGTCGCCCTGAAAGTCATGTCTGAGATAGACATCGCTGAAAGCCGCCGTCCCCAGGATGGACGAATTGGAGAAAAATACGCTTCGGGCGAAGAATTAGAACTGGGAATGGATATGCGCGTCAGTACCCTCCCCTGCGTGGGTGGGGAAAAAGCCGTAATTCGCTTACTACCGCGCAAAAATCCCTTTTCTAAAATCCAAAACTTAGGCTTCACTCCCACAACTCTTGAAACTTACAAAAACTGGTTGGAACAGCCGCAGGGAATGATCATCCTCACCGGCCCGACAGGGAGCGGTAAAACCAGCACGCTGTACACCAGTCTGCAATCCGTCGCCAAGGAACACGTCAATGTAGTGACGGTAGAAGACCCGGTGGAGTACATTTTGCCCCGCATCACCCAAACCCAGGTGAATGAAGCAGCGGGAATGACTTTTGCTGCTGGTTTACGGGCAATTTTGCGCCAAGACCCGGATATCATCATGGTGGGAGAAGTCCGCGACCATGAAACCGCAGAGACAGCCGTTAGAGCAGCGCTCACTGGTCACTTAGTTTTTACCACGCTGCACACTAATGATGCTCCTGGTGCGATTCCCAGAATCAAAGATATTGGCCCAGATCCCGGTTTAATCAGCGATGCTCTCTTGGGAATTGTGGCGCAGCGTTTGGTACGTCGCGTTTGTCCCCACTGTTCGGCACCTTACAAGCCCACTGCCTCGGATTTGAAGGTTTTGAGTTTGGAGCCAGAACAGGCAAATTCCACTACTTGGCGGAAGGGTAAGGGCTGCGCTCAGTGCTTCAATTCTGGTTATCTGGGACGAGAGGCAATTGTTGAGTTGCTGGATGTGGATGATACGGTGCGCGAAATTATCTATGACGGTACGATGACACAGCTGCATCGCTATTTGCGGGAAATCAACTTTTTCTCTTTCGGTATGGCAGCTGTACAAAAGGTGACAAATGGGATTACAACGGTTGAGGAAGTGTTGCGAGTATTACCCCGCAGCGCCTTCTCTCGCCGTAAGTCTCTGGCTGTACGCACGGAACAGTTTACGCCGTTGGGTGTAGGATAGCGATCGCGCTCCTGTTGCGGGAAGGCTAGATAAGCAAAGTTTTTCTTTGCAGGCTTCAAAGCCTGATGTTTCCCCAAAGGTACTATTTAACCCGAACTCACGTTAGACTATCTGCCCTGTACCCCATTTAAATTGGTATCAGTTGGGTGGAATATATCGCGGTTGTTTCGTTTTAGCCACCTTGGTAGGGAACATGGCAACACCATGTCCCTACAGATGTATCGCACCCAGCCCTTGAATTGCCATATCCTTCAGCAAACTGGCTAACAACTAATGGGAATTCACCAATTAGCAATTAGCAATTAACCGCCAATGCCCAAACTTCCCGCCAAGCCTGGAGTCAGGGGTAGGAGAGTCGCCACCATCAAGAACAGAGCCAATAACCCTAAAGCGGCTCGTGCATCATCGGGTTCAGAAATCTCATTCAGGCTAGGGCGTTCTAAACTTCGCTGCAAGAACAGAATTACAATTCCCCAGTACAGCAGCAAAGGATTCGCCGGATTCACTATTGAGATAATCCCCAGCAAAATTAAAGTTGCTACCGTAGCCCGACGGGCAATTTGCCGCCCGTAGATTGCCTGAACAATTCGCCCGCCGTCGAGTTGTCCAGCTGGCATTAAGTTAAATGCACTTACCACTAAACCCAACCAACCGATAATCGTCAGGGGGTGGACATCAACCAGGGTTTGCTGGAGGGCGGAACCAAGGACGACTCGCGCCAGCGTTCCCACCAAAATCGACCCTTGGAAAAACTGAGATGGCACTTGAAACAGGCTGCCTTCATGGGAAAGGATTAAACCTGCAATTAGCATTAACAGGGAAATAATACCACCAGTAGCAGGGCCAGCTAAGGAGATATCAAATAGCACCTGACGATTAGGCAACAGCGATTCAAAGCGGGTAATGGCTCCAAAAGCGCCAATTTGACCGGATGGGATGAAAAAAGGCAGACTCAGACGGATTTTGTGACGACGTGCTAGTAACCAGTGACCGATTTCGTGAGCGATTAAAACTGTCCAGATACCCAAGCTGATGGGTAGAACTTCTTTATATCGACTCAGGTTGTTGAAGAAATCGAAACCGAGGAAAAGCCCTGCGGTTTCTAAACTGCTGGCAATTGTGGCTATGAACAGAACACCTGCGAGAAGCTTCTGAGTTAAGGTTGCCTTTTGGGGATCATTGCT
Organism: Trichocoleus sp. FACHB-40; assembly: GCF_014695915.1. GTDB lineage: Bacteria > Cyanobacteriota > Cyanobacteriia > Cyanobacteriales > FACHB-T130 > Funiculus > Funiculus sociatus. Next base: position 31,342 of record NZ_JACJPF010000062.1, read on the forward strand.
GCTGGGGAGAACAATGACAACTGGCTTCTCTTCTGGATTTTCTACTAAAAATAGGCGATAGCGATCGCCTAATCTCTCTTCCAAATTGGCAGTCAACCGGGAATGCACTGCATCAGGTTCACCCCGCAGATTCCCCCGAAAAATCGCACCCTCTTGATAGGAAATGGTTTCAGTAGCAAAGAATGTATCAATCCCAAAAATTCCTTGAATGCTTTTCAAGTCTTCGTCTGGGATGGGAACTACCTCAGAAGTGACGCGATTTAGTCCATCTGTAGGTGTCTGGGGCGTTTCGATGTCTTCCTCAGACTTATTTTCTGTAGGGTTCGATTCCTGGATCATCTTCACGACTTGCTCCCGCAGGATAGCATCCTGACCAGCGGCACGCAGTTTCTTGCCGATGAAGATATACAACCCAGCTGAGGCTACCAACATAAATAGGATGCCGACTAGGTTGATATAAATCCCGGCGGCGAACAACCCAAAGAACAACAGCCAGGGAGCCATCAACACGACTGACTGCAACCAGGCATATATTCCCAATTTGCCGAAGGGCTTGGCTCGATAGAAGCCCCAACCCAGGATGCCGAAAGCCACCAGCGCAATTAAACTTGTTGTAGCAGTCTCCGATCCAGTAAACATTTTTTATAAAACCGTGCAGCTAGTAGAGCTAATAAGTCTACTCTAACTGAGTGCGATACCGTTGCAGGTAATGCGATCGCTGTGAGATCCTACAAGTTTTGCTTATGCCAAGATTCACGTCAGTTTTACTAATCGTGTAGCAACCAGCCAACTTCTACTCTGGCTTTTGGTAACTCGAAACAGCGGCTCTGAGATTCCCGTGATGTTCCGCAAGCAAACTCGCGCTTTGTTCCCTTTCTAACCCTGTCCAGTGCATCAGTAGCGCTAACTTGACAGATCGCCCACTTTGCTCTAGTAAATAACTAGCATCTTCCCGATTTAAATCGGTGAGGTCTTGCAACATTCTTAAGGCGCGATCGCGCAGTTTTTTATTGGTGACGGCGACATCTACCATGCGATTGCCGTAGACTTTACCCAACTGCACCATCACGCCTGTGGAGATGATGTTTAAAGCCATTTTCGTTACGGTTCCGGCTTTGAGGCGTGTCGAACCTGCCAGCACTTCTGGCCCCACTATCAGGCGAATATCTAAATCTGCCTCAATGCTGACTTGTTCAGCGGGGACACAGGCAATCAAAATTGTAGTTGCTCCCCGCCCGCGTGCTGCTTGAATCGCACCGTGGACAAAGGGAGTCGTTCCCCCGGCGCTAATTCCAACGACGACATCGAGATTGGTGATATGGCGTTGCGCGATCGCATTCGCTCCATCTTCATCTTTGTCTTCCAAATCTTCAGAGCTACGAATTAAAGCGCCCGCACCACCAGCAATAATTCCTTGTACCAAATCTGGCGGCGTACAAAAAGTGGGCGGACACTCTGCTGCATCCAACACGCCTAAACGTCCACTCGTCCCAGCACCGATATAAAAAAGCCGTCCCCCTTGACTTAAGGCACTAGCTGTAGTATCTATTGCTTGGGCTAGTTCAGTTCTGGCGGATGCGATCGCCACCAGTGTTTGAGCATCCTCGCGATTGAACAAATCTACCAATTCCAAAGAACTCAGTTGATCTAAGTTCTGACTATTGGGGTTAATTTGCTCTGTTAAAAGATGCCCCCGCTCCTCCAGATTTTTCATCCTCGATCCTTATTACAACAGTCCTTCTAGTTGACGACGAATTTTGTCTAAATCCGAAAGCTCCGGTTCAGGAGCATCTGGTTCCCAATCGGTTTTGGAAAGGTTATTTTCCGGTGGAGCTAAAAAAAGACGTTCTACATCGTCTTCGGGAACAAATCCTTCCGGAATTAGCTTCCAGTCATAATCTAAGTCTTGACAAATTTCCTCAATTTCCTCTAATTCCATTGGCTCCACAGTGGGAGTAGCAAAATCTTGAGCTTCTAGTAGCAGAGCATAGCGAATAGCATCATCTTCTGCTTCAAACAGTAAGAGCAAGTTGCGATCGCCAATTCGCAGCGAGTGCATCCCCTCGTTTTCTGTCCCGGTATTAAATATTAATACGTATCCGCGCATAGTACCGCCATAATTCTTTTATCTATCTTTCTTTAATTTAGGATATCTGGCAACTTATTCAATGTCCTAACTTCTGTAAAGACATATACACCATCTCTACACTAATCTTCCATATCGTGCTGTCATTGGTTGGGCTGGATTTTCTTGATTGTAAGCCCAAGCCCACATCTGATCGCCTAGCGAGAAGTGCCACCACTCATTAGGATGACGACGAAATCCAGCTTGACACATCACAGAGTTCAACAACTGCCGATAAATATGATACTGCTGTTGGGCGGCATCAGTGCTATCGGCATAATAATCTGGATACGACGCGGGAGATATTTCATCAATCTGGGTTCCCATGTTAATAGTCTGCCCAGTGCCGTCTACTAACGTCACATCAACCGCAGCACCAGTGCTATGAGGCGGTGGTGTTGTTGGGTTCAAGTTGGGGAATGCCCAAAATTGATAAACTTGTTCCCAAATCTCTTGACGCTGTGCTTCCGTTAACTCAGTTAAATTTAACTTCCGCGCCTGAACAACTTCAGCAAAGGTGTAATCTACCATAAATTGCTGGACTTCCACCGGGCGATAAGCGTCAAAAATTTTGATTTGCCAACCCTGGTGTATTTGTTGCAGGAGAGTTTGGGCTACCTTTAAGCTATCTAGAACGCTTTGGCGGAGATAGTATGGCGAAAGCGCTCCATAACTAGCACCCAACTTTTGATAAGGATGAGGAGACTCTACCGCAAATTGCTCCAAAGGAATTGCAGCGATCGCTTCCCCACACTCTACAATTGCAATCTCCTGATAAGGTTTCATGCTCAGTCTCCTCTGTCTGACATCGTTCTTATTATGCCCTGTAGCAAATACACTTAATACTCTTTATTTATTTATATTGGGTGATATTAATCAATCAATACGGCACAATTGATAACTATCAAATTTGAGGAATTAAAAGTTGAAAATTAATAACTTCTAACTCCTCACTCTTAGATTAGCAATTAGCTACATCCTTCTACAAAATTTACTTCAGGAAGTTTACCGGATCTGATCTGAGTAACACGCTTGCCATCAGTCTCGAATAGTATGCGATAGTTTCTGTCAGCGGCATCTCGTGGCACGAATGTCAGATAGTGTCCTTTAGGAAGGTATTGATGTGGAGTAACTTTAATTTGCCCTGGATAAAGTGACTTGATTCGTGCTTCAGTATCGCCGATACGTGCGCCTCTGAGAGTAGTAATCGTCCTATTTGTCCATACATCTACTCTAGAAATGCGACCGTTTGTTACCATGAAACCAAGACCACTGGGGCCTTTTTGCGGTTTGACGTACTGGCAACTGTTATTAGTAGGGTATTCGCCAGTTGAAACTAGCCGAGTACCCGCAGCTTGTGAAGCTTGGGAAACAGTCATGCCAATTCGGACTGCTCCGATCCCTCTAATGACTACTTTTGATTGATTTGTTAGTGCTGCTTGCACTAGAGTAGCCGACATTACAGAAGAAACTGCAAGTGAGCTAATGCAGAAAGTCAAAATTTTATTATTGTTAGACATGGCGAATATTTAAGTAATTCTGGGTTTTGCCTAAATGTATCTACCAATTAAAAAGGTAGAATTCCAGATTTTAGTTTTCTTTTAAATAATTTTTATATAGGGATAAACGATAGTGAAACCAAATAAATGTTTATAGCAGCTTGGTTTTGCATCATCAATTTTAACCTACGTTTTTTTACATTTTTAAGTGTTGGTATTTATAGATAATAGGATAATTTTGATTAGCCATATAGTTAATTTTTCGATACTTTAATGGACTGCGATTTGAATATAAAATCTATCAAAATGCCTAAAAAACTATACCAATAGTTAGATTACAGGAACAATAATAAATGACCATATTGAGGACAGCATTGAGAATTTACCCGATAGAGTGATGGTAAGCGATCGCGATCGCTCACCATGACCCATAATCTCAATGACATAATTTAATCTTTAGTTGTTTCGGGCGCAGGTGGCACCGGATCGTAACCGCCGGGGTAGAACGGATGACAGCGCAAGATGCGGCGAATCGCAAGCCAACCGCCGCGCCATACTCCAAATCTCTCTACCGCCTCTATTGCGTACTTAGAACAAGTCGGCTGAAACCTACAAACTGGAGGAAACAGCGGAGAAATCAAAACCCGGTATCCTTTAATTAACCAAATCAGTAATATTTTCATTCTGGCACCTTAATCTAATAGATTGGTAATAGAGCTTTTTCCCCTTTGAATAAAGTCTTTGTTGAACTCTGTGTCTTCGTTAGAATCATTCCCACAGCTATGGCTCCAAATTGCCTTAATTGGAGTCTGTCTTGGCGTTATTGTACTACTAGCAGAGGGACTACATCGGTATACCTCGACAGATCCGGAACGGGTGCGGAAGGTAGTACACATTGGTACTGGCAATGTGATTTTGCTTGCCTGGTGGCTGAATATTCCCGCTTGGGTAGGTATTACGGCTTCGATTCTAGCGAGTAGCGTTGCCCTTTTATCATACAAATTCCCAATCCTTCCAGGGATTAACAGTGTTGGGCGCAAGAGTTGGGGAACATTTTGCTACGCCCTTAGTATTGGGATTTTAGTTGCTTGGTTCTGGTCTATAAACCAACCCGAATATGCGGCGCTGGGAATTTTAGTAATGACTTGGGGGGATGGGCTGGCAGCACTGATTGGGCAGAAATTTGGTAAGCATCCCTATCAATTTGGGGGGAGCAAAAAAAGTTGGGAAGGCTCTTCTACAATGTTTTTGGTTAGCTATGCAGTCAGTAGCTTGATTTTACTCGGCGTTCATGGCAATATCTGGCAAAGTTGGGCGGTGCCATTGGCAGTTGCCATAGCTGCTACTGCCTTAGAAGCATTTTCCTGGTACGGTATTGATAATTTGACAGTTCCTGTAGGCAGTGCAGCGATCGCATTTTTCTTGACTGGGTTGCTGCTAACCTGAAAATATTGTCTCAGCTTATAGTTACAACATCGCCTCCGCCAAATCACTATTTAAACCTTTCAACTTTTCTTGAAAAAACTCGGTTTCTCCCAGAAACCGGGTTTTTTAATGGTCGAGTTTTTCTCAATACGGTTTAGGTTTACTTAAAATCCAAACCTTGGGATTTGTTGGGAAAGAGGATGCAGAACCCAGTACCCATAAGCATTGGTTGAGTTACACTTGGGTACTGCTACGCCAAAGCAAGCTAGATACTATTCCCTAAAAACCTTCTTAAGTAAACCTCAAATTTATTTCTTTTGCCTGTTTAATTATTCAAAGCTTATGTATATAGACTTATTTTTAATGCCATTAATAAGCAATTTGTATATTTAATTACCGTTTACTCTAAAGTATTTACTACCATTGATAGATTAAAAATAGACAATATCCTTTCCACTGGCAGATTCCCGATAAAGGCTTATTAGTACAAAATTAAGCATTAACACAATACAAAGCTGTCATAAATTTAACTTGCATATTAAATTGCTTGCGAGAGCAATTATTAGCGAATAGTCATGGGCTAGATTCTTCCCCTGTGCTAATTGCTTAAATCTTCTTATGTGCAAATTAGATAAACAGCAACTTATCTATCTATTATTAGCAGCACATCAAATGACTTTTTTTAATTCCACAGTACCGCCTCTGCGCCGCAAACAAAAAAATCTTGATTTTCAGGATCTCCAAGGCCTTTGGCGTATTCATTTGCAGATCGGAAACACTACGCTTTATTCCACGTTTTATACTCGGATCGACCAAGCTTGCATTTTCTGGGGTTTGATATCAGCCGCGATTTTTTTCACCGCCCACTTTTTCCCTTTGAGTTGGAATATTCAAGCTGCTTTGTGGTCAGCGCTGACTCTGATTGGTACTACTGTAATGGTAGTATGGACGCGCTTTTGGGTTAAGGTGGAGCAGGTTAGCTGGGTGCTGTATTGCTGGGTAATTTTAATGTTAGTGGGGCTTGTCCTGACTGACTTGGGTATTTTCTTGGGCTGGGGGAATGTTTTGATGCGCCTGTGTCCGTTGTGGCTGGGGTTGAGCGCTTTTGGCTATTTCTTGACTGGTTTAGGGGTGCGATCGCGTGCTATCCTTCTGGCTGGAATTGTTCACCTGCTATGTATATTTCTCCTTCCCTACTTTTGTGGTTGGGAGTTTCTGATCGCTGGAGGCGTGATGGTGATTAGCTTGTTAATCTTAGCTGAATTTCAGTGGGATATGCGGTCGCCTATTAGTTACGATGCGTTGACCCTAGAACAAAAACAATTCAATCAACAGCAACATCAGCTACGCCGAATGATTGTTTAGAAATATTTCAATAAAATTTGGTGGAGAAGAAACGCTTTTCCCCACCAAATTATTTATTATTGACCACACGACGACAGAAAAAGACATTCGCTTGACTACCAATCAGCCCTTCTAGTTTCTTTTAAGGGGTCGCCTGAAAAAGGCTGCACTCCAGTCACAGGATAAGCATCGTCACTTGGGCCAAAGATGCGGGCAATCGCTTCGGAAAAATACTGGGTGATACTATCCATCATTCGGGTAATACCCATATACTTACTCTCCCGGTTTGTTTTTAGACTTGAAATGTAAATTAGCTTTCTATACTTACCATTATGAGTAGTTTTGGATTATTGACGTTTATTTGCAATACTTGTTTGATTAGGTTTGCAATACTTTGCTTGTCGTTGATAAAAGCTGTGCGTTTCATTAAAACTTTTACAAGTTTTTTAAACTTACTTATATTTTCAACAATTTACTTTAAAAGTTATGACTTTTAAAGTAAATTGCTCCTGTTATGGAGAGCATCCAGCTTTCTTCAGCGCCGCGCAGTTAGAGTTTTATGCGATCGCTCTTTATTTGTCTATTTTAAATAAAAATACTATTAAGAATAGTATACAAAGGAGATAAGTAGCCCTAAGAGGTCATGTAACCTACCTGATACATCTATCTTCTTTAAGAGATTATCAAAATACCTTGGCAGTATTTTGGTGAATAGCACTATAATCGTAGAAACTATTCTTGCCAAGGTAGCAAGATTATGAAAATTTCCCTTGACGGACTTGCAAAGCACCCGAACCCTCTTCATGAGCAGGTTAGGGCAGAAGATCGGGAACTGGCGATCGCGCCTGAAGATTATAGCCTCCTGACCGACCTCTACCAGCTGACGATGGCAGCTTGCTACACAGGCGAAGGTTTGGAGCAAAGGCGCGCCAGCTTTGAGCTGTTTGTGCGGCGGCTACCAAACGGCTTTGGCTATTTGATTGCGATGGGGCTGGCGCAGGCGCTAGACTACCTGGAGAAATTCCGCTTTACACCAAGTCAGCTGGAGGCTTTGCAGGCAACAGGGATTTTTGCACAAGCACCAGCGCGATTTTGGTCGCTGCTGGAGGAAGGTCGCTTCACAGGCGATGTGTGGGCAGTTCCAGAGGGAACCGCTGTTTTTGCTAACGAGCCGCTGCTACGGGTGGAAGCACCCTTATGGCAAGCTCAGTTGGTAGAAACCTACCTGCTGAACACCATCAACTATCAGAGTTTGGTGGCGACGCGGGCGGCGCGGATGCGCGATGCGGCTGGGGCGCAAGCGACACTGCTAGAATTCGGGACGCGACGGGCGTTTAGTCCCCAAGCCTCTGTGTGGGCGGCGAGGGCGGCCTTGGCAGCTGGGTTAGATGCCACTTCTAATGTATTGGCAGCGATCAAATTGGGTCAAAAGCCTAGTGGAACGATTGCTCATGCTTTAGTGATGGCGATCGCAGCCACATCTGGAAGCGAACAAGAGGCTTTTAAGGCATTCCACCGATATTTTCCTGGTGCGCCATTGTTGATTGATACATACGATACAGTCGCTGCTGCCCAAGGTTTGGCACAAATGTTAGCAGCAGGGGAAACGCAATTGGCTGGGGTGCGGATAGATTCGGGTGATTTAGTAACTTTATCTAAACAAGTGCGATCGCTTTTACCCGATGTTCCCATCTTTGCCAGTGGCGATTTGGATGAATACGAAATTGCCAGATTGAAAGCAGCTGGCGCTTGCATCGACGGTTATGGACTGGGAACTCGACTGGTTACGGGAACAGCTTTAAATGGGGTTTATAAACTGGTGGAAATTGATGGCATTCCCGTGATGAAAGAATCGAGCGGTAAGATAACTTATCCTGGTCGAAAGCAGATTTTTCGCCGCCATCAGGGAAGTCAGGTTAAAGCAGACAGATTGGGATTGTTGACGGAAAGCCCGAATGGAGAAGAACCTTTGTTGCAGCTGATGGTTAAACAGGGCGAACAGGTGCAGTTACCAGATTTGGCGGAAATTCGAGAACGTACAACTGCATCAGTTGCTAGTTTACCAGCTCTGACGCGATCGCTTGATTCTCCCATTTCTGTATCTGTGGAGATTTCTGAGGCGCTGAGGTTGTTGACTGAAAAAACTCGTCTTGGTTCATCGAAGGAATGAACCGCCTTGGCTATGCTAATGCGCGTTAGCGCTTAGCGCTATATAAACCCAAAGGAAGAAAATGAAGAGAGTTGCTTTGTTTGGTACAAGTGCCGACCCGCCGACATCTGGACATCAGGCGATCCTTAATTGGCTGTCTCAACACTACGATCTGGTGGCGGTGTGGGCATCGGATAATCCGTTTAAGTCTCACCAAACGCCGCTGGAACATCGATCCAGAATGCTACGGTTGCTGATTGAGGAACTTAATTCGACTTGGCACAATATCTGCCTGTTTCAGGAACTCAGCAGCCCAAGAACTCTGGAGACAGTGCAGAAGGCGAGGGCACTTTGGGGAATGTCGGTAGACTTTACAGTAGTAATTGGTTCCGACTTAGTTAGCCAGATGCCGCGTTGGTATAGAGTTGAAGATTGGTTGCGGCAAGTGCAACTGCTGGTAGTACCTAGACCAGGATATCTGATAGAAGACTCTAGTTTAGAGGAACTGCGGCAGATGGGAGCGCACATAGCGATCGCTCACCTTAACGCGCCAGCGGTTTCCTCTACAGCGTATCGTGAGAATGGAAACACCAAAGCCTTGACGACCACCGTCAAAGATTATATCAATAGAGAACGTTTATACGAATGCCAGGACGCGGCTCGAAAAAAATAGCACAACAACCGACATTAGCCGATTTTAAAGTCGGAGTTGATAACGTAATTTTCTCAGTCGATACGGCGCAAAATCGACTGTTAGTTTTGTTAGTAATGCGCCAAGAAGAACCCTTCTCAGGACATTGGTGCTTACCCGGTACTTTAGTCCGTCAAGGAGAATCTTTAGAAGATGCCGCCTATCGAATTTTAGCTGAAAAAATTCGCGTCAAAAACTTGTACTTGGAACAGTTATACACCTTTGGCGGGCCAGGACGCGATCTGAGGGAATGTGATGACAGTTATGGGGTGCGTTATCTATCAGTTAGTTACTTTGCTTTGGTACGGTTTGAAGAAGCTGAATTAATTGCCGATGGCGTTAGTGGTATTGCTTGGTATCCCTTAGAACAAGTGCCGCAACTCGCCTTTGACCACAATAAAATTTTAGAGTATGGTCATCGGCGGTTGCGAAATAAGTTAGAGTATAGCCCAGTTGCATTTGAAGTGTTACCAGAGGTATTTACTTTGAGTGACTTATATCAGCTTTACACGACAGTTTTAGGGGACAATTTTGCAGATTATTCCAACTTTCGCGCCCGGTTGCTGAAGCTAGGTTTTCTTTACGATACTAAAGTAAAAGTGTCGCGTGGTGCCGGTCGTCCAGCAAGTTTGTATCGGTTTGATGCTGAAGCGTTTGCCCCGTTTAAGGATAAGCCTTTGGTGTTTATTTAAATGCCAAGGTATGCAAAGTAATTTAATCTTCTGCCTAAAAAAAGTATGGAACCCGAAGAGACTTTAGATATCCAAGACATTCGTAATGAGATTGATAAAATTGACCAGAAAATTATTGAACTTCTTGGCAAGCGATTTGAATATGTGAAAGCTGCTGCCAAGTTTAAAACCAGTGAAGAAAGTGTAAAAGCCCCAGAACGGCGTAAGGCTATGATGCAGCAAAGACGTGTTTGGGCTGAAGAACAAGGCTTAAATCCTGATGTAATTGAAAAGTTATATCAAGATTTGGTCAGTTATTTTATGAATGAAGAATTACACCATTGGAAATCAAGAAAATAAATAATGTAATATATTCAAATACAGCAAACCTTATTTATATATAAAATCTTCTTTTTCTTCCTCTGCGTTCTCAGCGTCTCTGCGGTTCGTTTTAAAAAAGTAGCTTTCACACATCAAATAGGATGGCTATATATGAAAATTGCGATCGCTCAACTTAACCCCACAATTGGCGACCTCGCCAACAACGCCCAACAAATTCTCAATGCTGCTAAAATTGCCGCTGAGAATAATGTCCGTTTATTGCTAACACCGGAACTTTCTTTGTGCGGTTATCCGCCACGGGATTTGCTATTAAATCCCAGCTTCGTTGAATCAATGGCAAACGTTTTACAGCAATTAGCACAAGATTTACCGCCAAATATCGCTGTTTTAGTGGGAACAGTTGAACCAAATTCAAAAGCGCACGTTGCTGGCGGGAAACCTTTATTTAACAGTATCACCTGGTTAGAAAATGGTCAATTACAGCAAATTTTTCACAAGCGATTGTTACCTACCTACGATGTTTTTGACGAATATCGATATTTTGAACCAGGGCTGCAAGCTAATGCTTTCACCCTCGACAATCTCCACATCGGAGTAACAATTTGCGAAGATTTGTGGAACGATGAGGAATTTTGGGGTAAGCGCAGCTATGCCATAAATCCAATTGTTGATTTAGCTCAATTGGATGTAAATTTTATTGTGAATTTATCAGCTTCACCTTACAGAGTTGGTAAGCACAAGTTGCGAGAATCGATGTTGCGACATAGCGCGTCTCGCTTCAACAAACCAATCGTATATGCTAATCAGGTTGGGGGAAATGATGACTTAATTTTTGATGGGTGCAGTTTCGCTTTAAATCGTACTGGTGAGGTAGTTAGTCGCGCTTTTGCTTTTGAAACAGATTTGGTGTTAATAGAATTTGATGAGGAAAAGCGGGATCTGATCCCCTCCAACTCCTCCTCGTTAAGAGGTGAGGGAGGGATATCGCCTTTACCAGAAACTGAAGATGAGGAAATTTGGGGTGCTTTGGTGTTGGGGGTGCGAGACTATGCGCGTAAGTGCGGCTTTTCTAAAGTAGTTATTGGTTTGAGTGGTGGGATCGACTCGGCATTAGTGGCAGCGATCGCATCCTCTGCATTAGGATCAGAAAATGTATTCGGCATTCTCATGCCTTCTCCCTACAGTTCCGATCATTCTATTAAAGATGCGCTGGAATTAGCCGAAAATCTGGGCATTGCGACTGAAATTCTGCCGATTGGCGATTTAATGACAGGTTACGACAAAACTCTGGAAAAGGTGTTTGCTGACACATCTTTTGGACTTGCCGAGGAGAATATTCAATCGCGGATTCGCGGTAATTTATTGATGGCGATCGCTAATAAGTTTGGCTATCTGCTACTATCTACAGGCAATAAATCAGAAATGGCGGTTGGTTACTGTACGCTTTACGGCGATATGAACGGCGGATTAGCTGTAATTGCTGACGTACCTAAAACTCGCGTCTATTCCCTTTGTAATTGGCTGAATGCTGAGGGACTGGGGACTGGGGACTGGGGACTAGGGACTGGGGAAGAAAAGAATGCTACTCTTTCCTCTATCCGAAAAGAAATTATCCCAACCAATATCATCTTCAAGCCTCCGAGTGCGGAATTAAAACCCGGTCAAGTCGATCAAGATTCTCTGCCGTCTTATGATATTCTGGACGACATTTTGCAACGATTAATTCACGAGTATCAATCATCAGCCCAAATTATCGCCGCCGGACACGATGCAACTGTTGTTAACCGAGTAATGCAGCTGGTAGCGCGTGCGGAATTTAAGCGGCGACAAGCACCTCCGGGAATTAAGATTACAGATCGCGCTTTTGGTACTGGTTGGCGAATGCCAATTGCCAGTCGTTGGGCGGTAAATAATTAAAGACTTCAAAGCCAAGAAAGTAGACAGGCATCTTGCCTGTCTACGGTTTATTGTTTTACGAGTTTTAAACGCGATCGCTGCTCCCAAACCTTCTTTATCTGAGATTTTTTCAAACTTTGCAAGCGCGATCGCAACTGTTTTAAATTCGGTGTCTCTCTGCCATAACGCCATTGGACATATGCCTGAGAAATTTCGTTGATGACTTCGGCTTTGTCGGGTGAATGGTGTTGACGTGCTTGATAGGCATACTCTAGGGGAGTGTGTGCTGGGTGCTTGGCATATCCTTGGATACTCAACTCCTTAAGCATTTGCTGGTAGATACTTTCCATCGGCGGCAACTTACCCAGCCAGAGACGGTAACGCAATGCTTGCAACCTGTTCCAAGCCAGCCAACCCAGGAACCCCAGGCAAATTGCCAAGATAATACCAGTAAACAATCCCACCCAGCCATTGGAAAGCAGCGCCCAGAGCCAGATTATCGCCCCAATCAGCCAAATGATAATGGCACCGAATACGTTATTTAACCAACTTGATACAGGTGAAGGCAACCACCCAGCAACCCACTTCCAGAACTGGCGCAACACGCTAAAGGTTTGGTCTTCTTCAACTGAGGGGGGAATTAAGGGATTACCGGGAATCGGATCGAAGGCAAACCAGCCGTAGTCGGGAAAATACACTTCTGTCATCGCGTAAGCGTCGGTGTTGCGGACGACATAGAAGCCAGTGAAGGGATTGAACTCCCCTGGTGAAAAGCCTGCTACTAGCCGGGATGGAATGCCAACCGAACGCAACATAATTGTTAAAACGCTGGAGAAGTGGTCAGGATAACCTCCTTTGTGTTTGAAGAGAAATGCTTCTACTAAGTCTTCGTTTTCATCCAAAAAAGGCAAGCCAAAAGGGTCTTGTGGGATGGTGTAGTTTTGTTTGAGATACTGAGCTAAGTAGAGAGCTTTTTCGTAGGGAGATGTGATGGGTTTTCTCGATTTGGCTAATATTTCTTCGGTTAGCTGCCGCACTTTGTCAGAGATTTCTGGAGGAACTTGCAGATAGTAATTGCGGATTCTTTCGGAATAGTTTGTTGATGTTTTCGCCAAAAGAGCGCGATCGCGTACTGGTACTTCAGAAATCACGGTGTAGGTAAATCCTTCTCCCAAACCTGTAGGCGCTCGCAAACCGCTCTCCGTATCCATTGCTACTTCCTGTGTGGGAAAATACAGTTCTTTAGGATAGGATAAGGCGGGAATCAGATTCGGCAGTTCAGACACTATTGTGTAACTCTGAATCACCTGTTTAGTTTTCCCACTGAAGATAACCTGTCTGGGAAGGAAAAATCGGTACGACCAGGCCGGACGTTGCACAGTCTGGGTTTGCTTGTCGCGGGAAATTTCCCAACCCTGACCAGTGTAGCGATCTAACGCCAGCACTCGCCAAAATCCCTCGGCTTGCGATCGCACTCGCATCACCACTTTGGGCTTCATCTCCCCCCGGAGATTCTGGTTAATTTTGCTGCTAAAGCCGTAGTAGAAGGTATCATCCATCTGCCCGGCGCCCCTTTCTCGGTTTTGTCCGCCGCCTCCACCTCTACCTTGTTTACCTTGTCTGGCGTAACCAGGGTTAACTATGGCGCGGCCGTTACTAGAAAAATTTTGTTGTTCTAAACCTTGAGGCCCGCTAACTGGAAATGTTTGTAGTTGATAGCCAGGAAACCGGGGCATCAATGCAAAAATAGTTAGTCCCAGCCCGACAATTAAAGTAAAAAGTAAAAAGTAAAACTTGAAAGTGTTTTTAATTTCTTGGGGATTTTGTTTAACTTTTGTCTTTTTACTTTTGCCTTCAAGTAGACCTAACCGAGAGCGATAATCTAGCACCAAAACAGGCAGCGCTACACCCAAAAACAACAGCAAAATTGGTGCAAAGGTTAATGTTTGGCTGACTGTAGCAGCAACGCCCAACAAAATCAGCCCAATCACCATCGAATAACCCAAATCTTTGCGACGCGGGAGGTCAAAGCTGTGCAGCACTTGCAGATGAATTAACAATTCTGCAAGCACCAAGCGTGTATCATTCAAAGCACCAAACAGATTTCTTAGAAAAACTGTTAGTGCTACCACCATCCCAATCGCTATCAAAAATTTTACAGGCACATTGCGATCGCGTCGTCGATAGTAACTCCACGTCGCACCAAGTAGACTCAACGGCACAGCCCATAAACTAATCTGAGTTTCCGCCGCTACATCCGTGGCAATAATCCCCACAACTACGAGTGCCTGCACCAGCACCCGTAGCAGGATTGATTCTTCCGTTTCCGGTTTCGGCGTTGTTTCTAGCCGTTGCCGCACCCGATGCAAAACTGAATTAGTCATTAGTCATTAGTTATTGGTCATTAGTCTATTGTGCTTTGTCCGCTGTCAGTTGTCCGTATGTGTTGCAAGGTTGGAAAGCTGTTAGAACGAGAATCTCTACCCAACGTTTCAACTCGACAACCCTTCAGTGACGATTGACTGCTGACGAATTACTAATGACTACGAACTAATGACTACGAACTAATTGCGATCGCAAAAATCAGCGGTGGTTGATCCACTTCTGACAAGCGAATTTCCAGAGGATAAGTCTGATTAGGTTCTAAATCAAACGATTCTACACTCAGGTAGCCTGGATAGGAACGCTGCGCTGTTGCTTCTGCAACAGCAGTTCGCAGCGTCAAACTGCCGCCACGAGGTAAGCGACTAACAATCCTGCACCTGGGAACCTTACCCTCTACCTGGTATTCTGCCTGGACGCTCATGATCCCCAGAGATGTTTGCCAATGTCGCTCCACAGGCTTCGAGTCGGACGATACTGGCAACGTCAGCGCCTTGATGATTTCTCGAGCCGCCAATAAGGACAGCGCCATCTGTTGGCTATCTGTAGCTTCTTCGTAACGATTGGTGAAAAGCTGCTGCTCTTGGGGAGAACGGGTTGGGTACAGCAACACCATTCCTGCTAACTGGTTTAGTGTCTGGCGTTGTTCTGGAAACAAGGCACTAGCGGCACGCACCAATTTCGCTCCCTGCGCTAGCGGCGACTGCACGACCTCCTGACAGGAATCTAGCAGTTGTGTTAAAACCGTTTCGGGGAGGGTGACAGGCAGACTGAAGTTAGAAAGCTGTGGTATCCACAGGGGAACAGAGCTTTCAGCCTCGCCGTCTAAATAATCGGGTTCGTAGTTGCAAATTTCCGTCTCCCAAGGAAAAAGAGGTGGGTTACGTTCAATTTCAACTTGCAGTTTGCGCTTCAAAAGGGTATGGAAACGATTTTGCACAGTCGGTTTTTCTCCTCCCAAGTTGAGTGGTTGACAGCCTTGGGCCGCTTCATCGAGGTGGTCTAATACTAGGCTCAGGTCTTCTGAGTCTAGGGGATCAGAATAATCCAATTCCATTGCCTCCACAGGATCGCCTTCCAAGTTAGGGTCTTGTGGTGGTTCTGCTGCTGTGGGGTTAGAATCCTTTAGCAGCCATGCTAGGAAGCGGTTATCTATCGCTTCGGAATTGTTATCTAGGTCACTATTCATCTTGAGATGCACTTGCTCCGGATACTGAACGATTGCGAATTTCCCAGGCAAGCTCCAGCAGCTTAAACCATCGCTTTTCGACCTGAGAAACTGTACAATTTAAAGTCTGAGCGATCGCTGCTGGTTCCACTCCCTGTTGCTTTAATCGTAGTAATTCAGCCTGTTGAGCGCTCAAAACTCCTTGAAACACCTGCCATTGCTGGGGTGTTAGACCCAAATTGCGCTCCAAATCCGCTTCTAACCACTGATGCACCAGTTCCCAGCGATGGGAAAGGGCAAACCGAATTAAATGATATTTGAAGCGTTGTTGCAAATAATCCCTCTGGCGGGGAGTCAAACCCAAAATCGCCTCAATTTCCCCGGCGGATAAATCTTTCAGGCGCAGCGTAAAGTAATCGACGCATTCATGCTGCTGGCGGTCTTTGAGATATTTCATCAACTCCTTAACCACCGTTTGGCGCAGGCTCTTTTCCAACGGTTCCGGTTCATGACCTACCATTGCCTCCCGCACCTGATGCACCGTTGCTTCATTCCAAACCGAGTCTGACTCGGTACCGCCTCCCTCCGCCGCCTGCTCCATATCTACGGAAGTTTCCGGAGGTTGCTGTTGCGAAAATGTCTGCGCCCGCAGGATGATTAGTTGCTGAGTGCGATGGCCCGGAAGGGGAATGCGTCGCTTGCCGTAGCGTTCGGCAAAAGCCATGTATTCTGCCAACTCTAAAAGAGTATGGGGACGATACTTGGTAACAATCGCATTCTCGCGGCGAAACGCATTTAAGGATTCCGCATAGAATCCTTGCAAGAAATCTTCAATCAGTACCAGCCGTGCCTGATAGCTCGTTGGCACTTGTGAAGGTGTAATGTAGCGATAGACAATCGCACTCAGAGTAGCGTGTAATTCCACTCTTCCCCGATGTGCGCCCATCTGATAATAGTGAAGACATTGCTTCAAGCGAAGACGAGCCAGCGTCGTCGCCCAAGTTTCCACATCTCCTGAATCTTGGATGCGTTTACTCTCATGACAAATTCGGGCGACTTCACTGGCTATCCGCGCCGCCACCTCACGACAGTTATCCTCCGAGGCTTTTGTTGACTCTCGGAGTTCGTTAAATAGTAGTTTAAAAATTGCCTCCACGCGCTGGTAGATATTCCCCACACTGGCTAAATTGTTACCAAGACCCTAGCATACCCAAACGTCATCCGTTAACAGCACAAGCCCTTAAATTAACAATATGAATTTAGACCAACAGATTCTAGCACTGATTGACAAAGCGCAACTTTATGGTGTACCACCTGAGTGGATTACCCAAATCGCACCCGTTCTCATCGAATATGCGACCGGGTTGCAACATTTAGAGTATTACATTCTCCAAAGCCCAGAATCGGGTTGGTTATTGACAACCCTTAGTAATCGCGCCGAACCCGATGTCCAAAAAAAGGTGATACACGCTTTCTCAACTCTTGAGGACGCTAAGGGTTTCCAGTTAGTGCCAGAGCCTCAAATTGTTGCCCAAAGAGAGCCTGTGACTCACATTTTGTTTGAGACGGTCGGCAGGGAGGTTATAGACAGCACAATTTTCTTTGATACTCCTGGTAATCGTACCACTGGCTATGAAATTTTTCGGGTAAATTTAATAGAGCGGATCAAAGAACATCAGCAAATACACCGACCTTCCCCCAAATCTAACCCCAGAAACTTGCCTCCAGATATTGCTTGAGCAAGGTTTGTTATGGTGAGCTTTATTCATCAATGCTTTGAAGCTTTAACAAATGTAATCAAATGTCCGATTTGTATTAATCGTTTACGCTCGTCTACTTAAAGCCGAGCGTAAATAAACGGAACTAAAAAACCGGGTTTGTAGGGTTCCTGCAATCTCGGTTTAATCATGCTCACCTCCTTAGCCGCTAAAGTTAATTGCTCTTGTAAATGTTTGTAAAAATAGTTTCAGAGGTTCCTGGTAAGTAGAAAAAGTTCTGTAGACGTACTTATTGATTTTGGATATTGGATTTTGCGAAGGTCGGATATATTCCCAAAGCCTCCCATAAGGCAAAATCTCTTTGATATTGTTTTGACGACAGCACTGTTATACTTACCATCGAGTGCTTACGCAGCAGTTTTCAACATCGCCTCAGGCGGGCAGATTTTCGATTTTTCAACATCGGTTTTTACTTTCAGTGTCTCCGGCGAGGGAACCATCACCGACCTGAACGTGAGGTTTTCCGCCCAGCATACTTATGATTCTGACTTGACTGTTTTCTTGCGATCGCCAATTGGAACAGAAATTCAACTGTTTTCGCAGGTGGGTAGCTTTGAGGACAACTTCCAGGATACCCTGCTCGACGACCAAGCAGCGATCGCTATTACCGCGGGGAACGCCCCGTTTATCGGTGCCTACAGACCGAGTAACCCCCTGAGTGCGTTCAATGGGCAGAACCCCAACGGAACCTGGACATTGAGCATTGTTGATGACTTTGCCTCGGAGGATGGCTATTTGTACCAAGCAGGCGACGCAGCACCGTGGGGGACTGCCCTTGGTACGCAGTTGAGTTTTAGTTCTTCTACTCCAGTGCCTTACGAGTTTTCACCAACCTTGGGCATATTGGTGCTGGGCGGTTGGGGCGCGGCGACTCAACTCAAAAAACAACTGCAAAAACGCAAATAATACTTACGCGATAGCAAATTTTTCTAGTTGTTTCTAACAGTATCAAATTCCAAACTACCCAGCACTTACGAATAGTTACTGAAATTAAAAGCCACCCAACTTTAATTAGATTGTTAGCCAGTAATTACACTGAACTTTTCAGGGAAACCCTCTATCTCTCGATAGATTGTCCGGAAGTTCAAACCAGGAAGGGAAAGATGAACCAGGACGTCCTGATTGAACTTTACACTGGGAAATTATCACATGGATATTCGTTCGCTGCCCATATTTTGCAAACTGCAATTAGCCAGTTTGAAGAAAGAGCAGCCGATCCTAGACCGTGAAACAGCTACTCCAGATCGTCAGCCTCAGCAACTTAAACGTCCACTCACTTTCCACAGAAGTTTAGCATTTCTTGGATTAACAGCAATATTAGGACTCAGTGGAGGCACTGCCCCTCAAAGTGCGATTTCTCAAACTAACTTAGTTTCATCAATAGGCAGTAATGTCACCTTTTCCTGTAACGATTCTGAAGCAACAATTCGAGCTAAAAACGGACCTAAAGTCACCTTTGGATCGTCAACCATATACATCGGCTACCAGCAAGTATCAAGTATTAACCAAGACCCGCGAATGGTGCGTTTCGACAATGGTGTAAGAACTTGGTGTAAAACAGACTACGACACAACAGGTGCTGATGGTCGAGGCTACGGTTTACTTTGGAATGGCAGCAGCATTTTATATGCTGCATTCAGCACCGACGGCACACAGGGAACATCCAGCCAAGATTTCCGCCGCTTTGCTACAAATGGTTGGTTAACTACCTATGGAGAAGGTGGGGGTAGAAAAGTGGCAATTCTAGCACGGATAGATCCCAAAACTGGTAACGTTCTCAATGCGACATTTTTATCAGCTTTGCTAAGTAATGGAGAAAGCAATTCTTTAGCTGTAAAAGGCTTCTCTTGGACAGGCACAAACCTTGTCGTTCAGGCAGATTCATATTTTGCTCCTCGACGACCAAATAAAACTGCCATGACTTGCACTGGTTCTTCGCCCTTCCAATACACGGCACAATTCACTAGCGACTTAAGAACTGTGGTGCAGGCTTCAGCACTAGGTTGTTCTTAAATTGGGACTGCCAATTAACGCAATGTGCAATCCCGATTAAAACTCCCCTTAAGAAGGGCGCAAGGGGGATTATTACCTGAGTTTGTCTAGTGTAAATCCCCTCCAAACTCCCTTTTTAAGGCGGATTTCTAAAAGTGGCACCTTAAGCGAATTACTAATTGTTAAAGGTTAATTCCTAATTGGGAGAATAAAAAGTGAACAATTATCTCTTTTTGCCTTTTGCCTTTTGTATTGTGCCTTTTTTAGTTGGAGAAGTGGCACGAGCTGCTACATTTACTGAGATTGGGAATGCTGGCGAATTGCTATCAACAAGCCAGGCTGTAAGTACCCAACCGCCCGGAACACCCCTGACCAGCATCTTAGGCATAATAACGGCAGGTGAAGATATTGACTTGTTCCAAATATACGTAAATGGTGTTAATCCATTTTCAGCTACAACAGTAGGTACTGGGACTACAATTGACACGCAGTTATTCTTGTTTAATTCAGCGGGCATAGGTGTTTTTGGAAACGATGACGATGCAGGTACTCCTCAGTCAACTATTTCTTCCACTTTGTTATCTGCTGGGGTTTACTATTTAGCAATCTCTACTTTTGGAGACTCGCCAATAAGCGCTGGAGGTGAAATTTTTCCTTCACCATTGTTGGGAGTTCAAGGGCCAACTGGTGCTGGAGGTGCGTCGCCACTTAGTGCCTGGTTCAGAGATAGCTTTGATGACAATATTGGCACCTATACTATCAATTTAACCGGGGCTGAGTTTACTACTGGTTCTACTCCTGTTCCCTACGAACCGCATTCAGCACTGGGAGTATTAGCGTTGGGTGTTTGGGGTGCTGTTTCTAGATTTAAAAAAACACGAAAATTAGCCAGAAAATCATGTATGGCGGGCAATACCAGCCAAAGCGGACAACTTGCTAAAAAGCCAGAAAAGCAAGTTTAAATCTATGAAAAAACGTACTGTCAGCGTAGGTAGGTTATTAGGAAACTCAAAGTTATGGTTGTTTGCGATCGCTTTCGGCATAGCTGCGGTTCAAGTAATCTTAACCTGGAAGCTAACTCGCGATAGCGATCGCTTAAGCTTAACTGTCTTGTCTTGGTGTGCTTTATTCTCTTTGCTGTGGAAAAAACGTAATACTTTAAAAGTAGAAAGTGATATTCTTTCTACTTTATTTGGTGTCTTACTGATTGCTATCAGCCTCATCAAAAGCACATCTCTGTTTTGGTTTGAATCTTCATTTATTAAAATAGCTGTAGTATTTTTTGCTTTAGGATTGGGTTTGATAGCATCTGGTTTTAAGGGATTAAAGCAATATTCGCTGGAATTTATTATCGTGTTCCTTCTTGTTATTCCTGAAGAATTGCTTTTACAGCAACTTGAAAATCTAATTAATACCAGCTTACTAGCCGCTAAGTTTTCAACCTTCATGCTTTGGTATTTAGGATTTACAGTTTCTCGCCAAGGCGTAAACGTGATTTTACCCAATGGCGCTATAGAAATATATGCCGGATGTTCTGGATTAAATGCGATGTTCCTACTGTTACGGTTGTCGCTGCTTTTTATTTTAGTATTCCCTACGGAAATTTATAAAAAAATCTTATTACCCATAGGGGCTATTTTATTAGCATTTCTAATCAATGGGATTCGAGTTGCTTTAATGGCGGTTTTGGTAGCATCCTCAAATCAACAAGCATTTGAATACTGGCATGGATCTGAAGGCAACCAAATATTTTCTACAATTTCTATTTTGTTTTTTGGTATTTTGTGCCAATTTTTGCTACATGAAAACAAACCGGAAAATCCAGATAGTATGGAGTTTTAAAAGCAATGATATTGAGCAAAGAACTCCGAGGCATATTACTAGCCATAACTTTTTTCGGAATTATTTTAACGTTTTTAAAGTTAATTTTAAATCCAGAAGCAGGTAATAAAACTGTTAGCTTGTTCGCTTTTCCGCCAACTGTTCCATTAACTGAAGCTCAACTATTGGAAAGTAAACCTCTGAATGATACAGTTAATCAGCTACCTGGACAATACGATTCTGTTATTGCTGGAAGGCGATATCGATATATTAAAAATGGCATTTCTATCAATATAGAGATGCGCTATGTGGTAGGTACTCTGGGAAATATCGATAGCTTGCTGCAAAAACATACTGATGTTAAGCTACCTCGTGGTGAGATGATACAGGCGTTACGCCAACAAAATAAAATGGGCTTTTATAGCCTCTTTGTTTATCGGCATCAAGCTTACTTGAATGCCTGTATTAACCCACGCGGAAACAGTACAGTTACTATGCAACAATTTTTGAAAAATCAGGTTACTTACGACTTACAAATAAGACGTTTGATGCCTTGGTTATTAGGTGAAGAAACTTTGCGCGATCGCCGTTGTCTTTGGGCACATTTATCCACGCCTTTAAATGCTACTAATCTTGAGTCTTCCTACCAACTTTTGGAACAAGCTTGGGTTTCCTGGTTTCGCTGGTGGAAACCGCGTTTTCCCAAACAATAGAGAGTTTTGAGTAATAACAATTTAGAAAAAAGTTTTACTTCTATGAATCAATTAGAAAGCAAAGAAATCCAGACTATTTCTCTTTTGCGGGTCGCAGGTTACGGCTTGTTGATGTTAGCCTTCTTTGATTTTTCTCAGATTCTTGTTCCGCCACGCTTTACTAACCCAACCTGGGAATTTCAGATGATGGGTTCTCTCGTTGAAAGAGTTCCTGTACCTTTGATAGGACTGGTGTTAGTTTTTTACGGAGATTTAAGTTATCGCCGCAAATTAGAAATAACTATTTTAAAACTTTTTTCCTGGGTTTCTCTAGCATTGGGAGTATTATTTTTGCTGCTAATTCCTTTAGGAGTTAATAACACTTGGCGACTTTACAATCGAAACAATGCCCAAATCAATTACCAATCATCTCAACAGTTATCGCAAATTCAACAATTTAAAGGTAGGTTAGCACAAGCTACCACTGAAGAAGATATGAATCAGCTTTTTGCGGCTTTAAATCCCCAAGAGCGATCGCCTGAAATTAAAAATACTGAAGGCTTCAAAAAGAAACTACTTGCAGAAATTGGTAAAGCTGAGAAGATTGTCACTACCCAAAATCAAACAACGCGCCAAAATATGCGCCTTAGCCTAATAAAAAGTTCTCTAAAGTGGAACTTAGGTGCGTTGGTTTCTGCTACTTTGTTTGTTTGGATTTGGCACGCCACACGCTGGGCGCGACGCAAGCGGAGCAAGAGCATTCGTAATTAATACGTTATGGTTTATCAACCCTAAAGGAAGGCTTCGCCTAAGAAAAGGCGAAGCCTATTTAATTGGTCTTGAGTTCTATGGCAGACAGCGTAAGACTACTAGCGATCGCGCCGTGACTGGCACAGCTTTATCACCCGTGTAAATAGCTCCGTCTTCTACGAAACTAGCCTCCTTAGTATCAATCTCAACCATCCACCCTCGCTCTTGCAAATCAATTGGTAAAGTAAACTCAATCATTTCCCAGTGAGCATTAAAGAACAACAGAAAGCTCTCATCAATAATGCGTTGACCTTGGGGGCCAACTCTGGGAATTTCCTCTCCATTCAAGAAAACCCCAATTGCCTTGGAAAAACCAATCTGCCACTGTTCCTCAGTCATCTCGCTACCATCAGGATTGAACCAGGCAAGATCGCTTATCGTCCTACCGTGGATCGGTCTTCCTTGAAACCACTTGCGTCGCTGAAATACCGGATGTTTGCGGCGGAAGTAGATTAGCTGGCGAGTAAAATTTAACAGCTCAGCTTTTTCATTTTGCAAATTCCAATCCAACCAGGAAATTTCATTGTCTTGGCAATAGGCATTATTATTACCCTTTTGGGTTCGCTGCATTTCGTCCCCGGAAACCAGCATCGGTACCCCTTGGGAAAGCATTAACGTCACCAGGAAGTTTCGCTTTTGTCGTTCCCGCAACGCCAAAATTGCGGGGTCATTGGTTTCCCCTTCTACCCCGCAATTCCACGAACGGTTATGGCTATCGCCATCGCAGTTGTTTTCTCCATTCGCCTCGTTGTGCTTCTCGTTGTAGCTGACCAGATCGTAGAGAGTGAAACCATCGTGGGCAGTTATAAAGTTGATACTGGCATAAGGACTGCGCCCATTGGTCTGGTATAAATCAGAGCTACCCGTGAAGCGGTAGGCAAATTCCCCTAAGCTGCCATCCTCACCGCGCCAGAAATCTCGCATGACATCGCGATACCTGCCATTCCACTCTGACCACAGCAGGGGAAAGTTGCCGACTTGGTAGCCGCCATCTCCCACATCCCAAGGTTCGGCAATCAGCTTCACATCCGCGATTACAGGGTCTTGGTGGACAATGGTAAAGAATGCTGCCAGATTATTCACGTCATAAAGTTCTCGCGCCAGTGCCGAGGCCAGGTCGAAGCGGAATCCATCGACGTGCATCTCCAAGACCCAATAGCGCAGACTATCCATGATTAACTTCAGGATTTGCGGATGGCGCACGTTCAAGGAATTTCCGCAACCCGTGAAATCCATGTAATAGCGGGGATCGTCCTCTACCAGGCGATAGTAAGCGGCATTATCTACCCCCCGCATCGACAATGTAGGGCCTAGGTGATTGCCTTCGCCCGTATGGTTGTAGACCACATCCAGAATGACCTCAATTCCCGCTTTGTGCAGTGCCTTTACCATTGCCTTGAACTCGCGTACCTGACCCCCCGGAGTTTTATCGGCACTATAGCCAGAGTAGGGGGCAAAATAATTGAGGGAATCGTAGCCCCAGAAATTCCTCAGTCCCTTGTCAGCGAGATGTCCGGGAAAGCCTAAGAAGTGATGCACGGGCATCACTTCTACTGATGTAATTCCTAGGGTCTGGAGATGAGCGATCGCGGCCGGATGCGCCAGTCCCGCGTAAGTACCCCGCAGTTGTTCCGGGATATTCGGTTGCAGCTGGGTAAATCCTTTGACGTGGGTTTCATAGATGATCGTCTCGTGGAATGGGATTCGCAGCAGTTGATCCCCTTCCCAATCAAAGGACTCATCAATAACAACCGATTTTGGCATCAGATGGGCGCTATCAGTTTCGCTGAAGCTGAGGTCTTCTTTTGGGTCATCCCAAGAGTAGCCAAAGAGTTCTGGTCCATTGACGACATCGCCATCAATCGCTTTCGCATACGGGTCGATCAGGAGTTTGTTGGGGTTGAAGCGATGACCTTGAGATGGATCGTAGGAGCCATATACACGATATCCATAGCGTTGTCCCGGCGCTATCCCCGGCACATAGCCGTGCCAAACCCAGTTGTCTACTTCCGTCAGGGTGAGGCGTTTCTCCTTACCGTCTTTGTCAAACAGACAAAGTTCTACACCCGTTGCGTTTTCACTGAACAAAGCGAAATTTGTACCTTTGCCATCCCAGTAAGAACCTAAAGGATAAACGTTACCAGGCCAGAGTTCTAGGTGCATATATGGAAAAATTCACGAAAAATTGATAGTTAGCTAAAATCAACTCCTTACAGCGTCAGTTCACTCCAGGCAAACGCATCTAATCTCTCAAGTCTTGCTAAATGAATGACTTAATTGTAGGAATGTTGTTATTCCACGCTGTATCTTATTGATTTAATTGATGTTCAAAATTTAGATGTGTTTGCCTTACTAATCGAGTTAAAAGTATTCTTGCATATCCGTGATGGCAAGTTTTTATATTTGGGTATCAAGTTTATCATAAATTGTTTGGTTAAAAGTTCCTATTGAAACAATCTCCTCTCTTCATCAACCGCAAGCAGCATCAGCAAATGCCCATTATTGTGCGTAAACCGAAGAAAGTCTTAGACACCATGACCCTTGATTACCCACGTGTTGTTTAAAATAATTTAACTGTTACTGTTTTCTGCGGCTTCTATCCGAGAATGGAACTAAGGTTAAGCTTAAAGGTGATTTTAAATACAAAATATCTTCATATTAGTTATGGCTGATACCTAGTAGCATTCAAATAGGTCGTTTCAGTTCGCTTTACTCAGGATGACATAGCACGTATAAATGCAACTTTGTATGAGTAGTATTTTCGGTTAAGTCTGAGCGCGATCGCAAACATAAACAGCAAGAATTCAGAATTCAGAAAAATGAGGGTACAGCAAAAACGTTTCAAGGGCTAATTGTTTTAGCTGCCTATCGTTTGATCCAAGACTTTCCTAAATCTGAAATAGATAACTAGCAACGGGATAATCTACAGCCATTGTCCGCCCCGAAAACGCCAGCGGGGAAATATAATTCGCATAATTGTTTGCGATGCTATATAAACAGCAAGCCAAACAACGCTGTAGTGGAGTGCGAACCATTGCAGCGGTAAATCTCGTCTTACACCTGGTAAGCCAAATATTTTTACTAATAGCACTATAAATATTGCTTCCCAGATACCAGCAAGTAATTGCAAGACTCCGGGCCAATCGCTATCCCAGCGAAATTTCTGGATATAGTCATAAAGAACATCCCAAGCCAGTCCAAAGATAGCAACATCTAGCAATACCCAGAAATAAACTGGATTCGCTGGGCCGATAATGCCCAAATAAAAGGGTAAAGTTACTAAAACGCCTACTGTTGCAAGTAGTAATAACCGAGTTTGCCAGCGACCAAACAGAGTTGGAGTCATAGGATTTTGGATTTTAGATTTTTAATTTTGGATTGCTCCGACGGATGATGGAAACTTGCAAATTGTTGCTTTTTAGCAGAATTACTGAACGTGTATTTCCGGATAATCGCCTAACCATCGACACAGGAATTAATGCTAAGGGGATTGATTTGCTGCCCATTTTAGCCATTGTCCAAGGGAACTAAAAAGGTTTAATCGGTGCATTCCAGGCGATCGCGCGGCTGCGAGGCTATCAACTGTACAAAGTGCGGCATACTGCAAACCGAGGAAGCTATCAACAGCCGCATAGGGGCCACCTAGTGTCATGGCACCAGCAGCATACATTCGCCCGCGTGAGGCGCGCATATCAACGATTTCAAAGTCGTTGGCGACGGCTATGCGCCCATTTTCGTACAAGGGGAGGTTGTAATGGCTAACGAGGTCGTTAAGCAGGGGACTTGCTTTGACTTTGGCATCGAGTCCGGTGGCATCAATGATAAAGTCAGCTTCCAGCCGAATTTGCCCTTTTAAGCCTTTCTCTTGAATGTAGGTGATGGTGTGTCCTGTTGCTGATGATTGCGGGTCGCGTTCGACTTTTTCAACTGCACCAAAGGCGATTTGATACCAGCCTTGGCGGATGCCTTCTTCTACGATGCGCTTCCAATCTCCACGATCTGCGGTGGTGGTGCCTCCCCAGTCTGCTAGTAGGCGCGATCGCGCTTGGGGGTCGGCTTTTTCGAGCATTACCCGCAATTCGCCACCCCAGCAGGCTTTGGGCCAGTTAAAGGGTTGAAATTCGTAGTGATTTTCGACGGTACGCTGAGAGGTACCAAATTTGTTGCCTTGGGGTTTGGGCGATCGCATCAAGTGTAACAGCGCAATATTCTGATTTTTCTTTCTAGCTTCATAAATTCGCTGTACAATCCGCGAGGCGACAATTCCCCGTCCCCGAATCATCACCGTCCCGCCATATTGCTCTAAATGTTCGTAGACGTGGTTATGTTCTTCGTAGGCATTCACCACTGATTTGAAATCGCCTGTTTTTTCCCGGTATTCTTGCAAATCTGGGAGAAACTGAATTGCTGGATAGCCAGTTGCTAGTTGTACGTTGCGGGCGATTAAAAAAGCATGGTCGCGGCGGTTGGCGCTGGTGCGAGAATAAGCGATCGCATACCTTCCATCCTCTGTTTTCCGAATCGACCGCACGCTTCCGTAGCGAAATATTTGCTCCCAACCAATCCGTTTGGCTTCTCTATCTATTGAGTCAAATACATTACCAGCGCGGGGGGTGTAAGTTTGGGCAAAGGTTGGTTCAGCAAACACTTGCCATAAATACCCTAATGCTGTACTAATACTTCCCTTAAACAAGTCGCGCCAAGCTTCCCGTAAAGCATAGCTGGGCCAACCCCAAATATTATCTGGACAAGAATCTGAGTTTGAGCGCAACCGTTCGTGCAGAGGAATTTGCGAATTCATGCAAAGCCGCTGGTAACGGGCGTAGGGCTGCGCCTCCATCCCCAAAGCCGCAATGCGATCGCTTTTCACCCCGGAAATTCTCAATAAATCCACCCAGACAAAGCTGCCCAACCCCGCCCCAACTGCCGCATAGTCCACTTCATCCACCGACAACCCGGTAGCATGGAGGTCTTGTACTACAACTTGGTCTGCCCCAAACACAGGCGGGGGAAAGCTACTACTAACCGCCACCACTGGTTGAGGTGCAGGCTGACTAATGTTGGGGTCGGGTAAATCGGTGTCTGGGTTAAATAAAATCTGGGAATTGCCAGAAGGGGACGGCGCTGGTGTACTGGCAGCGAAAGTAACAATAATTTGGTAGGGGCCCATTTGCAGCGTATCGCCGTTCGCCAAAATGCTCCGCGTCTGACGTTGCCCATTGACAAAGGTGCCGTTGCTGCTGTTTTGGTCAATTACCACCACGCCGCCTGCATCCTGTTCAATTAGGACGTGGAAGCGGGAAACCTCAAGACTATTAAGAACCATCCGGGAGACGCGACGCTCGTTTATTTCGGCTGGCATCTGATTAAATTCTCGTCCTAGCGCAATTGGGACGGAGAGTATTGGTTCGCGTCGTTCTCCCGTTGCTGGGTCGTCCCAGCTAAGCCGAAGGCGCAGGGATGCGGGATTCATTCTTTATGACCTAAATATTAGTTGCCGTTGGGAGTTACTAATACACTGAGCGCTGCTGCTAAGGAAGTGCCACACCAGGGACATCCCAAATTTAGCTGCTTATACGGAGAAACTTTATTACAAGCAAAACATTGCAGCCCATAGGTTACAGGGTTAGGGCGGGTAGTTCCCGGAGCTACTGCTTTTGCTGCTGGGGAGGACGGTGGCATTATTATAGTGGCGGGAACAGTGATCGCGCCCAGACAAACAGCAGTGACTTTTAGTTCCATCTGCCCTAAGTAAAAAATGCTACCCTGACTCAGAGCCACTTCGCCTTGAGCAATGCTGCATCCATCCACTAGAGGGGGATTACTTTCTCGCAGGGAACGCAAGTAGAAGCTTTGCTGCTGCGCTTGAAAAAAAATTTCGACGTGCAGCCCCGATACTGTGGGATCTGTCAGTACGATATCGCATCGAGCTGGGTCACGACCGATGCGGATTGTTCCAGGGTTTTTACCGATTTGGTGGTCGTTAATTGTCAGGCTTTTTACCTGCGTTGCTTCGTACCACTCTAAAGTTAGTTCGTTCATCGCTCTAGCCTTATATATTGTCTACTTCTATAAAGTGCTTCAAGTTAGCCTGTTCTGATTTCTAACATGAGCTAGAAGAGAAATCCGAAATTGTGTATGAAGTTTAAAGAAGGAGGGATTGGGGACTGGGGATTGGGGATTGGGAAGACCTATACATTAAATCCGGTTAATTTGGAACCCCAGAACCCTACCCTGCTCTTCGTTGAGGCAGGGTGGTTTTATACAATGAGAAAAAATATCGAAAATTGCAACACTTTGTAGGGGCATTGCCATGCCCCTACCGCCAACCAAAATCAACGTTATAGAATTTTCTTTTAATCAATGAAGCCACTCTGCTTTTTAAGGGAGATGCAAGGGGTATCTTGTAGGGCTTGCTACAGCCAGTGGGACTTTTAAAACATCCTTTTAAATCAGTCCCATTGCACCCTACCGAACTTCAGCGGAAGGTTCCCCAATCCCCAATCCCCAATCCCCAATCCCTACCTATTCGATGCCAATTTATCAGCCCAGCGGGTTGTCTCTGGCAAACGATATTTCGGCGTACAACGCATTACATAATCTATTGCCGTTGTCAAGCTTACTCGATGTCCGCTAGAGACATAAACTGGTTTAACGCCTTTGCGAGTCCGCAAGACTGCGCCGATTGTTTCACGGCGATGGATTAAAGGTTGCCAATTGCCGCGTTCTAAAGGCAATTCCTCATGCTTCCCAACCAGCAAGGATTTCGCTACGCCAATAGTGGGAACGTCTATCAGCACTCCCAAATGGCAGGCAATCCCAAAGCGACGGGGATGGGCGATGCCTTGACCATCACATAATATCAAGTCAGGCGCGATCGCGAGTTTCTCTAGCGCGTCCAGTACGGCGGGGATTTCTCGAAACGAGAGGAATCCGGGAACATAGGGAAAGGTAGTAGGACGCTTTGCGATCGCTTGCTCTTTTAGCTCCAAGTCTGGAAAACTGAGAACGGCAACAGCTGCGCGTGAGATGCTAAAAGAATCCTCAAAGCCCATATCGACACCAGCCACATACTGCACCGATTCCAACTGATCTGAGGTGATTACTTCTTTTCTGAGCTCTTGTTGAATAGGCAGCGCTTCTTCAACTGTAAGAGGCCATGCGTGACGTTGGTGGATTTTCATTGATCAACTTCGACATCCTGATTTTTTTCCAGCCACTCAATTACTCGTGCTTCTTCTGACAGTTTCGCTTGATTTTGCCCAACTGCCCTAGCGCGGACATTGATCAAGCCAATCGGGGTACTCAACAAATCTACAAGCGTGGCTTTGCCAGCGACGCACATCGCCCCTTTTATCGGCAATTCCTTCACCAGCCACCGTCCCAGCCGCACTGCATATTGCTTGGGAGTTGGTTCGTGCATCAATTTGACACCATGCAATTCGTGCAAGTAGCGATTTGAGCGACCATAGCGCCGCCATTGGCTTTGGAGTTCTGGCACTGTGGAACGGTGGCGATGCCGGACAATAGCTGTAGGGGCAAAATGTAGCTGCCAGTTGCTTTCCCTCTGGATGCGCCAACAGATATCAGCATCGCCGCCAGTTGTCAGGTGAGGGCGAAATAAACCCACCTCTTGGAAAGCTTTTTTGCGAATTGCTAGGTTTGCAGTTTGACCGTATGGGCAGAACGTATTAGCTAAAGTATGTTTCTGGGACAAAACATCTTCTCGCTGGGCGTGTTGTTCCAGCAGAGTTTTACCCGGCAAAGCCATAATTTCGCCTACGACAATACCAATATTGGGATTCTCGAAAGGCTGGATTAAGCCTGCTAACCAATCTGGTTCTGGACGACAATCGGCATCGGTGAAGGCAAAAATGTCAGTTGTTGCTGCCCGAATTCCAGCATTTCGCGCCGCATAAGAGCTTTGGATTTTGTTTTCGGTAATTGGGCGAATTGTCCACCCAGAGGAGGCGGCTGACTCGGCGGCTGACTGGAGAAGGCTGAGGGTGCGATCGCTACTATTATTGTCTACCAGCAAATACTCTACATTCTCGGCTGGATAACTTTGCGACAAGAGGCAGCTGATTAAACCTGACAAGTCCCTTTCACCATTGTAGATCGGGACTATTACTGAAACTTTGGGCCCAAAAGGCTGTGTCATGGGGCGGGAGTTCATGCCGTTTTTTAATACCGTTTCTTATAAATTTAGGCGGCGAAATTTACCAACCAAAAGAAATACTGATTTTAGTTGAGTCGGTAATGCTTATTTTACTTTTTGGTGCAGTAGTTTATCTTCAGCCGTTTCCAGCCGCATCTCACCTCCTTTCTATGTCTTCTAACTGATGATGCTTGCTGTTCTAAAATAGCAAAGTTCTTATAACTAGGGCATCTTGCTATACCAGCTCTCGCCTGAACCTATTTATCTCCGAAGATGGAGCGTTCCGGGGATCAGCCAGTGTTACGTTAGTTTACAAGTTTTTAAAAAAATTGAAATTACTGATGGGAGGTTAGCAGTGCCTAGCAGAAAGATGAAAAAGCTAAAAGAAAAAAATGTTTGGAGCGATATTGACTTTCAGAAAGTTAAGCAAAGAATTAATAAAATAACTCAAAAGCTGGATGAGGTTCAAAGCAAGTTTGAACCCCAAGAGGACAAATTCAAATCGATGTCGCAGGAATTCAATCAAAGCGATCGCATTGAAAAATCAAATCGTTCCTAAGCGCTGACGCAAAATAAATTCAGCCAAACTTAAATCCATCGGGGTCGTCACCTTCAGATTCGTCTCTTCCCCCTGCACAATCTGTACTTTCAAACCGCATTTTTCAAACAAGGCAGCATCGTCTGTAACTTCCCAGTGTTGCGATCGCGCTTCGGCATGGCACTGTTGTAACAAATCAACCTTGAAACCTTGAGGCGTTTGCGCCGCCCACAACTGTTCTCTATTGGGCGTACTCTCAATTAATCCAGTTGCATCCACTACCTTAATCGTATCTTTCACAGGCACAGCAGCAATTAAGCCGGGAACCTCCACAAGTGCCTCAGCACAGCGATCTAGCAGTTGGGGAGTTGCTAGACACCGAGCGCCATCATGAATTAATACTAACTGAGCTGCTGGTAATGCTTGCAAGCCGTTATAGACAGATTCTTGGCGCGTAGTACCACCGACAATCAGCTGCACAGGCTTAGTCAGAGAAAGCTCAGCTAAAATCTCCTTAAAGTCGGGAAAGTCATCAGGGTGAGCAATCAAACCGATCCAGCTAATGTGCCGTGAGGCTTCCGCCGCTAGGAGAGTCCAGGTAATCAAAGGTTTACCCAGTAACATTAGCAGCAGTTTGTTGCGATCACTTCCCATCCGCCGCCCCATGCCCGCGGCTGGAATTAATAAGTGCATAATTCTCCTATTTTAGGCATTAGGTCTTCCGGTGTAGGGTGTTATGGGTATATATTCCCTTAAAATTAGGCTCAGAAGTACCCTCAGTAACTCGAGATGAGAATACTAGCCCTTGTTCCCGGCGGAATTGGCGACCAAATTCTATTTTTCCCTACACTGGACGATCTAAAACGGAATTACCCCGAAGCCCAGATAGATGTGGTTGTGGAACCCAGAGCAAAGGGTGCATACCGTGTTTGCAAGTCTGTCGATGAAGTCATAGCCTATGATTTTAAGGGTAGCAATGGCCCCGCAGACTGGGGAAATTTACTCGGTGTCATCCGCGATCGCGAGTATGATATCGTCCTCTCTTTGGGGAGTAGGTGGAGTGTAGGCTTGTTGCTATGGCTGACTGGCATTACCACCAGGGTTAGCTACAGTGGCCCAGGCAATTTGTTCCTTACAAACCCTGTACCCCTGAAGCCAGCCCAGTATGCCGCCCATATGTACCACGACTTGCTGCAAGGTGTAGGCATAAGTTCCCCGTGTCCGCCACTAGCGATTAATGTGCCTAAAAAAGATATCGAGTGGGCAGAAATACAACAGCGACAGCTGGGGATTGATGAAACTGGCTACATCCTGATTCATGGTGGTTCTAGTGCCTTGGCTCAGTCCAAGGGAATTGATAAAATCTACCCAGCCAAGAAATGGCAGCAGATTATTCAAGATATTCAACAGCGACAACCTGAATTGCCAATTGTCATCCTCAAAGGCCCAGAAGATGAGCAGTTGGTCAGCGAACTGATGCAAACCTGTCCGGGTTTGAAGGTGAGTTCGCCACCGGATATCGGGAAGTTAGCGGCTACGATCGCCGCTGCTAATTTAATGTTGTGTACGGATAGTGCGCCGATGCATCTAGCCGTAGCCGTTGGGACTTACACGATTGCGTTGTTTGGACCGACGGAAGCGAAGAAATTGCTGCCCCCAGATAGCGATCGCGTTCGCGGTATGCAATCCCCCACTCGTTGGATAGCTGACATTGCTCCGGCAGACGTTCTGGATAAAATTTGGAACACATAAAGAATTAAAAATTAAAAATGCAAAATTTTTAATTCTTCCTATAGTTCATTCTGGAAACAAATGGCTAGATCGGCAGTATTTTTGGATCGGGATGGCGTTCTCAATGTCGAAGCTGGGTATATTCACCGAGTAGAGGATTTGCATCTGATACCTGGTGTGGCTCAGGCGGTGCGACAACTCAACGATCGACAGATGTTTTGCTGTCTCGTCTCCAACCAATCTGGCCCAGCCAGAGGCTACTATCCGGCTAGTCATGTTGATGCCCTGCATCTGCGCCTAGCGCAGCTACTCCAGGCTGAAGCTGGGGCGCATTTAGATGCTTTGTATTACTGCCCTTATCTGTCTCCAGAAGAAGGAGGAATGAATCCAGAATTTACCCGTTGGAGTACCTGGCGCAAGCCAAATACTGGAATGTTGGTGGCAGCTGCTTGGGAACACGACCTTGACATAACAAGTAGCTTTATGGTGGGGGACAAAGCCACAGATATTGACATGGCGCACAATGCTGGTTGTACGGGAATTTTAGTGCAAACAGGCTTTGGCGATCGCGTCCTCACTGGTGATTACCAGCACCACACCAAACCCGATTACATCGCCCCAGATTTAGCAGCTGCCGTTGACATCATACTGAAAAATCCTCGTTCCCAGCCTCAGTCTGGGAACGAGAAGGAAAGAAAATTGTGAGGCTGGAACCAACGAAAGTTTTTAATTTGGTATTCTATTTGTCAGCTTCAAATTCAAAATCGACAAGCCTAAGATTACCAAAAACAGCACCAATCCAATTGTGCAAGCATAGCTCATTTCTAGTTCTTGAAAAGCCTGCTCGTAGAGGTAATAAACAATCGTTTTGGAACTGTTTAACGGGCCTCCCTGAGTCATAATATAAACTTCTTCAAAAACCTTAGTAGCCGAGATAGCAGAAATCACAGCTACCAGCACCATATACGGTTTCATCAACGGAATCGTAATGTCCCAGTGCTTACTGATACCATCAGAACCATCAATCGCCGCCGCTTCATAAACATCCCCTGGGATAGATTGCAACCCAGCTAGATAAATCACCATGTAATAACCTAATCCTTTCCACACCGTCACCGCCATTACGCTAAAAATTGCCCACTTAGGACTGGTTAGCCAGGGAATTCCGGATTGTAGAAACGGGATGAATCGTGTCTGGTTAATCATCTGATTTAGTAAACCATTTTCCGCATAAAGCCACTTCCAGGCAAGTCCAGCAACCACCATTGAAATTACTACGGGCGTATAATAAAAAGCCCTAAACCAGCTGATCCCACGCAGCTTTTGGTTTACTAAAATCGCCAGCATCAGAGGTGCTATAACTAAAATTGGCACTACACCAGCAAGATACAACAGTGTATTTCTGAGAGTCTGCCAAAATACCGCGTCTTTCCACAACAACCGGAAATTCTTAAAGCCGACCCACTGCGGCGGTTGACTTAGATCGGTGTACTCGGTAAAGGACAGGTAAAATGCTTGTAATGCAGGCCAAAAAACGGTCAAGCCCAAGACTAATAAGGCAGGAAACAAAAACAAATATGGAATTAGTTGTTGTTTATTAACGATCCAATTTTTCGGTATCCAATGAAGCATATTAAAAGTAGTCATTGGTCATTAGTCATGGGCTAATAGCTAATAGCTATTAGTTTATTGCCATGAACGATTAATCATTAGCGATGAGCCAATAACTAATGTTGAGCAGGGTGTAGTCTATTTTACTGTTGTCTGCCTAGTAAAGCTGGTAAAGGTAGTTTAATATACATTAACGTTGGTTTAATTAGGTATAGTAAATTACAGCCTGATTTTAGCCAACGAGCATTCTAGCACCTTTACATTTTTTATTCTTATGGGAGATGTTGGAAGTGGAGCGGTTAAAACCAGTTGATCTTCAGCAGCAGATACAGGTACTGGAAACACCGTTTGATATCACGAATGCTTTGCAGGGAGAAGATGCCTGTAAAGAGAGCGATCGCGAAGCGGTATTGCTCGTAGCACGCGCCTTTTCTACCCTGATGAGAAACCTGCCAGGCATAGCGTACCGCCGCCGCAACGACCAGAAATGGACAATAGAGGATGTCAGCGAGGGCTGCTATCAGCTTACCGAATATCATCCCATAGAACTAATTGGAAATCAGCGAATCTCCTGGGAGCAGCTCATCCATCCCGACGATCGCTCCTCAGTATGGAACGATGTACAAGCTGCTTTGGAAGATAATAGCCAATACCAGCTGGTATACCGTATCACCACAGCCTCCGGGTTAGAAAAATGGGTTTGGGAGCAGGGTTGTGGGGTTTCAGGATCGGGAGAACTGCTAGATTTAGAAGGCTTTATTATCGACATCACCGAGCGTAAGCAAGCCGAGGAGGCCTTGCGGCAAGCAGAAGCGAAATATCGCAGTATCTTTGAAAATGCAATAGAGGGCATTTTCCAAACAACGTCACAAGGGTGTTACATCAGCGCTAATCCCGCACTGGCACGGATTTATGGATATGAGTCACCAGCTCAACTGATGGCGCGGCTAACGGATATTGAGCATCAACTATACCTCGATCCGAATCGTCGGGCATATTTTGTCCGCCTGCTGCAAGAAAACGATGCTGTTTCCGGGTTTGAGTCGGCTGTATATCGAAAAGACGGTAGTGTAATTTGGATTTCGGAAAATGCCCGTGCTGTGCGCGATCGCGAAGGCAGGTTGCTTTACTATGAAGGCACGGTGGAAGACGTTACCGAGCGCAAGCGAGTTAAAGAGCAGCTGCGAGAACGCGCATTTTACGATGCTTTGACAGGGTTGCCTAACCGAGCTTTGTTCAGGGAACGCTTGAGTCAGGCGGTGGAGCGAGCTAAACAGTTTAAAGACTATTGTTTTGCTGTGTTATTTTTGGATTTAGATCGCTTCAAACTGGTGAACGACAGTTTGGGACACCTAGTTGGCGATAAATTATTGGTAGCGCTGGCTCGCCGTCTAGAAACCTGCATCCGCGCCCAAGATA
The DNA here is from genome assembly GCF_014695915.1 of Trichocoleus sp. FACHB-40. Classification (GTDB taxonomy): domain Bacteria; phylum Cyanobacteriota; class Cyanobacteriia; order Cyanobacteriales; family FACHB-T130; genus Funiculus; species Funiculus sociatus. Next base: position 67,584 of record NZ_JACJPF010000062.1, read on the forward strand.
CCGTAGCTCGTTTGGGAGGAGACGAATTTACCATCCTCCTAGAAGGCATTGAAGATGTTAGTGACGCCACCAGTGTCGCCCAGAGAATTAACGCAGAACTCACATCCCCTTTTCACCTAGACGGACACACAGTTTTCACCGCCGCCAGCATTGGTATTGCCCTCAACCGGAGAGAGGAAGAGGAGGTAAGGGACAAGGGACAAGAGACTGGGGACAAGGAAATCCCCAATCCCCAATCCCCAATCTCTAGCACTGAAGATGACCTTTTGCGCGATGCCGATAAAGCTTTATATCGTGCTAAAGCCTTGGGTAAAGGACGCTATGAGGTGTTTGACAAAACCATGCACCAAAGCACTCTTCCAATGTTGCAGTTAGAAACCGATCTACGGCGGGCAATTGAAAATCAAGAATTTCAAATCCAGTATCAGCCAATCGTATCGCTTTCTAGTGGCAAGATTACAGGCTTCGAGGCGCTTTTAATGCTTTGGCATCCCCTCAAAGGCTTCGTACCCACTGCCGAGTTTATGCCAATTGCCCAAGAAACAGAATTAATGATCCCGATTGGCTGGTGGATGCTCCGCCAAGCCTGTCGTCAACTAATTTCATGGCAGCAGCAATGCCATGAGCAAAAATTAACTCTTCATGTGAATCTGTTTAAAAAGCAGTTTTTGCAACCAGACTTGCTATCGCAAATTGACCAAGCACTTCAGGACATGAATCTCGATGGAAGTAGTTTGCATCTAGAAATTCCTGAAAGTTGCCTGCTGGAAAATGGCGAATCTGCACCACAAATTTTAGCGCAGTTAAAAAAACGTAATATTATAGTCGGCATTGATGACTTCGGCAAAGGTTATTCTTGCTTGAGTCAGTTGCATCAATTTACCGTCGATGCTCTCAAGTTTGACCGTTCGTTATTAGCAACAGACAAGCGTACCCGCGAAAAGCCTCCCTTCAGGGAAAAAAGCAATTGGAATAATGAATATAGGCTGCCAATTGTACAGGCAATTGTAATGCTGGCTCACAATCTGGGGATGAGCGCGATCGCCCAAGGCATAGAAACAGCCCAAGAGCTGGCTGAACTCCAGCAGATGAAGTGCGAATATGGTCAGGGAAACTATTTCTTTGAGCCGATGGACGCAGAATCAGTTGGAGCTTTAATAAACAGCTGTCAGCTAATTGCTAATTTCTAAGAATCTGTGTAAAACTGCTGTGAGTCGTTTATTACCAAAGAGTCGCACCGCGATCTCAGCGCCACAATGCAGCCGTTGAAACAAACCCTGCTTGGGTTACTGCAAGCTTTGATTTTTCTATCTGTGAGCTGGCTGGTAAATAAACCTTCCCGTTCTCAAAATCTTAATCTTGAACCTATTCTCCAACCTCAGACGGAAGACGGCGTGACTGTTCTGGGACAACCGTGTGAAAATCCCTATGTCGTTGCGATTCCCTCCTCCAATCCCCAAGTTCTCGAAAAGGTGCAGCAGTATGCTCCCTCTGCATTTTTAACCGATTCGCCGCTGGGATTGTATATCCAAGCTGGCTCTTTTTCTGACAGAGCGCCAGCAGAAATTTTGAGTCTTACACTGCGACAGTACAACCTAGACGCACGAGTTGCTTATCTACCAGTACCTTGTAACCTATAGGGGGGGGAGGGATTGCGTCTTCACTTTATAAAAGACATTCTGATTAGGGTAGACCTACAGCTAAAATTTTATGAATTTGTCTTTTTTAAATTTTATTTTTCAACCCCATTCCCAGCAGCCGAAAATAAATAGTTTTATTTATTTTGCATTAATATGCTTGACTTCTAATTTTTTAGGTGTCCAAAAACCAAGTTTTGCCATCCAAGAAATACGAGTTAATCGCTGGTTGGAAGTCCGACAAATGATCGGTAATGTAATTTATTATCAAGGAAGTAAATCTTTTGCCGCTAGGGTTGGTACGCGACTTCAGAATGTCGGCGATGCTATTGAAACTGGTGCCAAATCCAGTGCGGTTATCGCTGTAGACACGGAAATGGGTGTTATAAATGTTTCCGAAAAAACAACCGTGCGCGTCCAAGAGTTACACAGTACAGGGGACGGAGGGCGAGTGACGCGGCTGCAAGTAACAGGCGGACAAGTCCGCTTGCGATTGGTGCCATTTACTAATCCGGGTTCGCAACTGGAAATTCAGACTCCGGCTGGTGTCAGTGCGGTGCGCGGAACTGAATTTGGTGTAATTGTTCATCCTGATGGGAAGACGGGGGTAGCAACCCGCGAGGGTAAGGTTCTCACTATTTCTCAAGGAAAAGGTGTCTTAGTAGGCGCTGGGTACTCGATATTGATGATACCTGGTCAAGCGCCTTCACCTCCGGTTGCTATGACTGGGGATGTTGGGGATGCGAGTTTGAAACTTCAATTGCTGACGACTGAGGCTAACCAGATGGCGCGCATTACAGGTAAGGTGGAGGCGACAAATCTGGTGAGTATTGCTGACACTCCTGTAGCTACAAACTTGAACGGGCAGTTTGATGTGAAGGTGCCGATACCTTTTGATCGTCGTATAGAGGCTGTTGTGACAACACCTTTGGGAAAGCGACAGGTGTATGAATTGGCAGTGCCTTAAAGAAAGGAAATCAGATTGTAAGTTATTTACTTGTTTTCAGGCGTAAGTCCGAAAGAAGGATTCTTGAAGGTTGTGTCTCCACCCTCACAATATAATAAGTTACCCAAGATGTGAGGCGACCACCTCACATTTTGCATTCCCAGGCCGCAGCCAAAGAACGAGAATAGATTTTTAGGGTTGTTACTAATGGCATCAGAAGATCGCAATATGGGGGAGAAAACCTCTCCTAGACAGCCACATTTTTTAAACAAAAGTGAGTTGGGTGACGAAAATCCTGACTCAGTAAAAAAATGGTGGTGGCGATCGCTTGGGGGTGCGATCGCTACTTTATCTGTCGCTGGTGGTTCTGTTCTGGGTATTTGGCAACCATTGGAACAAATTGCCTACCGTGGTTTATTCCACCTCCGAGGGTCGATTAATTGGGATGAACGGGTAGCATTAATTGTCATTGATGATGCCAGCTTAAGGGAACTGGGTCGCTTTCCCTGGCCTCGCAAGCAATACACCAAGTTACTAAATAAATTGTCTTCGGCAGAAGCAAGTGTGGTGGTGATGGATGTGCTGATGCCGGAAAGTAGTCCGGATGATGGAGAATTGGCGGCGGCGATGCTGCGGCAAGGTCGGGTAGTATTGGCGCAGGGGTGGGACGCTACTGGTGCTGCTGTGCTTCCCACGCCAGTGCTGAGAGAAAGCGCGATCGCTTCGGGTCATGTTTTAAACAGTCCAGACACTGATGGCATAACTCGCAAAGTCAAACCGCAAGTCGGAGGCGTACCGATTTTAGGCATTACGGCCCTTCGGGTTTACTCGCTTACTAAAGAGTTGGTGAAACTACCAAATATGAATCAACCCCTGTGGGTGAACTGGCCGGGGTCGATGGGTCAGATGCCGCAATATTCCTTTGCTTCTGTACTTCAGGGCAAAGTGTCTGCGAGTGTCTTTAAGGGCAAAATTGTTTTGGTGGGTGCTACAGCACTTGCTCTTGACCCGATAAATACGCCGTTTGACGGTCATCCCCCAGCGAGTGGCGTTCACCTTCACGCAACGGTTGTTAATAATATTTTGCAACAAAACTATCTGCAAATTGTAGATGAGCGATCGCTGCTGGTTTACCTGCTGTTGGGCGGGATAGTCTTGAACTGCTCTCTCAGCGTCTGGAATGCTAAGCAACAACTGATCGCAGTTGCGAGTCTTTGTAGCGGCTGGGTGATGCTGAGTTTATTGCTGTTGCACACTGGTTACTTGATACCGATAGCAACCCCTTTGGTATTATTTGGTTCAACGGCAATTAGTTTGAGCGTCCAAGAGCGGCTGAAGATGAAGGCCCAGCTGCAACGTATCGAAGGGCAGCAGCAGCAAAGACGGCTTTACGATTCCTTGACAAGTTTACCAAATCGTGCCTTATTTCAGGAGCGTTTGCAGCTGGCTGTAGAACGTTCCCAGGAGTGGGAGGATGATTTATTTGCCGTTTGTTTACTGGATCTGGATCGGTTTAAGGTAATCAACGAGAGTCTAGGTCATACGGTGGGAGATCAACTGCTAGTAGCGATCGCTCACAGGCTATGTAGCATTATCCGCCCAATTGATACAGTGGCGCGTCTTGGTGGAGACGAATTCACCATCCTGCTTGAAGATATCCACGACTTAAGCGATGCTACCCGCGTAGCTGAGGATATCAATTCTGCACTAGCAGCACCGTTTCACCTCAACGGATATGAGATATTTGCCACTACAAGCATTGGGATTGCCGTAAATAGCAGCAAGGGACAGGAGGAGAATAGTAAATCCGACCTTTTGCGCGATGCTGATATTGCGTTGTATCAAGCAAAGGCGCAAGGTGGAGGGCGTTATGTAGTGTTTGACGCGAGTGTGCAAAAAGATGCGATCGCGCTTTTGCAATTAGAAACAGATTTGCGGTTGGCAATAGGCGCTTTAATCAATACGCCATCAACAATTAGTCAATTTGCAGTATATTATCAGCCCATTGTCTCTCTCTCTACAGGCAAAATTACCGGGTTTGAGGCGCTGGTGCGGTGGCAGCACCCAAGGCGGGGTATAGTTTACCCAGGCGACTTTATCCCGGTAGCAGAAGAAACCGGACTAATTGCTCATCTGGATTGGTGGGTAATGGGCGAAGCTTGTCGTCAGGTGCGTGCTTGGCAAAAGCAATTTTCTAGTAATAATCCCCTGACGATTGGGATTAATCTCTCTAGCAGGCAGTTTGACCAATCTGATATGGTTGAACGGATAGACGAAATTATTCGGGATACTGGCTTGGAGAGTAGCAGTTTGAAGCTAGAAATTACCGAAACCTGCTTGCTGGAAAATGCCGAGAAAGCGATCGCGCATTTTGAGCAGTTGAAAGCTTTGGGAATTAAAGTAGCAATTGATGACTTTGGCACTGGTTACTCATCCTTAGATCGTCTGCATCGCCTGCCTATTGATATCTTAAAAATTGACCGTTCTTTTGTTAATTCTAGAAGCGATGAGACTGATAAATGGGAGATTGTGCGAACAATTATTATGCTGGCTCGTAATTTAGGGCTGGATGTCGTTGCTGAAGGCGTGGAAACGACAGATCAGCTATTTCAGCTTAAGCAGCTGCAATGTGACTATGGGCAGGGATACTTTTTTTCTAAACCTGTGGATGCTATGGCTGCTGAAGCATTGTTGGTGTCCCAGTTTCAGTAATAAGTAAGGTGGGCATTGTCCGGCTTACAGAATATCGCTTGCTACACAAATATAAATAAACTTATGCCTACAGGTTCTTTTGAGAAAAATAGTTTTAGTTGGCAGATACAACAGCTGCAACAACGAATTCAGGAGTGGCAAGAAACGATAAATTTTCCCGGCTTAAATAAGATGTCCTTACCATCTTGGTTGAACTCTCCTATTTTACAAACAATTGCTAAATTCGCCTTTTGGACGCTCCTGGGTTTATTCTTAGTCTGGGCTATTTGGCAGATTGGGCAAATGTTGCGTCCTTATTTTTATGCTGCTAAAACCCAACCGAAACAGTCAGATGTGACTACAAAAAGATCAGAAAATGAATTATCCCTTGCTCGTTGGTTAGAGCGATCGCAAAAATTCCAGCAGCAAGGTAACTACCGCGAAGCCTGTCTGTGTTTATATATGGCTATGTTGCAACGATTAAGTGACACTGAAATTGTCCCTCACCAACCCAGCCGAACTGATGGGGAATATCTGCAATTAATCCAAAATTTACCTCAGCAAAACCCCTATAAAATATTGCTTATGACGCACCAGCAGCTATGTTTTGGAAATGGGGAAGCTTCGCGCTCAGTCTTTGACAAGTGCCAGCAAGCTTATCGGGAAATTGAGACATTATGAAATCAAAGCGGCGATTATGGATATTCGGAGCGATCGCTATTGGCGCAATAATCCTGATAACTTTCCTAGCTGCGCCTGCCAATAATCAGCAGCAAAGCGGTTCTACTTATGCTCGTGACCCCGCAGGCTATGGCGCTTGGTACGCTTTCATGTCAGAACGAGGAAGCCCTATCCAGCGCTGGCAAAAACCTTTTGAGGATTTAATTGATAGCGAGGCGAAACTTCCCATTACCTTGTTGCGCGTCTACAGCCAGATGGAAGCAGAAATTTCCAAAACAGAGCGAGAATGGGTAGACAAAGGTAATACTTTGGTGGTTCTGGGAATCCGGCATCCAGTTACAGAAGCCGCTTTTAGTACCCGCCATAATAGTCCGCAGGGAATCATAAAGATTGACACGCGGCGAAGAAAAATAGATGCGGAAGGACTTTTAAGCGATCGCTTTGGTGCGATTGTCTGGGAAGAAAGCATCGGCAAAGGAAAGGTTGTTTACGCTACTACGCCCCATCTAGCGGCTAACGCTTATCAAGATTTCAAAAGTAACTATGAATTTCTAGCACAAATTGTTACGGAATCGGGAGAAAGTAAGAAATTATCAATTCCCAACCAGCTGTTAGTAGATGAATATCTCCACGGTTACAAAGATCCAGAAGTAATCAAGCGGGAACAAGGGGAAAACATAATTATTTATTTCACAAAAACGCCTTTATTTCCAGCTTTAGTACCGGGATTCATCCTCCTACTCGTCGCCATCTGGGGTGGTAATCGTCGTTTTGGACAACCTCTCACCTTGTCAGCACCAGTAATAGATAATAGCGTTGCTTACATCCAAGCCTTAGCAGGTGTCTTGCAAAAAGCCAATAGCACTGAGTTTGTTGTCGAGGTGGTAGGCAAAGAAGAACAGCTACAACTGCAAAAAGCTTTAGGATTAGGACAGGTTCCCCTCGACCATCAATCTCTTATAGACGGTTGGGTACAGCAAACGGGACATCCGGCGACCGAACTAGAATCATTGCTAAATTCACATTCGCGAAAATCTAAAATGAGCGAGTTAAAATTGTTAGCTTGGTTAGAAAAATGGGAGCAAATTCGTCGTCGCCTTCCATCTTAGGAGCGTGGAGTCAACAAAATGCAATTTTATTTGGTAGAGTGGGTTACGCTTACGAAGCACTCTACAAATTTTAAAAAATGGGGAAATTATTAACAACTAAATTATGAATGAAGCCACTATATTTACCCGCCTGGGTCAAACTTTAGATAAAATAATTGTCGGTCAATCTTCCCTGGTACAGCAGTTACTAATAGCGCTGCTAAGTGGTGGACACGTAATTATTGAGGGAGTACCAGGAACGGGAAAAACCCTACTGGTAAAAGTGCTGGCAAAGTTAATCCAAGCAGATTTTCGTCGGATTCAGCTAACACCGGATATTTTGCCATCAGATATTTTAGGAACGAATATTTTTGACATAAATAGCCGCAGTTTTACCTTGAAAAAAGGGCCAGTTTTTACCCAAGTTTTGCTGGCGGATGAAATTAACCGCACACCACCAAAAACCCAAGCAGCGCTGTTAGAAGCAATGGAAGAACAGCAGGTGACGCTAGATGGGGAAACTTTGCGGCTGTCTGATTTATTTTGGGTGATTGCTACCCAAAATTCTCTAGAATTTGAAGGAACTTATCCTCTACCAGAAGCACAATTAGACCGATTTTTATTTAAACTTGTTGTAGATTACCCAGATACAGCAGCAGAAAAGCAAATGTTGCTGAATGTTCAATCCGGGTTTCGCTCAAAGGCGATAGAATTGGCTCCTCTCAAACCTATAGCAACAGTAGAGCAAATTATTAGCGCTCGTCAAGCTGTTCAAGCTGTCAAAGTGGAAGATAATATATTAGATTACTTGTTGTCTTTGGTGCAGCGATCGCGCAAACATCCCGATATCACCTTGGGGGCTTCCCCTAGATCGGCTGTAGCTTGGTTGCAAACAAGTAAGGCGCAAGCTTGGTTAGCAGGGCGAAATTATGTCACTCCTGATGATGTGAAGGTAGTTGCGTCGCCGCTTTTGCGTCACCGCCTGATCCTGAAACCAGAGGCGCAGTTGGATGGGATACAGATTGACTCTGTAATTGCGTCGCTACTAAATCAAGTATCAGTACCAAGGTAAATATTAACTTTTCCAGGCGATCGCTTGGGAAGGTGACACATCTTGCGAGGTTTTATGATTCCTTCACAACGCCTCTATTTTCTATTGCTGCTAGGAATTGCGATCGCTATCATACTAGCTATCATTTGGGACGAAAAAACCAGCATTCTTATCACCCTGCTATTCGATATTTTGATATTACTTCTAGCTGTCTGGGACGGACAACGGGTGAAGTCGAACGCTGTAAAAGTGACGCGCTATCCCTTACAGCGACTTTCGATTGGGCGGGATAATCCGGTTGTTTTATCGGTGCAATCGGGAAAGCAGTCGGCTAAAATCCGCTTGCGGGACTACTATCCGTTAGAGTTTCAGGTTTCTAAACCAACCCTAGAAACAACAATCGACCCCAACAGCACTCAGGAACTAACTTATACTGTGCGTCCAGATAGTCGCGGTGAGTTTGTCTGGGGAGATATTCAAGTCCGCCAGCTGAGTCCTTGGGGTTTAGTTTGGCGTGACTGGAAGATCCCGGAAAGTCAGGAAGTGGCAGTTTATCCAGACTTAGTGGGGTTGCGATCGCTTTCAATTCGCCTCACCTTAGAAAACACTGGGACAATGCGCCAATCCCGACGCTTCGGTATGGGTACTGAATTCGTCGAACTGCGAGAATATGGTATCGGTGACGATACCCGCTTAATTGATTGGAAAGCAACCGCCCGCCGCAGTCGCCCACTGATGCGCGTCTTGGAACCAGAACGCGAGCAAACTCTGATTATTTTACTCGACCGGGGACGCTTGATGACGGCACGAGTACAGGGTTTGAAGCGTTTTGATTGGGGAGTAAATAGCACACTCTCCCTAGCACTAGCTGGGTTAAATCGAGGTGACAAAGTGGGAGTCGGCGTTTTTGACCGCGAAATAATTACCTGGATTTCCCCAGAACGAGGTCAGCATCAGCTATCCAAACTAACTGAACGTCTCACCCCCATTCAACCAGTGTTGTTAGAACCCGACTATGTTGGTGCTGTAACAAAACTGGTAACTCAGCAAACTCGTCGCGCCTTGGTAGTTCTAATTACAGACATAGTTGATGTCACCGCTTCCGCTGAACTGCTTGCTGCACTAAGCCGCCTCACGCCCCGTTACTTACCTTTTTGCGTCACTCTGCGCGATCCCCAAGTTGACCGACTGGCGCACACCCCCACCCAACAAGTTGAAGCTACTTATACTCGTGCTGTCGCCCTAGATTTACTCGCCCAGCGCCAAGTAGCTTTTGCCCAACTCAAGCAAAAAGGCGTTTTAGTCTTAGATGCACCCGCCAATCAAATCAGTGAACAACTTGTAGACCGCTATCTGCAACTCAAAGCCCGCAATCAGTTGTAATACCATAGCAATCCTTCTGTTTCTTCTCTTCGCGTCTTTGCGTCTAAAGAAAAAATTGTAGCTTGGGTTGAGCATTGTAAAAAAAAGCTAATCAGAATTTTAAGTATTTAGTCAAGCCTGAATATAGCAATCCTATTTGAGTTGTGAGCCAGCCCTTCAGATCCGCGACTTCTGTAAGAAGTCGCGGATCTCGCCCTCACGAATCCTTTAGGACTGCTATATTATCAAATCTTTTACGGCTGCAATATATTACTAAAAGGGTAAAAAGCACTATACCAGTAACATACTTAATCGCAGATGGAATCACTGGACTAGGCGAGAAAAAGCCCTCAATAGTACCAGCAATAATCAGCATCGGTACAATGCCAAATAATAACTGAGCCGCCTGCAAACTATGAACTTTTAGCGCATCAGCGCGACGATATTTACCGGGAAAAAGAATAGCTTTACCTATCAATAAACCAGCCCCACCAGCTAAAAAAATCGCAGGTAATTCCAGGGAACCGTGAGGAAAAACAAACGCCCAGAAAGGGTAAGCCAAATTATGTTGAGCAACTAAAGCAGCGATCGCGCCAATATGCAGCCCGTTGAATGCCATGAGAAATATCGTATAGGCACCAGCAGTGATACCACCACCAACAGCACCAAAGGATACCGAGATGTTGTTAATCATAATGCTGCTAGAAGCTAAAGGTTCAATTCCGACAATCGACCCCATCCATAATTCTTGGCGATCGCGTACCTGTGAAATCAATTTTTCTGGAACAAGCAGCGACAAAAACACCGGATCTTGCCAAGCAAACCACCACGCAATCAGCGCCGCCAAGAAAAAAATCGCCGTCGCTACCGCCGTGTAACCAAATGTCTCTTGCACCACCGCCGGAAAACCCCAACGCACAAAATCCCGCACCGCTTCCCATTCCTGACGGCGCGAACCTTGATAAATCTGGTTATATGCACGAGATGTTAATTTTTGCAAATCTTGCACCAGGATATTTCCCACGTTGTTTGTCTTTGCTCTAGCCAAATCTGCCGCTACAGAACGATATAAACTAGCTAGATCCCCAATTTCCGATGCTTGCAGAGACGCAATCCCTTTTTTTTCGACTTGTCTCAAAAGGGCATCTAAGCGGTTCCAGTTCGGTTCCCGCCGCGTAATCCAACGTTGAATATTCATGAAATTTCCCAGAATTCTCCCAGACTTGGCCTAAGATAGCGTTAAATTTTGCGCCTCACACAACTGGAGAAATCCTCATGTCTAAGAATCCCAGCTTTAGCCAACCCGCAGGGCCGCTGAGTGTAGGCAATGTCGTTAGCGCTGCTTTGCGGATTTATCGCGATCGCTTCAAGTTATATTATGGTCTGGCGTTCACCGCTTATCTGTGGATATTAGTTCCGATTTATGGTTGGGCAAAATTCTCTGCAATCTCAGCGCTAATCTCGCGTCTTGTTTTTAGTGAATTACTCGAACGTCCGGAAACTGTAAATGATGCCCGCCGTCATGTCAATCCTCGGATGTGGCGTTTCTTCTGGGCAGGAATCTTGGTTAGTTTGATACTTTCTGGAATAGCGCTTGCCGCCAGTATTGGCTTTGGTCTCCTGGTAGTGGTGCTGGGTGCTATCCTTGGACGGAATCCTACGGCAACTATCATTGTGAGTCTGCTGACAGTTATTGCCGTAATTGTCTTTTTGGTTGTATATATCCGGCTTATTTCCCGCTGGTTTATCGTGGAAGTGCCGTTGGCGATTGAGAATAATATGACTGCAAATTCAGCAATTAGTCGCAGTTGGCAATTAACTGAGGGATTTGTCGGGCGACTGCAATGGATAGTCTTTGTTTCCTTTTTAATCACTCTGCCTATATCCATTGTTGTTCAAATACTTACGACTATGATTCAATTGCTATTAGGTGCTTTGTTTTCCGCAGACTCTCCCATCTTTGGGGTGCTGTATTTAGTGCTATTTTTAGCGCTAACCATAGCAAGTGGGGCGCTTTTAATACCCTTCTGGCAAGCGGTTAAAGCAGTTATCTACTACGATCTCCGCAGTCGCCGGGAAGGTTTGGGTTTGAATTTGCGCGATAATAATTAGGTGTTTTACCTATCTTCGCCGGCTGACACTATTACCTAATTCAATCTCAAGCTTTGCTCAACTGCTATGCACTTTTTTAATCGAGTTACGCTCCAAACTCCGGAAAGCGTAGAACTGGACTTTACTTTAGCAGGAATTGGCAATCGAGCTTATGCGCTGTTTATCGACTATATTTTCTTAAGCGCAATTCTGCTGGTCTTCCTAATCGTTTGGGCAGTATTTTCTATTCAATTAGTAGCTTTAATTGAAAGTATTGCTTTAAATAACAGTAGTTTAAGCCTTTGGCTAATAGCCATTCTGTCCTTAATTACCTTCTCAATCTATGTAGGTTATTTTGTTTTTTTTGAAGCCTTCTGGCGGGGACAAACACCTGGTAAGCGCTTTGTCAAAATTCGCGTAATTCGTGATGATGGTAGACCGATAAGGCTACAACATTCAACGCTGCGGGCTTTGTTACGCCCTGTTGATGACATCTTGTTTCTGGGAGTGTTTTTAATCACACTTACCCGAAAAGAGAAGCGCCTGGGAGATTTGGTGGCGGGAACTATTGTGATTCAAGAAGAACAGCAAGTTATTGCTAAAACTTTCTCAGTTTCCGAGAATGCAGAAGTTTTGGCTGATAAGTTGCAAATAGAAGCAGATTTGTCAAGCTTATTGCCAGAAGATTTTGCTGTAATTCGAGAGTATTTGCAGCGGCGTGAGGCGATGATTCCGGAAGCAAGAACGGAATTGAGCCGAAAACTGGCTAAACAGGTTAAAGAAGTCATTGCTTTGGAAAATGTGCCGCCTGGAGTAAGCGCTAATTTATTTTTGGAGGCTGTATATTTGGCATATCAGCAGCAATCATCAACCTAATAGAAAAATAGTCGGGATGTACAGCTGTACATCCCGACTATTTTTCTTTGGTAATGCGGATGAAAGGACTTGAACCTTCACTTCTTGCGAAACTAGAACCTAAATCTAGCGCGTCTGCCAATTCCGCCACATCCGCATGGTGCGATCGCTATCATAGCAAAAAGTTTCACCACTGGCACGATTTTTCGCAAACACGCTGATTTCCGTTCTACCCCACCAGCAACGACTGGGTGCCATCAATCCACATTTCCGTGCCGCTGATGTGGCTAGAATTATCGGAAGCTAGAAATAATACTAGCTGAGCCACTTGCTCTGATGTTCCAGATTTACCGTCTGTTAAGGGAATTTGTCCTTCGGGATACTCCACAGGTTCCCGAATCTCTTCCAATTCGCGACGCTCAGTGTTTTGGTCTATATTTGTGTCAATTGCCCCTGGACAAATCACATTGACTCGAATCTTGTGTTCCGCCAGTTCCAGCGCCACCATTTTAGTAAAGGCGACCTGGGCGGCTTTGGTGCAGGCGTAGGCTGTCGCACCCGTGTTGCTAAACATTCGCGTGCCGTTGACGGAGGAGGTGACAATCACCGAACCGCCTTGCTTTTTCAGATGAGGCACGGCATATTTGACGGTAAGGAAGGTGCCTTTGAGATTGACATCCATCGTTTTATCCCATTCTTCGGGTGTCAAATCCTCCAGCGATGCCCAGACACCGTTAATTCCTGCATTGGCGAAGACTATATCTAAGCGTCCCCACTGATTTACCAATTGTTCCACAGCTTGTTGCATCTGCTCTGGCTCGGAGATGTCAGCCTTAAGCGTTATGGCTTCCCCGCCAGCAGCCTGAATGTCGCTAACAACTGCTTTGAGTTCGTCGTCACTTCTACCTAATGCGCCTATTTTCGCGCCTTCTTTCGCCAGCAGCACCGCCGCAGCTTTGCCAATACCCGAACCAGCACCCGTGATGAGTGCCACTTTTCCTGTAAGTTGCATCGCCCCCTCCTCTGCTTTGATTTAATGGTTTAACAAAAAACAGGAACATTACATCCGTCTACTGGGGGAAGGATATCTTTCTGCTTCCCAGTATCCGCCTGGGAATGGCTATTTTGTTACTGAAGCGCCGCTGTGGGTCAGATTATAGTAACACCCCGGAGGCTGAGACTGTTCTAAGAGCGTTCCCAGGCCGCAGCCCAGGAACGGGGTTGGGGAGAGCTTTTTTAAGCTTCGACTTTTACACCTTTCCAGAAGGCGATGTAACCCTCAATGTTCTTGGCTTTGTCTTTTGCCTGGGGATAGTACCAAGCCGCATCTTTGTTAACCTGCCCATCGACTTCGATGGTATAATAGCTGGCTTGCCCTTTCCAGGGACAACTTGTATGGGTGTTGCTTTCTTTGAAATATTCCCGGTTGATGGAGTCGGCTGGGAAGTAGTGGTTGTTTTCCACTACTTCGGTGCGATCGCTTTCGGCTAAAATTGCACCATTCCAAACTGCTTTTGGCATAACTTTACTTTGCTTCGTGATCTATTAACATTATGAGGGGAAAAAGCAGAAGCCCTCGCTAACAATGTCTCAGTTTCAATCTCTCGAACACGCGCTAAAGCGATTTTTTGGCTACGATAGCTTTCGCCCCGGACAACGCCAGATAATACAACAAGCGCTCTCTAATCGGGATTTGCTGGTTGTGATGCCTACAGGCGGTGGGAAATCTTTGTGTTTTCAGCTACCAGCACTACTGAAACCAGGATTAACTGTGGTGGTGTCGCCTTTAATTGCCTTGATGCAAGATCAGGTGGAATCGTTGCAGGATAATGGAATTGGTGCGACATTCCTCAATAGTAGTCTGAGTTTGGCGCAAGTGCGATCGCGGGAACAAGACATCCTCAACTGTCGCGTAAAATTACTTTACGTTGCCCCGGAACGGCTGCTATCGGAGAAATTTCTGCCATTTTTAGATTTAGTACAGCATAAAATTGGCGTCAGTGCGATCGCAATTGATGAAGCGCACTGCGTCTCAGAATGGGGACACGACTTTCGCCCGGAATATCGCCAGTTGCAATTGCTACGCTATCGCTACCCAAATGTCCCCTTTTTAGCTCTCACCGCCACTGCTACCGAGCGCGTCCGCCAAGACATCATACAACAGTTGGTGCTGCGGCAACCAAATATTCACATTGCCAGCTTTAATCGCCCGAATCTCTATTACGAAGTTCAGCCAAAACTAAAAACAGCTTACTCGCAACTTTTGCAACAAGTTCGCGCAGCTAAAGGTTCCGGAATTGTCTATTGTCTGAGTCGCAAGCGGGTCGATGAAATTGCTTTTAGGCTACAACAAGATGGCATCAAAGCTTTACCTTATCACGCGGGACTAAGTGATGAAGACCGCACATCTAATCAAAGACGTTTTATTCGGGATGATGTGCAAGTGATGGTGGCGACAATTGCCTTTGGTATGGGCATTAATAAGCCTGATGTGCGGTTTGTAATTCATTACGACTTACCGCGCAATTTAGAAAGTTATTATCAAGAAGCAGGAAGGGCCGGACGCGATGGAGAACCTGCTAGTTGTACAATATTTTTCGGCTACGGCGATATTAAAACTATTGAATATATTATCGACCAAAAATCAGATCCCCAAGAGCAAAGAATTGCCCGTCAACAGCTCCGACAAGTTATAGATTACACTGAAGGAACAGATTGTCGCCGCACAATTCAACTAAGTTATTTTGGAGAACGTTTTGAAGGTAATTGTGCCAATTGTGATAACTGTCGCTTTCCGAAACCTCTAGAAGATTGGACAATTGAATCCCAAAAGTTTCTCTCTTGCGTAGCGCGTTGTAAAGAAAGATTTGGGATGAATTATATCATTGATGTGCTGTGCGGCTCGAAAAATCAGAAAATTCAGCAAAACGGACATCACGAACTTTCTACCTATGGTATTGGTACAGATAAAAGTGTAGACGATTGGAAGATGCTGGCGCGATCGCTTTTACACCAAGGACTTGTAGATCAAACCAGTGACGGTTATTCTGTCCTCAAGCTTAACGCCCTCAGCTGGGAAGTATTGCGCCGTCAGCGTGAAGTTAAAATTGCGGTTCCGACTGTAGCAGTGATAGAGGAATCACCGCAAAGAGTTGCTGAAGTGGAAATGTTGTATGAAAGACTGCGCCAGCTTCGCAAACAATTAGCAGACGAACAATCTGTCGCGCCCTACGTTGTCTTCTCAGATTCTACATTAAAGTTGATGGCGCGATCGCAACCCCAAACTTCAACAGAATTTTCTAGACTTTCCGGCGTTGGGGAATATAAACTAGCGCAGTACGGGGAACGTTTTGTAAGCGAAATCCAAGCTTATTGTAAAGAGCAAGGAATTACCCCACAAACCCCGGTAGCAACAGCAACAACTCCGTCAAAAAATCAACCCAGCTACACCCAACTCAAAACATTGGATTTGTATATGCAAGGTTTGAGCGTTGCGGAAATAGCCCAACAACGTGACTTGCGTACAGGCACCATTGTAGATCATTTAGCTGAATTAATTGCCCTGAATCAGCCAATAGATATAAACTCGATGGTTTCCCCAGAACGTCAGCTAGAAATTTTAAAAGCTATTGAAGTTACTGCTACTGAATCTCTCACCAAAATTCGCGAATTCTTAGGGGAAAGCTATAGCTTTGATGAAATTCGACTGGTACGAGGAATGTGGAAACGAAGGAATAAAAATTTTTAAGGCGAAGGGTTGCAAAGAAAACCTCCGCTTACCTCTGTGTTAAAAAAAGTGACTTTTTTTTTGCGCGCACAGATTCCCATTCTATTAGAATACACTGTCAAGCTACAAAAGTAAAGTATAAAATACTACCAAGTTTAAACCGTATGGCAAAATAAAATCTGTCTGTCAAAATTGCTATCCGCTCCCCCCAAAGGAGTATGTTGGAAACACAGCGATTAGCTATAGGAGAAATTGAGTATGTCGAAAGCTCCCACCTTCCGTCTCAGCGAGCGAGAGCGTGCTAACCTCAGCCATGTGGTAGATTACAGCTCAGCCCAATCTCTACCCGAAGTCTGGAAAAAAGCGCGATCGCATTTTGGGGATGCCATAGCCCTCCACGACCCGCACTCTCAACCAGAAGTTGTGCTAACTTATACCCAGCTTGCCGATAAAATTCAACAATTTGCGGTTGGATTGCAGGTATTGGGAGTAAAACCAGAATCTTGCGTAGCTTTATTTTCTGACAACAGCCCTCGCTGGTTCATTGCCGACCAAGGTATTATGACAGCGGGTGCCTTTAACGCTGTTCGCAGCGCTCAGGCAGAGCGCCAAGAGTTACTATTTATACTCGAAAATAGCGGCAGCACTGCCTTGGTAGTGGAAGATTTAAAGACGCTCTCAAAACTTTGGGAAAACCTCAAAGATTTGCCAGTTCAGTTGGTAATACTACTATCCGATGAAGAACCACTCCAAGACTCCACTGTGAAAGTGTTGAACTTTTCTGGAGTTATGGCAGCTGGAGCAAATCAATCTTTACAAAGCGTCACGCAAACCCTAGAAAATCTGGCGACATTAATTTATACTTCCGGCACCACAGGCAAGCCGAAAGGTGTGATGCTGACTCATGGCAACTTAATGCACCAGTTAACCACCTTGGGAGCTGTTTTACAACCGCATAAAGGCGATCGCGCTATCACCATTCTCCCCACTTGGCACAGTTTCGGACGTATTGGCGAATACTTTTTTCTCTCCCAAGGTTGCACCCAGATTTACAGCAACATTCGTCACATCAAGCGAGACTTCAAAGAATATAAACCTCAGTACATGGTTGGCGTTCCTCGGCTGTGGGAATCAATTTATGAAGGTGTCCAAAAGCAGTTCCGCGAACAACCAGCTAACAAACAGAAACTGGTTCACAACCTACTAAATATAAGTCAGCGTTACATCAAGGCTCGTCGCACCTTCTCAAAGTTACGCTTAGATAACCTATCTCCCTCGCTTCCAGAGAAAATCTTGGCTGGAATACAAGCTTTAGCTTTGTATCCTATCCATGCTCTTGCTGGAAAACTCGTGTATGAAAAAATACGCGAAGCTACAGGAGGAAAAATGAAGTATGTTCTCAGTGGCGGCGGTTCCTTGGCCATGCACTTAGAGAACTTCTTTGAAATTACTGGGCTTCAGGTACTCGTAGGGTATGGCCTTACGGAAACTTCTCCCGTCACCCACGCCCGTCGCCCTTGGCATAATTTGCGAGGTTCATCCGGACAACCAATTCCCGGCACAGAAGCTAAGATTGTTGACCCGGAAACTCGTCAGCCGCTTCCTGCCGGTCAACGAGGTTTAGTGTTGTTGCGAGGCCCCCAAATTATGCGCGGCTATTACAAAAATCCTCAAGCCACCGCTAAGGCAATTGACCCGGAAGGTTGGTTTGATAGCGGCGACTTGGGTTGGCTGACGGTGGGGAATGATGTGGTGCTGACTGGAAGGGCGAAAGATACGATTGTCTTGACTAATGGCGAAAATATCGAACCGCAGCCGATTGAAGATGCTTGTCTGCGTAGCCCTTACATCGACCAGATTACTCTAGTAGGACAAGATGAGCGATCGCTTGGTGCTTTAATTGTCCCGAATGTGGAAGCGTTGGAAAAGTGGGCAGCTTTACAAAATTTACACTTGCGTCTACCAGACCAACCATCCCCAGGCACACCAGAAATAGACCTCGATAGTAAGATCATTCAGGACTTAATCCGGCAAGAGTTGAACCGAGAGGTGCAAAATCGCCCTGGATATCGCCCAGATGACCGTATTGGCCCGTTTAAGCTAATTTTAGAACCCTTTTCCATTGAAAATGGCATGATGACCCAAACCTTGAAAATCAAGAGACCTGTCGTAATGGAACGCTACCGCGATATGATCGACGGGATGTTTGCCTGATTCAGTTGGAAAGTTGAAAAGTTGGCAAGTTGAAAGTTAATAAGTTAAAAATTGGTTAAGTTTAAACCTGTAACTTTCAACCTTCAAACTGATCCTACGGGAACGCCGTAGGCGGAAAAACTTTCTAACTTTTCTGAGTACTCCTTTAATTTTCTCAAGTACAACGGATATGGATGTTTCTCAATCACACCTGCTGCTGAAGCGACCAGTTACTATTAAAGCGGTTGTCACTCCTCGTTGGAAGGAGGAAGCACAGCAGCAACTACAGACACAAATTAATCAACTTGACTCTCAGCTACAACAGCTGGAGATGCAAGGACAGAGGGCAATATCGGAAATCCAAAAACAGAGTTTGCAGCCCCCTGGCCCTCAAGTGATACAACAAATTGACAATATCCAAATCCAAGTCAATCAAAAGAAAAGTGAATTCCTAGAGCAAAAGAATCAGCTGCTGCAACAGTTGCAACAAGTGCAAATGATAGACCTCAACGACGAGGTTAATCACGGTCAAATTGAAGGCTTCTTTAAAGTTGAACCGGGAGACAACCTGATTCAAAAAATGCAGGTAGAAATTCTTCTGCGGGATGGAATTGTCGAAGAAATTCGCGGGGAAATTTAAGAATTTGGGAATTGGGGATTGGGGATTGGGAAAAAGTCTTACCTAGCCCCTAGCCCCCAGTCCCCAGCCCCTATTGACAAATTTCGGTTGACCAATCTTGATGACCCCGCCCCACATGACACTTTACCTGGGAACCAACCCAAGCTATCGTCCATTCTTGGGGCTTTTGGGCTGATGGAGAGGTTGGTGCAAATTCTACGCGATACTTAATACTACCAACAGAGTCATCTGCAACCCCAGTTTGAGTAATAATTACAACAGCTCGATCTGGTTGCGGATACTCAAGCCTAACATCCCGCGAGCCTCCCTCGGATTCAATGTCACCGAAAGCTGCAAGCGCGATCGCTTGCGGGTCACTTCCCTTCAAAGATTTAGCATCTTTGATATTCGTTAGCGGTATAGTTTTATACTTTTCTCTCTCTGCCTCTGCACTAACGGGTATACCTTGGCTCACCTGTGTCGTTGGCGATTGTAACCCAGGCGTAGGACTATTATTTATATCTGAACCTATAGCTGGATTTATAGCTGACCGAGGGTATTGTTCACGGATGTCGTTGCAAGCACCCAAACTCAGCGTCATACTTACTAAAACCAAAAAGGAAATTCCAAATTTGCCAGACATTAGATATAATAGAAAGTTTCAATTTAGTTCTATATATCCCATTCTAGCCAGCAGCACCAGCGTCCGGAGGAATCGGCGTTGTAAGGTTGTCAGCAATACAGACATATAGACCGTGGTAAGGTCTGATAGTAGGAGAGAAGCATCCCAAGCGAAAAATTTGGGATAAAGTCAGAAATTGTTCCTCGAATGCTTCGCCCCTAAGCCATCCGTCAAGATACAATATTCGTCTGGCTTTAATCTTGTTCTTGTAGACTGTCGATCCGGAAGACCACCCCATGATTCACGAAGTTTTCATGCCCGCTCTTAGTTCCACGATGACCGAAGGCAAAATAGTCTCTTGGGTCAAATCTCCAGGCGACAAAGTGGAAAAAGGCGAAACCGTGGTCGTTGTAGAGTCAGACAAAGCCGATATGGATGTGGAATCCTTTTATGAAGGCTACCTGGCTACAATCATCGTACCTGCTGGGGAAGCGGCACCCGTTGGGGCAGCGATCGCGCTGGTCGCAGAAACCGAAGCCGAAATCGAAACAGCCCAACAACAGGCTCCCAGTGCTGGCAGCGCCACCCCCACACCTGCACCAGCCCCCACTCCCCAAGAACAGCCAGCAGCCGCTACCGCAGCCGTAGAAACGCCACCAGCGGCACGCCGCAACGGACGCAGCATCATCTCACCCCGCGCCCGTAAATTAGCAAAAGAGCTGAAAGTTGATTTAAGTAACATCCAAGGCAGCGGCCCCCACGGGCGCATTGTTGCCGAAGATGTAGAAGCAGCAGCGAACAAAGGTAAACAACCTGCCGCCGCAACTGCCACACCAACAATGGCACCTGTTGCACCACAGCCAGCACCAGCATCAGCACCAGCACCAGCACCAGCTGTTAAACCCGCAGCAGCAGCCACTATACCAGCCGTTGCCGTTCCGGGTAGTGTCGTCCCCCTCAACACGCTGCAAAATGCCGTCGTGCGGAACATGGTAGCCAGCCTGCAAGTGCCTACTTTCCGCGTTGGTTACACCATCACCACCGATAATCTAGACAAACTCTACAAGCAAATTAAATCCAAGGGTGTCACCATGACAGCGCTACTCGCCAAAGCAGTAGCCGTAACCTTGCAAAAACATCCCTTGGTGAATGCCAGCTACTCAGAGCAGGCAATCCATTATCATAGTGCGATTAACGTAGCCGTAGCCGTAGCAATGGACGACGGCGGCTTAATTACGCCAGTTCTGCAAAATGCTGACCAGCAGGATATTTACTCTTTGTCCCGTACCTGGAAAGATTTAGTAGAGCGATCGCGCAGCAAGCAGCTGCAACCCGCTGAGTACAGTTCTGGCACCTTTACCCTCTCCAATTTAGGAATGTATGGCGTAGACAAGTTTGATGCCATATTACCTCCAGGGACAGGTGCTATCTTGGCAATTGGCGCGTCACGTCCCCAAGTCGTCGCCACCGAAGACGGGATGATGGGAGTGCGGCGACAAATGCAGGTAAATTTGACCGCAGATCACCGAATTATCTACGGTGCAGATGGCGCAGCTTTCTTGCAAAGTTTGGCGAAGTTAATTGAAACTAACGTGCAATCTCTGACAATGTAACCACTAAGACAAAATTGGCGATTTGTAGGGGCATTGCCATGCCCCTACGCAGGAAATTGACGGTTAATAAATCCATGCACCTAAATTTCCAAGGCAAAATCTGCATACATTGCAACACACAGAATAAACAGTTGGTTGTTGGCATCATGGAAGCGGGCTGAGACAGTGACGCACAAATCTCCCGACGGCCGCGGTACATAAAGCTCGGTCGTATAATAAGCGAATTGTGCTTCCAGCAAAAGATAATAATATTCCTTTAGCGAGTGATCGGTGCCTTTAACGGGCGCAGGAAAAATAATTGTCTTTTGTGGTTGCAAGTGCCGCAGGTTGCAGATGCAGTCACTAACTTGTATGCCCGTTTCATCCAAAACGTGGATCGATTCCACTGAAGGATAATGACCAATGATTTCGTTCAATTGCCGATCGAAATCTTCCACCTTAGTTGTGGTCAATTCCCTCAAGCAAGCGTCCACAATCGCCAAGCGTTCCTCCTGCTTGGATTTGCGGGCTTTGATTTTAGCCAGCTTATGGCTTTTGAATTTGTTTGCCGTGTCGTTGATGGTGTCTTGGAAGCCGTTGTCCCGTTCGGCATCAATGGCGTGGGGTCTGGCGAAATAATAGCCTTGCAGCAAGTCCGCACCTAATTCTAGGACTGCGATCGCTTCCTCCTGGCATTCTATCCCTTCCGCGATTACCCAACCGCCGATTTTTTCCGACAACATGACCAGCGACTTGAAAATCTGCTGCTTGTGGTATTCGTTGTGAATATTTTGTACCAAACTGCGGTCGATTTTCAAAATGTCCGGCTTGATAAAAGCAATGCGGTCGAGGTTGGAGTGACCGCAACCTATGTCATCCAGCGCTACTAAAAAGCCATGCTGCTTGTAGCTGTCCACCATCCGACTCAACGCTTTGATGTCGTCGATGTGCGACTCCAGAATTTCGATGACGATGTTGTGCGGATTTAGATTTAAGTGTTCCACCACATCCAGCAGTTCGCCGCAGCCCTTTAAGTCACTAACCACCGTAGAAGGGTGAAAATTCAAAAACAAAATCAGCTTTGGGTTGGCAGCATGGAGGCGTAGGAAGTTTTCCGCAGCCGTTTTGCTGCAAAGCTTGTCTAAATCTAGGATGGTGTCCAAGACAGCAGCCAACCCGAAAAGAGTGTCTGGAGAAATAAGCGAACCGCCTTCCCCAAGGCCTCGCGCTAACGCTTCCAGTCCAATAACATCTCTTCTACGGATTGAAACGATTGGCTGGAAATGAGGTTGCAGGCGCTTGTTTTGAATAATGTCGCGGATGCAACAGGGGGGGGAATTATCAGAATCCACATTGGCAACTTGCATGGGTGAACATTTACTAGCAATTTCTAGCAGACATCAAGTTGAAACCGCAGGAATGCAGTTACTGTCTCTAGCAATTCTTGATTGGGTGTAATACATCTGTAGGAACATGGCATTGCCATGTCCCTACCAAGCTGGCCCGAACGTCAGAACTGCCATATATTCCACTGAAAAACCCTATACAGGGCAATATGGTTTACTTAATGTGTGCGATATTCAAGTCCAATGAACCCTGGCAATTGCTGCTTTCCTACTTCTTTTATATTACAGGGCAATCTTTGAAAGAACTGTATCATCCTTACAGCTTTACCTCATCGACACTTAAGGAATATCTTTGGTAAATATAGGATGTTATTTTAAAAACAATAATTCTTTTGTTAAAAGTTTTGTTTGGTGTTTCCCACCAAAATTAACCGATAGAGGTCATCTCTCAATTATACAATGCCCCTTGTTCCGTGTTTTCGCGGTTGTTGTTTTCAACCTTGATCAGCCAAGCTCTTAATCGAAGAGTATTATCAGGTTTGATTCAAATGCTAAGAATTTTTCGTTGGACGTTTGCCCTATCTACCTTTTTGATTACACTGACAACTAAGGCTGCTTTTAGTCTTCCAGCATCGCAACTACAGTCTCATGTTGACACGCCATTTTGTTATATGCAAACAGCAAATGGTCAAATGGTAAATTTAGAAACTTTGTGCGGTAAATCAGCAACCGTACCACCAGCTAACAATACTCCCGTTTCATCTACCTTTCCACCTATACCTTCAAATCTCTCTAATTTGTCAATTCCACCTTCAGGTCTTGCTAAGAAGTTAAAAACGTAGGTTTGGTTGAACGCGAGTGAAACTCAATAGATATAGGGTGTAATGTTGAGTTTCGTTCCTCAACCCTACTAGGCGATGCGATCACACTCATTTAGGATTGCTATAGCAGCACAAACGAGATAATATCATGGACACCAATTTGTTGATGCAAGAGATCAGACAGGCTATCAAAAATAGTGATCAGTCCAAGTTAGAAAGCCTACTTGCTTCTGCGCCATCCCAAATTAATGCAACAACTGTATTTGGGAATTGGCTACATTTTGCCGTTTCTTTTAATGCCCGTATGGAGATTATAAAATATCTTATTGAAAAGGGAGTAGATATTAATCAAAAAGCAGGATTTTTGAAAGGAAATGCCTTGAATATTGCTGCCACAGAAAGGCGAATAGATGTCATTAATTATTTGTTAGAAAAGGGGGCAGAGATAGATATATCTCTGCCAGAAAGAAATCCCTTGTTTAGTGCAATTTACAGCGGTAGCATAGACATCGTAGAGGTTCTGATCACGCATAAAGTTAATTTTAAGATAAAGTACACAGGAGAGCGTATGAAAAATATGGACGCATTAGCATATGCAAAAGAGAGAGGGCAGATAGAAATAGCAGAGATGCTTTCCCTGTTATCTGAATAACTCTATAAAATATTATTAAATTTCTTGACAGCCGCACTTCAAACTCATTCAGAAGCAGACAATCTAATAGATGAACTAACTGTAGATACTATCAGTACCGATACTGCCATCGGGCATGATGGTTTCATAAAACACAACATTCTCAATCCTAACTTCATTCAATCTTCTAGCTCCCCTTAAATCAGTGCGATCGCATCGCCTCGTAGGTTGGGTTGAGGTACGAAACCCAACATCACATTTTCAACTAAAAACTTGAGAGCTAAAGTAAGCTTTGCCGTCGTGTTGGATGTTGAGGAAGGAGTCAGTTTGAGTTAGTCCGGTTGCGGTACCGACTAGCGAGGTGTAGGTATTGGTGTCTAGGAGTGCTACCTCAAAGGCATCTGGTGGGTCGAGGGGACTGGTGCCGAGGGTGGTATCTAGTAGGGTGAATTGTAGGTATTTGGCTGCTTGGAGGACGATGAAGGTTTGAGAGAAGTTGCTGAGTAGGTGGGGGTCTTCGCTCAAGATTGCCTGTCCGTTAAGGATGGCGGTTGCGCCTCTGGTTGACCAGCCGTAGTCGGGTTCTGTGGCGTTCCTAGAGTCGAAGTTACCGTTGAGAATGGCGATTAGGGGGTCAGAGTCAAGGGGTGCGTGTAATAAGGTATTTCCCCCCTCTCCTACTCTCCCACTCTCCCACTCTCCAAGTGAGCGGGCAGCGTTAAGGATTTGCAAGTCAAGAAGAGAGGGTAACTTGCGGACGCCAGAAGTTAGCGTCGGGTTCATTAGGTCGTAGGGATAGAGCTTGGGGTCGAGGTGGCTGCCATCGGGGGTGAGGGTGGCACTGAAGTTGTCGCCGACGAAGAGTTGAGAACCGTTGAGGGTTTGGATGTGGCTGTCGAAGGCCCAGTAGCCATCGATGAAGCCTGCTAGGTGTCCGATTTCGTGGAGGATGGTGGTGAGGAGGTCGTAGCGTCCGGCTGCGGGGGAGTCGGATGTGGCGCGGAAGGCGGTGTTGGTGAGGGTTGTGGTGAATTCGCTGTGGTCGAGGGGGGTGGGGTCGATGTACCAGCCGATGCCGTTGGCGTTGTGGTCGATGAGGAGGGTGCCGCCGTTAGGGTATCCGTATTGGTCGAATTGAGTAATTTGGGCTTCGGCGAGTTGTTCGGTGGGGAGGTCGGTGATGAGGAGGTTGATGTTGGGAGCATGTCAGTTTTGCAAACCAATTAATCCATTGAGGTAAGCACAGCGATGTACCAACACTTGCGGGACATTCTCCCGATTCCACTGTGCCCCCGATATTTGGATGCGACGGTCAATCTGTTTGATGGCAGATTCGACAGCACCCGAACCAATTGAACAAACCCCTTCCGCCTGGAAGTAATCGTAGTTGACAATGCGATGTCGATGCTTGTGCAAATACTGACAAAAGTTCTGGGCTTGCTTTTTGTGAGATGCTTCAAACAACTTCAGAGTCTCAT